>NZ_JBKGFV010000003.1:0-807666 GCF_046559655.1 Fontibacillus forbon | reverse complement strand
CCCAGTGTGGCCGTTCACCCTCTCAGGTCGGCTACGCATCGTCGCCTTGGTGAGCCGTTACCCCACCAACTAGCTAATGCGCCGCAGGCCCATCCGTAAGTGACAGATTGCTCCGCCTTTCATTATCTCACCATGCGGCAAAATAAATTATCCGGTATTAGCTACCGTTTCCGGTAGTTATCCCAGTCTTATGGGCAGGTTGCCTACGTGTTACTCACCCGTCCGCCGCTAACCAACGGATTCCCGAAGGAATCCATTAGTCCGCTCGACTTGCATGTATTAGGCACGCCGCCAGCGTTCGTCCTGAGCCAGGATCAAACTCTCCAATAAAGTTGAAACTTATTGAATAAGCTGATAGCTCATTTTGAAACTGACGATTATAATAATCGTTTAAATATGACGTGTTCCATTTGTTCAGTTTTCAAAGAACTTGCTTGCTTCTATTCGACTCATTCTGCATGAAGTCAGTTTTTGTCGAACAGTTACTTATTATAGCGAGCATTCAATTCGGTGTCAACTTCTTTTTTTATGACGGAAGCAATTTAGCAAGCAACCGTCGGAAGCGACAAGAAATAATTTACCACGCCCAGTCACCGAATGCAATAAGTAAATTATTCCAAATAAAAAAGAACTGACCTTCACGCCAGGTTCATCCCCACCATGAGATCAGTTCTCTGAGCATACCGTAAATCGTTATTACTTTGGAGATTCAATCACGATAACGGAACCGTCCGAACTTGAGCCCGATTCGGCTGATCCTTCACCGCCTGCCGTATCTTCTTTGCCTTTATTGGCCTCTTTATCCTTGATGGCCTTGTCGAGCGCGACCTGGCCTTCCTGCTCGATTGTTTGCAGAGCCTCATCAATCGATTTCTTCTTCTCCTGAACGAGTGCGAGTTCACGATCCATGATCGTCTGATACTGCGAATAGAATTCCATAGGGATTTTGTCCATCCGGGAAGACATATCCGGCGTCGTTTTCGGTTTCAGCTTATAAAAGACTTCCAGGTTGTGCCCGTCATACTCCGTATTAAATCCCATCCGGGACAGCAACCCGTTGTTCATCGTTCTGGATTTGATCTTTGCAAAATCTTCCCCGTTAATGAACTTAATGAAATCCCAGGCGGCGTCCACATTCGGCGATCCCGCTCTGATTCCGAAAACGTCATTGAAATACACATTCCTAGTCGTTTCGGGATCCGCCGGATCAACAGGTCCCGTAGCCATTCCAAGTTCAAACGGTTTATAATCTTTGAGCGAATTTTTAACTTCTTTTAAATTCTGCAGCATATACGGATCACCTACCGTCATTGCAATCCGTCCCATCAGGAACAATTGGCTCTGGTAGTACTCCTCCATCGTCCCGCCCATGAAGCCGCCGTCCTTCGGATTGTAGACCGTTTTGGAATCCATGGCATCGAGCGCAAGTTTATAGACCTTTTTCCATGAATCGGTATTGAGCGTTACCTTTTGCGTATCCGGATTGACTGCGGACAGCCCTTCCGCAGAGGCAATGCTCTGGGCCAACATACTAAATGACATTCCATAATTCGTTCCATATCCGTAGACTCTGGTTTTCTCGTCCCCTTCGCTCGGGAAGCGGCGGGCCAGGTCAAGAATATCCTGCCAGGTCATTCCGTCATGAGGCGGCTCGACACCGTGCTTTTTGAACAAGTCCGCGTTATAGAAAACAGCGGAACCGCTAAAAGTTGGACTCAGGCCGTAAAGCTTACCGGCTCCTTTTTCTTTAAGAACCTCAATAAGTGCAGGGTAAATCGAATCGATATTATATTTGTCCCGTTCGATTAACGGGTCCAGTTCCACCAGTTTTCCTTCGTTAGCCATCTTATCGTAGTTATCCGTGCCCAGCATTACAACGTCCGGTTGTTCCTTGTCGATAAAATCTCTAAGCGCCTTATTGTAGTCAATCACTTCTCCATTATTTCCGGAGTAGATAGATTGGGTACTGACGACTTCAATATCGACATTCGGATATTTCATGGCAAACAAATCGCCGTACTGCTGAAAAAAGTAACTCTCGTCATAAAACATCACTTTCATACTACGCTGGGTTTCGGTTTCTTTCGCCGGACTGCTATTACAACCGGTAATCAGCACCAGCAGACTGGCCATCGCCACTAGCGTAAGCTTTTGCAGCTTTTTACTTTTTAACATAGGCCCCTCCCGATCATTAATATTTGTTCTCGTGCCACAACCTACTCCGCTGAATCGGATTCAACGGTAACGCTGGTTTCCGCTGCAGCTCCACCTCCCGCGCTCTCATTACCCGAAGCATCGGAGTTCTTCTTGTTTGCCTGTTCCTTCACCGCTATATCCAGCTGTGCCTGACCTTCTTCCTCGATCGTGCGCAGCGCTTCGTCAATCGATTTACTCTTCTTCTGAACCAGATCCATTTCTCTGGAAACAATCGGTTGATACTTTTGATAAAATTCCACAGGAATCTTGTCCATGTTCGCAGTATTGCTATCAAAGATCGGCTTCAGCTTGTAGAATGCTTCCAGACTGATTCCGTCATATTCTTTGGTAGCTCCCATTCGTGACAACACTCCGTCATTCATCGTTCTCGACTTGATTTTTGCATACTCGTCACCATTAACGAATTTGAGGAATTCCCAGGCTGCGTCCGCATTTGGGGAGTTCGCGCGGATACTCAATATTCTTCCGAAATAAATATCGCGCGTTTGATCCGGCGTTGCCGGATCTACCGGCCCTGCGACAATGCCGAGCTGAAACGGTTTATAATCTTTGATGGCACTCTTGGCCTGCTTAAAATTCTGCAAGAAATAAGAGCCGTCCATCGTCATCGCCATGCGGCCCATCAAAAACGGCTGGCTTTGATAATATTCTTCCATCGTCCCGCCTTGGAAGCCGCCGTCCTTCGGATTGTAAATGGCGTTGGATTCCAGCGCATCGTATGCGGTCTTATAAGCTTGTTTCCAGGAGTCCGTGTTCAGCGTGACTTTCAACGTATTCGGGTTTATCGCTTGCAGCCCTTGTGTTGAGGCGATTCTGGAAGCCAGGTTTTCAAGCGTCGTACCCCCGTATTGCTCCCCGAATCCGTAAATCCGCGTTTTCTCGTCCCCGTCCACCGGGAACCTGCGGGCCGTATCGATCAGTTCCTGCCAGGTCATCCCGTCATGCGGAAGTTCCACTCCGTACTTGGCGAATAAATCGGCATTATAAAAAATGGCGTTGCCATAAAAGGATGGAGCAAGCCCGTACAGCTTGCCGCCGCCTTTTTCCTTCAAGAGATCGATCAGTCCGGGAAAAATCGTACTCGTATCGTACTTATCTCTGTCGATCAGCGTGTCCAATTCCATAAGCAGGCCTTCTGAAGCGAAGGTATCATAGTTATCGGTATCCAGCATAACGATATCCGGCTGCTCTTTCTCCACGAAATCCTTGTAGGCTTTTTTGTAATCTTGTTGCTCCCCGTTATATAAGTTTTGCATGCTTACGACTTCGATATCGATGTTCGGATACTTCATGGCAAAGAGATCGCCGTAGGTTTGATAAAAATATCCTTCGTCCCCGAACATGATTTTGAGACTTTGCTGCTCCTTTTGCGATTCCTTGGCCGGACCGGCGCTGCAACCCGCGATCAGCAGCATACTACTGATGACCAGGAGCGACGACTTATGTAACCACTTCAGTTTCATTTCTACCCCCTGAATTAAACTTTTTAATATACGTTCTAGTGGTATAACGTATGCAAGAGATGGAAAGTTACATAATTTTGTTATGAATTTCCACCTATGGTTTCAAAAGAATAAAGGCGAGTAAAGGTTTATATGAAAAAAAAGCCCTTACGTCCCCCTTGGAGGTCCGAAAAGGCTTTTAATTTGATGAAGCTAATCTCGCTAGCCGAACATTCTCAGTCATTCATTTCTTTATTCTTCAAATCATTGATCGCATCACGTGTCTTTTGGATTTTATCGATCGAAAATTCAATATTGATTGAAGCATAAGCATAGAACAGCACATCAATAATGAAAAATTGGCTGTGTTTCGATCCGGTCGCCGCACTTCTGACCTTGGCCTCGGGAGCCAGTGAAGTATAAAGATTGTAATCGCTGAGTTCAGACAGCTCGCTCTTTCCGAATCCGGTGAAGCTGATCGTCACGAGTCCGTTCTTTTTGGCAAACTTCATTAACTGCAGCACTTCCTTGGTGGCGGCACTGTAAGAAATGCCTATGAAAGCACTGCCCCGGGGTGCATTGGCCATGCTCATGGTCAAGACGTGCATGTCCGAAAAAGCATAAGCATTCTTGCCCAAGCGTAGCCATTTCTGCGCAATATCCTCCGCTACAAGGGCGGAAGCTCCTACCCCATAGGCGAAAATCGCCGGGGCCTCGTGGAGGCTATGCGCGACCTTCTCGATCACGCCAATATCAAGCAATCCCACGGTATCCCTTAACGATTGAACCGCATTGGATAGAATCTTGTCGACCAGATCGGCGGTGTTCTCGTTTTTGTTCAAATCGTAATATCCTGTCTTCTGGTCCTTGGCCAAATCCGCCGATAGCGCCACTTTCAGTTCCGGAAAGCCTTTTAGCCCCATGGAACGGCAAAAGCGGACAACCGAAGCGCTACTGGAAAGAGAACGGGTAGCCATTTCCTGCACGGACATAAATACGACCTCATCCGGAGCGGCGAGCACGAATCGCGCTACCTTTTGCTCGGACTGCGTTAATTTTGGCATCACATTCTCGATTCGCGATAATATTTGACCAACACCCACGTTAACGCCTCCAAATCAATCTCTGAACCTACTTAATACTACTATATTATGCCTGATGATGTTCCCTGGCAAGAAAACGAAAAGGGTGGCCGCTCTTTTGCAAAAACGGCAGCAGCGGGAGATCTTCCTCGGTTACATAACCGATCACGTTCACCCGTTCATCACGCGGAAGAGGATTCAAAACAATCTGGAATTCGCCTTTGTAACGCTTATATTTGTCATTATCCAGGGTCAGGGCCCCCGGGGGCCGTTCCACGCAACGGGCCGGCTCGATGTCTCCTTTGAAATGTCTCCGCGCATCCTCCGAGCGAATTACGTCGCGAGCAATATCCGGCCGGTTATGATGGATCTCATCCCATACATGGGACGGAAGTTGATCGCGGACACCGAGCAGCACGACGCCTTCATTCCATGAAATAAACTGCCGCATCGTCCAATCGCTGACCGACAAATCTCCGATCACCACCAGATCCACCGCACCCTCGTATTGCAGCTCCAGATAACTGGCGAAAGGCGATTGATGGCGGTGTTGCTCCAAGGTAGGCAATCCCTCGCACAAAGGCCCTCTAAGGTTTCCGTCGCCCGGAATAAAGGCGCCTACCTTCAATCCCTGGGACCTCAACCACTCATTCCGGGCTTTGAACGTATTCCATTCAAGTCCCGTCTCCGCCCGGGGATAGTAATTGTGCCAGGCTTCCAGAGCCGAAAAATCGGCTCCCAGCCTTTTCAGCTCATCCAGAAAGGCTTGATCGATCGTGCTTGCATTGAGGGAAACCTGCCAGTCGCGGGTAAGTTCCGCGATTTCCGCATTTTCCATCCCGTTGTCGATTCTCAGCCCCGTAACGCCGCACTCCTTCAATTGGGCAAGAGAGAAATTATTGAACGTTCGCGGAGAAACATCGACCATCAGCATCATTTGATGTTCGGCCGCGAATCCGCCGATTTGGTTCAGCGGTTCAAGCAAATGGTTCGGATCCTCCTCCGGAATCTGTAAGGAAGTAAAAATCGTATCGAAACCATGCTCGCGCATTAGCGTCAAATAGGCCAAAGACTCATCGATGCTTTGTTCCGTTAACGAGACAAGTACGCCGCCCACTCTCATCCACTCCTTTTATCTCATTCTAATCTGTAATTGTCCGGTTTTATAAAATAAGGTTCATTATGCCGCTTCTTTAGGCAGTCTGGCTTCCTTAGGCACACCGAACAGGTAGGTGCATAAAAAGCCGAAAAAGTAAGCGGTGAGCAGCCCCAGCAGATAAATCCACCATTTGCCGTCGGCGATCAGCAGCAGCATCTCCAGACCGGTCGCCCCGATGGCAATCGCGCCGACATTGCCGAAGTACCCGATCACGGCCCCGCCAAAGGCAGCACCCAGACAGGCCGTCACAAAAGGCTTGCCAAGCGGAAGCGTAACCCCGTAGATCAGCGGCTCCCCGATGCCCATTACGCCGACCGGCAGGGCGCCTTTGATGATGTTTGTTAGCGGCTTGTTCTTATAGCAGCGAACCCAAAGCGCGAGGGCCGCGCCAACTTGACCCGCTCCAGCCATCGCCAGAATCGGAAGCAGTACGGTCACGCCGGTCTGGTTAATAAGCTCGATATGAATCGGCGTCATAATATGATGCAGTCCCAGCATAACCATGACCAGCCAAATCCCGCCAAGTACGAATCCGGCCAAGGCCCCGCCGACGGAAAGAATCCAGTTGACGGCGATCAGCAGGTTGCTGGCAACAAAGCCTGCAAAAGGCATGATCAGGAAGATGGTCAACAACCCCGTAACCAATACACTCAGTAGCGAAGTCACAATCAGGTCAATGGAGTCCGGCATGATTTTGTGCAGCTTTTTCTCAATAACGGACAATATCCATACGGCCAACACAACGCCGATAATTCCGCCTTGGCCGGCGATGAGCGGCTCTCCGGTAAACAGGTTCATGATCGGAAGCTCGGGTTTCATCCCCGTAAGCAGCGTTGCGCCGCCGATCAATCCGCCCAATGACGGGCTGGCGCCGAATTCTCGGGCCGAGTTGATCCCGACGAAAATCGCCATGTAGGAAAACACGCCGTTTTTGATGACGTTCAGGATCAGGTTAAACTGCAACCAGCCGTCTCCGGTCAGGTAACCGGCCGTAATGAAGTTGGAGATTACGGCGGTGATCCCCGCCAACAAACCCGCTGCCACAAAAGCGGGCGCCAACGGAATAAAAATATGGGAAATCGATTTCAAGAAATTTTTGATCGGAGTATCATTGCGTTTTTTATATTTTTCCTTGTTTTCGGCAGCTACTCTGGCTGCCTCCTTTTTGTTGTCGCCAAGGTCGTTGGCCGTGCCATGAGGAACTGCATCCAGAGGAATGGGCTCGCCCATCTCGACTCCGCTGATCTCCGCGATTTCCTTGGCCACCTTGCCGACCAGCCCGGGGCCGACGATCACTTGCAGGGTCGATTCTACGATCACTCCAAGGACTCCCGGCACCTTCTTCAGCTTTTCGATGTTGGCCGTCTCTTCGTCACGCAGCGTGAGACGGACGCGCGTCATACAATGGGTAACCAGCTCTACGTTTTGGATGCCGCCGATGGTATCCAGAATTTCTAAGGCCATATCTTTTTCTTTTGCCATGGTCATATCCCCTTTTCTGTTTGTATGGCCCGTCGTATGAATCCGTCCGACTCCGCCAGCTTCCGCTGCGCTTCTTCATATTCCAGGCCCGTAAGCAGCATAACCACTGCCAGTTTCACTTGATGGTGGCTCCTCTCGTAGTAATCGGAAGCGGTTTCAAGATCGCATCCCGTAATCTCCCGGATCATGGATTTGGCTCTGATCACCAGCTTCTCGTTTGTAGGCTGAACGTCTACCATCAGATTGCTGTAAACTTTCCCGATTCCGATCATGGCGGCCGTTGAAATCATATTGAGCACCATTTTCTGAGCCGTTCCGGCTTTTAGGCGCGTCGACCCCGTCAGTACCTCGGGACCGGTAACAATTTCAATCGGATACTTGGCATATTTGCTGATCTCGGCGTCTTTGTTGCAAGACAGACTGGCCGTGGAAGCTCCGACCCGGGCGGCATATTGAAGTCCGCCGATGACGTAAGGCGTGCGTCCGCTAGCCGCGACTCCCAGGACCGTATCCTTATCGCTTAAATTCAATTTCTTCAAATCGGCCTCGCCTTGTTCCAGCGAATCTTCCGCACCTTCCACCGCCAGTCGAATGGCCGTTTCGCCGCCGGCGATTACGCCTTGTACCATATTCGGATCCGTACCGAACGTAGGAACGCATTCAACGGCATCCAGAATGCCCATCCGCCCGCTTGTGCCAGCCCCTGTATAAATGAGGCGTCCTCCCCGCTTGAAACTCTCGATGACGCATTTTGTCACCTTTTCGATATCCGGCAGCCGCTCCTTAATCGCCAACGATACCTTGGCATCTTCCTCCTGCATCAAACCCAGGACCGATATCGTTGACAGTTGATCCAAATCCAGCGTACGGTCATTTCTTGTTTCCGTAATCAAGTTATCCAGCAACCATATCCCTCCCTCTCCAAATTCTCTTAATCCTAATTTCTTTATCTATCTGCCCACAGTGTACACTATAAGAAATAAAATTACAATAATAATTTAGTTTTATGTAATAATGTTTCAGAGGATGGCAGATTTATTTCACCATAAAAAAAGTCTTCAAACCGGATCATTTCCGATTTGAAGACTTTTTAGTCGAGAAAAATTAACTCAAGTTTCCTGGAACCGACTTGGAGACGCGGCCCGTTTTTACCAGGGCAGCTTGTGCTGCGGAACGGATTACCTTCACTTAAAATCACCTCCTTACAAAATAAATGGCGCATAAGTCGTTGCGTTTCAGTTGGAATGCACCGCTTCATCCGCTTCATTTTGCAGCCAGATCGTCCGCAGTGCCTGTTTGATTTGGCGTTTCTCGTAAGAACACGGGCGCTCTCCGGTACGCATGCGGAATAAAGGACAGTGGTTCCCCTGACAAGCAGGACGGAAGAAACAAGCCTGGCAGTTCTCATCGCTCTCCTCGCCGGAAGTCGTCCAAAGCGCCAGCTTGTCGTAATCAAGATCCAGCGTGCCGTCCTGATGAATCACGCCCAGCCGGTTATTGTCCTGCTCCAAAGCCACGGAGCATTTGTACAACAAACCGTCGGAGCCGACGATCAGGGAATTCGGCTTCGCCGCATAGCACACGGCACCGGTCGGAAGCAACGTATCCGAAATAAATGAACTGACGGTAAGCCCGGCCGAAATCGCCTGTTCATTGAACTCCCAAATTTTGATATCCTTGGTTCGCTCGTCGCACACCGGCAGGTTCAGATCATTCTCGCCACCCATGCAGCCGACGGGACGGAAGTACACTTTAAACCGGGGATCGTCCCCAAATAATTCATACAGCACGGGAATGAACTGTTTGACGGCTTCCAGGTTGCTGTTATCAAAGTTAACGCGGACATTAATCTCAAAAGAACGTTCTACTTCTTTCAGGGACAGCAAGTTGTTTACGATTGTCCGGTAAGTCCCCCCGCCCCCATGAAGCCCACGGCGGGTATCATGAACCTGCTCTCCGCCGTCTAACGTCACCATAAATCGCTCGACATGCAAATCCAGCATCTGTTCAAAACGGGCCTTGGTCAGATAATAGCCGTTGGTTGACATTTCGGCCCCGTAAGTAGCGCCGCTTTGCTCGCAAGACGCCATGAACGAACGGGACAACCGTTCAATGATGTGCGGGACGAGTAGCGGCTCGCCGCCGTGCCAGCTGATTGTCAGCCGATTCAGCGTTCTGGCTCGTTCTTTCATGTACGCTTCCAAGCCTGCGATGACTTCCTGAGTCATCGAAGCCCGCGGAAAGTGTTCATAGCAATAGTTGCAGCGGAAATTGCACGCTTCGGTAACAAGGAGAACCAGGTGCATCGTATCCTGGGCATGCATCGATTGATGCAAGAACGTAGCCCGGCGGAGTTCGTCCGTATCGGCACCGACGAGAAACCCGTGCTCGATCAGCCCGGCGAACAACGGTGGAACCGGATCCGGAACAGGCGCTCCGGGGCGTAGCCACTCCAACACTAGGCTTCGCTCTTCCGCCGAGAATGAGTCGATTGCGCCGGTATAGCTGTTATACAGAATTAAGCCGCCCACATCATCCCCGCTCTGCGCATTAAAACGCGAGGCTTTCCACTGTAGCTGCAATGCTTCATGATTCATTCGGTATTCCCATCTTTCATGTTCAATGTGGTTTCGCTGGCTTTGGACAGGCATAGCCTTCCGATAGCCCTTTCCCATGATGAGAGCTACACGGGAATGCTTCAATGATCTGAGTCACTTTTCGAAAAATAGCTTGGCGGCGGCGGTAGACGCAAAAAAACTCCGGACTGCGGTTTGGAATAAACCGCAAGTCCGGAGTTTCAGATTAAACAAAAGAGCCATGACTAACTGAGTGTCTCTTTACTCTTAATTTTTCAGTTCCTCATTCATGGAAAATTGAAGTTCATTTTCGATGGACTCCAACGCTTCCTGAACAGACATATTTTTTTTATAAATCTCATTCATGTATTTATTGGATGACTCGTCTATTTTTGCTAAAACTTTTTTGGGGAGTTTTCTCAATTTATTGGTCAAATTGATATTTAAATGACGAATTCTATAAAAAGCCTGTATTTGAGGATCCCTATTTTCATTAGCATTCTCTCGTACAGGAAGTTCATAAGGATTTATCCTCTGAATTAATCTTGCGTAGTTATCACCGTTAATGTAGCTAATAAATTCCCAAGATTCTTTTATTTGCGCTGATGAAGAATTAATAGAAAAAATTTCATTTATATCGATCATATTCCCGGTATCTGGATATTCCGGGCTTACAGGGTAAGAGACCACTCCCCACTCGAGATTTTTATATTTATCGTTATTTATCAAAAGTTTATATAATGAGGAGTCATCGATTGCCATTGCAATATTTCCAGCCAGAAATGGATAACTCTGAATATCCATACTGCTATTACCTTGATTTATGTCTATTGCTTCATAACAGGATTTCGTCTCAACGCATTGAACTATATCATCAAAAATATTATTCCATGCCTCGGTGTTCAAGGTAAAAGTATTATTGTTATATAATGTCACTCCACTTCCTTCGCCAATACTTAACCCGAACAAAAAGGAATTTGCCATATCCTTATGGTAAAATCCGTAAACAGGTGTATCGCCATTATTCAAGGTTTTAGGGAACCGCTGCGCCAGTTGGAAAATATCATCCCAAGTCATTAAATCGGACGGTTCTGGAATATTATTTTCAGCAAACAATTTTTTATTGTAATAAATTGCTTTACCCGTAAAGGTAGGAGTGAGCCCCAACAAATCATTTTGATTATCCTGTAGAAACTCAATTACGCTTGGAGTATAGGTCGACAAGTCTAAATTATCCCTTTTTATAAATGGGTTTAATGGTTCTAATAATCCCTTTTCTCTTAAGTAATCATAGAATTCCATATTAAGTGACACGACATCGGGTGATTCATTTATTATGATTCTCTCGATCGCTTGATTTAAGTCTTCTCCAGGCTTCAAATACTCTGGAATTAAAATAGTTTCAAAATCAAAATTTGGATGTGTAGCAAGAAAAACATTACCGTAACGTTCAAAAAAACCCTTCTCATTCCAGGTCAATATCTTAATTAAGATGGGTTTATTCGATTCTGGAGTCTCCTTATTTATACAACCGCTTAAGTTAACCAGAACAAGAATTATGGTCATAATTAGAAGTAGGACTTTTCTTTTTAACATATGATTTATTCCATACCTCTCATAAAATATTAAGGGTCACCAAGGTGACCCTCTTTGTTTAACAGCAGGATACATATTCTGAATCTAAATATTTACTACAAGAATAGCAAACTCCATCGCCGGGATAGCCAAATACCGCACAGGTGACAGTTACAGGTTCAATTTGCTGCCAGCCATAATTATGTTTATATTTCGTTTTTCTGTTACCACAAGGGTTGTCTGTACATTCTTGTACAGACCCACAAACTGTTTCCATTGTTCTCACCTCCTTTCTATATAACCTCCAGCGGACTCTGACTCTTAAGTTGATACGCTTGAGCCTGTAACATTTTATAATAAGTCCCTTGCCTTTCTAGTAATTCATTGTGATTACCTACTTCAGCCACTTCTCCATCATGAAGAACAATTATTCTATCTACTTCAATACAGTTGGATAATCTATGGGTAATGATAATCGCTGTTTTATCCTCTGATAAATCAAGGAATTGTTTAATTAGTGCGGATTCTGTAATCGGGTCGAGGGCCGCAGTCGGCTCGTCAAGAATTATGATTTTTGACTGTTTATAAAAGACCCTTCCTAATGCCACCTTTTGCCATTGTCCACCGGATAAGTCCACCCCGTTCTCGAACGAAGGACTTAAAAAGGTGTCTTCCTTATTTTCCAGTCTGTCAATAATTTCGCATAAACCTGACTGGTGAATGACTTCATTCAGACGGAATTGATCCTTATTGGACATATTATTGGACAAAATCACATTTTCTTTTAAAGAAAATTCATATTTAACATAATCTTGAAATAGGACGCTAATATCTTTAGTGATTACAGAATGAGATAGATTGTTTATATTCACACCATTTAATAATACTGTTCCATCCTTTATTGGAAATAGACCTATCAAACACTTTATAAGAGTACTTTTTCCTGAGCCATTAGATCCAATAATAGCAACCTTCTCGCCCTTCTTGATATTGAAAGATACATTATTCAGTGCGTAAGTCTTTCTATTGGGATACCTGAATGATAAATTTTTCACGATTAAAATCTCATTACTATGTTTCTCAGGTCCTGAGACTGTGGGTTTAACTTCATCATTAATTATGTCTTCTTCTAATTCCAAAAAACCAATGAAATCCCGAAGAACTAATCCATTATTTATTAAATTCCCATAGTTGCTCGATAATAATTGGATTGATGATATACTCATAGGCAGTAATTGAGAGTAAGCAATAAAATCACCCACTGTCATATTATCCTGCCTCCCTAACCAGATTAAGCCTATTATAAAAATTGTGCTTATCAGATTGTTGGAAATAAGTATGCATGAATTAAGCGTTAAATTTTTTTTCTCGAGTTCGTACTGGTCACTTGCCGTTTTCCAAAACGCATCCTTCCATAAAGCTACCAAGAAAGGTGCATGTCCAAATATCCTAAGTTCCTTTTGAACGGCTCTATCCTTAAACAAGCTAATTAAATAACCTATTCTTCTTAATAATGATGTCTGGCGATAACCCTGCATATATTTTCTCTTTGAGATTTTCACATTTACGAATAGGGAAGGAACTATAAATAGCAATAACAATAAAGGAAGTGCAAAATGAAGTTTAAATAACAAAGTTGCATATCCTATAATTGTAATAATTGTTTTGAAAATATCGACGATAGAAAATAAAGCTTCAACTGACTTGCTACCAATTCCATTAGTTACACGTTCAAGAATGTTACAGTTTTCAGAGTTTTCAAAAAATAGTAATGGAAGTCTATTAACCTTTGTAATTATTTGTTGATCCGTACTATAGTTAGACTGTTGAATGATTTTAGTTTTCATGAGTGATTTACATGTTGTCAGAATGTTGCTTAAGCAAAAAAGAATAAACTGTAAAAGCAGTAGAAATACAATAGCTGTTATTGATTGTTTTTTTTCAAAGACGAGTACTACCGAATCGGTCAAGATTTTCAGCAAATAAATTTGAACGACAGGACTTATAGCTTCTAAGGCTGAACAGATTACAAAAACAAGGAATCTATAGATTTGCTTGGAAGCGACGAATTTGAATATAAACAGATAGGTTTTTAAAAATTGAGAAATTTTCATGACACTAAACTTCTGACGCATGTATGTATAAGGGATAATCAATTACAATCAAATTTTGTCCAATGACAAGACGGTAAATATAACTTCCCTCTTCTACTGCAGCAAATCTAACGTTCATACTAGCATCCATGCCCGGAAATTCTTTATAGGGCCTATAATTTTTGATTTCAATTATAGGTGACTCTACTTCCAGCATTTGATCAGGTGCATACACCAATATTTGCGCTGTCTCCATAAAGGCTGGATTAGGAAGTCGGATTTTCAAATAAACATCAGTAACAACTGCATTGGGAAATGACGGAATCTCTAACCGGTTCAAAACTCTTCCAATAGAATGTGTGTAATTAAAACTATCGAAGTTGATTCGATCTGCAACTAACATGCTGGCACTAATACTCATCTTTTCACCACCAAGTCATTATAAGGAACCAAGATCATGGCTTTTCAACATTTCTAATATATCTGTAATTTTTGGTGTAAACTTTTCTCCGCAAACTTTCCCTTCAATAGAAACATAAAAACACATTGGAGTTTTAGTAATATTTACTTTATGTAGTGGGCCTAGATAAGAATGTAACGGAAATGAAAAATTAAGTTCTTGTCTAATCTCTTTGTTTTCATTTTCATCCCCATCCGTTATTAAAACAAAGTTTTCTCCATTAAGTTTTCCCAATTTCGGCAATAAATCAATGCAGTGTACACAGCTTAAGGAAAGGAAGCAATATATCGTGTGCGGATCTATTTCTCCATCGATTCCAAAGGACTTAATAAAAGTAACAGCACCAAGCTTGTCAATATCTTTCTCATGTTGTCCACTTGAAGCTTTAGTAAATATTTCGTGTAGGCTAACCATCCTTATTTCCTCCTATTGATACGGCAAGAGCTTTCTTAACGGCTTCCTCAATAAATCAAAAATAAACTCTTGTCCACAAATTTCTACCCTTAAAACTTGCCCCTGAGAGTTTATAGTAAATCCCCTGGGAAACGAATAAATCCTTAACTCCTCGTTCATTCTTATCTTTGGCAAATGAAAAACTGGTAGTTTTCCTTTGAAGTATTCTTCCAACATAATGAATATAGAAAGTTCTGTATGTATGAAGGCTACTATGTTAATTGCCGGATTTTTTTGATGAAATATTTCCATAGCTTCCATTGCCGTCTCGCATGAATCGCATTCCGTACTGAGAAAGACAGCAACCAGATGATTATTTTCAATTAAATCATATAAATAAATCCCAGCTTGGTTATCAATTAAGATATTTGCAATAGAGTCTCCAACATCCAGAGTATCAAGTATTGGTTTCTTTAAAAATCTCCGATGTGATTTGTTATCCAGTATAAGATCTCTCACTATACCGATCTCCTCCACTTCTATATAAATTACACCTACTTAACTGATTGAAAATTATATATAAGAATACTTCTTTTTTGATTTTATTTGATCAACCATCTCCTTAATGGAATTTACCAAATACTCTATCTCTTCAAAACGAACCGTTTCATGAAAGCTAAGTCTAATGCTACTGGATGAAATACCTTCATCATTTGTTATGGCCATTAGAACACGGCTTATTTTAACCTGTGAAGAACAAGCTGATTGAGAAGAAACTATGATTCCTTTTTTAGTGAGAAGACTGATCAATATTGCCGAAGGAACATTCATGTATGAAAAATTGATTATATGTGGGGCGGCAAGAGGTGCTATAGGAGTATTAATAACAAGTTCAGGTATCAACTTCAGCTTTGATAAAACATAATCATGAAGTCTCTGTAGGTATTCCCTTCTCTGTTGTTGCTCAGTTATCGATATTCTAATTGCTTCCGTAATGCATAGTACACCTGAAACGTTCGTAGTACCCGGTCTTAATCCATATTCTTGGTTCCCACCATAAAAAAGCGGTTCTATAGTTACATATTCCTTAGCAATTAAAACACCAATGCCCTTGGGAGCACCTATTTTATGTCCCGAGATTGTGAATAAATCTATATCGTTCAATTTCAAGGGTGCTTTGCCAAAACCCTGGACTCCATCCACATGAAAATATATATGTTTGAATTTAGATTTCAACAATCCCGCAATTTCTTCTACCGGCTGTATGGATCCGGTTTCATTATTTACGTGCATAACACTAACCAAAGCTGTGTTAGGCCTCAAAGACTTCTCAAGTTCAGAAATGCTTACTATACCATGAGAATTAACGGGCAAATATGTAACATCCACTCCTTCACTTTCCAGGCTTTTGCAACAATTAAAAACTGAAGAATGCTCTACATTGGACGTAACAATATGAAGCGCTTGATCTGATTTCTTCTTCAAGGCAGAGATAATTCCCAAAATCGCCAGGTTATTGCTTTCAGTTGCTCCAGATGTAAAAATTATCTCAGTAGATTTTATATCTAGTAATTCTGAGATTACATTTTTTGAATCTTCAATCAGATGACTTACCTCAAAACCCATCTTATGAGTAGAAGACGGGTTTGCATAAATCTCTCTTGCCGAAACTTCCAGTTGTCGAATAACTTGTGGATATAAAGGAGATGAAGCGCAGTAATCAAAATATAGTGTTTTCAAGATTCTTCCTCCAAATCAAACTTGTATTTGGAAAAACCAAGATTGGGAATATATTTAAATTAAATACAATATAAGTAATTATATTCCTTATATTAACATATGCTATATTTGTTAGTCATTCTTGTCAACACCTTAATTCTATTAAAATTAAAGCTTTCACAAATTTGGGACTTTTCTTAACTAGTCTGTATAGCTACAAAAAAAAGAAGATATGGTCTCCTCAAATTTGAAGACCATACCTTCTATCCAACGAAATATTTAATTAGTAGCTCAAAATTCTTTTGATCTTACTTGAGCTTGTTCTTATTTTCCATCCAGCAGCTTGATAAATTCGTCCTCATCCTCGATCACCGGGATGCCCAGTTCCTTGGCTTTGGTCAGCTTGCTGCCCGCCTTCTCGCCCGCGATGACCAGGTCCGTCTTCTTCGAGACGCTGCCGGTGACCTTGGCGCCGAGCGCTTCCAGCCGCTCCGTCGCTTCGTCGCGGCCAAGCTGGTGCAGGGTGCCGGTCAGCACGACCGTTTTGCCGGAGAAGAAGGAATCCGTCACCGGGGCCGCTGCTGCCTCCGGCGCCTTGGCTTCTACGCCGAGGGAGAGCATTTTTTGAATGCCGGCCTGCATGAACGGATCGGCGAAGAATGAGACGATACTTTCGGCCACAATGCCGCCGATATCCGGCAAGGAGGTTAGTTCCTCGACGGTGGCGGACATGACCGCGGACAAGTCGCGGAAATGGTCGGCCAACACTTTCGTCGTCGACTTGCCGGTGTTCGGAATGCCGAGCGCGAACAGGAACGAGGCCAGATCCCGCCCTTTACTCTGCTCGATAGCCTGGAGCAGATTGTTGGCCTTTTTCTCCCCGAACCGGTCCAGCTTGATCAAGTCTTCAAATGCCAGGGTGTACAGTTCCGCCGGCTCGCGCACGTTCAGCTCATCATGAAGCTGTTCCGCCGTCTTCTCGCTGAACGTCTCGATGTCCATCGCGTCACGGGATGCAAAATGCGTAATCCGGCTGACGATTTGCGGCTTACAATCGAGCCGGTTGTTGCAGAACAGATGCGCGCCGCGCTGCTCCAAAGGAAAACCGCACGCCGGGCAATTTTCGGGATACAGGATCTCGCCGCCGTCCTGCTCTTCGGTGACTTTGCCGAGAATTTCCGGAATCACGTCATTCGAACGGCGAATAAATACGCGAGTGCCGAGCGCAAACTTCAAGTTTTTGCGCTCGATGTCTCCGACATTGTTCAGCGTACAGTTCTGTACGGTTACGCCGGCCAGTTCAACCGGCTCCACCTTGGCTAGCGGGGTGATTTTGCCGGTCCGGCCCACGTTCCAGGATACTGACTCCAGAATCGTCGTCGTCTCCTCGGCTTCGAACTTGAACGCCACCGCCCAGCGCGGGAATTTGTCGGTATAGCCAAGCGCTTGCCGGGTGCGCATATCGGTAATTTTGATAACCGCTCCGTCGATTAAGTAGTCCAGCGAAGCGCGCTGCTCCACGATCGAGTGAAGGACCTCCATCACCTTGTCGAAGCTATCGTGATAAGTTACATAAGGGTTCACCTTAAAACGGTTCTCTTTAAGAAAAGCCATCATCTCCTGATGATTGCCAAACTGAATGCCGTCGGAGTACCCCACATTATAGAAAAATGCGCTGAGCTTCCGCTCCGCGGTCGTGCGCGGATTCAGGTTACGAAGCGCTCCCGCTGCTGCGTTACGGGCGTTTTTGAGAGGTTCGGCAGCGGTTTCGTTGTACTTGGCCAGAACGGACAAGTTCATGATGCCTTCGCCTTGCACTTCGATCGTGCCGTCGCTGTACGGGATCGTCAGCGGTACGGACTTGATCGTTTTGACCTGCGCAAGAATCCCCTCGCCGACGGCACCGTTCCCCCGCGTGGATGCCTGAACCAGCGTGCCGTCGGTATACGTCAGGTTCAGGGTCAGGCCGTCGAATTTAAGCTCCACTACATAGGTGGGCGGAGGCAAAGGATCGTCGGGATTTTTACTGTTGAAATCGGTGATTAATCTTTGCACCCGATTGTTCCAATTGATCAACTGCTCCTCGTTCTGCGCTTTATCGAGGCTCCACAACGGCGCAAGGTGCCGGTGAGGCTTGAAGCCTTGCAGCAGTTCCCCGCCTACCCGCAGCGTAGGGGAGTCGGGCAGTTGGACACCGGCTGCGGCCTCCAAAGCGACCAATTCGTCGTACAGCACATCGTACTCTTTGTCGCTAACAAGCGGCTGGTCCAAGGTATAGTAGTGGTAACTGTACTGGTTCAACTGCTCTACAAGCTGTTCCATTCTTTGCATTGCATCCATGCGGGGACAACCCTCCTTATATGTATGGAAACGGAGGAACGCCTGGGCCATTCAGAGCTTCTTGGAATCCTTAGGCTTGTGGACTCTGGGGCTTGTTGGGCTTGTTGGGCTCCCCGGGCTCTTGGCGCTCGTTGGGCTCGTTGGGCTCGTTGGGCTCCTCGGGCTCTTGGCGCTCTTCCGCTTCCGGCTTCACTTTTACTCACAAATGTCCTTCCAGGGTGGAAAATTCCGAAGAAATGTCTTTCAAAAGGTGGACACTCCCCTATTCGGAACATACTCTCTCTTCGTTCTCTTGGTTACTGTATCTTGTGTGTATATAACGCTATTAAAACCAGATATTGACAAAAGTTGCTTACCGGATAAAACTTCTCTTTGTCCACTTTTAGGTGGACGTTTTTGCGATTTGTACACGATAGGAGGACGAAACGATCGCAAAAACAGTCGATGCAGATTCGTGGATTGGTGCTACAGCCTTTGATTCGTACTGAAATCGGCCGAGGGCCAAGGCTCCTAGTGTACGCCGCCCAAAGCGCTAAGCTAGGCTTTAAGGGCCGTGCAGCGGGGCGGAAGTGTTGAGGAGGCTCACCACAGGTCTGGCCTGAGGCCTCTTACTGCTGCAGCAACCGCTCAAGGCTTTCCCGAGGCCTGGGGATTTTTCAGCCCTCGGTCACTTTGGTGATCGGTGCGAAGCCTGCGAGCAGGCGTTTCACGCCGACCGGCGCCGGAAAAGCGATCTGCAGCTCCATGTCGTTGCCGGAGCCTTTGATCGCCACGACGGTGCCGATGCCCCATTTGCCGTGCGACACTTTGTCGCCGGCGCTGAAACCGTCGCCGGGGCTACCCGCCCCCGGCGTCATCCTCGCGGCGGATGCGCCGCCAGAGGTGCCGGACATGCCCGGCACCGTCACGGTAACGCCGCCGCTCGGCCCGTTGCCGCTGCGGCCGCCTGCGGCAGGCCGCGAGGCCGGAGCTTCGGCCCCGCCGCCGCGGTGGCCGAAGTTGCTGCCGCCGCTGGCGCCGAAGCCGCGGCCGCTGTACGCACCGCCGATCCCGGTTCCCCGGCGGTAGCGGTCACGGGCGATGCCCGTATCTTCCTTGAGTTCCTCGGGAATCTCTTCCAAGAACCGCGACGGCGGGTTCGCCGTCGTCCGGCCGAACAGCGTGCGCATCTGCGCGCAGGAGAGGAACAGCTTCTCCTCGGCCCGCGTGATGCCGACATAAGCAAGGCGGCGTTCTTCCTCCAGCTCTTCATTGTCGAGGAAAGCCCGGCTATGCGGGAACACGCCTTCCTCCATCCCGATAATGAAGACGACCGGGAACTCTAAGCCCTTGGCGCTATGCATCGTCATCAGCACGACCGCATCGTCGTTCTGTTTTTCCGCGTCGCTGTTGTCGTTCATGCTGTCGATATCGGCGATCAACGCCAAATCGGTCAGGAAGGACACCAACGACTTATCTTCATTATTATTCTCAAATTCCATCGTTACTGACAGGAATTCATCAATATTTTCTAAGCGGGATCGCGACTCCAGCGTGTTTTCGTTTTGCAGCTCCAAACGGTACTGCGTCATCTCCAGCAATTTCTCGGTCAGTTCGGTAACGGACAGATATTCCACCATTTGATGCAGCGCCGCGATCATATCATAAAATTCGACCAGCGCATTGCGCGTACGCCCGGCGATGCCGAGATCGTCTACCGTCTCCAGCACGCGGAAAATGGAAGTCCCCCGCTCAGCCGCGGCATCCGCGAGCTTGCCCACCGTCGTATCGCCGATGCCTCTTTTCGGCACATTGATAACCCGTGTCAAGCTGATATCGTCATCCGGATTGGACAACAACCGCAAATATCCGAGCAAGTCCTTAATTTCTCTACGGTCGTAGAACTTGATGCCCCCTACGATCTGATAAGGGATATCCGATTTGATGAGAATTTCCTCGATAACCCGCGATTGGGCGTTCGTCCGGTACAGGATGGCGTGATCGCGGTATTTTTTCCCGTCCTTGATATCCTTCGCGATCTCCGAGGTCACAAAATAACCCTCATCATGCTCCGAATCCGCGCGGTACACCATGATTTTGTCGCCGTCGCCTTTGTCGGTCCACAGTTTTTTCGGCTTGCGTCCGGTATTCAGGCCGATTACGCCGTTGGCCGCATTGAGGATCGTCGAAGTGGAACGGTAGTTTTGTTCCAGCATAATCGTACTAGCTTCGGGATAATCCTTTTCGAAATTGAGGATGTTGGTGATGTCAGCTCCGCGCCAGCGGTAAATCGACTGATCGCTATCGCCCACGACACAAATCCGGTGGTGCTTGTCCGCCAACATGCGGCAAAGCATGTATTGTGCCCGGTTCGTATCCTGGTATTCGTCGACGTGAATGTACATGAATTTCTTCTGATAAAAATCCAACACCTCTGGTGATTCATTAAACAGCTCAATCGTCTTCATGATCAGATCGTCAAAATCGAGCGAATTGTTGCTGCGGAGTCTCTTTTGGTACATGGCATACACTTTGGCGACAAGGCCTTCGAAATAGTCCCCGATCTTCTGCTCGTACTGCTTCGGCGTGATCAGTTCGTTCTTCGCCGTGCTGATCATCGATTGAACCGCCTTCGGCTCGAACTTCTTGGTGTCGATGTTCAGCTCTTTCATGCAGTTGCGGATGACGGAAAGCTGGTCGGTCGAGTCCAGAATGGAAAAATTCGACGTAAACCCGATGCGCTCGATGTCTTTGCGGAGAATCCGCACGCACATGGAGTGGAAGGTGGACACCCATATGTCCCTTCCTTCCGAGCCGCCGACCAACCGGGAGACCCGGTCCTGCATTTCGCGGGCGGCTTTATTGGTAAAGGTAATCGCCAGGATCGCCCAAGGCGGCGCTTTGCGGGTGGCGATTAAGTAAGCGATGCGGTGCGTAAGCACGCGCGTCTTGCCGCTGCCCGCGCCGGCCATGATCAGCAGCGGACCTTCCGTCGTCTCGACGGCTTTGCGCTGCTCCGGATTAAGGCGGGACACCGCCTCTTGTATATTAACAGGTTGCATAGTTGGTATGCTCCTTTCCGAATGCTCTTGCTTAGGGTGAAATGAAGTAATAGCTAGCGATTGGTGAAAAGTAAATGATGAAGCGTGAATCATTGGCTATTTAGATAGATTGTAGAATATTTAGATAAGGTAGACTCCAGATTGCTATAGTGAAAATACCGTTTAAATCGAAGTGTTGGGCATTAACTGGAAAATATACAGCTAATTTCACGTTCTCCGTTAATTCTCTCAAAATAACTGTAAAACCTACAGCTAATTCGCTTGCTTCATGCCGATATTGCCTATTCGGTCATTAATAGATGGAGGTTTTCCAGCTAATTCAGTTCTTTGATGCGTTTTGCCGAAATTAGCTGGAGAAAATCCAGTTATTTGGTCGTTGGAGGGCCCAGGGTCTTGGGCGTTCTGGGCGTTCTGGGCGTTCTGGGCGTTCTGGGTGTTCTGGGTGTTCTGGGTGTTCTGGGTGTTCTGGGTGTTCTAAGCGTTCTAAGCGTTCTAAGCGTTCTAAGCGTTCTAAGCGTTCTGGGACAAGCCTTCCAGACTTTCAGAATCATCAGATTTCGTCAAAATGCCGACTCTGCTTCCAATCCGCTCCCCGTTTCCTTACTGTTGCTGTTACTTTTACTGCTACTTTTACTGCTACTTTTACTGCTACTGTTACTGCTGCTATTACCATCGTTGTTACTACTGCCACTACTACCATAGCTAATACCCTTACTGCTGCTAAAACTACCGTTACTGTTACCGCTGGTGTTGTTGTTCCCTTTTACCGCCTGTACGGTGTCCAGGGCGCCTTGCAGGTCGCCGTATACCGCGTTGCCGACGACGATCGTGTCGCAGATAGCCGCGGCCCGGCGGGCCGTTTCGGCGTCAGCAATCCCTCCGCCATAAAAAAGGCGCGCGTCCTCCAGCGATCTGCGCACGTCCGCGACAAGCTCCATGTCTCCGAACATGCCGCTGTATTCCACATAGACGATCGGCATCCGGAACAGCTTATTGGCGACCTGCGCATAAGCGGCGGCGGCCGATGGCTCCAGCCCCGTCTCGGCCTCCGTCAGTTTAGCGACGGTGGAATCGGGATTCAGCACAATGTACCCTTCCGGCACGAGCATGTCCCAAGGGATCATATACCCGAATTGGTCGACAGCCCTGGCATGATGGCCGATTAGCCAATCAGTTCGCGTAGTGTTGAGCACCATCGGAATCATATATAGATCGAATCCCGGCGTGACGGCTTCCAGATCGGAAATCTCCAGCACGCACGGAATCTCAAACTGACGGATCCGGGACAAAAGCTCCACCGTATTGTCGTACGTCAGCCCGCTGGAGCCTCCGACCATGATCGCGTCACTCCCGGACATGCAGACGGCTTCCAGCGCCTCATCCCCGATTTGACGGTCAGGGTCCAATTTGAATACATGCCGCCAAGATTGCAAACTCTGCTTCAATGCCGATTCCTCCAAGCCTTTTTACAAACGTATGAAGATACCCGCTATAGCCACGAAAAACGGGGCCTGTCTCCCGCCCCGCTCATTCTCGATCCGCCATATGGGTCGTTCTTTGCCACCAATAACTACCTCGTGCAAACAGGCCATTTTTCATAGCCACTTCTAGTCTAAGTGACTGTTAGTTTACTGTCAATGTTCGCATCGAATGGGAACAAAAAGAAACGCCCCGCTTCCCGTCAGGACGTTTCTCTGGATATGCATTTACAGTCCAAGATAATCCAGCCAGCTTACCCGGCCCGCGTCTTCCTCTTCCAAAAAGTCCGTATAAAATCCGTAGACACCCATCCGTTTGAACTTCAAAACCGTCTTAGGATCATTAATGGTGTGAACATAAGAAGGAACTCCGATCTTGTTCAGCGCGGCTACCAATTTTTCGTTGGCCCGGGTTTCCGACATCGTAATGGCGGCAATCCCCTTTTCCTTGGCAAACCTTACAACATCTTCATCCGAATCATGGGTCTGATAGAGCGTGAAAATCACCGACTCGAAAGGATAGATCGCTTCGATCGCATCCCACATCGATTGGTAGTAAATTTGCGGAATGATCCGCTCCAATAGGGCGGGATCCTTCTGTTTGGCGCTCTCCACGATTTTGGTGAAAATCCGGTCGATTTCCTCCGGCTCGATCTGCTTCGTATCGGTCACCAGGTACATATCGGGATGCTGCACCATCAGATCAAGGATATCATCCCAACCGAGCGGCTCATACTTGCCCATGATCTTGGCGTTCTTAAATTCCTCGAAGGTCCATACCGCGGCATGGGTACCGGGATCCATCACGTCTTCCTGGCCCATCATTTTCGTGAAGGTCTCTCCCCACTCGTGCCGGGCGATAAGCTCGTCATCCTTGCTGAGCAGCAAATCCGCCTCGAAAACGCGGATGCCTTTTTCATAGTTGGCGGCAAAAGCCTCGTAACTATTGCTATACGTCAGCCCCTCGATCCCGCCCATGGCGTGGGCCACCATCCGGTGGGCCATGAAGCCCTCGTACCGCGGGGCCTGCGGACGGAAGAGAGTAACGATCAGAATAATGCAAAGACCGAGAATTAGTGCTGCGTAGTAGAAGAATCTTTTTTTCATAGAATAAACATCCTGTCTGTAACTGGATCGTAGACCAGACTTTTTAGTATGCACCCGTCCCTTTTAGCACGATTGGAATCGTCTTGAAAATTATTTTCATTTCCAGCCCGAAACTCCAATGTTCAATATAATATAAATCAAGCTTCACCCACTCATCGAACGGTAGGTCGCTTCTTCCGTTAATTTGCCAGAGCCCGGTAATGCCTGGGCGTATATCCAACCGCCGCCACTCATAGTCCGTATACAGTTCAACTTCTTTGGGAAGCGGAGGACGCGGCCCGACCAGACTCATCTGCCCAAGCACGACATTCATTAGTTGAGGCAGCTCGTCGATCGAATACTTACGGATAAAACGTCCTACTTTAGTGATTCGCGGATCATTCTTTATTTTGAAAACTGGCCCGTCCGCTTCATTCTGTGTAGCCAACTCCATCTGAAGTTGTTCCGCGTTATCAACCATGGATCTGAATTTAAACATATTGAACGGGGCGCCATTTTTCCCGATTCGTCTTTGCTTAATGATTACAGGGCCCTTAGAATCCAGTTTAATGCAGATGGCCACTGCGGCTAATAGGGGAGAGATAAGGATCAGCCCTAAAATCGAAAATACAAGATCGGAAGTTCTCTTTAAGATAAGGTTAAGCCCACGTAAAGGCGTCTTCACAATTTCAATGCATGGATATTCGTAAGCCTGGTCGAATACAACACCCGAAGTAACCAGTTCGAACATTTCCGGAATAATCTTTATGCGTACGTCGTACTTGCGGATTCTCGTAATCAAGTCATTGATTACTTTGCGTTCAGATGGAATGGTAATGTAAATCTCGTGGATTTCATATTGCTGCAACAACTTCTCCACCTGATCAATCGGACCCAGTACATGTTCTCCGCCCTTTTTAAAATCATCCAGAAAACCTACGAAGCGAAAACCGTTAGTCTTCCCCGTGAACAAATTGTCCCGGATTTCTTCGCCTACCCGCCCTGCGCCAATAATCAAAACATTTTTGCTATAGATATCCGCCCGTTTTAAAAGCAGCATCACTCCAAGGCGCAAAAGCCGGGATAAAAACGCACTGATTACGATCAGGATAGCAAAAGAGAAAATGACCAAACGGGAATAAACAATGCCGGTTTTCAGGAAAAAGATGAGGCCTAGGGCAATGAGAAAGGAGAAGAATGTCGCTTTTCCCGCTTTAAATGTTTCGTCTATTAACTTTATATCGCGATCCCATTTATAAAGCCCGTGATGGGTCGTATAAATCGCATATATTGCGAAGATGACGGCCAAAAGCAGCAGATAGTCTTTGGCTACCGGCAGACTCTCCCAATTCTTCAGCAAATCAGATATACTCTCGATTTTATAATCGGGTAGCACACGAATAAAGAACAGTGCCAAAAAACTGGCGATATACAGCAAATATTCAAACCCGATTAAAGCCACGTTCAAAAAAAACTCCAAGCGCAGAGTCCGTTTTTTATAGGTTGATATATTTTCTGCAATCACAAGATTGGTATTTGTCAGATTCTTATTTTTCATAGAGACAGACGAGCTCATGTTCACACTCCCTAAAAGCGATACGGTTTAACGGTTAAAATACATTATGATATCAATGTAATCCGATGCCGGTGCCTGCATCCGATCGGGTGGTTGAAGCAGGTGGCTTTTTCTTTGTCGAAAAGGTCAGTGCGGATTTAACCATTGCCAATGCAAATTGCACGCCGATTCCCGCGTAAATGGCCGTACTGACCAGCGGATTATACTTTTTGCGGTAATGCTTGTTGTAGAATAGAACCATCGATCTGTGAAACTCGTAAATGATTTTCAGAGGACGCCGCGGGGCACTTCCTCCTTTGTAGTGTACGATTGTAGTGCGGGGATAATAATAGTTAACCCAACCGGCTTCTTTGATTCTGTAACACCAATCCGTATCCTCGGCATACATGAAGAAATCCTCGTCCAGCATTCCAACCTGATTGATCGTTTCGCGACGAACCATCATAAAAGCTCCTACTAGGCAGTCTATTGGGTATTCCTCATCCGGATCCAGGTAGCTTAATTGATATTGATTGAACCGGGGATTATTCGGAAACCGTTTAGAAAAACCAAATGCATAATAAAATGAAGCGGATGGCGTAGGAAAACCTCGCTTGCATGCCTTATCCAATGAGCCATCTGGCAAAATCACTTTACAACCCGAAGCCCCTACTTCCGGATGGCTGTCCATAAACGAAAGCATGATCTCCAAAGTGTCTTTATGGATTATCGTATCGGAGTTTAACAATAAAATATAACGTCCGGCAGAAGTTTTCATTGCTTGGTTGTTCGCATGGGAAAATCCGGTATTCTTTTCATTCACGATCAGAGCCACCTGCGGGTACTCGGTTCGAATCCTCTCGACAGAATCGTCATGCGAGTGATTGTCCACGACTAGGACCTCGAATTCATACTTTGTCTCCGAAGCAAACACCGATTGCAGACAATCCAACGTCAATTGGCGCGTGTTGTAGTTTACGATAACTATGCTTAAATCCACCTGCAACGCTCCTGACAAATATAGTAATCTATCGACATTATAGCATAATGTCATGGGAAGGGGGTTACTCTTGTCTTGTATGTTGACTGAACGGGTATTTTTATTTATGGTGAGGATGAACCAGCAACCGTAGAGGAGAATGAAATGAGAAAAGATAAATTAGCGGAAATCGAGATATTAAGAGGAATGGCATTCTTAGCGGTTGTTTTGCAGCATACAATAGCGGGAATATTTTATCAGCCCGGTCTAAGCCCGTTAACTTTAACGGTAGGTACTACTGTGCTGGGACTTATTCGATTTGCGGTTCCGTTATTCGTGTTTATCACCGGAGTCGTGCTGTTCTACAATTATGATGCCAAAATCGACTACATGAATTTCCTGCGAAAAAGATTCAAGCAAGTTATTATTCCCTATCTGGCTTGGACGGTTTTCTACTATATATGGGTCGGTTTTTTAAGCGGGGTTGCGGCAACCAGTACGTGGGAGCAATTGCTGAATATCGTGAAGCTATCCTTTACAGGACAAGCTTCCTATCATTTGTGGTTCATGGTGATGATCATTCCCTTTTATTTCTTGTTTCCCCTGTTCCGATTGGCTATTTCAAAGAATAGGAGATGGCAGGTAAACTTCACGGTAGTGGCGGCAACATTCGGGGTCAATATGATTCTTGTTTATGCTCTGTCCAAAGGTAAGATCTACAGCAATAACCCTCAATTGGGCTTCATTTTCAATTATTTGGACCGGAACTTTTTGTTCTGGATCTTTTACTTTATCCTGGGCGGATTGGTAGGACTGTACTATGATCACTGGAAAACTTTTGTAAGGAAAACATGGGTTTTCAGTGTAGGGTTACTGGCAATTTGTATGTCTATTGTCTTTGCCAAAGTTTCCCGGATCAACGCAGGGGTCACGGATAACCCGTATCTTTTTAGTGCGGATGTAACGGCTCCCTTAAAACCTTTCATGATGGTAACCATTCTGCTTCTGATCTGCCTGTTGTTTTCTTTGGCGGAAAAAATCGCTACCAGATATAACTGGCCGGCCAATCTGCTGAGCACCTTCGGAAAATACTCATTCGGCGCCTATCTCATTCATGCCTTCGCCTTGCGGTTGACAAACTTTCTGGCGATCAGCTACTTAGGCGTGATCGGCGTATTCGCACAGACGGTGATCTCCTTTGCGTTGTGTTCGCTTCTGAGTCTTATTCTATGTATTGGGATTAGCAGGATTAAGAGTTCTGCCGGCGAGTTGTTGGTGGGAAGAGTATAGATATAATCTATGGCCGCGGCAAGCGGCTTTGAAGCTCGCGTATACTGCGATGTAATAAACAGCGATGGATCCCTCCGCACAATAGCAGTTCACTAAACAGTGGCTATGAATGGATTCGGAAACAGACCGTCCCAGTCCTGGGACGGTCTGTTTCCGTTTATAAAGAAAGGATTATGACAGCCGGCTCTATCTCCGTTCTTGTAGCTTTTCCCTAACCTCTCTCCGTTTTGTCCGTAGCCCGGGAAGCTCTCTCCAGAAATCAATCCAGGCACCAAGCACTTTCGGTTCCCTCAACAAAATGTATCCGTGAACTGCAATCTCATATGCAAAAAGCTGCGGCAAATGGCGTAGCCAACGTTTCCCGGACAGATTCTTGTAGATCATTTTATAACGGTTAATGAATGAGTGCTTGCGAATGAACAATGGCTGTGAACCTCGGCTCCCTTTTTTCCAACCTCGTTTGTGTAAACCCACAGCCTCAGCGCAATAATAGGCTTTCCAGCCAAGAAGTCCCGCTCTCCAGGCAACATCTACATCCTCTTTGTAGGCAAAGAAATCTTCGTCAAAAAACTCCTCCCGGACCGATATGTCCTCGATCATCCTTCTGGAGTACATTGCGGCAGCACCAGAAACGCCGAAGACATCACTTGAATTCATCCACTGATTGACCGGTTCGCCGGCGCCACGATCAAACGCTCTCCAGATCCGGTTCATTACAAGTCCGGTGCTATCGATAATTTCAAGATTGTCTTGCAGAACAAGCCTGCCGGTCGCGCTTCCGATTTCCGGCCTGGACTCCATAATTTCAACTAAAAGACGAATATAGTCTGCCTCGAGTATAACATCCGGATTCAATACCAGTACGTAATCCGAACTTGTATGCCGGATAGCCTGATTATGGGCTGGGGCAAATCCGGTATTATCCTGGTTTTCGAGCAAAGTAATCGATGCATTATTTTTGCCGTTAAAAGAGCGTATGCGTTCCAATGTATCGTCGGAAGAAGCATTGTCCAGAACGACGATATTATTGACCCGATAGTTTTGTCGTAATACGGCTGCAAGACATTGCTCAATATCCCCAGCGCTATTGTATGTAACGATCTGTACAGAGACAGTTGGCTGCTTCATTTCATGTCCTCATTTTCTGAAATATCAAAAGAAAAGAACACTATGTAATTATAGTGTTCTTGATACTTCACTCATTGTATCAAATGGCGCTGGCTAAACCAATATCATTACTCGCTTAGCGAGAGTTCTTTGATAAAAGCATAGGGTATTTACCTAAATAGTCTATGGTCCCCTTAAAACAGTTGATGTATAATAAATTTTTTAGTGTCTTAGAGAAAAAAAGGGTGGTTTATACATAATGTACTCTCTACTTCATAACCTTATTGTTCTTCTAGTCATTTATATTGGATCTTACCTCCTGCTTTATTATGCAGGACTTGGAGCAAGCTTATTGTTTTTACCTAAGCGGTTTTGCAAATGGTTTTTATTTATTGCTCCGATCGTCGGCTTTTCTCTTCTAACGGCCATTCCCCAAGCCTTATCTTTCTTAAAGTGGCCGTCTGCTAAAATGCTATGGTTGATCGTAGGTCTCTGTTCTGTCATCAACTTGGTTGCCGTAAGACGCATCAAGTTAATTAAAATTCCAAAAGCACATTTCAAGATTTTCGCGATTCATTTTATTTTTCTATTAATACTCAGTATTCCGCTGATCGCAAAGGGACTACAGACCATTACGGTAAACAGTGACGTATTGGTATACACGACATCGGCAGATTATGCCCAGCAATATGGCCTAGTAGAGCAGAATACAGATTCAAATACGTTCGACGCATCCGGATACAACTGGTTTATTAAAAACGAAAAGCGTCTGGGTTTGGTTTATTTTCAAGGCTTTATGAATATCCTATTCCATACTGATTCCATGGAAAGTTATTTGCCACTCTCACTATTGACTATCAGCCTGTCCATTTTAGGCGGAGTCATTTTTAGTCAGCATTTCAAGTTATTTAGGCAAAAAACAATAATGCTCATGATGTTCCTATTGTTCTTTAATACCTTGTATATGAGTAGTGTATTCATTGGATTCTTATCCATGAACGCCGTCATGCCGGTTCTTATATTATGCCTGATTTTAGGGAAATATTTTATGGATCACATGCAGCAATTTGATCTTCCCAAGACTATTTACTTGGTAATCCTATCGGGTAGTGTTTTGGCTACCCATCCTACTTATTTAATCTACATTCTTTCTATACTGGGCATGTATTTTATCGCAAGTCTTTTCTTAAAAAAGGTATCTAGTATTTACAATCGGATTTCTCTCAAATCAATGTTAACATTCTTACTATGCTTTATTATCGTTTTCTTCAAGCCGGTTTATCTATTTATACAGCGAATGATACCAACCTTTCTACCCGCCGTTGGGTCAGAGTCTGGCGTAGAAGCTGCGGCAGGTATCGGAAACATCCACTTTTTCGTTCCTATTTACGAGTTGCTTGGGGTGGTGCCTCACTCCCATGAGGAAGTTTCATTAATGAAGTGGAAGGGTTATCGGGAGTTGCTGCAGAGTCTAATAGGGCAACACAAAATCATTTCCGTTCTTTCTATGGGGATTGAAATAATATCGTACCTCTTTTTGTTTGTTGCCTTAGTTCTTATATTTATCTATTTCGCAAAAAAAAGAACCGGAGCGCGATGGTTTAACTTGTGTATTATTTTTACTATGTCCGCTTCACTTAGTATTGGCTTTTTACAAAAATATTATTATGGATATTATAAATCTTTGCATTTGTTGTCTTTCCTTTTTATTATTTGGTTGTGTGCAGGGATGGAGATCGCTTTAACGAACCGGAATAAAATCAAAACGCGCTCGGCCGCTCGATTTCTTCATCTGTTTGTTTCGGTGCTTGTCGTATTAAACTTATCTTCTACCACCATTTTGACGAAAAGATATATGGGTTATATGGCCGACTTTGAGAGTAAACACTATTTGGAATTACGGTTATTAAGCGACTCTCTAAATCCAGGAGATAAGCTACTCTTATATGAAAAAGTCCCTAATCATATTCGGCAAATGATTGTTAATTTTTTTGTAAGGTCCCCTCAATTAATATTGAGAACCTCCATAGATAGTTTCAAGTCAGAGGCAAGAAATGCGAACCCTAACTCGGGTTATTTTATGATCCTGCCGAATAATCATTCTTTACTACAACATTCAGGCGTGCTATCCATATATAGAAGAGGAGAACACTATTCAATAATTCAACTCCAATCAACAAAACAACCAGCTCTCACGCAATGAGAAAGCTGGTTGTTTTAGTTTTAATGGTAAAGCAATTTATGCGATTTAGCTTCCGTAACTATTTTTCCGATCTACGTGAGGTTTCGGAGAGTTCCTTGATAAAGGCCCTTAGGCCTTCTCTCCAAGGCCGTAAATCCTTCAATCCGTTGGTGCGAATCGATAAGTGCTCCATTACGGAATTTTTAGGGCGAGGCGCAGGACGGGGGAAATCCTCCGTTGCACAGGGTTGAACCTGTACGGGGTAATCTTTTCCTAAAATGCTTCTCGCTTCCGAAAAAATCTCCTGGGCAAATTCATACCAGGTGCATGATTCCGTATTGGAGGCATGATAGATGCCGTACTTCTCGCTCTGAACCAACTCCAGGATAAATCCCGCCAAATCGACCGTATAAGTCGGGGAGCCTTTTTGGTCATTTACCACGTTAAGTACCGATTTTTCTTCCCCTAATCGAAGCATGGTTTTAACAAAATTATTGCCATGCATCCCGTAAACCCAGGAAGTCCGTACAATATAAAAAGCAGAAGACAGACTCTGGACCAGCACTTCGCCAGCCCGCTTCGATTTTCCGTAAATGCTCTGAGGATTGGTATTATCGTACTCGTGATAAGGAACGTCCGACATTCCGTCGAATACGTAATCCGTACTAATATAGCAAAACTTCGCTCCCACCCGTTCACCGGCAAGCACCAAATTCCGGGTTCCTACGGCATTGACGGCATAGGCAGCATCCATCTCCTGTTCAGCTTGATCCACGGCTGTGTATGCAGCGCAATGAATCACTGCGTCAGGCTTGCACTCATTCAGTTTCCGAAAACAAGCATCGAGGTCGGTAATATCCAGGGAATCCCGATCACTTGGCCAGACCGTGTGGCCTGCTTTTTCAAACAATAAAACTACGTCAGACCCCAGTTGGCCGGCGGCTCCGGTTACGAGTACCTTCATCCCTTGTCACCTAACCGCTCGCCATATTGTTTGGCGTAATAATCCTGATAGGCTCCGGATTGAATCCTGCTCCACCATTCCTTATTGTCCAAATACCAGGAAATTGTCTCCCCGATTCCGGTCTCGAAAGAATGCTGCGGTTTCCAGCCGAGTTCGGTCATCGTCTTCGTCGGGTCGATTCCGTACCTGCGGTCATGCCCCGGACGATCCTTCACATGCGTGATCAGTGTCTCAGGTTTACTTAACTTCTGCAAGATCGTCTTCACGATCTGAAGATTGGTTCGCTCGTTATTTCCGCCTATATTGTAAACTTCACCATTGCACCCTTGATGAATGACAAGGTCTATGGCACTGCAGTGGTCCTCGACATATAGCCAATCCCGAATATTCAGTCCGTCCCCGTACACCGGAAGCGGTTCATCGGCTAATGCTTTCGATATCATTAAGGGGATTAGCTTCTCCGGAAATTGGTAAGGCCCGTAATTATTCGAACAGCGGGTTATATTGACCGGCAAACCGAAAGTTTCATGATAAGCACGTACCAACATATCCCCGCCGGCTTTGCTTGCCGAATAAGGACTGTTTGGGGCGAGCGGCGTAGTTTCGCTGAATAGTCCCGTTTCCCCGAGAGTACCGTAGACTTCATCCGTAGAAACCTGGACAAATTTCTTAATATTATGCTTTCGCGCAGCGTCTAATAAAACCTGCGTTCCAAGTACATTCGTCTTCACAAAAACATCCGGTTCCAGGATACTCCGATCCACATGCGATTCAGCCGCAAAATTGACTACGACATCAACGCCTTGACCGACCAGCTCATTCATCGCCTTGGCGTCGGTAATGTCCGCTTTAACAAACGTGTGGTTAGGATGCTTCTCGACCGATTTCAGATTTTCCAAATTTCCTGCGTAAGTCAACGCATCCACATTTACGATTTTATAATCAGGATGCTGTCTAAGCATGTATAGAACAAAGTTGCTGCCGATAAATCCGGCACCGCCGGTAACGAGCAATTTCATGAAATGGGTTCCTCCTAATCGAAGTTCATTTCCGCATCCGCAAATAGCGGGTGCCGACGGTCCTTGTCCGACAGCTGCGGTTCACTCACCGGCCAATCGATATGTAACGCCGGATCATTCCATAATATGCCGCGGTCGTGTTCAGGGGAATAGTATTCATCTACTTTATATAAAACTTGGGTGTTTGGTACAAGTGTGCAAAATCCGTGTGCAAACCCCTTTGGAACCAGAAGTTGGCGTTTGTTGTACTCACTAAGGATAACCCCTACCCATTGGCCGAATGTAGGCGAACTTTTGCGAAGGTCGAGGATGACGTCGTAAATTGCTCCGGTTAAAACACGGATCAGTTTTGTCTGAGCTTTCGGATTCAGTTGATAATGCAAGCCGCGCAATACTCCCGGTTCAGCGGACAAAGAGTGATTATCCTGAATGAAGTTATACTTCAGTCCAAGTGAATGCATGACTTCCTCATTGTAACTTTCCATGAAAAAACCCCGGTGATCGCCATGTACCACCGGTTCAAGCAATAAAGCCCCTGTCAATTCCAAAGCCGTTTGTTTCATGTTTACGCTTCCTCCCATTCAAAGCTTCAGCTTACCAAACTCTTCACTGAAAACGATATCTCTAGCCAAATCGTTGGCCCTCGCCAATGAAGAATGCGTTCCGGCATCCGTCCACCAGCCTTGCAATACATCAAAAGTAAGCTCACCTTTTTCAATATATGCATTATTTACGTCCGTGATTTCCAACTCGCCCCGGGAAGAAGGCTTTAAAGTCTTAATTATTTCAAATACCTTATGGTCAAACATATAAATGCCGGTCACTGCATAATCCGACTTTGGTTGTGTGGGCTTTTCGACAATTGATACTATACGCTGGCCTTGGATTTCGGGAACCCCAAAGCGGGCTGGATCCGGCACTTGTTGAATAAGTATCTTTGCTCCGGTTTTCTGTTCCCGGAAATTAGAGACATAGGTTGAAATATCATCAGCAAATACATTGTCGCCTAAAATAACTACCATTTGGTCATTGCCTACAAATCGTTCAGCTAAACCGAGAGCTTGCGCAATCCCCCCTGCTTCATCTTGAACTTTATAAGTGAATGTTACTCCCATCTGGCTTCCGCTTCCTAGCAAGTTTACCACATCGCCCATGTGCTCCTTGCCAGTAACAATGAGGATATCTGTGAGTCCTGCTTGTTTTAACTTATAAACCGAATGAAATATCATAGGATATTTGCCTATGGGAAGAAGATGCTTGTTGGTAACTTTAGTTAAAGGATAGAGGCGGGAGCCTGTCCCGCCGGCTAGGATGATGGCTTTCATACAATTATCCTTTCATTGTGCAAATATGAGATTGCATAATAATATGGTAAAAAGGTTATAAAATATATGCAGTTTTAGGTAGTAAGTATCTTTTCCAGGTCCCACAATAAGTTATATTTCCCTTTTGTACTAATGCATGGTTTGCCCTTCGAGTAGACTAATATCAAAAATAGACATTTCATTTTTATCGTCATATGAAGATTTTAAAGACTCTTCAGAGAAAAACCTAATGAAGCAATTATTTAAAGAAGTTTCCGTACTAGAGAAGGTGAAATTAAATTCTTCAATTTGCTGATCCTCTTTTATTTCAATCATAAATCGAGGCAAAGTACCTTGATAAAAATCAACAAATAATTTATTCCCCTTATTGCCCGTCGCTTTGAATCTTAATGTGTAATTTCGTCCTGGTGAGAGATTTAATTCAGATGAAGAAAGATATATACTTGGATTTTCTTTTAGGTTTGTAATAATATATCTTTGTTCTCCGCTTACTTGTGTTAATTTAACATCCTGCTCAGCAGAAAATTGCATATCTATTTTTTTGAATTGGGTGCCTGTCAATACTTTATATAAATCGTCTATGAAATCTTTGCTTTTACTTAAATGATGCTCAGTAAAAACTATTAGTACTATATCTTTATTCAATACCTCCTCATCCCAGTTAATTTGTTGTATAGGACTCGATGTTTCGTCTGGATAACTAAATTTAGTATTGTAGTAATATAAAAAATCCAATTTTTCATGGAATTCATTTTTTTTCAAGATATTCACTAATTGCCAACCAAAACTATCTCCCACCATTAATATTTTCGGTCTAATGTATTCAGTTGGCTGATCGGAAAATTTAATATGAGGAACATCACTCAGGAGCGGACTCCACAAATTCATTAATCCTGAAATATCATGTTCATCGGTTCCTGGAATCTGGTCTACATCAATTTTCTTAATTTCAGGAACAAATAAATTTGGATTCTCCTTAGTGGCTTTTTTGAAAATCTCAAGCAATACAACACTTGCCCCTAATTCATTCCAATGAACCCCCCCTTTTGAAAAGAAAGAGGACTCAAATTGATCTTTCTTATTCTCCATGATCTCAGAACTATCTATGAAATCCACCTTGTTCTCTTTAAATGATTCTATAAATTGATTATAGAGCCTTTTTTCGCTAAATGCCGGTGCTAAGTTATATTTCTGTGGTAAATTTTCAGGATATAGCGACGCCTTATTGGGAGCAACTACAAACAATACCGACTTTCCTTTCTGTTTCATTAGTTCTTGGATTTTCTTTAGTTTTTCTGTAGAAGCATTAATTTCGTTCCATTGAGAAGCCTCATTGGTAAATAAATCATTTATATAATCTCTTCCATACAACGTCTGCCCCATTCCAACTTCTATGTCTCTTATAGCCGACTTATTATATAATGAATAAATCATTTGATTATAGCTCTTAACCAGGTATGGTCGTAATTTATAATTGTTATTCAAATACTGCTCCATTTGCTTCTGGTAAGTATTTTCGTAAAAACCAGACAAACTAAATTCCGGTTTTTGCGCACCGTTCTCTACCCCGCTTAAAGCTACATTCCTGATTGGGAACATATTACTTAAGCTAGGAACCAATAAAGTAAATATACATAGCACTATAAAGCTAACTTTTAATTTCATGCTACTCTCCCTTTTAAAATCTAAAATAGATAAAAGGATTATATGAAGAATTTACCAAGTACAATAGAGAGATTAGAAAAACTAAATAAAGTCCTAAATATCCAAACGGTTTTAAAAATCTCCAGTTTTTATTTTGTAGTCGTCTTTCAATAGAGTGATATATGGGAAAACAAAATAATAAAGCCAAGATCCCAAGTACCATCGTCTCTTTATCCCAGAATTTAAAAATGTCAATATAACTATAGAATGGAGTACCGTTGAACCAGAACATTTTCTTCAGGTAAATTAAAGCCTCATTCATTGTTTCAGTTCTAAAGAATACCCAACCAACCATTACGACTAGCCAGGTATATATATGTCGGAGCGGTTTCCAAGTTTTCGATAGAATCTTCCCTAAAAAAAGCCCCTCAACAGTCAAAAACACCCCATAATAGAATCCCCAAAACAAAAAATTCCAGCTAGCCCCATGCCACAGACCGCATAAAATAAAGACTACCATCTTATTAAAATGAGTTTGAAAGATTCCCTTTCTATTTCCACCTAGAGGTATATAGACATAATCCTTAAACCATCTTGATAGCGAAATATGCCATCTTCGCCAAAAGTCCTGGACACTATCCGCATAATATGGATAATTAAAGTTCTCTTTGAACCGGAAGCCAAAAATTCTTGCCAATCCGATAGCCATATCCGAATAAGCGGAAAAATCATAATATATTTGCACGGTATACGCAAATATGCCTATCCAACTGATACCCTGTGGAAGTGTTGCTAGGTTACTATTAAAAATGTTATCCGCAATCAATCCCGCATTGTTCGCAATTAGTACTTTTTTGGAAAACCCTATAATGAATCTCTTTGCACCATAGATCACGTCATCTAAAGTACTATTTCGATTTTTCAACTGATCAACAATATCATTATATCTGATGATCGGTCCAGCAATTAATTGCGGGAAAAAGAAAATATATAAACCGTGATCTATAATATTTTTTTGTACTGGAGCTTTGTTTTTATAGACATCAATTATATAAGAAAGTATATGAAATGTATAAAACGATATCCCGATCGGCAAAGGTATTGAAAAGGACAAATTCAATGTGTTTTGATGTGGAAATATATTAATTACACTGAGTGCGATATCAAAAATAAACCCTAAATATTTATAAAAAACTAAAATCCCAATATTCAGTACAATGGCAACAATAAATGTACCTTTGCAAAACCATTTATTCGCTCTCTTTGAATCAATTATTAGTCCCAAGAAGAAATTTAGAATTAATGAAATAATTATTAAAACTAAAGCCTTTGTTTCCCCCCATGAGTAAAAGAAAAGGCTCGCCAACAACAGCAAATGATTTTTGAATTTGGGATCTATAAAAAAATAAGCAATCAATACTATTGGCAAGAAATAAAACATAAACAAACTAGAACTAAATACCAAGGAAAATCCCCCAATAAAGTTAATCGTGTCACCTTAAACTAGTTTATTAATGAGCATTTTGCATTAATCCGAGCCTTGGATACACAAGTATTTTTAAGCATAACAATAGGAATTCACCCCAACTTGGAGAAATTCTCAAGTGATATAAAACTAATCTAGGCATTACCTCAAAGAGTCGAAAAAAACTTAACTCTCTAGTTCTATTAATCCCATTTATAAAGAATTAACTCTTCTAGTTTAGCCTCCCCTATACCTGTACCCCATCCCCCTAAACCAAACACCAGGGTCCCTTCACTAAAATCTTTTACGTTCACAAGCCCAAATACTTCCGTTTCACCATTCAAAAAAGGTATATCAATTATCTTATGAATACCGTGTTGTGAGATGTGCACATTTTCAGCCTTTCCACTTATAACGGCCTTCAAAAGATAGGTACCTTTCTCAAAATGCATATTTAATAATAAACCAGCGTCTACTTTATCCTCGGCTATTACCTCTAAGTTATTAACATCAAAAGTTGCATTCATTCCATATGGAGACCAATTCCCCATCTCTAAAGTAAATTCAACTGGATTTACAGCTCGATTTGAATCATCTTTTGCTAAACAATTCAAAAAAAATGAACTTGGCTTTCCAATATACTGATTCCGGTATTCTTCCGGCGTATTGAATATTGTAAACCATCCGTCGCTAGATTGATTATGTTTAGTTAATGTACGTGAAATCTCCATCATGGGGGTAACTGTCCCAATAATAAGAAGTAAAACTAATAAGCTACTTCGAACCTTAGAGGATGCTTGTTTCAATGAGCTTATAACAAATATAAACACAACTAGCAAAGATGGGATTATTGAGCGCGTACCAAAATCGTTATTGCCACCGACAATATAAATAGGAACTATGGACATATAGAACACTGCGACAAACAACCATATTTTATGCTCTAATGATTTTCTGTACAACAAGATGAACAGTAGACCGAATTCCAAAACATAAAGCAAGGCTAAATTTGGCCATACCTCCAAAAAGTCAATATGATTCCAAATCCAACCCGTGTTCGAGGAAACAGCTCCCGATCCAGCCAGATAATAAAACCCAATAAAAAACAAAAGAACCGAAGCTGATAATATATTTGAAACAGAAAAAAGAGCCTTATATGATTTGACTGAAAAAAAAGACAAGAACAACAACGGAAGCAATCCTATCATCACAAAAGGCGACCAAAGAGAGCTTAAGGCCACTATAAACACATTAAATTTGCTCTCTTTAGAAACCCATGAGTTATAAACTAATAAAGAAGTAAAGAGCCAACCGCTTATCGCATGTTGCGGTACCCAAAACAAAAGAGTTGTAAAGGAAGGGTATTGTTGCAAAACTTTCGCCCACCATTCAAGATGGTCCGATAGATTCGGCAAGCTTTTATCAATTAAAATCCTCCCTAAAATATCCATCCCCGAAAATAAAATAAATACAAGAATAAATGAAAATTTGAATTTCCCAATTATTCTAAAGAGCCAATATAATGAAAGAATTACCCCTAGTGCCGTCCATAAATACATTGTTACATTGGCTATGGTCCATCCGAACAACTTACCGGCAAGTGCCGCCGGTAAATAGTAAGCCACATAGTAAACAAGCGGTGCTGAATTGGAGTAGTCAGTTGAATAATTATATATTACAGGCCAGTCGTAATGGATTAAATCACGCAATATTGCATTGTGCTTAAAATAATCACTGTTTTGATATGCGAATCCACCTGTTCCCGATAAATATACCCACAAGAAAACAAGTAACAAACCAAAAACAACACTATACCATTTTAGCTCAATATGCTGAATCTCCTCTTTATTCCTAATAAAAAGGACACATCCTATTATTAAAACAAATGAAGCAAATATTGCAAAAAAAGGTTTCAACCAACCAATTAAAAACAAAAAAATCGGTAAGGATAAATATAGAATTGTAGATGTTTTAACTATACTATGAAACTTATTATTCATTATAGGTAAACTCCAAAAGTTATTTAATAGTATCCACTACTTCTTTTCCTAACTTCACACTAAAATTCATTCCGCGATCGTTTGGATAAATTTGAGATGTATTGGCTAGATATAAGCCTTTTATCGGTGTTTTGTAATCCGGTTTGATTTTAGAATACTGCATAGGCCAAATTGGCTGAGCAAATCGGTCTCTTGAAATTGTATAATTAATGATGGTTTCTTCATTGAAATCGGGGTATATCTTTTTGAGTGATTCAATATAAATTTCGATAATCCGGTTATCCGGCATATTCATAAATTCATGATTCGGATTTAGATACTTTGAAAAGTAAACAAGTGTCTTTTCTCCATAGTTCTCTTTCGGGATCAAATTAGTATGTTCTATTAGCCCCCCAAAGGGTATTTCATTATCACTAATATTGAGCCAATAATATTTACTTAAGCTCTCTTTTAACTCCATAAGCACTACTAGTGCACAGTCATATTTAACTTGTTTAAGCGGTTCGACATATTCATCCGGAGCATTTTTGCAAAGATCAAGAAATACAGGAAGCGCGGCTGTACAAATCACAATATCGTACTTTTTAATTTCCCCGTTAATATTAAGCCCTTTACATTGCATATCTTCTATTACAATTTCTTTAATATTAGCATTCAAAATCACATTAGTTCCATTATGTTTAATACTTTCCAATAATTTTTTATTGAGAGTATGAAAGCCATCCTTCATATAGCCAAGCAATTCTTTACTCCCGCCTCCCGTTCTAGAACGAATTCTCTGTACTATTCTTTCCCAAATCCATACCGCTGGAATTTTATTGTAGTTTTCGCCGAATTTTATTCTTAGCATAGGCTTCCAAATTACTTCCCAGCCTTGTTTACCTACATAACGCGTCATAAACTCCTCGGTAGTCATACTTTCAAGTTTTGGAACATTCTTATATTGAGAAATAAACAAAGAGGAAACCCCGACCTTTAGGCGATTAATAAAACTCAGAGGTTTAAATCTTAATAGATCCAATGGGGTGGTAAAGGGATAGGATACCCCATCGTGATAATAGCCAACCTTTGAATCCGACCATATCAACGAATCCGAAACACCTAATTCCTCCGCTAAATCCAAGTAAAACTTATCATGGGTAAAAATGTGATGATAATATTTCTCTATATAGGTGTCTTCAATCGGTATTGTCCCGGCTAATCCTCCGACATCGCTTCCCTTTTCGTAAATATCTACATCGGCACTTGTTCCAAATTTTTTATTTAAATAGTAAGCGGCAGACATCCCGGCAATCCCGCCGCCAATGATTGCGATTTTCATTTTGATGATCTCCTTCCGAAACTTATTTAGAGTAGTTACTTGATTCCTTTTAGATCCTCGACAATTTTCCCGATACCTTTTTCCATACCAGTTTTTGGTTTCCAGCCTGTAACCTCAACTATTTTTGAATTCTCGCATCTGTAAGACATAATCTCACTCTCACGATATGGAATAGCTCCAAAGTTAAGTTTTGATGAAGAATTAGTGGCGCTTTTTATTATCTCTGCAATATTCCTCAGACTATGTTCCTCGCCTGAAGAAATATTGAAAATCTGGCCGGCATGATCCTGTAGTTGTGAAACAGCTATTAGCCCTTCCACAAAATCATCAACATAAATAAAATCTCTAGTTTGCATACCGTATGTCATATTAAACTCTTCATTGAGCAACATCTTCTTAATAGCCTGCATAATAAAAAATCGTTCGCTCTGGCCAGGTCCATAGATTAGAGATGGTCTCACCGTAATAATGGGCATGTTAAACATATTAAAAAACATTTTACACAATACGGCACTGGCTGCTTTCGTGCCGGAATAGATAGAAACCGGACTAGGAAGCATATCCTCCGTAAATGGTTGCTCATTCCAACCATACTCCTCACAAGAGCCAACGTTAACAAAAGAATCTACGGATGCGTTAGACTTCTTTAAGGCTGTTAGTAGGTTCATTGTTCCACCTATGTTACTTTGAATCATTTCATCAAGATCATCAATTTCCCTACTTGGCTTAATATTGGCAGCTAGGTGAAATACTATTTGAGGATTTACTCTCTCTACAACTTCTGTTACTTCTCGTTTATTACTCAAATCCGCTATAAAAACATTAGCTTCTGTTGAAGGTGTTCTATGCAGTCCAAAAATATTAGTATACCCTTTATTCGCTAACGCACTAACTAAATGCTTACCGACGAACCCATTTGAGCCTGTAATTAGGATTCTCTTCGCAGTCTCTTCCATCAAAAATATCTCCTTTCAGAACTAAAGACCTAAACAACCTGGATTGTTTAAGTCTTTGAATAAGCCTTAGTTAGCCCAAGAATTATTACCTTTTCTGGCATAGGAAATAAATTGGTTAATCTCATTGACGCAGAGCTCGTATACCTCTGTATCTTTGTACTTCTTGTACCAATCCACCACTAGTTCTATACACTGTTCCATATCTAATGTCGGCTTCCATTTAAGTAGAAATTTAGCTTTACTGCAATCCAAATTCAATAATTTTGCTTCATGCAGTTGTCCAGGAAGGGATTGATCACTCCAACTGCCTTTGCCGTAATGATCGATAACTTTCCCAACCACATCTGCAACAGTTATTATTGATTCGTCATTAGGCCCAAAATTCCAAGCTCCTGCATATTTCTCAGGATCACATTGCATCTGGGAGGCAAGCCATAAATAACCACTTAACGGTTCCAAGACATGTTGCCATGGACGAACAGAGTGGGGATTTCTTATTTCAATAGGACGACCCGATTCAAGTGCCCTAATGCAATCGGGGATAATCCGATTTTCGGACCAATCACCACCACCAATAACATTACCGGCCCGTACTGAGGCAACTACTTTCTGGTGAATACTGTATGCAGAAGGGTTGAAGAAAGAGTTAATATAGGAACTAATTACAAGTTCAGAACAGCCCTTTGAAGCACTATAAGGATCATAGCCTCCCATAGGATCAGTTTCTTTATATCCCCAGATCCATTCTTTATTGTCGTAACATTTATCACTCGTAATATTCACGCATACCTTAACACTTTGTGTATTCCTTACGCATTCAAGGACATTAATTGTTCCCATTACGTTGTCTTCGAAAGTTTCCCGAGGAAATTCGTAAGAAAGCCGGACCAATGGCTGAGCAGCCAAATGGAAAACTATCTCCGGTTGATACTTTTCAAAAACATCAGCCAGTTGCGTGTAGTTCTTTATATCTCCTCGAATATCTGTAATTCGATCCTCAAGACCCGATAGAACAAAGTTGTCATTATCAGTTTTTGGATCCAATGAGTATCCAATAACTTCTGCACCTAGTTCTTTTAACCAAATCGTGAGCCAAGAACCTTTAAATCCGGTATGTCCAGTTACTAGTACTCTTTTTCCTTTGTAAAAGTTTCCTAATGAATGGTTCATCATAGCATATCCACCGTATTCCTTAAAGCAGCCCATGGGGCGGTATTCTCTTGCCATAATTTATTTAAGTAGTCCATATCTCTAACGGTATCCATGCACTGCCAGAAGCCATCATGTTTATACATCATAAGCTCTCCGTCTGCGGCCAGAGATTCAAGTGGTTCCTTCTCAAAAATGCAGTCTTCATTTTCTGAAACATAATTGAAAATCTCTTTATTAAAAACGAAAAAGCCGCCATTGATTCGGCCATCAGAAGTTTGAGGTTTCTCACTAAAACTCATGACCTGCTCACCCTCACATAATAGTTCGCCAAATCTTGCAGGGGGACGAACACCCAATACCGTTCCGATCTTGCCATGAGATAGATGAAAGTCGACTAAACGATTAATATCCACGTCACAAACTCCGTCTCCATAAGTGAGCATAAATATATCATTATTAATATACTTTTCCATTTGTTTTATACGGGAACCTGTCATATTGTCTTCGCCCGTATTCGCTAGCGTTACCTTCCATTCATTCTCTTGATGAGTATTATGAATGAACACATTCCCTTTTCTGCCCAAGTCGAGCGTAATATCGCTTTGCATGTATTCATAGTTTAAAAAGTACTCTTTAATTTTGTGCCCTTTATATCCCAAGCAGATATTGAAATTATTATATCCATAAGAAGAGTAGATCTTCATAATATGCCATAAAATCGGTCGCTCTCCTATTTCCACCATAGGCTTAGGCATTATTTCTGTCATTTCACGAATTCTGGTTCCTTTGCCTCCGCATAACAACACAACTGGAATGTTTTTCATAATCGAATAATCCCCCTCGTAATTTTAGTCCTGTTGCCCGTCAGTCGTCTTGTCTTTCTGGCTTATAACTTCTCTTATAATATACCGCGGTCTCTTCTTAACCTCATTAAAAATCCTGGCCACATATTCTCCAATGATGCTCAAAGCCAATAATTGTGCTGCACCTAAAAATAAAATTAATACTATAATTGTAGAAAAGCCATAGGGTGTATCTGGTTTTAAAAAGTGCAGCAATACGTAATAAATTATTCCGGCTAACGAGATTAAAGTTAAAAAGAAAGCTGTGGTTGAAATCCATTCAAGAGGCTTGTACGAAAAATTAAAGATCCCCATTTTAGCCCATTTTAAATTAGCTAGGAAAGGTATGCTAGTATTTCCATGCTGACGGTCATCGCGGGTATATTCTATACCGATTTGTTTAAAGCCAACCCATGCACGAAGCCCTCTAAAAAACATTTCATTCTCGTTAAGCTGTTTAATTTCCTCGGCCACTCTTCGGTCAATTAAGCCAAAATCACCTGCATCTAGAGGAATATCAATATAGGACATCTTCTTAAATAACCGATAAAAAGCCTTATATCCAATTCTTCGAGCCAAGGACCCTTTTCTTTTCTTCCTTACCCCGTAAACTACTTCATAACCTTCCTCCCACTTTTTTATGAATTGCTCTATCATTTCAGGAGGATCTTGAATGTCGCCATCAATTATAACAACTGCATCACCGGCAGCATTATTCAAGCCTGCAATATTACTGGGTTGAGAACTTCCAAAGTTTCTCGACATAGTGATAGCTTTAACATTCTCATCAAATTCAATTATTTTGGAGATTTCATCAACTGTAGCATCCGTGCTGCAATTATCTACATAAATTAATTCGAATGTATAGTTCGATAACTTCTCAAAAACAGCAGATACACGTTCATACATAGGCTTAATGTTGTATTGCTCATTGTAAACTGGAACAATTATAGAAACTACTTTGTTCATTATTCTCCTCCGTAAAACTTATTCTTCCTCATTCTGAGATAACTTTGTGATGGACTTAAAAGAAAGTCCTTCTTTAAGCATAAATATAAAGCCTATAATTGTAATAGGGATATACTGTGTAATTCTAAGTATTACTGAATATCCCAATGCTAACTCTTTAATAATACCAAATACGCCTAAGGATTTACTCACAAAAAATTCAAAAGTTCCAATATATCCAGGCGAGGATGGTATCATGATACCCAAATTGACAATTACAAGAGTGAATAATGCAATGTATACCGTACTGGAGAAATCAAATGCTTCGGCAATAGCATAAAACAAACTAGCCTCCATAAGCCATATGAGTATAGAATAAAAAGCTATTGGTAATAGTGCTCTTTTATTCTTAACAACCTCTAATCCTACTATTAATTTATCAATTAATGCGGACAATTTCGCATGGAGACGTTTAGGAAAAATTTTCAACCCCCAGTTAACAAGCTGCATCGTTTTTGATCTAAATGACACTATACCTACCGAAAATATTAAAGCTCCTAGAAACAGTAAAGTTGTTAAGATGCCTATTTGCTTAACCCAATCAGGAAACGGAAATAATAAAGCGGTAAAACCCAAAAAAAGAAGTAGCGTTATCCCATCGTAAATCCGTTCCAACAAGATTGTGGAAAAGGAAGCAGCAGCACTAATTTTACCTTTTTTACTTACTAAATAGGCTCTTACGAACTCACCAATACGTAAAGGCAATAAATTATTTGCCATATAGCTAATTGATATAATAGGTAGTAGCTCTTTAGTTTTCATTGGTTTTATTCCTGATAAAATGTATTTCCATCTTACACTACGTACCCAATAACTCGAAATTTGGATTAAAACAGCAGGAATAATGATAGTGTAGTTTATGCTATTAAACGCCTTTCCTAAATCCGCTAGATTCAAGTTCCTTCCTAACAGGAAAATAAAGAACACACTGATCGCGATTCCAAAGATAACCTTAACTTTCTGCATTAAATCGCCCCTATTCAATACTGTGAAATCATTTATATCAGCAAAAAAGGATATTCACATTTTATTGACTTTGAAAATCAATTATAGAGAAGCCTAATTCTCTGTCTTCGCCAGCAATTTTTACTGGTCCACTCCTCATTTTTAACTCTAATTTGCTTTCCCCAGGATCAATTTCAAGAGAAAGGTCGATTGGATTAGATTGGGTCGGTTCAATTACCAATTCTTTTATATGATTGCCATTATAAATTACATCAATGGCTTTTGACTCAGCTACTCCGGGAGGAAGACCCACACTGAAAATGAATCTAGCAATTTTCTTTTCATTATCAACCGAGGGATTAAACACGTTAATTTTTACATCACCGGAAGACCAATGCCAGCTTTGAGTTTCATTTTTTTCCAAACCATAGACACCTGAAATAAAATTCGTAATTACCTTTCCAGTCACCAATTCCATATTGGCAATTTTATTGGCTGCATGTTGATTGAACATAAGGGTTATTCCCTTGCTATCGAAACTTAAGTTGCGATTTTCTGCCGACATACTACCGCTAATGTATCCATCATCGGACCAATCGCTAACTAAATTGTTATTTTTCAAAAAATATGCAATCATCTGACGATGTTTTGTCAAGTCAGTTGATAGTGCAAGATTAATGGGCCTCTTCTCGTCTTTGTAAGTATCCTTTAATTTATAGTATTCATAAATCGGATTTTCGTTGTTTCCAGTATACGTTCTCATTTGTTCAGTACTCATCAAAGAATAGTGATAGGTAAAAACAAGAACTATAGGGATATATCCAAGAACTAAGAAAGTTGAAATGAATTTATTTATTTTGCTTTTATTCCAAAAATCATAAAGTGACAAGCCGATAATTGGCGGGAATATAAAAAACATATACTGTATTATTTTGTGTATATTCCAAGAATGACCCATTTTATCACTAAACCATGGATTGTCAGCAAAAAAGGTAAAATAGATCAACATAAGAATAAAGGAAGAGGCCACCAGGAATATCTGCCGCCGATACTGAGCCATATCCCTATTTAATATGAAATATTTCAAGACAATAAACAATATTAAAGAAGCTAGACACGAAACAATAAAAAACAGAAAATGATGGTTTAAGAACATTGAATGTGCATTATATATTGGGTTTAAAGAAAGAGTCATAAGGAGATATTGCCACAAATCATAAGGTATATGCCAGCCCACCACAACACCAAGTTGATGTCTGATTGCCCCAATTGCTTTTATTAAGCCTACATTGCTAAAAATACTAATTAATATAATTAAACCAATAATATTACTGAATACATACTTGTAACTTTTCGAAACTATTAAATGGAATACGAGCAGAAAAAATACCGATAATGCTATAAAAGGCACGTATTCGCTATAAGTAATAACTGTACTTGCGGAAACTAAAGAGGTTACTATGAGCATTTTCCATCTATCAGATGAACTTCCGGGACCCTCCCATATATCTTTGTTAAGAAACAACATAAATACGGCAGCGCCTAAAACTACGCCAAAAGCTTGCGGATAGAACCCCCACAAAGCACTATTAATAGGTATGCTTAAATGTATTGCCGTAAAAAAAACAGCAATCAAAGATGCCTTCGTAGAAATTTTGATTCCTTCTTTACAAAACAACCACATAACAACTACTAATAGAAACTGGCTCAAAGCAGTAACAGGCATATAGACTTCTAATGACATTTCGCGGTTAAATAATGCTGTCATAAAAGAGAGCAGAAACTGGGCCCCCATACGGTAACCCGCATCCTGGTACAATTTCATCTGAGTTAGCCAAGGATAATAGGGATTTGGATCTGCCGGTTGAAAATAACTATGATTCAATAAATAGTCTGCAATCGAGATGTAAGTGAAACCATCGGTATACGGATTAAAAGCTTTAAAATACAATATAGGAAATAAAATAATTAGCGACGAAATAAGACCACAAAACAACACTATTATTTGATATTTTCCCGGGATCCATTCGCGTAATCTTTTATTTCTTATTTCACTTAATAATGCAATGATATCGATGATAACCGTAACTAAAAGAATATATAAATAGGAATCTTTCATTGAAAAGCCTAAATAACTTACCCATGAACTAATAAGTATAAGCCATACTGTACCAAGTAAAAAAGTAAATAAGAACTTATAATTTCTAAGTTTATTCCCAAGCAAAAAAACAGACAACCAAAAACCTGAAATAAAAACAACTACAACCAATAAAAGAAAAATCAACAGTTGATTCGGCACTAAATCTCAGCTCCAGATATAAATTAATTAAATCTTTTTTCAAACGATTTGCTTACAATCGGTATCGAGTTGTCGATCATTGTCTCCAAGTGAGGGCCAAAAGAATGATGTTTACTATTCATTTGAGAAATGTAGTTATTAATATATTGATTTAATCCTAACATTAAGTTATTTCCTTCGGTAGATATTCTGCTTACAAACATGTCATATTTATTGGCACAGATAGCCAAACTACTGTTATTTTTTACGTACTCTAAAATATTCAAAGATAATTGAGCTCTATCCGTTTGACTTACCTCATGCATTGAATTTACTAATTCAATGACTTCTGTACTTCCATATTCGATTTTATGGACTAATTTCTTTGGGAATTCCCTAAAACTTCCTATATTAGTTGTTATCACGGGTTTTCCATGTCCCATTATCTTTAGTAAACTTGCAGAATTTTCACCCTGAGTCGGATATCTTAAATTAATGCACATATCAGAAGCAGCGATATACTTGTCAAACCCTTCAAGATCTACATATCCTGTAAAAACCACTTCCTTCTCCAACTTATATTTTTTTACTATCTCTTTTAGGGGATAAGAAGGCGCAACTTCGCCAACAATGTAAAACTTAAGGTTATCAATTAATTGTCTTGATTTAATGAATGAAATTGCCTCAATTACTTTATCTATCCTTTTAGTAGGATTCGCATAACCCAAGGCGCTGATTACAAAATCTCTTTGATCAATACCTAGCTCTATCCTGGCCGTTTCTTTTTCAAATTCCAAATTATCAATGCTGCTAATATGTGGGGCCGGGATGGGAACAACCTCAATGGGTACATAACCCGCCTGTTGTTGAAGAAGATCCTTAGCAAACTGGGAATGCACAATAATGCCTGCGGAATGATCCAATATTCGTAAGTTAAGTGGAAACTTTAGCGAGTTACTCTCCCATATCGGAGATATTTCGCCATTTAAAAACCTATTTGCCTCATCAAGACCCTCTTTACCATGACAATACAACATCTCTTCACGATATCCATCTAAGTTGCCCTGTTCCAATGTCTTAGCTGCGAAGAAATGATGCAATGAATAGTCATGCAAAACCACAATTCCAGGATATTTCAAGATAAATTCATAAATTCCTTTGTGCGCCGAGTAGTTATTTCCCATATGATAAAGAATTGCACTGTATTGTTTATCATTATATCTCTTAGAAAATTCAGCATACTCTCTTATTACGAAATTCTCTTTTATGTTGGTGTTTTCAACTTGAAATCCATTTTCGACGTATACTTCTACGTCATAAACCTTAGACAACTCCGGCAATAGATCTTCACTGTAGTCAGAAATCCCTGATCGAATCGGATTTAACGGTGAAAAATACGCAATCTTCTTCAATATTTAAACCCCTATCTTATCGTCTCCGTCAAACGGTCTATAACATGATCCCAAGATATATATTTTACAGATTCATATCCTGTGTTTCCGAATTCTTTTGCAACATGTTTATTATGAAACAAATAATCCATTTTCGATGAAATCTGGGAGGAATTCGAAGAGACATATCCGCTAACTCCATCTTTTACAAATTCGAGCACTCCGCCGGTGTCATTCAAAGTAATAACCGGTTTTGATGATAAGAATGCCTCTAATGTTATATATCCATAATCTTCATCATATGGAGCAAAGTAAACCGCCAAACAGTTCGCGTACAGATCAAGCAATTGCTTGTCCTCAACAAATCCAAGGAATTTCACCCTATCTGACAAACCAAGTTTAGCCGCTAGCCGTTGAAGATTTTCTCTTTCAGGGCCTTGTCCTGCAATTATGCATTTAACATTAGGGTTTGAACTTTTTAACGACTCTATCAATATATCTACTCTCTTAAGCTTGTCCAATCTGCCGACAGAAAGTATATAGTTATCAAAATTATTAGAATAATATAAACCGACATGCTTAGGAGGATGATAGAGCACTTCAGAATCGATTTTGTTATATTTGGCTAACCGATCTGTTGTATTCTGAGCAATTGTATATATTCTTTTTGAATCAGAGAGACTATTATAATCATATCGACTTATTAGTTCTTTTATCGACAAACTCTCAGGAGAATAATCATAATTACTGTATTGTGTACCCAGCAAATCATAAACTTGCCTAAATTGATGTACCAACCAGGTAACTTTATTCTTATGTTCTATGCCATAGGAAGGGAATTTCGTACCTATAACCAGGTCTATTTTCTCTCCATTACTCTCGGATAAATCTATGAATTTCCAGTTCATCATGCTTTGAATAAGCTGCTCGTTCGGGTACCATTTGAAAGGGAGTTGAATAATATCCACGGAATAGTTCCTGTTGCACAACTCTCTTTTTAAAGAGTTAACTAAGAGTTCTGCGCCTCCTTCAACAAATGGAACATGAGAATGGCAAATAGCAATTTTTTTCTTCATTTATCTATTTTCCTTCCCAAAACAAACGATGTTGGCTAGTGGTTCCATCAAGTCGCCGACTCTATCACTAGGTAAAAGCAATTCCCCTACAGGAATGTTATGAATTAATTTAAACCCATTGTCTGATAATTCATCTAAAATTTCATTCATATGCCAGAATGCGTCATATACATTGAAAACATGCCATTGATAACGATTTCTTAATTGGCCCTCAACTAATTTATTTGGAAAGTCGCAAATAATAATCCCATTAGCACTCAATGATTCGAATAGTTTTTTATAAATTTTTTTCCGATCGCTATAGTTATAGTGTCTAATGAACCTAAATATAGTAATAACATCAAACTTTTCAGTAGTTTCAAAATCGAAAATATCTTCCTTTACATATACTAACTTTCCTTTACCTGAAAGTTTTTTAGCAGAAACGGATATCATAAAAGAAGAGTTTTCAACAGCAGTACATTTACCGTAGCCAACCAACTCTTCCAATATTCGCCCTTCACCTGATGCAATATCAAGAATTGACAAATTGGAGCCAGGAGTAAAGTTTTTAATGAAAAAATGAATTGCGCTTTTCTCCAATCTATTATACGTCCTCATGGGGTAGTCGACAAACCGATCTTCATCATAATTTTCAGCAATAAATTTATCATTATAATATTCTTTCATTCCAACTTTTCCGCAGACTAAATACTTACCTGTTTCCTCCAGCATCCTTCTCCATTCACCAAGCTTTGGCGCAGCTTCTTGAGCAGTCAAATTCTTATATAGTTTAAAGTACCTCAACTTATTTTCACTATTTAAGTAAAACAATTCCCTTCCATATTTAGAAGTATTGTTTAAATACTCATCGTAATTTTCGGCTAATTTCTCAATACAATCTTTTAAACTATCGACATTGGGTTCTCCTGTAACTCCCATGCCGTAAGTTTCGACCAATCGAGCTAATCCCACCACGTTCGTAACAATAGCTGGAATGCCAAGTATTAGGCTTTCAATAAGCGACAACGGACTTGAATGATTATTCTCATAAGTCACGTATGGCAAAATAATAGTGTCGATATCGCTATAGAAGTCGACCATATTTAAGTAACCTTCATGCACATGAAGATTAGTAAGGTCCCTCTTCTTAATTTCCTGATACAGCTTTTCCGTTTCATTCGACCTCCATGAAATTTTAAAAGTATAGCCCCTGCAAATAGAGGCTAACTCTAAAATCAAGTCCATGCCTCTCTGGACCCAAGTATCAGAGGTCATTGGCGAAGAAGCAAATCCTATAGTGAAATTGCCGTTTCTCTTTTTCTTTGCTTCTCCCCATTGAATGTTGCTAAAATTGTTCATAAAAGTAGAACGCAGGCCGTACGTAGATAAATTTTCCCTAACAGCCTCCGATTGACTGATAATTTGCAAATTACCTACATCTATGGCGTGCGAGAGATGTTCAAGAAATTGCTCATCTGTTCTCTTCAAAGGCTCCATTCCGGTTACATTAAATAAAGTAACCCTACTATCTGTATCATAATTTCTTTCAAACAATTGATACGCATCTAGATCATCATGAAAAATATGGATAAGTCCCGGATTATGTCTGGAGATCAGTTCGGAAAAGTTATAAGACCAGTAATAGACATTTTCATTTTCATCATAAATTTCAACGTTATCCTGAAGATCACTTTCCAATGAAACAAACCTGTATTCGAAATCACGAAAACTTTTTGAGAATTCGTTAAAATAAGTCTTCGCTTCTTTTTTGATGGCTTCAATATCTTTCTCGTCCTTATAACTAAAACAAAAAAAATAAATTAACGGTCTACTATTATTTAGTGACATAATGTTTCGATTCAGCTCCTAAGTTAAGATTGGCCAGACCTAAACATGGTACCTCTGAGATAACTCTAATGAACGTAGTATCTATCATCCGATCGATAGTAACTACGTCCCCTCCACTTTGATCGGTAATGCCAAAACTCAAAAAATAGCTTCCTTCATTTAGATAAAGAGGAAGTGTCAACTCGTAGCATACATTGTCTCCATTGTTCAATCTATCGATAGTACTTTTGAGAAGCCTCGAGTTTGTTCCGAATACTTCGATTCCATTTATAGTTTTAAAAATCACTCCGAATACCGGAGTTATAATTGTGTCATTCACCTTTACCTTGAGCCGAATGGTGATTTTGTCTCCTGTTCGGTAGACCGTTGTTTCCTTCCCGGCTTGATCCAATACCTCATATTCTGCAATCTTCGCTTTACCGTTCCCGTATCTCAACTTTTGCTGGTCCTCTTCACTTTTTTCAGCCACTTGGAGATTTGCAGTCAATGACATCTTTTGATAATAGTTCACAACTTCATTTGAACTACCCTCGAATATTAAACTTCCGTCATAAATGATGCCCACCCGGTCACATAAAGCTCTAACAGCATTCAGATCATGTGTTACTAAAATAATTGTTTTTCCCAAAGCCTTAAATTCTTCAAATTTCGAATAGCATTTTCTTTGAAACACTTCATCCCCGACTGCCAAAGCCTCATCGATTATAAGTACATCCGGGTCAACATGAATGGCCAATGAAAACGCTAGCCTAACATACATCCCACTCGAATAGCTTTTCACCGGTTTATCAAAAAACTCCCCAATAGCGGCAAATTCTTGGATAGCCCCCATCTTTTTTTCTATTTCATGACTTGGAATGCTATATAAATAACTATTGTAGATAACATTCTGTCTGCCTGTTAATTCCGGATGAAATCCCGCTCCTAGTTCAAGCAATGCTGCAATTCTGCCGTTAACTTTAAAAACGCCCTGGGTATGTTGCTTTGTTTGAGCAAGGATGCTAAGTAAAGTGCTTTTTCCGGAACCATTAAAACCAATAATCCCGTAAGTTTCCCCTTTTTTCACCTCGAACGAAAGATTTTTCAAAGCCCAAAATTCTTGATGTTTTTTTACTATTCCAGCAGTAAATAATTCAATCAATTTAGCGCTATTTTGAGAATACAATTTAAACTTTTTACTCAATCCCTTACAAACAATCGCCAAGTTCTGATCTATGCCACTTTCTTCATCATTAGATGAATCCTTAGTTAAATTCACTCCGATAATGAGAGAATCCGATCCATATGATTTGAACCAGGAATCCCCCTCGCGCACTAAATCCCACTCCATGTCTATGGAATCGAGTTTTGAATAAACAATATAGTTGCATTTTACTAATACGCTCTCACCAGGGGCTATATTATATGGCAATTTAGTACGCATGCCTTCTGTAACAGTACCCTTATCATTTTTATAATGATAGCCTATTAAAACCGGGTGATCTTTATTATACGCGTACCACACTTCCTCACCCGTGTTTGTAATTAATAAGGAAATTGAGCTCATTCTACCTGAAGTTGTATTAACTTCTGTTTCTTCAACGACTGGAGTTATCCTCGCATTATATAGACTCATTCGTTTTCAACCCACTTTTGTTCATACTTTCAAAAGCTGATAACACTTCAGCCTCAAGATCCAAATTCTCCGGATTTTCTCTTAAAGCCATCAGAAGCAGATGGTATCGATTCAACTCATTATTATGGTTTCCTTCAAATACCGCAAGATCCCTAAAAAGGTTGCTTTTTATATCCTTAGATAATTGAATTTTTATTGCATTTATTTTTTCATTCATTTGACTTTCGCGGATACTTATCTGCTCCACTATCTGTTCATTGATTCTAGTCTGAAGCTCATCTTCGTAATAATTACGGATACTCTCCACATTGGAACTGACCACTTCCTGGAGTGCTATTTTGCACTCATCGATAATATCATTGGTTATTTCAACAGATATACTTTTAAAAAGCTCCTTATTTGAGGCGTCATTGTCCACCAATTGCCGGTCAACAACATATAACTGGTCGATTACCTTCTGATTAAATTGAATCTGCTTCATAAAAATCGGGCGAAGCAATTTCCTCAAAAGCTTCTTTGTGGAAACAATAATTTTCCCTGCAAATTTTCGATGAGAAAAGAATTCAACCTCTAAAATATTATGATTATCGATTAATGGTTTCAACGCAGCATCGTTTTGATTAGAGGTTGCTTGGAGCGGTAAAGAATTATTTAGTTTAAACAAAATTCTATCGTGAATCCGCTTTTTCAATTGCTCTTCATTAAAGTTAAGTTTTTCCATGTTCCCCTCCAGATTTAAATCAAGTCGGATATTTCATTTATCATGCGCTTATAAACTATCCATCCAAATAGGAAGGTAAAGATTGAAATCAAGAATATGTTGATAAAATTAACAATATCCCCCTGCAAAATCAGAATTTGATAAGATTCGATAAAATAATAAAGAGGATTGAATGACATGGTCTTCTTCAATCCATCCGGTAAAATATCCAAGACATATACGATAGGCGTAAGCCAAAACCAAACTTGAATAATTATTGATGTAATTTGGTTTAAGTCACGAAAGTGAACATTAAGGACAGAAAGGATCAGTCCTATGCCTGTACAGAAAATTTGTTGCAGAATTATAATTACAAGCACAGCAATGTAACTAAAATGCAGGTCGTAGCCAATTCCCAATAAAACTAAAAATAACAAAGAGTAATTAATGACCAACTCAATAATCGAAGAAACTGTCAACGAAAAGACAAGTATGGATTTAGGGAAATATATTTTCTTTACGATATTCGAATTCTCAATAAAAACATTTTGAAACCTGGTGATTGTTGTATTAAAAATGGTCCATGCTAAGATACCCGAACTTAAATAAACGCTATAATCAAATTTACCAGTAGTCATTCCCGGTAACTTGGCTGCCATGAGTTGTGAGAATACCGTAGTGTAAATAATAATATATGCGATTGGCATCAGAAGATTCCATAACAATCCGAATACTGAGCCTGCGTATTTATTGCGAAAATCCCTTTTAACCATATCCCAAATCATATAAAGGGTACCACTTCTCATAATTTTTCTAACCACTCTTCTTTTCTGATTTCCTCTAAAACATCTTCAAGGCTGCGATTCAGATCTATCTTTCTCTCCCAAGAAGTCTGATTTATGACTTTATCATTGCTTCCATAATAGATTGGAATATCAACCGGCCTTAGTTTATCCGGATCCACCTCTATTGTTATATCCGAAGGAGATAAAGATATCATTGCATATAGCAAGTCTTCGATAGCGGTCGGTTTTCCCGAACAAAGGTTGTAAATCTGGCCCTTTATTCCCTTCTCAGCAATTAATCTATATCCATTGACTATATCTCTGACATCCGTGAAATCTCTTAAAGAGGAAAGATTCCCGACTGAAATAACCGGCTTCTGCCTGCCTTTTTCAATATTCACAATTTGATGAGCGAAATCCGGTACAACAAATCCCTTTTTCTGGCCTGGTCCAATATGATTAAAGGGTCTAACATGAATGATATCCATGCCGAAACCTTCAAAGAATTGCTTGGCCATTAACCCCGCACTCATCTTGGATACGCCATACGGATTGGTAGGATTAAGGATACTATCCTCTTTTATGGGAAACTCCATCTGCTTCGAATAACCATACTCCTCGGATGAACCTATGCTTAAAATGCGGATATCGCGGGATACTCGTTTAGCAGCTTCAAATAAATACATTGTTTTAACCGTATTCGAGAAAAAAGTGTCACTCGGCTGTTCCCAAGCTTCTTTTACATTGCTCTGTGCAGCCAAGTGAAATATAACGTCCGGCTTTGCCGTGGTTAATACTTGAACGCATTCTTCTTTGCTATCCATATCGGAGATAATTAATTCATCAATGGAATTCTCGGAAAAACATGTAGGGGCCGATCTTGTTATCCCGTAAACTTTAATACATTGACTCTTTAACAGCTGAGCCAAATGTCGTCCAGCAAATCCATTCACGCCAGTAATCAGAGCAGTTTTCACGGTATATTTCCCTTTACTTTTGGTTTAGCTTCTTTAAATCACTATCCACCATCATTTTCACCAATTCTTCAAAACCAACTTCCAATTTCCATCCAAGCTTCTCCTGTGCTTTCGAGCTATCCCCAAGCAATAAATCAACCTCAGCCGGGCGAACAAATTTAGGATCGATAACAACATAATCTCTCCAATTCAGTCCTGCATGTCCAAAAGCAATTTCAACAAGCTCATGAACAGTATGTGTTTCTCCTGTTGAAATGACATAATCATCCGGTGTGTCTTGCTGCAACATCAGCCACATGGCTTTAACATAATCGCCAGCAAAACCCCAATCTCTTTTGGCATCCAAATTACCCATGCGCAGTTCGCTTTGGAGTCCCATTTTGATTCTCGCTACCGCATCCGTTACTTTACGGGTAACAAATTCGACTCCGCGACGCGGCGATTCATGGTTAAACAAGATTCCGGAACACGCATACATGTCATAACTTTCCCGATAGTTCACGGTAATCCAGTGGCCGTAAACCTTGGCGACACCATAAGGGCTACGCGGATAAAAAGGGGTCGTTTCCTTCTGCGGTGTTTCGACAACTTTACCGAACATTTCACTACTGGAAGCTTGATAGAATCTGGCCTCAGGTTTCGTTAAGCGAACAGCCTCCAGCATATTTGTGACTCCGATTGCAGTCGCCTGACCAGTCAAAACGGGTTGTTCCCAAGATGTGGCCACAAAAGATTGTGCAGCCAGATTGTAAACTTCATCCGGATTCGATTTTCGAACCGCATTAATAAGCGACCCTTGATCTAACAAGTCACCTTCAATAAATTCAATCTCATTCTTGATGTGTTCAATATTTTCCATCATCGGTGTGCTGGTTCTACGACGAAGACCATAAACCTTATAACCTTTTTCCAACAAAAGCTCAGCCAAGTAAGAGCCGTCTTGTCCCGTAATTCCGGTTACCAGTGCATTTTTCGCCATAATCAAATCTCTCCAGTTCTTTTCGATATAATTTATAGGTATTGTTCCAGCTTCTGCATTCTTAACTCTTTGAGCAGCAGTTTTACTTCTTGAGCTTTGTCCTTACTACAAATCAGAGTGACATCTTCGGTATCGACAATAATCAGGTCCTCAATGCCTAGGGTAGCTATTAACTTGCCATTACTTTCTATGATACATCTTTTGGTGTCGAGATTTAGAATGTTACCTTTAATAACGTTTCCATTTTCATCAAGTTCATTAATTCGTTCCAAGGCGGTCCAACTGCCCACATCGTCCCATCCAAAAATGCAGGGTATTACGAAGATGTTATCGACCTTTTCCATAATTCCATAGTCAATGGACTGATCAGGCATCTTAACGAATTCGTCTTTAATAACTTCAGCAAAATTTATGCTACCAAAAGCGGCTCGCATCGTTTCCAGTATATCATGCATCTCCGGCATTAACTGCTGGATATATTTGCGGATAACCTCCGTTCTCCAAACAAAGATACCACTATTCCAATAATAGTTCCCCGCTTGTAAATAGGACTCTGCAGTAGTTTGATCTGGTTTCTCAACGAATTTATTAACTTTGAGAACTTCCAGGTCATTAACTACTTGCTTATGATCCGTACTTTCTATATATCCGTATCCCGTTTCCGGATAGCCGGGTTGAATCCCCAAAGTAACTAGACTTTGATTATCTTGCGCCACTTCCACAGCCGTTTCCAAGATCTTTATAAAGCCCTCTTCATTTTCAATGATATGATCCGAGGGTAATACAATCATGGTACTGTCGGGGAATCGTTCTTCAATTAATATGGAAGCCAAACCGATACATGGTGCCGTGTTTCTTCCCACCGGTTCGATAATAATATTTTCATGAGGTAAATGCGGAATTTGTGCCTTTATTAATTCAGCATACAGCCCATTGGTCACGATAAATATTTGACTGATATCAATCAGCTTTTCCAACCGGGCTATGGATTGTTGAATCATTGACTTGTTTCCTGAGATGTTTAGGAATTGCTTAGGAAGATTGGTTCTGCTTTTGGGCCAAAACCGTTCACCTTTACCTCCAGCCATGATAACGCATGTTATAGTCATTGTCTTCCTCCAAACTTCCATATTTCAATGTAGTTTAAACGTTCTTGTATCAATTTACCGACAGCCGCCGGTGAAAAGTTCTCTTTGATATTTCTTTGACCAGCAAGAGCAATTTTGTCATAGAACTCTTTGTCGGCCGTTAACCTCTTCATATAGTCTCTTGCTTGACCAACGTCCGGATCCGCCCAATGCTGGTATGCCTTATACGGGCCGTAATCATTTCCCACTTGGATCAGCTTATAATCAACAGGACAGGAATTGCTTGTATTCATAAAATCGGTATTTGAGGACCAGTTTGTTCCGATCACCGGCTTTCCAAGGTACATGGCTTCAGCCAATCCGAGCCCGAACCCCTCACTACGGTGCAAGGAAACAAAACAGTCTGTTACGGAAAGCAATGCATTAACATCATTTCGGCTGATCGTATCCGTAATTAAATAAATGTTTCGATAATCTCCTATCAAAGCCTCCAACGCCTTGATTTCAGCCGATCCGCTTCTGTAGCTATTAACTTTCAATACAAGTCCGACTCGAAAATCATCCGGCTTAAAGGCCGTTTTAAAAGCCTCCACTGCGGCTTTCGGATTTTTCCTTTCCTGATAACTTTTCACGTCATACATAGAAAGGAATAGAAATGCGTCATTCGGCAAATGAAAGTAAGCTCTATCTCGAGGTTCCGTAATTTTAACTTCTATAGAATGAGGAATCTTCACTACCGGGACAGGGCTTTTTACGGAGACGGAATCAGCTACAAAAGTAGACGGAACCCATACTTCATCTACCAAATTGAAACCTTCGAGCCACTCGTCCGGAAAATCGGGAAGCTCCCAATGCCAATAACCTATCGTATATTTATTTTGAAAAAGCGAATTTCCGTAATGCGCATAGATTTCGGTCATCTGCTCAGCATTCACATGCACCAAATTTACGTTATACGCAGGTTTGGCAACTTCTTTATGGACCCATGACAAGTCTTCCATTCTGGCACTATTCGTACCCGTAAAATTGAGGATTCCGAACGGTATGTTTACCGCATCCAAGTTATTGGCAGCGATTCTGCAGGATTCGCCGATTCCCATTTCCGCCCTGGAATAGCCCAGCAAATTCACACCCTCCATACCGTTAGCAATGGTGCGAGGTGAAGTACTCTTTTCAATAGGAAAAGCTTTCTTTAATAACATTTTTTTCACTTTTTGTCTGGTACTCGGCGGAATTATAGAAGTGATAAGAGGCTTTACTTTTACCGCTAGCTTATATGTAACCTTATAAATAAAGTTTTTAATTTTGCACACCACCAAATTTTGGACGTTAAACTGGCCGGAATCTAGCTCCATTCTATTCCTTATGCTAAAATACATACGTATCTATTAGCAAAGGAGATAATTACGTGTCGAATCCAGTATACGGGAAAAAAGCCGCAACGTCGAGAAATGGGGAAAATTTGCCTGCGGCGTTATGGGTGTTGATGATTGGGCTGATTTTATTCCTGGTATGGGCGCCTTTCCAGGCCGGGTTGTTTAATGGACTTGTACTCAATTTTGAGAAACCGATTTTTTGGGCAGTGCTCATTGGAAGTCTGCTAATCATTGCTTGGGTGGCTGCGTTCTTCAAGAAGATTAAGCTTGAAGATCAACGGGATTGGACTACGATTGGGATACTTTTGATTCCACTTACGTATATTCTTGCTCTGATTCCTGCTGTAAGCCATTATTTCGCAATGAATGCTGTACTTATTCAATGTCTTTATGCGATTCTATTTATTCTTGGTGTCTACTTACTCCAAAATAAACTAACTAATTCTATCATAGAAACATCTATGGTCACTGTCGCATATATCATCGTGTTATTCGGTCTTCTGAATTGGCTGGGCCAAGGGAAGACAATTTCCGCAATGATTGGATGGTTTACCGCAACGGTTATTAACGGACAATACAATCAGGCCGTTTGGGTAGACGTTATTGGCCCGCGCCTCGCCTCGGTGTTCCAATATCCGAATACATACGCCGCCTTTCTAATGGCGTTCTTCTTCGTAGCTGTATTCGCGATTACTCGTGCTCAAAAATGGTATAGCCAGGTAATTCACGCGTTTATGCTTGTTCCAATAGTTCTGTCCCTTCTGCTGACGCTGTCTCGCGGCGGACTGGTGTTCCTGCCTGTTGTCTTTATAATCCTGTTACTGTTCTTAAAACCGTCCAAACAAATTCTTTGGATCCTGTATTGTATAATTGCTGCAATAGCGACCCTAGCGATTGCGAAGCCAGTCACCGAACTGGGGCAGCAATTTCATCTTGGCCAAATCGGCGATCCCGCCAAAGGTTGGGGATACGTACTGGTTGCATCAGCAGTAGTGGCTGCGTTGGCTTGGGTGATTCAGCGCTACTTGGCTCCATGGCTGGAGCAGCGTACGGAACGCTGGTCGGCGAAAAAACTCGCAAACTTGTGGCTGCCAATCGTTTCGGTCGCGGCTGTAGTGGTCCTTGTCGTCTTACTTCTTGGAACCAGCCTCAAAAACGTTCTTCCGGGGAATATCGGACAACGTTTGGAAAACATCAATTTACAACAGCACAGTTTACTTGAACGCTTGACGTTCTATAAAGATGCCGTGAAGGTTATCAAAGATTATCCTGTGATTGGAGCAGGTGGCGGCGCTTGGGCATCTTTCTTCGAAAAATATCAAAACAACCCGTACGCCAGCCGCCAGGCGCACAGCTTCGTTATGCAGTATCTGGTCGAGGTCGGGATATTAGGTTTCATTGTGCTACTCGCATTCCTTGCCTTTATTTTTTACAAATATATTCGCGGCTATATTCATTCCGATGAAACGAAGCGAAATGATTACTTTATCTACTTTATCGTGGTCTTGTCGATTCTTATCCACAGTTTAATGGACTTCAACATGAGCTATGTCTTTATCGGCATGCTAGTCTTCTTGGGATTGGGCGGGATGGCCGCTGCGATGGACAATCGCCCGGTGAAGCGATTCGCTTGGAAGTCCTCCGGATTCCGAACCCTTTATAGTGCAGTTCTGATTATCGGGGCCTTGGTCTTGATTTTCACGTCCATTCGATATATTCAGGCTAGTAAAGCAACCCAAAAAGGTATAACTTTAATGGCTACCAGCTCGGACTTCCAGGAAATCAGGGCACCGTTTGCGGATGCGCTCAAAAAGCGGAGCAATCACCCGGATGCCGTATTAAATTATAATGTTCTCCTGAAGGCTGCTTATGAGCAGAGTAAAGAAGAGGCCTTCTATAATGAGGATCTGAGGCTACTGACGGATGCGCTGAAAAAGGATGCCTTCAACAAAAATATCTACAACCAGCTTATCCTTCTCTATCAACTCAAAGGAGAGACAGACAAGGCTTATAATGTCCTGAAAGACAATGCTGACCGTTACACTTATGATCAAGATTGGTATGAAAGACTTATCGTTCAGTCGTTCGAAATGGGCTACCAGGCGTTGGGGAGTCAGGATGCAGCCAAAAAAGAGCAGTACTTCACCGCTGGCCTACAAGCCTTTGATCACGTTGTCCGTGGCGTTGAACATCTGAAGAACCTGCCTAAAGGACAGTTCCAGGGCAATCCGTTTGCCGTAACTCCCGCCATGGCGCTAAATGCCGGCAAGATGCAATTTATGATGAACAAGCCTGCCGAGGCGGCTGCTATCTTCAAGCAAGGCTTAGGCCCGGATTTGAATGATCCGACTAATCGGGAAATCGCCCGCTGGTATCTGGCTGCTTTACAGAAGTCAGGGGGCACAGACCAGGCGGTCTATGATCAACTCATTCAATTGGATCCTAGTGAAAAAGATTCGATAACGCAAATTGCAGACTTAACCTTCTAATTCCCAAGTCCCTGAGCACTAAAAAATCGGCCTCTCTTAAAAGAGAGTGCCGATTTTTTTAATCCCCAATTTTTTCTCTCATGTATGATAGCAATCCATCGCGCAGTTCTTTATTTTGAAGTGCATAATGAATCGTGGTCTGAATAAATCCGAGCTTCTCTCCAACATCATGTCGGGTGCCGTCAAAATGATAAGCTACGATACGTTCCGAATCCTTCAGCCGCGAAATAGCGTCGGTTAATTGAATTTCTCCGCCTACGCCTTCATGCTGCTCATCCAGGATATCGAAGATCGCCGGGGTTAGAATATATCTGCCCATGATCGCTAGATTCGACGGAGCTTGATCCGCCGGTGGCTTTTCGACCAATTGTTTGGCTTGATACACGCGGTCTCCAATTTCGGTGCCGTCCACGATCCCATACCGGGACACTTCCTCCCACGGAACCGGCTGTACGCCGACGACAGAAGCTTTCTGGAAGTTGTACACGTCGATCATTTGCTTAAGGCAAGGGACCTCCGATTCCACGATGTCATCGCCCAGCAGGACGGCGAACGGCTCGTCACCGATAAACTTTCTGGCGCACCAGATTGCGTGCCCCAGACCTTTCGGCTCCTTCTGCCGGATATAATGAATATCGGCCATTTCCGAGGACTTGCGGACTTCGTTCAGCAGCTCCCATTTGCCCTTTTCGGACAAAGTATGTTCCAGTTCAAAGGAGTTATCAAAATGATCCTCGATCGCCCGCTTGCCTTTACCGGTAACAATGATGATATCCTCAATGCCGGAGGCAACAGCTTCCTCAACGATATACTGGATTGTCGGCTTATCCACGATCGGGAGCATTTCCTTCGGCATCGCCTTCGTGGCCGGCAGGAAGCGAGTACCCAGCCCCGCAGCGGGAATGATCGCTTTACGAATTTTCATGAACGGCTCTCTTCCTTTCCCGATACTCTAAGATGGTGACATTATAACATAGTTCACATTAAAAAAAGACAGGCGGATTCAGAGAATATTCTCTGGATCCGTTTGTCTCAAATCAAGTGGTATTTAACTGGTCCAACCCAGTACTTGAGCCCAACCCTTCAAAATGTTTCTAATAAAAAGCTCCTTACAGAACGTTATCCGTAAGGAGCTTAAAAAAGGTTACTTTGTAATTTCAATATTTATTGTACCCAGAATTTAAGGCGCGACGCGATAGACTGAGGCGCTTCCTCGCAGCGGTTCCGGCTCCCTGGTTCTGGGGTGTGGAGGTGGCGCTCCATTCCGTATTCGATTTTCCGATACTCTTGGTCACCGCCGATTTCCAACCGTCCATGAACTTTCGTTACCACCGATTGCATTTCGAGGAATCCTTCAAACATCACTTTCACCCTCCTACAAAAATGGACTTCATTGTAGCGTCCACTTGTATTGTTTACGCTTTCATTATATCACATTACCGTTTTTTTGCTTAGTTATAAATTTCGTTTATCACCTATTTTTCTTATTATTTTGCAGATTGTTCACAATTAAAAATCCCTTTACTAGCGCGGGTTTATGGTGTGTCCCCGAAGAAAAAACAGTTGTCCGCCACAGAAGTATTCTTCCGTTTCCGGACTCTTTCATCCATAAAAATAGCCTTCTACGCAAGAAACGCAGAAAGCTATTATTTATACTAAAATACATATCGCCTATTTAACGAGTTGTCCGCGCGTTACCCCAAGCTGGTTGGTCGCTTTAAGCGATTTCCAAACTTGCGTGCCGCTGATCTCGCCGCGAAGCGCCCGGTTGTACAGATCGATGACCTGGTGAACCTGCTCTGGGGTTTCCTCAAGGAACTCCACCCGGTAGGTGGCCACCCCAAGCTCCATAAAGTTGCTCAGGTACTCCGCACCGGACTGCTCAATAGCGTTGTATACCGTATTCCTGCAGCCCTCGTCGACCCGGACCGGGTGGCTCATGCCGATCCGGTCCTGCAGCGAAGCGCGATGCTCCTCGCAAGGGCGGCCGCAGTTGGTGTAATCCGTACCTTCACTGAGGAAGGTACAATAAACGCAGTGCTCCGTATGGAACATCGGCAGATGTTGGTGGATGACGATTTCCATGCTTGACGTCCGGCTTTGACGCAGCAGATCCACCATCTGCTGCACGTTCAGGTCGTAGGACGGCGTGACAAGGTCGCAACCCGCCTCGAGGAACAGCTCCACCGCTTTGTGATTGGCGATATTCAGCGAGAAATCGCCAATCAGCCGCGGATGCGAGGCGTACGGGTTTTCCATCCGGTGGCGCAGGTAGAAGTAGAGCGCACCGGTGTTGCGTACCAGCACCGCGTCGGGCTGGAGGCGCAGGATGTTGTTATGGTAGCCGTTCTCGCCCGGCATGTGGATGCGCGGCGTAGCCAGCGCAATTTGCTTGCCGGCGGCCCGAACGGCGTCCACCGCTGCCGGGAACTGCTTGATAAATTCGAAGTCGGCGTAGATCATGTCGACGCCGGCTTCCAGCGCAGCCTGCACCTGCGGCAGGCTGCGGCACAACGCGGTGAGCTTCGCTTCACCGCGAGCCACCGGCGCAGGCGCCCCGCCCTTGGCAGGGGCGCCCACCGGTCCGGCTGCGCCCGTGCCTACGGCGCCGGGCACTGCCGTCGCTGCCGCCGCCCGCGTGAACACGGGCGGCTTCGGCCGCTCGCCGGCTAGCAGCTCCACTGCGCGCCGGCGGATGCCGTTCAGCTCTCGCATGGGCAGGATCACGTCGCCATGCAGCTCCGTGTCCAGCCGCTCGAGCTGGAACACCGTGCCGCCGAGTCGGCCGAACTGCTCTTCGAGCAGGGCGCCGTCCATCGGCCGTTTTTGCGCGACCTCGAGCTCCAGCTCCGAGTCGACGCGCACGGTCGTTCCCTTCTGGACATCGGTCCAGAAGGTTGTCAGCAGTCCGCCTGCGTGGCCGACCGCCCGCACATGTACCGGGAATACCCGGTACGGCTTGTCGGTCTCGAACGTCTGGCGCAGCCGTTTGTCCAAGGCCGGGTCGCTTGTCTTCCAGATCTTGTCACCCACATGCACCCGGCGCAAATCCACGTCATTGCGCCCCGGAACGATATCGACGATCCAGGTTTCGCCGGCCTCGCCTTCCAGCTTTACGCCTTTACGGCGCAAATCGTACACACGGCCGCCTTCTTCCTTTTTCGTCGGATCGCCCGCATCAAACACGATGCCGTCGCCGCGTTTCAGCGGCGCTTCCAGCTTACACACAACGCCGTCGCGGAGTATCTGCTCCACACGGCCGAGATAGACCCCGCGGCTCTTAGGGAACGTACCGTCCAACAATTGCTTGTTGTTCGTCCCTTCCAGAAACCCGTGCGTAAATCCGCGCGAAAAACTCTGCTGCAACTCGCGGATCTCCTCTTTGGAAGCACGCGTGTTATCCCCTTCAAAATAACGGTCAATCGCTTTCCGGTATTTACTCACCACATTGGCTACATACTCGGGGCTCTTCATACGCCCTTCGATCTTAAACGAAGTCACGCCCGCTTCAATCAATTCCGGCATGATATCAATCGCCGCCAAATCCTTGGGAGATAGCAGATAGGCCACATCGCCCATCGGTTTTTGCTCTCCGTCCACCATCAAATCATAAGGCAAACGGCATGCTTGGGCGCATTCCCCGCGGTTAGCCGAGCGTCCGCCCCACATTTCCGAAGTCAGACACTGACCGGAATAGGAAACGCATAAGGCACCATGCACAAAAACTTCCATCGGCAGTTTAGCCTGATCCCCGATCACCTTAATCTGTTTCAGATTGTTTTCACGTCCAAGAACGACACGTTCCATATTCCAAGGCTTCGTAAACTCCACCGCTTCAGGCGAGGTAATCGTCATCTGCGTCGATCCGTGAATCGGGAAATCCGGCGACATCTCCCGGATCATTTTCACCAGACCCAGATCCTGTACAATGACCGCGTCCACGCCCGCCTCGATGCATGCATCGATCAATTCCCGGGCATCTTCCAATTCATTTTGGAACACCAGAATATTAAAGGTCAAAAACCCCTTCACGCCATAGCTATGCAAAAATGCCATGATTTCAGGCAGCTCGTCCATTCTGAAATTGTTTGCCCGTGCACGTGCATTGAACTTTTCCACGCCAAAAAACACCGCATCGGCGCCATTCGCCACCGCGGACCGCATGCAGTCCCAATCCCCTGCGGGAGCAAGCAGCTCCACATCTTGTCTTGTTATTGCCGTCTGGCTCATTTATATCCTCCCGGATGCGCCGCAACGCTGCGACCCATCGAATAAATTTGTTCATCAAGCAAACCTTAAAATTTAAAACTCCAATAACCTTACTATTTTAACAGACATCGCGCTAAGACTCTACCCACCAAGCAACGGAAACCGCTGGCACAGACAAAAAAATCTCCCAGCCCAACGACTGAACTCGTTAACCGCATAAAATATTTACTAGAAAAACTGCATACTGGCAGTAAAAAAGCACGACCGATTCATCCATTTAACCTTTACCGAGTCCCTTAATGTAAATTGATGCAGACTAGCCCGATAGGGCCCTCAAACCAGAAACAGAAACAGAGACAAGAAAGGAAGTAAGTACAAACTAACCGGTCGTTAAATTTACCCTGCGCGCAAAAAGACACCCCATCCACATTCGGAACAAAGTGCCTCTTTTGTATCTCGCTTTTAGTTTTGACAATAAGGCAAAGGCGGTGGTTAACTAAACCACGATTTGATCATAATGGCATCGGACGCCAAAAAGATCAGCAGACTGAGGATACCGAAGCCAATCGCAAACAGATTTCTCTTCGGACGTTCTTTCATCAATCTTATTACCCCGATGAGAATGACAATCGTAAACAAAATCATAAAAATATCGAAACCGTTAAAGGTCGTCGTTACTTCTCCTGCAGCGGCGAGTAACATGGCAAGCCCTCCTCAGTAATGTTCGCGGAATTTCCATCTTCTTATATGTTATCTTCTCATTAAATCGGATGCAAGAGAAAAGTCAAAAAAATGTTGCATTTATCGCTTAAAAAGTTAAAAAACTCATATTAATTAATATCAGTTTAAATCCCGAAACTAAATCTCCAAAAAAACGTTCTCCCTAGACGGACAAATGCCCAAAATGTCCACCTAAAAGTGGACACGAACCTATTTAGTTTATCCAAAGAAATCAATCTATATTTTGATCCGGGTTTAACTCAATTTCCTATATGTTGTGTTAGTTGCGATACAACCGACATATCCCTTTCTCGAAATCATGTCCACCTTTTGAAAGACATTTACCGTAAAAATCCACGACTCAAGGACAAAAGTTGTAAGAAGACGATATTATTTATATTTTTGCCGGATTCCCGGTAATTCATTCGATAACCCCTCCTCCACCAACGCCATCACTAATCACTAATCACAATCACTAATCACAATCACCACTCACAATCTCCGCCCACAAAAAAAGCTCAAGCATCTCTGCTTGAGCTTTGCATTGCATTGCAACAACGGATTTCAATCCATCGGTCGATCGATGCGGAATTGCGTTGCCCTTCCGCACATCAGGAATGGACCTTCCGTTCCTGCGTGCGTTTCGTGTCGCGTTCCAGGACCGGAGCAAGGTAGCGGCCGGTGTAGGATTGTTCGACTTTCACGATCTCTTCCGGCGTACCGGTAGCGATGATCGTGCCGCCGCCGCTGCCGCCTTCGGGACCGAGATCGATCAAATAGTCGGCCGTCTTGATCACGTCCAGGTTGTGTTCGATCACGAGGACCGTTTCGCCGGAATCGACCAGGCGATGCAGCACCGAGAGCAGGCGGTCGATATCGTCCACATGGAGGCCGGTCGTCGGCTCATCCAGAATGTAGATCGTCTTGCCCGTGCTGCGCCGGTACAATTCGGAAGCCAGCTTCACGCGCTGCGCTTCGCCACCAGACAGCGTTGTCGCCGGCTGGCCGAGATTGACGTATCCCAAACCTACGTCAAGCAAGGTTTGAAGCTTGCGATGGATCTTCGGAATGTTCTCGAAGAAATTCGTTGCATCCTCCACCGTCATCTCCAGCACGTCCGCGATGCTCTTGTTTTTGTATTTGACCTCCAAAGTTTCCCGGTTGTACCGTTTGCCTTTGCATACTTCGCAAGGCACGTACACGTCCGGGAGGAAGTGCATTTCGATTTTGATGATTCCGTCGCCCTTGCAGGCTTCGCAGCGGCCCCCTTTAATGTTAAAGCTGAACCGCCCTTTCTTGTACCCGCGAATTTTGGCTTCGTTCGTTTGCGAATACAAATCGCGAATGTCATCAAAAACGCCGGTATAGGTTGCCGGGTTGGAGCGCGGTGTCCGGCCGATCGGCGACTGGTCGATGTCGACAACCTTCTCGACATGCTCTAAGCCCTTCATCTCCCGGTACTGCCCCGGGCGTACCCTCGCCCTGTTCAAATCCCTGGCAAGCGTCTTGTACAGAATCTCATTTACCAGGGTAGATTTCCCCGATCCGGACACGCCGGTTACCGCCGCAAAAACGCCGATCGGGAATTTCACGTTAATATTCTTCAGGTTGTTCTCTTTCGCGCCTTTGACTTCCAGCCATCGGCCATCCGGTTTCCGCCGCTCCGCCGGAACCTCGATGAATTTCCGGCCGCTCAAATATTGGCCGGTCAGCGAGTTCGGATCATCCATGACCTCCTGCGGAGTTCCTTGCGAGATGACCTGACCTCCATGAATACCGGCTCCTGGTCCGATATCGATAATATGATCGGCAGCCAGCATCGTGTCCTCGTCATGCTCGACCACGATCAACGTATTGCCCAGGTCCCGCATATGCGCAAGGGTGGAAATCAATCTGTCATTATCCCGCTGATGCAGCCCGATGCTCGGCTCGTCAAGAATATACAACACGCCCATGAGGCTTGATCCGATCTGGGTCGCCAGCCGAATACGCTGCGCCTCCCCGCCGGATAACGTACCTGCCGCACGGCTCAGAGTCAGGTAGTCCAACCCGACATTAACCAGGAAGCCCAATCGGCTGTTGATTTCTTTCAGAATCATGTGAGCGATCGTCTGTTCTTTCTCGCTCAATACCAGCCCATCAAAAAACGCCATGGCTTCGCCGATGGACAGCGACGTGACGAACGCCATATTCTCGCCGTTTACCGTCACGGCGAGAACTTCTTTCTTCAGACGGTGTCCCTTACAGGTTCCGCATGGCTTCGAACCCATGAATTCTTCAATGAATTCGCGAATTCCTTCCGAAGTGGTCTCCCGGTACCGTCGCTCCAAATTGGGCACGATTCCCTCAAAGGTTACGTAAGCATCCTTGCTCATGCCGAAATCGTTTTGATACCGGAAACGGACCTTGGTAGTGCCTGTGCCGTAAAGCAGCTTGTCCATTTGATCCTTGCTTAATTCCGATACGGGAACATCCTGCGGGATTTCGAAATGCTCGCACACGGAACGCAAGAATTGCGGATAATAGTTGGAAGTACTGCCGGCCCATGCCTCAAACGCACCTTGTTCAATGCTTTTGGAAGGATTAGGAACAAGAAGATCAGGATCGATGATCATCTTCACGCCGAGACCGTCGCATTCCGGGCAAGCCCCGAACGGGCTGTTGAACGAGAACATCCGCGGCGACAATTCCTCGATACTGAAGCCGCAGATCGGGCAGGCATAGTTGGAACTGAACCGCAGCTCCTCTTGCCCAATAATGTCGACAAGCAGTTGCCCACCGGACATTTTCAAAGCAGTTTCAATGGAATCGGCCAAACGGCTGCGTACGTCTTCCTTCACGACAATCCGGTCAACTACTACTTCGATGGAATGTTTTTTGTTTTTTTCCAGCTCGATATTTTCGGAAAGGTCCCGCTGTTCTCCGTTAACGCGAACACGGACAAAGCCTTGCTTGGCGATTTCGCTAAATAAGCTCTTGTGTTCTCCCTTTTTCCCCGAAATCACGGGTGCAAGAATCTGCAGTCTCGTTTTCTCGGGATACTGCATGATACGGTCTACCATTTGCTCTATGGTCTGGGACGTGATTTCCACTCCGTGCTCCGGACAATGAGGATGCCCGATTCGTGAGAACAGCAGACGCAAATAGTCGTAAATTTCCGTAACCGTACCCACGGTGGAACGAGGGTTACGGCTGGTCGTTTTTTGGTCGATCGAGATCGCGGGCGACAAACCCTCGATGGAATCCACATCCGGCTTCTCCATTTGCCCCAGGAACTGCCGGGCATAGGCGGAAAGAGACTCCACGTATCGGCGCTGACCCTCGGCATAAATGGTATCAAACGCAAGCGAGGATTTCCCGGAACCGCTAAGCCCGGTCAAGACGACAAAGCGGTCGCGCGGAATAGTTATGTTCACATTTTTCAAATTGTGCGCTCTGGCGCCTTTAATGACGATATTCTCACTAGCCAATCGATTTCATCTCCCAACTCTTATTCCGCCCGCAGTTCCATGATGGCATCGCGCAGCTCTGCCGCTCTCTCAAACTGCAGATTTTTGGCGGCTTCTTTCATCTCTACTTCCAGGCGGCCGATCATTGCTTCGCGGTCGCGTTTGGACATCTTGCCCTTTGCCGCATCGCCCAAATAGTCGGCCTTGCTTTCGGCTACGCGGGTCGCCTCGATGACATCCCGCACTTTTTTACGGATGGTTTGCGGCGTAATCCCGTGCTTCTCGTTGTAGGCAATCTGGATGCTACGGCGACGCTCGGTTTCCTTGATCGCTTTATCCATCGACTCGGTAATATTGTCGCCGTACATCAGTACGCGCCCTTCCGAGTTCCGGGCCGCCCGGCCGATCGTCTGGATCAGGGAACGCTCGGAACGCAGGAAGCCTTCTTTGTCTGCGTCCAGAATCGCCACCAAAGAAACCTCCGGTAAGTCCAGACCTTCCCGCAGCAGGTTAATCCCGATCAACACGTGGAAGGTACCCAGCCGCAGGTCACGCAGGATGCTCATCCGCTCCAGCGTTTTGATATCCGAATGCAGATAGCGTACCTTTATGCCGATTTCTTTCAGGTAGTCGGTCAGATCCTCCGACATCTTCTTCGTCAGCGTCGTCACGAGCACCCGCTCATCTTTCGCAATCCGGTCATTGATTTCTCCGATCAGATCATCGATCTGTCCTTTGGTCGGACGGACTTCGATAATCGGATCAAGCAGGCCGGTCGGCCGAATAATCTGTTGCACCATCTCTTCGCAATGTTCAAGCTCGTAAGGCCCCGGAGTAGCGGATACATAGATCAACTGGTCGGCCTTTTCCTCAAACTCTTCGAATCTCAGTGGCCGGTTGTCCAGAGCTGAAGGTAAACGGAATCCGTGGTCGACAAGCACATTTTTGCGCGCCTGGTCTCCGTTGTACATCGCGCGAATTTGCGGCAGCGTCACATGGGACTCGTCAATCACGATGAGCATGTCATCGGGGAAATAATCCATCAGCGTATATGGCGTGGCTCCACGCTCCCGGAACGTCAGCGGTCCCGAGTAATTCTCGATCCCCGAGCAGAAACCGACTTCCTTCATCATTTCGATATCGTAGCGGGTACGTTGTTCCAAACGCTGCGCCTCCAGCAGCTTGCCTTGGGACCGGAAAAGCTCGAGCCGTTCTTCCAGCTCCCTTTCGATGTTCGTCAGGGCCACCTTCATCGTCTCCTCTTGGGTGACAAAGTGAGAGGCCGGGAATATGGCGATATGCTCGCGCTCTCCGACCAATTCGCCGGTCAACACGTCGATTTCGGTAATCTTTTCGATCTCGTCGCCGAAAAATTCCACCCGGACCGCCTGTTCCCCTTTCGATGCCGGAAAAATCTCCAGCACGTCTCCCCGAACGCGAAACGTGCCGCGAACGAAGTTAAGATCGTTCCGTTGATATTGAATATCTACCAAACGGGCCAAAATCTGATTTCGCGGCTTCTCCATACCGACACGCAGCGACAAAACCATGCTCCCGTATTCCTGCGGCGAACCGAGGCCGTAAATACACGATACGCTCGCTACGATAATGACGTCCCGCCGTTCAAACAGCGAGCTGGTCGCGGAGTGTCTCAATTTATCGATCTCTTCATTAATGCTGGAATCTTTCTCGATATAAGTGTCAGAGGATGGGATGTAGGCTTCCGGCTGGTAGTAGTCATAGTAGCTGACGAAGTAGTCTACGGAGTTATTCGGAAAAAATTCTTTGAATTCACTGGCGAGCTGCGCAGCAAGCGTCTTGTTGTGGGCGATAACAAGGGTAGGTCTTCCAAGCCTGGCGATGGTATGCGCAATCGTGAATGTCTTCCCCGTCCCGGTTGCACCCAAAAGTGTCTGGTGCTTTTTACCCATTTTTACACCCTCGACCAATTGCTCCACCGCCGCCGGCTGGTCACCCTGCGGCGAAAATTCGGATATGAGGTCGAATTTATTGTTACTAAAGACAATATCACTCATTGTCCAACATCACCCTTATCGTCTAAAATGGAAACTGTACTTTCGTTGTATTTCTATATTAACCTTAGTTCTTCTACTTTAAATGAAAGTAATACGAGAAACGTTCATGTCTCATCCCAAAATAAGAATGGATGTTCCCATTGATTATACCTTTTTTGGGTTTGGGATGCAAACGATATGTCGTGGAATAGGAGTTGTCAAATCACAGATGGATATCGCAACAATTGTAGGCATCATTATCGGACTGGCTGCTTTGATCGGCGGTTTTTTATGGGAGGGAGGAGAACTGGCCGGGCTGATGCAGATCGCGGCAGCCGTCATCGTATTTGGCGGGACGTTCGCCGCCGTCATGATCAGCTATCCGTTGGCCAAATTAAAGACCGTACCAAAGGCGTTGGCGCTGGCCTTTACCTCCGGACGTCATAACACGGAAGAACTGATTGAAGAGATTGTAAGCATGTCCATGGTCGCCCGCCGCGAGGGGGTCTTAGCGCTGGAGAAAAAAGCCGCGGAGCACGAGGACCCTTTTTTACGGGAGGGTATCCAGCTTATCGTGGACGGCACGGAACAAGGCATGGTCAAGCAAATCATGGATCTTGAAATTGACGCGATTCAAAATAAATATGAAGGTTATGCCAAAATCTTCGAATCGGCCGGCGGCTATGCGCCAACGATGGGAATCATCGGTACGGTAATGGGGCTCATCCATGTCCTCGGCAGCCTTACCGAGCCTACCGCGCTCGGCCCGTCCATTGCGCTGGCCTTTACCGCTACCCTTTACGGCGTTGCCAGCGCCAACCTCATCTTCCTTCCGATCGCCTCCAAAATCAAGGCGCGGGGCGAAGATGAAATCGACCGGATGGAAATGATGCTGGAGGGCATGCTCTCCCTTCAGAACGGCGACCACCCGCTGCTCGTCCGGCGCAAGCTGGAATCTTTTACGGCCGATACCCGACGTGATCTGCCAACGTATGGGGAGAACGAGAGCTTATGAGCCGCCGAAACAAACCCGAAGGCCAGGGCCGCTCCCGTCATCACCAGGACACCAAAGACACGAAAGACCGGTGGATGATCACTTATGCCGATCTGATCACGCTGCTGCTGATCTTTTTCGTCGTTATGTATGCCATGAGCCGCCTGGATGTTGAAAAATACGAAATCGTGACCCAATCGCTTCAACTTACTTTCAAAAGCGGCGACTCCCTGTTGGAGAAAGGCAACGGCATTCTCGGCAGCGAGGACCATTACATCCAGCAAAATCCCCCGTCGACCCCGAATGATGGCGGCGGCAACAACGGCGGGCAGGACAGCCAGAGCGGAAGTACGGGGCAGCAGGTACAAAACGGCGGCGACTCGGTGCAAAAGCCGATGACCGAACGTGAGCTGGCCTTCCGCAAACAGGAAGAAGAATTACAAACCCTTATGAGCCGTATTGAATCCTATATCAAAGACAATCAGTTGGAAGATCAGATCCGCGTGGCCGATTTGCCCAAGGGAATTTCCATCACCTTAAGCGACCGATTCCTGTTCGATACCGGCAAGGCCGATCTGAAATCCGGTTCGGCAAAAACGCTGACCAAGCTGGCCAGCCTGTTCAGCCAACTCGACACCGTCATCAGCATCGAGGGACATACGGACAGTCTTCCGATTGTCCGGGCCTCCGAATTCAAAGACAACTGGGATCTGTCCGGCGCACGCGCCATGTCTGTCCTTCGCTTTTTCCTCGATAAGGAAAAGCTTGATCCGGAAGGGTTCCAATACGCCGGCTATGCCGACACCCGCCCGGCCGCCGACAACTCCACCGCGGAGGGCCGGCAAAAGAACCGCCGCGTGGAGATCACGGTACTCCGGCAGTTGCAGCAGTGAATAGGTTGTTAGTTTTTGGTTAAGCAGAAAAGCTTCTTCCAGGTAATATGGAAGAAGCTTTTTATTGGTTAAAGATCAAGTAATAAAATGATTTAAAATACTTTGAATTAACCATTTGAGTTTATCTTCATTTATTTTTCTCATACCAAATTCTTTAACGATTCCTTGGACGTTTTCCCAATCCCCATGTTTCATTATCCGCTCTAATTCGGCTTGAAGTCTTGTGCGGTAACTATTATTTTCTGACAAGATAAATTCATTTACTACTTTATCTAATTCTTCATAATTAGCACTGACATTAAAATAACATTCAAGAAAATACTTAAAGGCCTCAAATTTTAATTGGTCATTCAAATAAACCACCTACTCCCCCCTAATCAGTTATTAATTGTTTATACTCATCCTCGTCTACTTCACCAATATAAATATTGATTCATAGCTTCCTTTATAGTCAAAAATGTCACCCTCTACTTATTTGGAACTATTCCAATAATTCAGCATATCGGCTATCACTAGTCCAAATTCCCGCTTCTTTTTCGACAGTATGTATACCCGCCCGACCCAGGATGTAACTTGGATGGTACTGCAACAGCTTGGCCCACACCACTAGTTCAATTTTTTTGCAAAAAAAGGTTTATCCCGCCCAAATGAGCGGAATAAACCTTGGATTCAAATTCACTATGACATGACGCCTAACGGGCGGCAGCGTCGCCTACGCCCGCCTCGCCGGAGGCGGCGGGCGCTCCCGCATCCGCGCCGCGACGCACGTTGTGCGCGCCGCGACGCGGCTTGAGCAGCTGCAGCAGCGAAAGCGGCTGCAGCCTTACGGCTACCGGCGCCAGCTCGTCCGGCGCCAGGATCGCGCCGAGCTGGTGGTGCTCGCCGGCGTAGATCGCGCGCTGGAGGAACTTGCTCTCGCCTGCGAGATTGCGCACCTCCAGCTTGCAGAAGGCCGACTGGATGCGCAGCGCGGCGTGCAGCTCCTCCTTCGTGGGAACCGGCATGCCGTTCACGCGCACGATCGACTCGCCGGCCTGGATGCCCAGCTCCTCCGCCGGACTGCCCGGCAGCACGGCCAGCACCTTCAGTCCGCCCTGCGGATGCACGAATAGCGGGCTGAGCTGCTGCTCCTCGAAGCGGCTGTACCAGACCAAGCCTTCATGCAGCAGGAAGGCAGCCAGCCCGGCCAGCAGTATAAGCGGCGACCACCAATTGGCAAGCAGCGCCAAAGCAATGATGACGATGCCGTATCCTAGCAACCGGCCGGACGTAATCTTGGCCTTCGCCTTGGGCAGCATGCCGGTCGTCATTTCCGAAAAACCGATTACGATCGGCAGCGCAACCAGCGCGAAGCCGCCCTGCCAGGCGTCGCCGCCAAATAACGGCGTCCAAGGCAGCACCCCGCCCGTCGTCTGGGCCGGGATCAGCAGCAGCAACGGAATGGGCCAAAGGCTCTGCATCTGGTAGCCGCCTACAAGCTTCCCGCGTTTGCCCTCATAAAATAACGGTCCGGCAAAAGCGGCGCCCTGCCACCGGACAAGCAGCCCCTCCGCCAAATGAAGGAGGCCGACGAGGCAAAGCAGTGCAGGAATGTTCAGTTCCCTTACGATTCTAACGGACTCGGCAACCCACCCGCTGCCCGTAAAAGCAGGGAACAGGTTCAACCCAAACTGAATTACGCCCAAGAGCCCGACCGAATAGGCCAGACACAAGTAACGAACCCGAATCAATAACAGCAGCACCGTTACAATCCAGATACATAAAATTCCTTCGATCGTTAGCGTCATCCCCACAAACGCGGACACCAGCGAAATCCCGATTCCGGCCAACAGTCCGCCCAACACGGTTCGCCAAGTCTGGGCCAGCCAGCTGTGCAGTCTGACATGAAACAACTTTCGCTCCAGCAGCACCTGTCTACGGTACAACAGCATGATCAAAATAATCGAAATATAGTAAAACGGCTGCAGAAACAACTGCGCTACCGCTTCCGTCACGCTCCACAATCCTTCAAGCAAGAGATCCAACCCGGCTCACGCTCCTATCCTTGATACTCGTTGGCACGGAAAAAAAGAAGGCCGAAAATCAGCCTTCTTATTTATTCGACACCGGGGATGAGATTTCCTTCCGGATCACTTCGATTGCCCGGTTCATCTGGTTATCGTTCTTCGGATCGCGGATTTGCTCGATGAGGCCGGCTTCGAGCGCTTCCGCCGTCTTTTCGTCGAGAACGCCCGTCGCTTGAAGCTTCGCCTTACTCTGGAATTTCTTCACCGCATCCTCCGTGGCTTTGCTGAAATATCCGTCGGTACGTCCTGGGTCATAACCCAACCCTTGCAGCATAGTCTGCGCGCTCTTGATATCTTCGCCCAGCATATCGTATTTATATGCTTTTTCTTTGTTGATCGGCGCTACCGAAAAATAACCCGGCTGGGATACCGCGATATCCGGCTGAATCCCCTTCTTGTGGATCCACTCGCCGTCCGGGGTGAGCCATTTGGCGATCGTGACTTTCAGCAGGCTGCCGTCCCCGAGTTCCTGACTGAAACTAGTCTGTACCGTGCCTTTGCCGTACGTCGCTTCGCCGATCAGTTTAGCGTCCGCCGATTCCTGCAGCGCACCCGCTAAAATTTCGGAAGCACTGGCACTTCCTTTATTCGTAATGACCGCGATCGGATACGTTTTGCCGACTCCTTTGGACACGGTTTTCTCTCTTTGCTTGTTCTTATCTTCCACCTGTACGATCGATTTGCCCTTAGGCACGAAATGCTCCGCCATCTCGATCACGATTTGGAGCACGCCGCCCGGATTGTTCCGCACGTCGATGACAAGGCCTTTCATGCCCTGCTTTTCCAAATTGTCCAATTCCTGCTTGAAGCGTTCTGCGGTATTCATGGAGAACTCGGTGATTTCAATTACGCCGACTTTTCCATCTTCCATTCGCGCGTATACCGTTTCGAGCGCAATGTCATCCCGGACAATCGTATATTCCAAATTGTTCGTGGAACCTGCCCGTTTCACCTTGATTTTAGCCTCGGTTCCTTTCGGGCCGCGGATTTTGGCCACCGCCTCATTCAGGCTGAGTCCCTCGAAAGATTCGCCGTTCACCGACAGCAAAATATCTTTCGGCTTAATTCCGGCTCTCTCGGCCGGCGATCCCTTAATCGGCGAGACGACGACCACATTGCCGTTCTCCATCGATACTTCCGCGCCGATTCCGGTAAACGAGCCTTCAATCTGCTCGGAAAATTGCTGTGCGGTCTCAGGGCCCATATACGAGGAAAAAGGGTCGCCCAATGCGCTCATCATCCCGTCGATGGCACCGTCAACCAACTTCTGCTGATCGACGCCTTCCACGTAATTATTTTTGACCAATTGCATGGCGGTCTCGATTTTCTTAATGCTGTCCTTGGAACCCGTACCCACGTTATCGGCAAAAATTCCGCTCCGAAGCGGGCCTGAGCCCGCAAAGCTCCATTGCCCCGTAAAGGTCAGAGTCAGAAGACAACTGGCCACCATAGCCACAACCACGAATAAAGCTACTGTGCGTTTTTTATACATGATAAGAATTCACCGCCTATGTTTGTCTCATAGTATATGTCCGTAAACTACGGAATATTAAACAATCTGCATGAACGAAAAACGGATAACCCGTCTCGCGGACGGCTATCCGTTTCCATCGGCATCCTTATTTTATTATAAATATGGCATCGGGTCTACCGGGTTGCCGTCGATCCGCACTTCGAAGTGGCAGTGCGGTCCCGTCGAATTGCCGGTGCTGCCCACTTCGGCGATCTTCTCGCCCTTCTTCACCTTTTGTCCCTTTTCCACTTTGATTCCGCCATTGCGAATATGACCGTACAGGGTCCAAACATTATCGCCATGATCGATAATCACCGTGTTGCCGTATCCGCTCCACCACTCGGCGACGATAACTACTCCGCCTTCGGCTGCGTGGATATCCGTCCCCTGCGGAGCCGCGAGATCGATCCCGGTATGCGTCTTCTTCTTGCCGGTAATCGGATGAATCCGGGAACCGTAGCCCGAGGATAACCGGGCACCCGTGACCGGAAGGCCCATCGAACCGCCGCTTCCTTTAAAGCCTCCTGACGAGGAGGATTTGCGTTTATACGTATATACTTGCGCTGCCTTCAGCTTGTTCTTTTCTTTTTCCAATGCCGCCCGCTTGGTCGCAAGCTCTACGAGCAGCTGTTCCTGTTCTTCGCTGATATCGTCGGATTCCTCGATCTCCGCATAGTATTTGGAAATGAGCTGCTGCTTCTCGTTCTCTTTCTCTTCCAAAATGCCCTTGCGCGATTCCGCGTCGGCATACAACGTCTTCACTTTGGCGTAATCATTCTCCAGTTGCTTCTGCTGCTGATCCAGCAATTCTTTATCCTGCTTATGCTCATCCAAAAGGACATGATCCTGGTTGGCGATCGCCTGCAAAGAATCGGCGCGTTCCAGAAAATCCGTAAAGCTGGTCGATGACAACAGCACGTCCAAGTATGAAACGGCTCCGTCTGTATACATCAGCCGGACTCTGGAATCAAGCAGATCCGAACGCTCGGCGATCCGCGCCTTCGTTTCATCCAGCTTGACCGCCGTATCGCGAAGGCTTTGCTCCGTATTTTCGATATCTACTGAAATTTGAGCCAACTCATTGCTGACGGAATCGATTTGCGCCATTACCTCTTTCAAGTAATTGGTGTTCTTGTTCACATAATGCTGGGCCGTTTGCTTCTGATCGGCGGCCTTTTCCTGCTGTTTCTTGGCCTGCTTGGCCTGTTCCTGGAGCTGCTTCAGCTCCTTATCGATCTGGCTGATCGTTTTCGACTTGGCAAAACCTTCCGTAGGCTGAAAGATCGCAGCGGCTAAAGCGACAACGGCAACAATGGACAACCATCTTTTCAACTTCGCTTCCCCATCCTTCTCTTATAGGTAGTCAAAAAACCAACCTCTTGATCACAAGGCAACTCTTGAGCTTTCATGTCATCAATAAATTAGTATCACTAGACTTTCAGGAACTTCCGGATCGACATGGTACTGCCCCATATCCCGATCAGAAGGCCAAGGCCCATCAGCAGACCCCCCATTTGAAGGCCGATCTCGCCTACCGGAATCAGATGAAAGGCAAGCGTAATGTCCGCTTTAACGGAATCGACCAGTTCGCTATACCCGAAAAACAGGATTCCGATCGTTACTGCCGAGCCAAGAAATCCGATCAAAGCGCCTTCCACAAAGAACGGCCACCTGATAAACATATTCGTCGCGCCTACCAGCTTCATAATGCCGATTTCGCGGCGCCGGGCCAGAATCGTCACGCGGATCGTGTTCGAAATCAGGAACATCGCCATCAGGCCAAGCCCCGCGACAAACGCAAAACCGATGTTGCGGACCGCCCGCGTAATTTTGAACAATTTCTCAGTGGTGCCTTGACCGTAATTCACTTTATATATCGGTTTTTCTTCGTATTTTTCATTAAGGGCATTAATCTTGCTTGCCACATATGGAACGGTGGTCGGTTCGATGACCTCCACCTTGAGCGTATCGGGAATCGGATTCGTGGTTTCATCGTAACCTTCCAGCAAATCCTTGCCTTCTTCGCCCAGCTTCTCTCTGAAATCCTTCAAGCCCTCGGCTTTAGGAATCAGGGTCACCCGGCTCACTTCTTCCATGGCGCCTATATCGTTCTGCAGCTTTTCCCGCATAGCTTCATCCACGTTGGATGCAAGATAGGTGCTGATCTGCACCTGACTGTCGGCGTCATTCGCAAAAGAATTGACGTTGAGTACCAGCAAAATAAACACGCCCAATATAAATAAAGAAACAATGATCGACGTAATGGACGCGACCGACATCCAGCCGTTGCGGAACACATTTTTGGCGCCTTCCCTAAAATGCCGGAGGAGGGTGTTAAAACTCATAACCGTATTCCCCTCTCAGCTGGTCTCTCACGATGTTGCCGTGCTCTATGGCGATAACGCGTTTTCGCATCGTATTTACGATATCCCTGTTGTGCGTAGCCATCACGATGGTAGTCCCCCGGAAATTGATTTCGTCTAATAGCTGCATAATCCCCCAGGACGTCTCCGGGTCCAGGTTTCCTGTAGGCTCGTCCGCAATAATGACCGACGGATTGTTGACGATCGCTCTGGCAATCGCTACGCGCTGCTGTTCCCCGCCCGATAGCTGGGAAGGATCCCGGTTGGCTTTGTTTTTAAGCCCTACCAGTTCCAGCACTTCCATCGTCCGTTTCTTGATCACTTTCTTAGGCGCTTCGATAACCTCCAGCGCGAAAGCGACATTTTCATAGGCGGTCAGCTTGGGCAGCAACCGGAAATCCTGAAAAATAACGCCGATATTCCGACGTACGTAAGGAATTTTGCGCGGCTTAAGTTTGCCGATATTAAAACCGTTGACGGAAATTTGTCCCTTGGTAGGCACTTCCTCGCGGTAGATAAGCTTCATGAAGGTCGATTTTCCCGCTCCCGACGGGCCGACCAGATAGACGAATTCATTGCGGTCGATTTTGACCGAGATGCCCTTCAGTGCATGCGTTCCGTTCGGGTACGTCTTCCAAATATCCTGCATTTCTATCACTCGATCACGTCCTAAACCTTGATTCCAAAGACTTGGTTGTCTGTTTTTACATTCGACATCTTCCCGGCAAATCCTTTAAAACACGAGTTATTTCATCAGTCCGATACTTATTGTAACAAATATGTTACCTCTTGAGTACCCGAAAGTTTCCAGAATTTCATCATATATATGGTTGTACACAGGTTTTTTCCATTTTCATTCAAGGAGGATGGTATGCGAAAAACTCGTCTGATCGTCATCGGAGCCGCCGTAATGATCCTTGCTGCTTCCCTGTTTTACGGTGGGCTGTGGCTTTATGCCTCCCGCGATGCCGTCCCTTCCGGCACGGTGGTGGGCGGGCTTGAGCTCGGCGGGCTTCCGGCGGAGGAAGCGTTGGAGAGATTGGACACTTACATATCGAAATTAACGAGTCAGCAAATAAAGTTCATTTCGGATGAAGCGGGCTATGCTGAGGAAGGAGAAACTTTGACCTGGGAAAAAACCGGAGTTTCTTGGGATGCCCCGAACTTACGTGCGGAGTTGATGTCGCTTTCTGCGGGCAATTTGTGGGAACGCGCCAAAGTACGTAAAAATTTTGCAAAATCATGGACGCTCCAGTCGTCCTTTAATCCGGGGGTTTTAAAAAAGACCTTTAGTCCCGCATGGGAAAAGGAACGATTCGGGAGTCCCGTGAATGCCGTCCGGAGTATCGGGGAAGACGACGTGATCACCTATCTGCCCGGGCAGGCGGTACAGCGGATTCATTGGGAGACGCTTGCCATTCTGGTAGAAGCGGCTGTTCCGGGGAAGGCTGCGGGCAGTGGCGCATCTGCAGAGGATGCGCCCGTTGAAATTGTCCTTCCGCTGACGCTGGTGCAGCCTGCCGTGACGGTCGAGAGCCTGCAACGGGAAGGCATCCGCCGCAAAATCGCCGAGTTCTCGACCGGGCTGCAAATCAGCGGATCCGGGCGGCTGCATAATGTCGATGCCGCGGCGCGCAGCATCGACGGCATGGTGCTGCCCCCGGGGGGAATATTCGACTACGCGAAGGTCGTCGAAACGGCGGAGCAGCGCTACGGCTTCCGCGAGGCGCCGGTCATTTTCGGCGGCAAGCTCGTCCCCGGCGTCGGCGGCGGCATTTGCCAGGTGTCGAGCACGCTGTACAATGCGGCGCTCCTCGCCGGCCTGGACATGGTGGAGCGGCGTAACCACTCGCTGCCGGTCAGTTACGTGCCGCTTGGACAGGATGCCACCTTCGCACAAGGCTACATTAACTTCCGCTTCCAAAATACAAGCGAACATCATTTACTCATCGCGGCCCGGGTCGAGGACGGGCGTTTGACCGTGAAACTGTTCGGCGACATCCCGGACAATGTGTCCTACGGTATCGAGTCCCGCACGATGGACATCCTCGCCGCTCCGGACAAATACGTCAAGAACTCCTCTCTTTCGGCCGGGAGCCGGGAGGTGATTCTGCAAGGCAAACCCGGTTACGTCGTCGAAACGTACCGGATCAAATATGTCGACGGCAAGGCCGCCGCCAAAATCCGGCTGTCGCGCGACACCTATCCGGCGCAGCCGAATGTTATCGCCGTGGCGCCCGATGAAGGGGAAGTACCGCCGGAAGGCGACGATACCGGCGGCGCCGGGCCGGGCAACTCTTCGGCACCGGCGCCGCCCCCGAAAAAGCCGGCCGCCGAATCACGGCCGCCCGTGCTTGAGGACGGCGTCAACGGCCCGAAGTTCCCCTAGCGCACCGGGAGGGAGAACGCAGGGGAACCCTCCGGTCATTCCCGGAGGGTTCTTGAGGCGGCTAGGGAGAGACAAAATGCGGGTCACGCAAACAAATAATCCCTTTTCGTCGCTGGTATCAGTCCCAGCTGCTAACTTCGCCCATTGACCCTGCCGATAACTCTTGCCAGCTAAACCACTCGCTATACTTGCCAGTTAACACCTACCCGCTAACTTTACCCGTTTCCCTGCCGGCACCTCCAACTAAACTTCACTCTCTATCCCTTGCCCGTAACTCCTATCTACTAACTTCACTCGTTATCCGTTGCCAATTAACTCCTGCCTGCTAACTTTACCCGTTATCCCTGCCGATAGCGCTTGCCAGCCAAGTTAACCCGCTCCCCTTTGTCTGTTCCCCCATTGCCGCAGAACTCCTCAACCGCGCCAGCCTCCCCATCAAACAAAATAACGGACTTTTAGGCCGCTATTTCGCCTATTTAAGGCCCAATTTTAGAAATAGTGGATTTTAAGGCCGTTATTCTACCAAATTCCATCAAAAAGTTGCCTTTTCTGTCCTAGGTAGAAAAATAAGAACTCAAAAGTCCCCTAATTTGTGCCGCATACGCATAAACCAAAAATAGCGACCTAAAAGTCCCCTATTTTTCACGGTACAAGTCACAATTTAAAATCTTTGCCTTCCAGGTTAAGGCGGTAAGAACGTACGCGTTCGGTTCCACTGGCGGCCTGAATCCATCCTTTTTCCATTAGGCTTTTGAGTAACCGGCGGGCTTTCCTGCTCTGAACCCCCATGTAACTGCATAGATCCGCAGGGGTAAGCGGGCCCCCGGCTCGCATGAACAGACGAATCACCTCTTTCTCGACCCAATCCGCCTCAAGCACCTGCCGCTCTTCGCCCAGCCACCGCCCCATAAATTGCTGCAGTTTTTGCTGACAGTAGCGTGGGCTTTCCCTTACATCGTCATAAGTAAACCGCAGCACCTTCCATCCGTCGGTAATCAGGTCATTCTGTCTTCGGCAGTGATCGGAAAATTGAGTACGGCTTATATTCCTCCAATGCGGGCCGAACCCGTCTATTTCGATCGCCAACTGCAAACTTACCCGTATGTAGGCAAAATCCAGATACCTAAAGCCATCCTTAAAATCGTTCACTTCGTATTCCGGATGCAGATACTGAAATTGTCCAAATGCGGGCCACCACACCGCCTCCAAAAACAGCCTTTCCGCATGTCCATGTCCCTCTTTCAATCTTCTTAAACATTCTCCCTGTCTGACAGTCCTATGCCGCTCCAAAAAAATGTTGTGAGCCTCGGAAAATTCCATACCCATCCCCCTTTGCAAGATAAAAACGCCTCCTTCCGTTGGACCCATAGAATAGATCCCCGTTAAGCAGGCGTGTACTTCACGACAAAATCACAATAAATATGTTTACCCAGATTTTACCTCACATTGTAAACCAAATAAACTATTTTCACAGACTATTGCTTGTAAAAGTTTTCATATGATAAGGTAAAGCGAAATACGCTGAAAGGATCCTTACTTAATATGAAGCAAAATACGATTGTTCCGGAGCATGAAAAACCAAACGATGTCCCATATCGATCCGATTCCGAAACAGGAACAGGTTCTGAACATATACCTACTGCCCGCCCAGCCGGGGACGAGCGCCCTCAAAATACGCTTCCGAGTAAGAGAGGAGATGCAGCTCTCCCGGGGATAGATCCTGCTCTCCCGGGAGCAGCTGCCACTCTCCCTGGGGAGAGGGCAGAGATGGCTCTCCCGCGCGGTGCGGCGGCAACCTTGCTGATCGTCGCCGTGCTGCTGACCGCATCGACGCTACGGTCGCCGATCACCGGAGTCGGCTCGCTGATCGGCGAGATTCAAAGCTCCACCGGCCTGTCGCATACGATGAGCGGAATGCTGACTACCCTTCCGCTGCTCGCCTTTGCCGTGTTCGCTCTCGCTGCGCCAAAGCTGTCTACCCGCTTTGGCGCGGAGCGCACGCTATTTTATTGCATGATCTTGATGTCGGCCGGGATCCTGCTTCGCTCGCTTCCCGCGATTCCTACCCTTTTCGGCGGCACGGCCCTGATCGGCAGCGCCATCGCCATCGCGAACGTGCTGGTTCCCAGCATCATCAAGCGCGATTTCCCGCTGCGGCTTGGATTGATGACGTCGCTATACACTTCTTTGATGAATATGTGGTCCGCCATCGCTTCCGGAATCAGCATGCCGCTCTCCCGCACATCATTGGGATGGCGCGGAGCGCTGGCCTGCTGGATTATTTTGTCGGCGGCCACCGCCTTAGTCTGGCTACCCCTTGCCCGACGGCATAGCGCCAAGAGTAAAAATAGCAGCGCGGGAGCTGATGGCCAGCACCGGGCCGCGAAACCGGGCACGGCTAAGGCGGACAACAACATATCCGCCAAGCGCGCCGGCTCCGTTTGGCGCTCGCCTATCGCCTGGCAGGTGACGCTCTTTATGGGCTTCCAGTCCATCATGTTTTATGTCGGCGTCTCCTGGCTGCCGGAAATCCTTCACGAGCAAGGAATGAGCATGGATCAGGCCGGCTGGATGCTATCCTTGATGCAGCTTGCCAGCATGTCGGGAGCCTTCCTCATGCCGCTGCTCGCGTCGCGGATGCAGAGTCAAAAGGAACTGTCCGCAGCTTCCGCAGCCCTGTTCCTGGTCGGATTCGGGGGCATCTGGCTCGGTCCTCCATCCTTGGCTCTGCTTTTCATCCTATTAATCGGGCTCGGCAGCGGCACGACGTTCAGCCTGGTCATCATGTTTTTCGCCTTGCGTTCCCGCACGGCCGAGCAGTCGGCTCAACTGTCCGGGATGTCACAATCCATCGGCTATCTCTTGTCCGCGGTCGGGCCGACCCTGTTCGGTTTCCTTCACGATCAATCCGGAGGCTGGTCCGTGCCGCTGGCTACGATCACCGCCATGTCGCTGATCACCATCGTTTTCGGTTATGCAGCCGGACGAAAGGGCCGCATCGGTCCGGAAGTTTGATTAAACTAATAAACAGTACAAAGCCCGGCTCCCCTATAAGCGATGCCTTGCTCGTTCCCGCATGCGGGAGGAGGCCATCGTTTACCGGGACCGGGCTTCATTTGTTATTATCTTTTTTTCTTATCCTAATGCTCCGTTACTCTCACGCTTTCAGCCACTTCCGACTGTCTATCCTGATGAAAGGACTTGCTGTATTCCACAAGCCGGATCCGGCAACCGGGTCCTATGCGCACCTCGCCGCCGCGAACCGTATCCGCCTTCGTATTTTCCAACGAAACCACGTCGCCTTCGATAACTTGGGCTTCAAGCTCCGGCGTCCCCCTCATCCGGAGCCACGGAACCCATTTTTGGGCTCCGAATGGTTGAACCTCAATTCGGGTTCCGACGATTTCAGCGGCATAGCTTTTCCCGAACAGCACCATTTCTACCGTTTCCGAATTCAGCATACCCTCGCTTTGCACGACTCCCTTTAGCTTAAACCGTTCAGTCTGGATTCCGCTCATCACCGTACAGGTCCCGAATATTTTCATGTTTTCGCCGGAAATACTCTCCTTCACCCAAACCTCTCCCGTTGCAGACATCTCGGTGACAGTCAGGCCCCCTTCGATCTTCAAATCCCCGGTAGTCTTCAAGGTACCGCTGCGGAGGCTGCCGTCTACCTTGATGTTCCCGGTGGATTTTAAAGACAGGCAATCGACGTTCCCGTTAAATTCGGCATCGCCAGTCAGACTAACTTTACCGTAGAAGCCGCCATTCGACATGCTGTCTCCCACCAGCCGTAAATCATTCCGTTGTTCCTCCCGATGATTCATAAACTTTTCGCCTCCCGTATATTCCTCCACTATACTTGCTCGGCACTGCCGACCGTCGCTTTGGGATCGACTTCGAAACGGTCCTTGTATTCCACGCGTCCAATTTCGCACCCCGGCCCGATCCGGACGGAACTGCCCCGCACGATTTCCGCTTTCGTCTCCTCCAGCACAATGTGATCTCCTTCGATTACTTCCGCAGTCAAGCCGACCGCCAAAGAAGAGGAGAACAGAGCCAACAGATTTCTTGTGCTCGGTTTTCTGCGAACCTGGATGACTTCCCCGCCGATTTCTTTGGCTTTACAAGCTGCGGACATGTAGATATCCAAAGTTCCCGCATTCAGCATGCCGCCGATTTGGAAACCGCCATGGACTTTAAACGTCTCGAATTCCGCGTTGCCTCCCACTTTCAGGCCGCCATCCACCTTCAAGCCCTCACCGGAGACATTCCCGCCCAGCGTCACCATGCCATTGAAATCCACTTCCTCCACCCGCAGATCTCCACCGGTTTTCAACATGCCGTCCACCCGAATCAGTTCTCCGCTGATGCTTCCCTCCGCCGATCCATTTCCATTCATCCGGATTTTCCCTGCTTGGATCGATCCTTTCAATTTCAAAGTCCCGTTCGAGGTCAGTGAATTGCATACAATGTCCCCGTTCAGCGTGGCGATCCCGTCCGTGCTGATCTTCCCATAGGTACCGCCGGCAGCCTTTCCCAATCCGTTGATTCTTAAGTCCTTAGCCTCTTGCTCCTTCACTTAGCCTTCACTCCCGCCCATGATTAGTTTCAATTCTTCCGTACACTGCGCCATAGACAATCGGGTCACCGTCCGGACCTCGCTATCCATATAAACCTCCCCGTTTCCCGGTACGAGCACAAAAGCGGCGACACCCATCTTTCTGGTCAGCCTTATGCCGCATTCCCTCCCCGTTTGCTCCGGAAAATAGGCCTCCAGCGTCCGAACGAGCAAACGGCCTTCTTCCAGCGAAATATCGCCGCTTCGCAGCATCTTGTCTAGGACGTAGATGATCAGTATTTTTTCAAAACTGAATTCAGGTTGATCCGTAGCCCCGGCGGACTCAATGTACAAATTTAACGAGGTTGTTGTAACAATGTTTCGTTCCAAAATTTCTCCCACGCTTAAGCTCATTTCCCCCAGGCTCGGAGAAAACACATCCGCCAGCGCATCCAGCGACAAATCATCTTTCATGTTCAAAATACGGTCGATTCGTTGCAATATTTTCTCGCGAGGAAAGAAGGTTTCTTGCCCCGTGAAGGATGATTTACGGATAAACCATTGCTCGGGGATGAGGTTTTTCCGCTTCCAACGGTATAACTGTCCGTAAGAAATCCCCGTCATATCCAGCAATTCTTTTTTTGAGATCAAATCCTCGTTCATTTTGATCTGCTCCTTTCTTGCATTCCCAATGTAACATAACATTGTTACACAGTAAATATTCACTGAATCCAAACCTGCTTTTTGCGAAAAAAAAAGGGCCGGCCGCGTACCTCTGAAAGATACGCGACCGGCACGGCCATAGCTTCATCCTATAGTATGCAACGCCTTACAACTTAAAGTGATCGATCTTTCCATGCATTTCTGCGGCCATGCGGGCCAGTCCATCCGATGCGGAGGAGATTTCCTCCATGGAAGCAAGCTGCTCCTGCGTCGCCGCGGTTACGCTCTGGAAGGAATCCAGACTATGCGAAGAGGTTTTGGCGATTTGCGCCACCGAATCGGCGATTTCATCCGCACTCGCCGACATCTGCTCGGTGATGGCCGATACCTCGTGTATCTGTTCCGCAATCTTTTTCGTGGAGCTTTCGATTTCGCGGAAAGCACTCTGTGCCTCTTCCGTAACGGAGATACCGCGTTCCACGCTCGCGGTGACATCCCGGTTCATGACCTCATACACTTTTCCCGTCATCTCGACCATCCGGGCAATGCTCTGCTGAATGCCCTCCGCCGTAGTTCGGGATTGCTCGGCCAGTTTACGGACTTCCCCGGCGACGACCGAGAACCCTCGGCCTTCCTCGCCTGCCCGGGCCGCTTCGATCGCCGCGTTCAGCGCCAAAAGATTGGTCTGTACCGCAATGTCCGAGATCGCGCTGCTCATGCCCGAGACCTGGGCGCTGAGATCATTCATTTGATGCATCAGTTCCGCGGATTCCTGCGTGGAGCGGCGAATCTCCTCCATTTGCCGGCCGACGAGCACAACCTTCTCGCTACCGAAGCGCACATCCTGTTCCGTCTGTTGCGAAGATTCCACAATCGTTCCGGACGCCTCAGCGATTTTGCGGATGCCCGTCGACATCTCTTCCATCGTCTTGGCGCTTTCCGCGGATACGGACGCCTGAATTTCGGCGCCTGCCGAGGTCTCCTGCACCAAGCCGACCACATGCTCGACCGTTCGGGCGTTCTGCTCGGTTCCGGCCGTCAGTTCTTCGCTCGAAGCGGCAAGCTGACTGGAAATTTCGGAGATGTCTTGAACCATAGTCCGAATAGAACCCACCATCTCATTGTAATTTTGGGCCAACTGACCGATTTCATCCCGGCGGGTAGTGATTACCTCTTCGTTTAAATATCCCTCGCCCACCCGCTTAGCGGATTTGTTCAGCCCTTCGATCGGACGCGTCACGCTGCGGATAACCAGGAACAATACAATACCCGCGACAATCAGGGAAACGCATAATACGATTAAAGCCGTCCAAAAAATAGGCATCGAGGCTTTGGTGAACTCATTCGTTTGCAGCACGCCGACGATTTTGAATCCGGTCAAATCGTTCGTCGTAAAATATCCGCTCTGCGGCTGGCCGGTGTCCGGGTTATCGTAATTCAAAAATCCCGATTCCTCACCCTGGATCTTGACCAGATGGTCTCCAACCGCCTCCGCTCCGACCGCCTGCACCGGGTGGGAAGTGAAATGGTTGGTCCGGTCCAGCAAGTAAATGTAACCTTTGGCACCGAGGCTGATCTTTTTAACCATTTCGTTTAGATTGGCCAAATCCAGGGATACCGTGATCGCCCCTTGGCCGTCGGGCAGCGCCCGGCTGATGAACAAATTGTAGTTGCCCGTCGTAGCCGATTTGAACGGATCCAGAATGACCGTCTGGTCGGGCTTGGCTAACGCTGCCTTGTACCAGTCCCTTTCTCTTGGATCGTAATCCTGATTGCCGGGATCGGGCGCCTTCATCCAGGCGCCGTTTTGATTCCCAACCGTTATAATTTCCAGTTCGGGATGCTTCTCGACAAACAGTTCAAGCAGCTTCCTGAGTTCCGGGGATTTGGCATCGATTTGCTTCGTTTCAATTTCCATAACGAGTTGTTCGACATTTCGGACTTCCGCTTCTACGATATGATTCAGCGAGTCGTTCAGCAGATTAACGCTCGAACGCGTACTGTCATTCATTTTGGCGCGAAGCTGACCGCTGGCGCTGGTCAGGCTGGAAAACGCGATGACGACATTCGGAATGATCAGCATGACGGCAAACAGAAGCATCAAGCGGTTGCGAAGCGTCCTGATTTCCAACACCCCTCTTAGTCGGGCAAAAAAAGTTTTCATGAATCTATCTCCCCTTTGCAAATGTGCTATGTATGTTTTGTGTCTGATCTAAGGTGGAACGAACATCAAAATTTTAATCATTTCAAGGAATGATCTATCTTTTATTTCGACATAATGCGACGATATTTTTATAATTTTCTGAAAGTTATATGAAATAGTTATAAATTTTCAGAATATTTTTCCAATCCAAGAAACTTTTCGGACAAAAAAGCCTTTCGTCACTAAACGAAAGGCTTTTCCAAGGACTGGCAGGCGGTCCGGCGAGTTATTTACTTTTTTCCGTATATTCCTGTACCCATTCCGCTAAGGTTACGAGTTTGGCTTCCGCTCTGGAGATCGCGGCGGCCACTTGGCCGGAAGCCGTCCCCCCGTAAACATTACGGGCGTTGACCACCGTTTCCGGCTGAAGCACGTTATAGATGCTCTCATCGAACAGCGGAGAGAATTGCTTGAATTCATCCAGCGTGAGATCCAGAAGGAACTTGTCGTTTTGGATGCAGTACAGCACCGTTTTGCCGATCACTTCATGCGCCTGGCGGAAAGGCAGTCCTTTGTTCGCCAGGAAGTCGGCGATGTCGGTCGCATTGGAGAAGTCTTTGTTCACCGCTTCGCGCATGCGCCCGCTGTTCACCTTCATCGTGGCGATCATCGGCGCAAACAGCTGCAGCGCTCCCTGAAGCGTCTCCACCGTGTCGAACATGCCTTCCTTGTCTTCCTGCATATCTTTGTTATAGGCCAGCGGAAGCGACTTCAGCACGGTAAGGAGTCCCATCAAGTTGCCGTACACGCGGCCGGTTTTGCCGCGGACCAGTTCCGGCACGTCCGGGTTTTTCTTCTGCGGCATAATGCTGCTGCCCGTGCAAAAAGCATCGTCGAGTTCGACAAACCGGAACTCGGTGCTGCTCCACAGGACCAGCTCTTCGCTGAGACGCGACAGATGCATCATCAGAATCGAGGCGTCGGCCAGAAACTCGATGATGAAATCGCGATCGCTCACCGCGTCCAGACTGTTTTCGTAAACTCCGTCAAAATGAAGCTGCTCCGCCACGAAATGGCGGTCGATCGGAAACGTGGTTCCCGCCAGCGCCCCCGCACCGAGCGGAAGCACATTGATGCGTTTGTAACTATCCTGAAGGCGTTCGATATCGCGCTGGAACATCGAGACGTAAGCCATCAAGTGATGGGCAAACAAGATCGGCTGCGCCCGCTGCAGATGCGTATAGCCGGGAACGATCGTCTCCTGGTTGTCTTTGGCCTGTCCGATCAGCGCTTCCTGGAGATCCTGAAGCAGGCCCACGAACTCCACGACCCGCTTGCGCAAATACAGGTGCATATCCGTCGCCACCTGGTCGTTCCGGCTGCGTCCGGTATGAAGCTTCCCGCCTACGGGACCGACTTCATCGATCAGCTGCTTCTCGATATTCATGTGAATATCCTCGTCCGAAACAGAATACTCAAGCTCGCCCCGCTTGATTTTGTTCAGCACGGTATGCAGCCCGTCCTTGATTTTCTCGACATCCTCTTCCGGGAGGATGCCGCATTTGCCCAGCATCGTCACATGCGCAAGGCTACCCTGCACATCCTCCTCCGCCAGTGCCTTGTCAAACCCGATCGATGCGGTATACTGCTCCACCAACCGGTTTGTCTGTTTCGTAAAACGTCCGCCCCACAGCTTGCTCACCTGATCCACTCCTTATCTGAATCAAACCGCAGGCCGTTTCCCGGCGGCAGGGCATTACCCCTACGGACGGGAAACGGCCGACGGTCCGTTATCCTTATGTCTATCCATTTATCGTTATACCGCTCATTAGCAGCTTAGTTATTGCTTTGTTGTACACCCGAGCCCACTTTCAGGCGTAGCGCATTCAGGCGGATAAAGCCCGTAGCGTCTCCCTGATCGTAAGCTTGCGTCGGATCGGCTTCCATCGTCGCGATATCCGGGTTGTACAAGCTAACCGGGCTCTTCACGCCCGCTGCGATGATATTGCCCTTATACAGTTTCACGCGAACTGTACCCGTTACGTTATTCTGACTCTCGGTCACGAGCGCCTGCAAGGCGAGACGTTCCGGCGCGAACCAGAACCCGTTATACACCAGCGTACTGTAACGGGTAATCAGGCTGTCGCGAAGGTTCATCACTTCGCGGTCCATCGTCAGCGATTCCATCTTCCGGTGAGCCGTAAACAGAATGCTTCCGCCCGGCGTCTCATAGACGCCCCGGCTCTTCATGCCGACGAAGCGGTTCTCGACCATGTCGACGCGGCCGATCCCATGCTTGCCGCCCAGTTCGTTCAACTTCTCCATCACGCGCAGCGGGTCCAACTGCTCGCCGTTCAGCGCCACGCAATTTCCTTGTTCAAAGGTCAGCTCCAAATATTCCGGCTGATCCGGAGCATCCTCCGGCGAAGCGCTAAGGAGGAACATGCCTTTGTTTTCCGGTGCGGAAGCGTCGAACCAAGGGTCTTCCAGCACGCCGCTCTCATAGCTGATATGGAGCAGGTTGCGGTCCATGGAGTACGGTTTCGCCGCCGAGGCGGTAACCGGAATGCCGTTTGCTTCCGCGTAAGCGATCATTTCGGCGCGACCCGGGAAGCGGTCGCGGAACTCGCTCAGACGCCAAGGCGCGATCACGGAGATTTCCGGCGCGAGCGCAGCCGCCGCCAACTCGAAGCGCACTTGGTCGTTGCCTTTGCCTGTGGCGCCATGGGCAATCGCCGTCGCGCCTTCGGCACGGGCGATGTCAACCATGCGCTTCGCGATCAATGGACGGGCGATACTGGTGCCGAGCAAATACTGCCCTTCGTACAGAGCGCCCGACTGAAACATCGGGTAAATGAAATCCTTGGCGAATTCCTCGCGCAGATCGTCGATATACACCTTGGAAGCGCCGGTCGCAAGCGCCTTTTCCTCCAGCCCGTCCAATTCCTCCTTCTGGCCGATATCCGCCGTAAAGGCGATAATTTCGGCGTCATAAGTCTCTTTAAGCCACTTCAGAATGACCGACGTATCCAGACCGCCCGAATACGCCAGTACGATTTTTTCCTTTGCCATGATTGTGAATCCTCCTAAAAATGGGGTTTGAGCCGCACCCGGCTCCCGTTAATTTCCTATCAAAGCCGCCATTAGCGCTTTCTGCGCATGCAGCCGGTTTTCCGCCTGATCAAAAATAATCGAATGCTTGCCATCGATGACGCCTTCGCTGACTTCCTCCCCGCGATGGGCCGGCAGGCAATGCATGAACAAGTAATCCGGGTTGGCGAGCTGCGCCAGCTCCTCATCGACTTGATAGGAAGCAAATGCGACTTCGCGCGCCTTTTGTTCCTCTTCAAAGCCCATGCTCGCCCATACGTCCGTGTAGATGACGTCGGCATCCTTCGCCGCGTCTTGCGGATCGCGGACAACTTCGATCGTTGCGCCCGTAGCCTTTGCGATTTCCTGAGCACTCGCGACCACTTGCGGATCGGGCTCATATCCCTCCGGACTCGCCACCGACACATGAACGCCGAGCTTCGCCCCGCCGATCATGAGGGAGTGCGCCATATTGTTACCGTCACCGATATAAGCCAGCTTCAATCCTTTCAAAACACCTTTATGCTCGTAGATCGTTTGAAAATCCGCCAACACCTGGCAAGGGTGAGCCAGATCGCTCAGCCCGTTGATAACCGGAACGGTGGAGTACCGGGCCAGATCAACGACCTTGTCATGCCCGAACGTACGGATCATGATTCCGTCGAGATAGCGCGACATGACGCCCGCCGTATCGGCAATCGTCTCGCCGCGGCCCAACTGGATGTCGTTCTTGCTCAGGAAAAGCGCATGCCCTCCAAGCTGGTACGTGCCGACTTCAAAGGACACGCGAGTCCGGGTGGACGATTTTTCAAAAATCAGTCCGACCGTTTTTCCTTTGAGCGGCTGGTATACTTCTCCGTTTTTTTGCTTCGCTTTGATTTCGATCGCCAAATCGATCAAATATTCAATCTCTTCCGAAGTGTAGTCGTCCATCTCCAGAAAGTCACGTCCGCTGAGGTTGAAGCTTGTATGTTTGTTTTGCTCGGTCAGGCTCATAGATTATTATCCTCCTTCACGGTGTGCGCTGCAATCAAAGCGGCGAGCGTGTCGACCGCCTGATCGATTTCTTCGCGGGAAACCTTGAGATTCGGCAGGAGCCGAATCACGTTCGGCCCGGCGGTCACGAACAGCAATTTATTCTTTTGCCCGGCCGTCACCAGTTCCCCGACCGGCCCCTCGCATTCGATGCCGATCAGCAGGCCAAGGCCGCGAATTTCCTGAACGAAGGAATAATCCGCAAGTTTCTTCCGCAGTTGCTCCTTCAAGTAACTGCCCGTCTCCGCGGCCAGCTCCGGAATTTGTTCTTCTTTCATCGTCTCGATCGTCGCAATGACCGCGGAAGCCGAAACCGGATTGCCGCCGAACGTCGAAGCGTGCGTACCCGGCGTAAACGCCTCGCGCAGGTAATCCTTCGCAAGCATCGCTCCCGCAGGCAGACCGCTGGCAATCCCTTTGGCCGCAGTGAAAATATCAGGCTCAATGCCGTACTGCTGATGAGCGAACCAGGAGCCGGTACGGGCCATGCCGGTTTGCACTTCATCTATGATCAGCAGCAGCCCTTCCTTTTTGCAAAGTGCGGAAAGTTCTTGCACAAATCCCCGATCCACCGGATGCACGCCGCCTTCGGCCTGAACCATCTCCAGCATCACCGCCGCCGTATTCGGCCCGATGGCCGCCTTCAAGGCTTCCATATCATGTAGCGGTACGGTTACGAATCCGGCAGGCAGCGGAAGAAAGCCGTCCTTGACCTTCTGCTGACCGGTCGCAGTTAACGTAGCCAGTGTGCGTCCGTGAAAAGACTGTTCGAAGGTGATCACTTCGTACCGGTCCGTTCCCTTCACCTTCTGATGATAACGGCGAGCCAGCTTGATGGCCGCCTCGTTCGCTTCCGCCCCGCTGTTGCAGAAAAACACGGCGTCCGCGCAGCTGATCTCGGTCAGCAAACGGGCAGCCTTTTCCTGCTGGGGAATTTGAAACAGGTTCGAAACATGCCAAAGCTCATCCAATTGGGCTTTGACCTTCTCTTTCACTTTTTCGGGAGCGTGCCCCAGGCTGGTTACGGCAAGACCGCTCATAAAGTCGAGATACCGGTTACCCTGATCGTCCCAAACCCAGCTTCCATGGCCTTTGACCAGGCTAAGCGGATAGCGGGAGTATGTTGAGAACAGAGCGCTTTGCCCGGCTGTGTTCCCTGTCGCCGAAGCCGTAGCTCCAGCAGTCCCTGCCCCAGCCGATGCTCCGTTGCGGGTATCCGTTCCCTCATTGACTGCCCCGGCAGTCGCTTTTTTATCCTGGATATCGCTTTGTGCCATCTCTATCACTCCTATCGATTACTGGAAATATCCAATGTGACCAAAATAAACTCCATTTTCCGGCTTTCAGGATGGAAATATCCAGTCCATCACGATGAGACGTTTCTTGTACGCTGTCGACTATGCAATTCGCACCTTGTTCAATCCCCTGGTAAGTTACTGAACCGACCCGTTGGACTTTTTCCAATAAAGCCGACACGCGTAGACCTGTCGAAGAGCTCTCATTGGAGATATTCCAGCCTATTGTTTCTTCATTCAGGGGAAAAAGGCCAAATGTATTAATTTCGCTGGATATAATCCAATGAAGGGGGAGTAAACCAAACTAATCTTGACTTCTGGTTGGAAATCTTCCAATCAAGGAGGTATCCCGTTCCGTCAAAATGCGAGCAAGCCATCAAGATTCAAACCATACCTACGTGCAGCAATCTTCTTTTACTATAACGCATTAAAGGAAGTACGGGCTACTGCATGCGTACGATTTTTGTTCCGATTTCTTCTCCGGCCAGCACCTTGCCCAATACGCCCGGCTCGCTGCCGTCCACAATGACTACCTCGTTGACTTTGCCGTTAATGCACGCAACCGCCGCACGCACCTTCGGGATCATCCCGCCGTAGATTTCGCCGGTCAGGATCATATCTTCGATTTGCTGCACGGTCACGGTGCGGAGCACTTTTTTCTCCCCGTTCACCGACTTTAAAATGCCAGGCACATCCGTAACCACGATCATCTGCTGTACGCCCAGCACCGAAGCCACTGCTCCGGCCGCCGTGTCTGCGTTGATATTGTAACGTTGTCCGCCCGCACCGATCCCGACCGGTGCGATGACCGGCATGAAGCCGAGCTTCACCACGCCCTCGATCAGAGACGCATTAACGCCGGTTACCTCGCCCACAAGCCCTACTTCTGCGGAATTTACCACCGGTTTGGCCTGAATCAGATTGCCGTCTACTCCCGACAACCCGACCGCTTTGCCGCCCGACTGCCCGATCCGGCGTACGATCTTCTTGTTGATGCTGCCTGCGAGCACCATTTCAACCACGTCCAGCACCTCTTCCGATGTATAGCGCAGACCGTTAACAAAATGAGTTTCGATCCCCAATTTGCCCAGATTATCGGATATGGCCGGGCCGCCGCCATGTACGATCACGGGTTGAGTTCCGTTCTCCTGCAAGTCAGCCAAATCCTTATAAAAAGAATCCGGCAATTGTTCCAATGTGCTTCCTCCGCATTTCATCACAAACGTCCGCTTGGCACCGAAGCCCAAACCCGCGGCGGATAATTGACCGCCTTCCAATACGATTCTCATTGTAACGCTCCTCTCTCCTATCGAATGGTGTACTTAACGCCATGAATAATTATTGCCTAAAAATATATCAAGTGCGGTACGCCGCGTTAATTCTTACGTAATCGTAGGTTAAATCACAGCCCCAGGCCGTCGCGCTTCCCTTGCCGTTATGCAGGTCGACATGGATGGCTACCGTGTCGCCCTGCAGGTAGACGAGGGCTTCTTCCTCGTCGAAAGGAATCGGCCGGGACCCGGACAGGACTACGATATCGCCAAGGCGGATATCGACGGTTTCCGGGTTCACCTGCTCTCCGGCGCGTCCGACCGCCGCGATGATGCGGCCCCAGTTGGCGTCGGCCCCGAATACGGCCGACTTCACCAGGCTGGAGCCGATCACCGTCTTGGCGATCGCGCGGGCCGATTCATCGGTGACGGCGCCTACCACCGTCACCTCAACCAGGCGCGTGGCGCCTTCGCCGTCGCGGGCGATCGCTTGCGCGAGCGTCTCGCACACGTGCCGGAACGCGGCCGCGAAGGCCTCCCAGTCGGGATGGCCCGGCGCCAGCGGCCGGTTCTCCGCGAGGCCGCTGGCCATCGCGACCAGCATGTCGTTCGTGCTCGTATCGCCGTCGACCGTGATCATGTTAAAGGTCACGTCGGTCGTGGCGCCGAGCAATTGCTGCAGAGCCTGCGGCTCGACGGCTGCATCCGTCGTCATAAAAGCGAGCATCGTCGCCATGTTCGGATGAATCATGCCGGAACCCTTGGCGGCACCGGCGATCAATACTTCGCGGCCGTCCACCGCGAGCCGGACGCAGATCTCTTTCTTTACGAGGTCGGTCGTCAGTATCGCCTGGCAGAACTGCTCCGCCCCGTCACCGCCTTCCGACAGCACCGCCGGCAGTCCGGCAATCCCGCCGGCAACGCGGTCCATCGGCAACAGTTCGCCGATGACGCCGGTGGAGGCGACGGCAACTTCGTGCTCACCGAGCCCGAAGGCTTCCGCCGCCGCGGCCCGCATGGCGTAAGCATCGGCTTCGCCCTGCTGCCCGGTGCAGGCGTTGGCGTTGCCGCTGTTCACGACGACGGCCCGCAGCTTCCGTCCGCTCGACGCGATGCTTTCTCGCGTCACTTTAAGCGGAGCTGCCTGAAACACGTTCGTCGTATAAACGGCCGCCGCCACGGCAGGCACCTCGCACACGATCGCGCCGAGATCGTTGCGATTCGTTTTTTTCAAACCGCAATGCAGTCCCCCTGCTTGAAATCCCTTCGGTGAAGTAATGGAGCCCTCCGGCGCCACGCTAAACAAACTAACTACTCCCATGACCTTCTCCTTTCATTTCGACAAGCAAGTCTCTTAATCTCAAAAACTCATGAATTCTCCGCAGCGATTTATGGATAGACAGGACTTAGTCTAAGCCCGGTCATTTCGTCCCAGCCCATCATCAGATTCAAATTTTGGATCGCCTGCCCGGCGGCTCCTTTGACAACATTGTCGATGACGGAAATAATCGTCAGTCTCCCTGTCCGGCTGTCAACGGCAAAACCGATATCGCAATAGTTCGATCCGAATACTTCTTTCGTAGCCGGCCATTTTCCGGCTTCGCGGATGCGAACGAACGGCCTTCCCTCATAGTATTGCCGATATAATTCCACCAAGTCCTCTTCCGTATGGATTCCGTTTAATCCGGCATACATTGTGCTCATGATTCCCCGCGTCATCGGCGTGAGATGCGTCGTAAATGTGACGGTCACTGGCTCCCCGGCAATTTGCGTAAGGGACTGTTCGACTTCAGGGATATGCTGATGCTTGTTGACTTTATATACTTTCAAGTTTTCATTTATTTCCCCGTAATGGGTCATCAGGCTTGTGCCCCGCCCTGCCCCGGAAACGCCCGATTTGGCGTCGATAATAATCGTTCTTGGATCGATCCATCCTGCGCTCAGCGCCGGAATCAGACCCAGAAGCGTTGCGGTCGGATAACAGCCGGGATTCGAAATGAAGTCCGCACCCTTTACGGCATCTCCGTTAATTTCAGCTAACCCGTAAACCGCTTTTTCCAAAAGGCCCGCATCCGGAGCCTCATGCTTATACCAAGCTTCGTAAACCGATCCGTCCTTGAGCCGGAAATCTCCAGAGAGGTCGATGACCTTAAGTCCAACCGCCAGTAGTTCAGGAACCAGCTTGCCGCTGATGCCGGATGGCGTAGCCGTAAATACGACGTCCGCTTTTTCCGCAATCGCCTTCGGATCGACACCTTCCAAGTTTTGCAGAACGAGCTCGCTCAGATGAGGAAATCCTTCCGTAATCGGCACGCCCGCACTGGACGACGATATGACGGAAACAATTTCCACCTCCGGATGCCCCAATAAAAAACGAATCAGCTCCACCCCTCCATATCCGGTGGAACCGATAATAGCGACTTTTATTTTTTCTCCACTCACCGACTTCCCTCTCTTTCTCCTCCCAAGGCTCTATAATTGCATTCCATACATTCCAATAGTAAGTACGTATTATTATACATTCATATTAATATATATACAACGAATAATTTTCATACGATGTCAGTCTTTTTGATTGTATGCTCCTTAAAATGATATGTGCCTACTTTTCCATTCGATCAAATGGTTAGGCTCCGTCGGAAGCCTTAAACTTTGCCGCGTACACCTTCACCGGATAGTTTATAGAAATCGGAAGGCGGATGCATCATCCGGCTTCCACGGTTTGTCCTCGTACGGTGGAGGAATTGAAGGTTTGTCTTTCAAATAGTGGACACTTTTCCGAAAAAGAGAAGTACTCTCTCCGACCACGCATCCCATATATACAGCTCACTTTTTGACACTTCGATCTATATATTGATATTTCCGTTTTATGAGCAACAACTTCTTTATGTCCACTTTTAGGTGGACATTTTGTGGGGTATTGTCTTTTTGGAAAGCACAAAAAGACCGTTCCCACAGTCACTCCAAAATGACTAGCGCGAACAGCCTTCTACAAATTACTTTATGCTGTTGGTGCTGTTGGTGCTGTTGGTGCTGTTGGTGCTGTTGGTGCTGTTGGTGCTGTTGGTGCTGTTGGTGCTGTTGGTGCTGTTGGTGCTGTTGGTGCTGTTGGTGCTGTTGGTGCTGTTGGTGCTGTTAATGTAGTTAATGAGTTGATGCCACCGAACCGTGAACAATTCTACCCGTCGGATAAGCTTGTAGTTATTAGATTGTGTCAAAAACACCTCAATCAGGTCCGTTTAAATCCTTCGCCCAATACTTCATGAGCGTTCGTTATAATGACAAACGCCGACGGTTCCAGCGTCTGCACGAGCGTTTTGAGCCGGGTTACTTCGCTTTGTCCTACGACGACCATCAGGACGGTGCGATTGTCTCCCGTATAGCCGCCCTGTGCATTCAGCTTGGTCAGCCCCCGGTCGAGCTCGGACAGCACTCCCTTGGAAATCGCCTCGGTATTGTCCGCGATGATGTACGCAACCTTCGTATAGTTAAAGCCGAGCTCAATCGAATCGATGATTTTGCCGGTTATATAGAGACCGATCAACGCGTACAACGCTTTTTCAGGAGAAAGGATGAAGCCGGCGAGGGCAATGACCATGCCGTCCATAAGAACAACGCAAACGGAAAGGCTGAGGCCGCTATACTTCTGGATGATCTGGGCCAAGGTGGAAAGGCCGCCCGTAGAACCCCTGCCCCGGAAAACGATACCCAGCCCCAGGCCGACGCCGATCCCGCCGTACAAGGAAGCAAGCAGCGGATCCGTGGTCGGTACGGGAAAATCTTTGCTAAGAAAAACAAATAACGGAAGAACGACCGTTCCGAGCAGGGAACGGATTGCATAATCCCGCCCGAGCAGCAAAAATCCTGCTACAAACAGCGGGATGTTCAAAGCCCACTGGGTGTAAGCCGGCTCTATTCCGAACAGGGACTGCGCGATGACGGAAAGGCCGGACACGCCGCCGGAGGCGATATGGTTTGGCACTAAAAACAAGTTAAAAGCCAGCGCTGTAATGAAGGACCCCACGATAATCATCAGCGTGTCCATTGTATGCCGGGCTGGACCGGTTATTGGAATATATTCGTTTAATCTGCGTTTGCGGGTTTTCGGCGGCACCGCTGCCCCTCCTCACTGATTCAAAAAAATTCCTACACCCTGTCGGGCGAGCCCGGCACGGGAAGGGGCGAACCGCCCCCTAGGGAAGCGAGCGCCCCTTCCTATCCGGACTTCCGCGGTGTAGGAATCGGTTCTATCCTGTTGAAGCCAGCATGCAAATCACCGCATGCCGACATTACTGCGTTATTGCACTTCGCTCCGGATCTGGCTGCGCAAGTATCCGTCGATGAATGCATCGAGATCGCCGTCCATAACGGCGCCGACGTTGCCCGTCTCCACCGAAGTACGATGGTCCTTGACCATGCTGTACGGATGGAAGACGTAGGAACGGATCTGGCTGCCCCAGGCGATATCGGATTGCTCGCCGCGAATTTCATCGAGCTCCTTCCGTTGCTCTTCGAGCTTTCGCTCGTACAGCTTGGAACGGAGCATCGTCATCGCGCGTTCGCGGTTCTTGATCTGCGAGCGTTCATTCTGGCACGTCACCACGACGCCCGTCGGCAAGTGCGTAATCCGCACGGCCGAGTCCGTCGTATTGATGTGCTGCCCGCCCGCCCCGCTGGCCCGGTACGTGTCGATCTTGAGATCCTCCGTGCGGATCTCGACCTCCACGTCATCCGTGATTTCCGGCACGACGTCGCAGGAGACGAAGGAAGTATGCCGGCGGCCGGATGAGTCGAACGGCGAGATGCGGACGAGGCGATGAACGCCTTTTTCCGCCTTGAGATAACCGTAAGCGTTGTACCCTTTGATTAGCAGAGTCACGCTCTTGATGCCCGCTTCGTCGCCCGGCAAATAGTCGAGCGTCTCGACTTTGAAACCGCGCTTCTCTGCCCAGCGGGTGTACATCCGCAACAGCATTTGGCCCCAGTCCTGCGACTCGGTACCGCCAGCGCCCGGATGCAGCTCCAGGATGGCGTTCATCTTGTCGTACGGCTGGTTCAGCAGCAATTGCAGCTCGAAATCCTCAAGCTTTTTCACCAGCGAAGTTACCGACGTCCCGATTTCCGCCGCCAACGATTCGTCGCCCTCTTCTTCGGCCAGCTCTGCCATCATTTCGGCATCGTCATATTCCTGCTGCAAGACGTTATACTGATCCACCGAAGATTTAACGGCATTAAGCTCTGCGATTAAGCTTTGCGCCTTGTCGTTGTCATCCCAAAAATCGGGTGCCGCCATCTTTTCCTCGTAGTTTGCAATCATTTCCTGCTTAAGGTCTAAGTCAAAGAGACCCCCTAAGGTTGGATAATTTTTTGGCTATTTCGCGCATGTCCTGTTTAACGCTCGGATCGATCATGCTGTAATACCACCTTTCTAAAATAAATAGTATGCACATAGAAACGGGGATGCCATCCGACCCGGACGGCTCCCCGCTTTTTATCAGAGCTGAACGAAACGAGCTCCCTTATGCGTTCTGTCCATGGCAGTGTTTGTATTTCTTGCCGCTGCCGCAAGGGCAAAGATCATTGCGCCCGATTTCCTCCCCGCGTTTCACGGGACGTTTCTCAGCCGGTTCGCCGCTGGTGGAGATTTTGTCCTCGTCCACGACAGCCTGACGTTCCTGATTGCTTTCCACTTGGGCTTTCATGATGTACATGGCCACTTCTTCCTGGATGCTGGCAATCATCTGATTGAACATCTCGTAGCCTTCGAACTGGTATTCGCGCAACGGATCCGTACCGCCATAAGCCCGAAGATGAATCCCTTGGCGCAATTGGTCCATCGCATCGATATGATCCATCCACTTGCTGTCAACCGAGCGGAGGGCGATTACTTTTTCAAACTCACGAACCATTTCCTCGCCGAGCGCCGCTTCGCGTGCATCATATTTTACCATGACGCGGTCAAAAATATGATCGATCATCTCGTTCGGCTCTTTACCCCACAAGTCGTCTTTCGTTATTGCGCCTTCGTCCAAAAGCTTGCTGTTAACATAGTCTGCGACTTCTTGCAGCTCCCAGTTCTCAGGAATGTCGTCGCTGGTATGCGCTTGGACCACCCGTTCAATGACCGGCTTGATCATATCCACGATGATTTGCTTGATATTTTCCGATTCCAGCAGTTCGCGGCGCTGTTTATAAATAATTTCCCGTTGTTGGTTCATGACATCGTCATATTGAAGGACGACTTTACGTACATCGAAGTTGTTGCCTTCCACCCGTTTTTGCGCGGATTCGATGGCACGCGAGATCATTTTGCTTTCGATCGGCTGATCTTCTTCAAAGCCCAAACGGTCCATCATGTTCAGGACGTTGTCGGCACCGAAACGCTTCATCAGTTCATCGCCCAAGGACAGATAGAACTGGGTCGACCCTGGGTCGCCCTGACGTCCGGCACGGCCGCGCAACTGGTTATCGATCCGGCGGGATTCATGCCGCTCCGTCCCGATAATGTGCAAACCGCCAATTGAGGATACGCCGTCCCCCAGCAAAATATCCGTACCGCGGCCCGCCATGTTGGTAGCGATCGTTACGGAACCCGGCTCACCCGCACGGGAAATGATCTCGGCCTCTTCAGCATGGTACTTCGCGTTAAGGACCTTATGCTGGACGCCTTTGCGCTTCAGCATTTCCGATACCAGTTCGGAGTTCTCGATCGATATCGTACCGACGAGTACCGGTTGGTTCAGCTTATGACGGTTGACGATTTCGTCCACCACGGCTTTGAATTTGCCTTCTTCGCTCTTATATACGACATCCGGCAAATCTTGGCGCTGGTTCGGCCGGTTGGTCGGCACCTGCAGCACTTCGAGGCCGTAAATTTTCTTGAATTCTTCTTCCTCGGTCTTGGCCGTACCGGTCATCCCGCCGAGTTTGCGATACATCCGGAAGTAGTTCTGGAACGTAATCGTAGCAAGGGTCATGGATTCGTTTTGAACCTCGATGCCTTCCTTCGCTTCGATCGCTTGGTGCAAACCATCGCTGTAACGACGGCCTTGCATAATCCGTCCCGTAAATTCATCGACGATCAATACTTCCTCTTCAGTCACCACGTAATCCACGTCGCGGCGCATAATTACGTTCGCTTTGAGCGCTTGCACCACATGGTGGTTCAGAGTAATGTGGCTTTGATCGTAGAGGTTCTCGATGCCGAATGCTTTCTCGGCTTTAGCCACCCCTTTTTCGGTAAGGGAAACTGCTTTAACCTTAATATCAACCGTATAGTCTTCTTCAGGAACCAGACGCTTCACAAACCGGTCTGCTGCATAATACAATTCGGTCGATTTCTGGGCTTGTCCGGAAATGATCAGCGGGGTACGAGCTTCGTCGATGAGGATGGAATCCACTTCGTCAATAATACAGAAGTAGAGCGGGCGTTGTACCATTTGTTCCTTATACAGCACCATATTATCGCGGAGGTAGTCAAAACCGAATTCATTGTTCGTTCCATAAGTAATATCGCAAGCATAAGCGGCCTGCTTCTCATCATGTTCCATGCCGTTCAGGTTGACACCGACGGTCATTCCGAGGAAGTTATAAATTTGTCCCATTTGCTGGCTGTCGCGCTGTGCCAAGTAATCATTGACGGTCACGACGTGAACGCCCTTGCCCAGAAGCGCATTCAAATAAACCGGCAGGGTCCCGACCAGGGTTTTACCTTCACCGGTTTTCATTTCGGCGATCCGGCCTTCGTGCAAGGCCATCCCTCCGACGAGCTGTACGTCAAAGTGACGCATGCCCAGCGTTCTCTTGGAGGCTTCTCTTACAGTCGCAAAAGCATCCGGAAGGAGCTCGTCCAGCGTTTCGCCCTTCTCGATCCGTTCCCGGAACTCGGCGGTTTTCGCTTGCAATTGCTCATCCGAAAGAGCTTCAAATTGTGGTTCCAATGTATTAATATAATCTACCGTCTTCATAAGACGTTTGACATCACGTTCGTTCGTGTCGCCAAAAATCTTCTTCATTAATCCCAGCATGGTTTACCCCTTTCACGCATAAACAGATGATTTGCCTAAATTGTAACAGTTTGTAAGGCATGCCGCAACACACGGCGTCACGGCCGGGGCCCTGTCAAAACCCCATCTATACGAATAAAGAGCCCTATCCGCGCGCGGATAAAGGCTCGTTCCTTTAACTTCAATTGCAAGAATTACCACTCTCATTCAAACAATATTCATTATTCTTTCTCGATCAGCCCGTATTTCCCGTCATTCCGTTTGTAAACTACGTTAATTTCCTGTGTGTCGATGTTGGAGAAAACGAAGAAATTATGACCAACCATGTTCATTTGCAAGATCGCTTCTTCCACATCCATCGGCTTCAAATTGAAGCGCTTGGTGCGGACCAGTTCCAAATCCTCGTCGGTGTCTTCCATCGTAGCCACATTGCCGTTACCGGCCGTATTCTCCACGAACAGCGTCTTCAGACTGCCCTCCTGGCGGAACTTGCGATTGATCTTGGTCTTGTGCTTGCGGATCTGACGTTCCAGCTTGTCCACGACCGCATCCATCGATGCGTACATATCATCGCTGCGATCCTCAGCTCGAAGCACAACGCCGGTAAGAGGAATCGTAACCTCTACCACGTGCAAGCCTCGTACGACACTCAAGGTGACGTAACCATCTGAGGTAAGGGGTGCATCAAAGTACTTATCAAGCCGGCTGAGCTTCTTGTCTACGTATTCTCTCAAGGCCTCAGTCACTTCAATTTGCTGTCCACGAATACTATAATTCATTGGGCACTCCTCCTTTGCTTTGCACCTTCATTATACCACAGATATTAGCCTAAAGTAAAAATTGTAAAGGGGAGGTAAAGGGCGGATTTGAAAACAAAAAAAGACCCCGGAATCGCGGGGTCTTTTTTATATTCTTGAATTAAATCAATTTCAATTAAAGTGGAGATACCGTTGGAGCCGGTTCAATTCCTGCAGCATAGTAATAATTCAATACGCTATAAAAATCAATCGTTTTGTTCGTGTTTAGGTCATACACCAGGATATGGTCCCAATTCATGTCTTCCGCATCCAGGGATCTCGGCGTTCTTTTGCCGAGCGTATCATAAAAACTGCTTTCGTAAATGTGATCCGGCCCGGATTGATAATAGGCTTCATGATGCATGAAACCCGTATTTTCCCCAACATAAAGTAAAATAGCTCTGCTTGAACTAGCGTAAGAAGAAGAATAACTTACCGGAACGGAAACCCCTGTAATTATCGGATTATATACTTTATGAGTACGGGATCTATAGCCACTTCCCCACGAGAAATAATATTCCCTCGTCCAGTCCAGGTTGGAATAAGCACTTCCGCTTTGCGAGTTATAGATAAATGTACCGTTGGAATAAAGGTCGCCATTTGAATAAGAGGCTAGAACCACATTTAAAGTATCTGAGTAATAAACGAGATTATTATAATTTGACGGATTAGCTGCATTCATACTAAGATTGTACGTCTCACCGACGCTTCCCCCAGAGTAGATCCGAAGCAAGTAGTCACCTGCAGGCAAATTTTTAAGAGCGATTTGTGTTTGGGCGTAGGCCCCAACGCTTGTAGGATAGGCTTGTCCGGTGTTCCAGTCGACTATATAGAGCTGGGCCAAATAATCAACATTGCTTGAAAGCAGCTTCAAAACCATGCTTCGGTCCGTATTCACGCTAAAGAAAATCATTTCCTCGGGATCGCCCACTTGAAGGGAGTCTGTAACATTCAGAATGGAGTCGGGCGTTTCATAAACCGCTTGGGTAACAAAAGGTCGCTCTACGGCAATCCCTTTCTTTTGTTCAACGTCAACTTGTTCGATGGTCGTAATGTCCTGCTGCAGACTTTCTAAAGACGGAGATTTAAGCGCCTGTAAACTTAATGAGCCAAATTCCTTTAGCGCGTTCTCCGGAATAACCGCTCCTGTGTACGCCTCATTCGCAGATGCCGCAGATCCAAACAACCCGATCACCATGATCAACATTAAAACAAAAGCCAACTTGCGATTTGCCCTCTTCATCATCATCTTCCCCTCTCATTGGTAAATTACTACAACGTCAAGCCTTTGTTACAAAACTATCAAAATCCAAATCATATAATAATAGTAATATATTTCCTTTCACTTTACAATATCTGGATGGTGATGGCATCAAAAAAAGACCCTGGAATTCCAGGGTCTGTTGCTAGCGAATCTTCAATTGTTAACCATCGTACCGTTATATGTAGGTCGCGGCTGTGCCGGGATGATTATAATTTGATTACGTTAGCGGCTTGCGGTCCACGAGCGCCTTCAACGATTTCGAACTCGACGGATTGTCCTTCTTCCAAAGTTTTGAAGCCTTCCGATTGGATTGCGGAGAAGTGTACGAAAACGTCGCCGCCCTCTTCAGTTTCGATGAAGCCATAACCCTTCTCTGCGTTGAACCATTTAACTTTACCTTGCATGCACTAACATTCCCTTCATTATCAAATAAGAGTGTGACCCTGTGACCAAGCCCACATTTCTGACTATACCACCCTAAGTTCTCCAGTGTCAATTACCAAGGATTAGGTTTTCCTGTAAAAATAATGTAAATCCTTGTCGAATGAAACTGATGGGGAGTTAGTAAGCAGTGGCAGGTAACAGCTGTAAACATTATTACCCTTTACCCCTGGATTTGAAACAATTTTTTATACGATTAAATTTTTACATATTTTATGAAACTAAATTATTCTACCGTTAATTTTACAAGGCCACTTGAATAATCTAAAGTGTACTGGCCTCTCTTTGTCCGTACTTCCATATTAGGCAAATAATAATCTTTCTGTGCTTCTGATTCATATTTCTCCATGACTAGATCCATAAACTTAAAAAAGTCCGCATCCATCCCATGTAAAGAATTTTTAAATGCCCCATTGTAAAGAGTAACATCATTAACAACATTTAATTTACAATTAGCGACGGAATTGCAGAAATTTATTTTTTCAAATATGCCAATTAGTTCGTCATGCACTCCATGAAAGCTAACAATTTTAGAATCATTACTAAAATCATTATACAAATCAATTAAATTTATTATCTCTTTATCTAAATTTAAATCAACTGCATAGTAACGTTTCATTAAGTTAATGGCTGGCACACTTCTATAGTTTTCCAGATATAGTGGTCTCAAATATGCAGAATTATCTATCACCATCGAGAACAAATTTGGAGCAAAACGGTTGCATAACCAAGCCAAATACCCTCCGTGAGAGTGGCCTTGGCATATCACTTTTCTCTTATTAAAAGAGATATTATTTTCTTTAAGAATTTCAATAATCATAAGAACTGCTGTTATGTTATCAATCATTTGCATTAATGACATATCATTGAAGTTTTCTAAAGATTCTTGCTTATCTTCAAGTTGCATAAATTCATATCCGAAATAATCACATTGTATACAAATCAAATTATACTTGTCGGCAATTTGACTTCGCATTTTCGTATACACTTTACTATTTGCATGACCACCATAACCACTAATAAAAATAATTAGACCCGTTTGATTATTCACTCCTTCAGACGGCTCTGAAAAATATATCTTCAAGTCCCTGTCAGTTCCACTGTATATATTTGGATGAGCCGGAACAGTTATGTTGTGTTGAATAGACAAACATCTCTCTCCTCAATTTATGATTTAACCCTGGAACAGGCAACTCATAATTCATTTATACTATATTGGTCTGAGAATCCTACGCGTTGCTCTAAAGCAACTAAGGCTAATAAACATTCTTTCATTACCAGGCACTCAGTCCACCATCTACCATAATGTTTTGACCGGTAACATAGCTGGATGCATCTGAAGCTAAATATAGTAATGCACCAACCATATCATGTTGGGAGGCCATTCTACCTAATGGGATACGCGCAGAGTATTTATTATAAAACTCATCATTTTGTCCGCTTTCCACTCCTCCTGGAGTGAGCGTATTTACTCGAATACCATACTTAGCCCAATAAGTAGCAAGATACTTAGTTAATGCAATAACCCCACCTTTGGATGCAGAGTATACAGCGGGTGAGGAGATCGGCTTACCCATATAGAAAGAACCTTCGTATATACGATGATCAGGAGCCATTGCCCCATATATAGAGGCTGTTTGAATAATACTGCCACCATTTCCTTGCTCTATCATCTGTTTACCAACTTCTTTAGCGACCAGGAAAAAACCATCCAAGTTAACCGACATTACTTCTCGCCATGTTTCTAAAGAATATTCCTCAAATGGTGCGAGAAATTGTTCCAAGTCTGAGGATTTACTAGCGGCATTATTGTGCAGAATGTCAACTTTTCCAAAGTGGGAAACAACCTGCTGAACCATCTTGGCAACCTCATCAGGCTGAGAAACATCGCAACCAACGCCTAATGCTTGACTATGGTATTTTTGTTCTAGTTCTGTTGCAAACTTAGCAACTTCGCGCTCATTTAAATCAACAACAGCAACGCTTGCACCGGACTCCGCTAAGCCTGAACAAAAATTTCGTCCCAATATCCCCAACGAACCCGTGACTATAGCAACTTTACCGGTAAGTCGGAACATTTCTTTATATGAAGTCATAATACTTTCTCCTTAAGTCGCTCCGCCATAATTATCTCAACAATTTTCCAGTCCAACTCACTATCTATATCAATCGATCGTTCCTCAGGCATCTCATAAAGAAGTGTCGTATCGTGAAAAACGGAATTAATTGAATTATTCATTAATACATCCCTTTTCCAAACATATATGGATGCGTTCATATCATAGCATTTGGGAGCATCTTGTCTTCTAACAATAGCGTTTGCTAAATTCTTTGAAAGATTAACATACCCTCTTGAATTTTGTTCAACCATATTAAAATAAGGCGATCGCCTAGAAAGCATTCCCGTAATAACATTAGATACATCATCAGGTCTATTCAACTCGATAGCCTTTATGATATCATCGGGCATTCTTAACGGGGAGGTTGCGTCTAAGTCTACTACTTCATGATATACACAATTTGTTAATCGTTCTATTTCCTGAACACAATGTCGAATTGCAGGCAATTTTGCTGAACTATCTGTGGCCATTTCCTCCGGTCTTAAAACCAGAAAGTCCGCTCCGTACTGTTTAGCTATATCCAATATCACTTGAGAATCGCTGCTAACAGCAATATAGTCAAATAAACCTGTCTCTTTCGCTTGTTGAATGCTGTATGCAATTAAAGGCTTCCCTAATAATACTCTTATATTTTTATTTGGAACCCCCTTTGATCCTCCTCTTGCGCAAATTGTGCAAATTCTATTCATTTTCAACCCATCCTTTACTTTGAGCAGAAACTTCAACAGCCTCTATTAATCTCATAACCTCAACCCCCTCCTCGAAAGAGCAAAGGTAGGTGCGATCGTCACTTAAGATAGCTTTATGTTGTTCAATATATGTGAAATCTCTTTCTACTGTTATTTCAAATATCTGGTCATCACATTGATATCTCCCGCCTACTAAATCTGCCTTGTAGGTGTGCTCATCCGTAACAACGATTAGCTCTCTTCTTCCGTATCGATCTAGATAGTTAATCTGAACTTGTATTAAAGGGCACTGGCTTGTCTCCATGGTAATTCCAAAAGTATCGTCACCGTTAATATCCAGGCTACTATAATGGCCACCTATTGAGCAAAGCCTCTTCCACGGTCCAAACATCCATGTTAAGTAATCTAACTCATGGCTAAGATCCCTTAGTACCCCCCCTCCTTCTTCAATATTTGAGGAATAGCTCAACTTATAATTTCTAGCTGGTCTCCAAGAGGGCAAATACTGCCCTGTGTAGGCTATTACAGAAATAATTTTTTGATCCTCAAGATCATGTTTTAGCTTTTGGAGAATAGGATGAAATCTAAGATTATATCCTACATAAATATCATTTCCGATTTCACGAAAAGTAGAGTTATAGCTCTTATGAAATAACGGCTTTTCTATTAGTAATTTGCCTTTCCACTGTTGATTTGTTAGTTCATTCAACATGTCAAAGTGTTTACTAGTTTTATTGGCTATAATAATATACTGGGGCTCAAATAATTCTAAAGCCTTGAAAATGTCAGAATAAGCCGTCGGAAATCGAACGGCTCTCTGGCTTACCACCCCAGTATCAATATTTAGATCTTGCAACAGCCTTGCATGCCTTTCTCCAATTGAACCATATCCAATAACTAAGGCTCTCACTTAAAAACCTCCGCGTATTCACCGTTTGCTCTATTGAAATCATCCACTTTCCCAATATCTAACCAATATTCGTGTATAGGAAAGGCAGTAGTTGGATGATTGTCACCCATAATCGAATCAAACAGAGTTGGCATATCATAGAATGTATTGCTAGGAATGTAGGATATGACCTCAGGGTTCAAAATGTAAATACCGCCACTTACAAAATATCTAAAAATAGGCTTTTCCTCTATCGAACGAAGCTTATTTTGCTCCACCTTAACCACCCCATAGGGCACTTGATATTCATACTCGCGTACACACATGGTTGCGAGTGAATTGTTCTCTTCATGAAACTGCAAAGCATGTTGAAAATTTATTTTGGTTAATAGGTCCCCATTCATTACAAAGAAAGGGGAATCTGGAATTTCAGGTATTAAACTCAAAGCCCCAGCCGTACCTAATCTTTTATTTTCTCGTATATATCGTACCTCCACTCCCCATCTAGAGCCATCACCAAAATAGTCCATGATCATTTCAGCTTTGTAGTTAACGCTAATATAAAATTTGTAAAAACCATTAGATATAAAGTTTTCTAAAATTAATTCAAGTATAGGCTTACTACCGACCCTTAGTAGGGGTTTCGGACAATTCTTAGTCAAGTCCCCCAAACGAGAGCCGAGCCCGCCAGCCATAAGAACAACCCAGTTATCTCTCTTTCTACTCATAATAAGTTCATTGAGAAGTTCTAACCCAACGGTTCTTCCGTAATGATCTACTATTGGAATCTGCCGAAGATTGCTAATTTGCATTTTTGTTAAAACAGATTCTCTATCCTCATTTAAAGTAGCAGTAAGCGGTCTTGAATTCATAACTAAGTTGACTTCCTGTTGAAGATTTATACCACTAAGCAAGCCTCTTCTTATATCTCCATCAGTAACCGTTCCCAACAAGCGGTAATCTAAATCTACTATTAATGCGATCTGAACAGCACCACGATCGATAACTTCCATCGCCTCAATAATCTTCGCTTCCGGTGCTATGAATAAATGTTGAATATTTCTCATATGGTCACCTCTTTTGCTGGAAATCCATAGACCATTGTACTCTCTCTGACGTCTCTCAAAACTAACGATCCTGCTCCAATAACTGAATTTCCCCCAACTTGAATGCCTTCAATTAAAGTTGCACCCGCGCCAATATGCACATGTTCTCCTATTTTACATGTCCCACAAACTATGGCACCTGGAGAAATATGCGAATGCACATCAACCGTACAGTCATGTTCTACGACAGCTCGAGTGTTAATTATTACATTATCATTTAATGATGCATTTGCCTGAACAACACTTGCAGCCATAATTTGAACACCTTCACCAATGAGTGCGCTCGATGCAACTACACTAGATTCATGAATTAATGTTGCAAATGAATATCCATGTTCTTTAAATTTCTGATACAAATCTCTTCTTAAAGAATTAAAGGCAACTTTTCCAATCCCGTTTACTAGCATTACCTCATCGGGAGAATAACTAAATATATCATTATCGGATCCCATATATCTCAAATTGCTAGCAAAACTTTCTGACGCCTCTACTGCGGTGTACCCTATACAAGAGCGTCCTTGTCGAAGTAACAATTCCAAACATACCTTTGCATGGCCGCCTCCACCCAACAAAATTAAAGGTAATTCGCTCATTTTATTAAGTCATCCGGTTCATAGGATTGATCTGAACAACGTCCAAGCAGTGACCAGTAAACAGACGGAGGCAATCCATTTCCTGGCCTTTTTACTGTTAAATTATCTTCACTGAATACCTCACCCTTAACAATGGCCTTTGCAGCAACTACACTTTTTCGTGCCGCTTCCATATTCTTCAATTCGCTAAACGCTGGAATTTTGATGGACAATCCAAGCGCTTGCTCTACATTGCGTATTTTACGTATCATTTCTGCCAGTTCATCCGGCTCGATAGAAGCTTTGTGATCTGGACCTTCCATATTTTTATTCAATGTGAAGTGTTTCTCGATGATTTTTGCACCCATTGCAACAGCAGCAACTGAGATTTCAGATCCAATTGTATGATCGGAATAACCTACTTCGAGTCCAAAAGCCTGCTGTATTGTCAACATTTTGTTCAAATGCACATCATTAAACTGAGTAGGATACTCTGTTGTACAATGCAATAAAGTTACTTTTGCCTTTATAGCTGCTTGTCCTTCTTTAGAGAAGTATGCCTGCTGCATTTCCTTAATTGAGGGAATTTTATTTTTAACTGTATAACCAAAAGCAATGGCTTCTAACGCCTCTTCTAAAGTACCCAAAGTTGAAATGCCGCTCGAGAGAATAATATTGGCATCCGTAAGAGCTGCCTCATAAAGTAAAGGTAAATTAGTTATATCTCCTGAAGAAATCTTCAGTGTTCTTAATCCCAATTGACCAGTCAAAAATTTCAAGCTTTCTATATCAAAAGGTGTTGACAAAAACTCAATTCCCTCTTTTTTTGCATAATTAAAGAGTTCGATGTGGTCATTATAACTCAACTCAAGTTTTTTAAGCATCTGCAGTTGAGATTCCTCTGAATGCGTAGTTTTTTTCTGGTATTCAGCTTTCTCTGCATTTCTACTAACTAACTCAGAAGAATTGAAAGTTTGAAATTTAATTGCATTTGCACCTGCTTTTGCAGCCTCGGTAATCAACTGTTTTGCTAAATCTAATGACCCATTATGATTAACCCCCGCTTCAGCAATAATGTAGACTTGCCTTTCGCTCATGATTCCCCCTCCTTTCGATATCCTTAGTTCTAATCTGAATTAATATCATAAAATTGCTTGCGTAATAAATCTTTAAAATTTGATTGTTTTAAAATATTTTTAATTTGAGGAGAAGTATTACCAACTCCATAAACACTATTTTGGGGATTCAAGCACATTTTAAATTGATCTGACAAAGAATATTGAACAGCCTGAACGATTTCTTCGCATTGTTCTCCACAGTCTATAATTGTAGGTCCCTTTATTCGACCAGTTTGTCTAGATCCAATATTTACAGTCGGTTTATTAAATACAGGCACCTCTATAATGCCGCTAGATGAGTTGCCAATCACTACATCAACATGCTTAATCGCACTTAAATATCTTAATTGTCCCAAAGAAAGAAATGAAACTGCTCTATGTTTATTACGCTGAACATACTCATCTATTCTCCGTGAGATAATTCTCCCATCAGTGTCAGAATTTGGTTTTGTAAAGATGATAGAAGCTTCAGGAAATTGATCTAAAGCCCCCAAAAGCTCTGTAATTAAATTATCGGAATTTGAGGCGGACAATGTTACAGGATGATAGGTTATCAAAAAATTTTGCTTGCCGAGTTTAAATTCTATCGATTCCTGGAAAGATTTTCGGTCAAGCAATTTCAAATTTACAATATTATCAATTCCGATCGCACCAACATCATATACGCGTTCAGGGCTTTCTCCTAATTGAATAACCCTGTTTCGATATACAGAGGTAGAGACAAAATGTAGATGAGCCATTTTAGTAATAGAATGTCTTATTGACTCATCAATGGCTCCCTCAGTAACTTCGCCGCCATGAATATGAGCTATTGGAATAGAGTGTACCATTGCCGCTTGTGCTGCTACCATGATTTCATAACGGTCTCCTAACAGGACTAAAATATCCGGATGAAGACGGGATAGCGCATCAGCAAATCCTATCAAGCCAAGCCCCATAGATTTAACTATTGCTGTTGCAGTATCGGAAGACAGGAGCATTTCCACTTTCTCGTCAATAGTAAATCCGTCTTTTTCGATCTCCTTATAAGTCAAACCGAATTCTGGAGATAAATGCATCCCCGTAACAATTATTTGAAGAGATAAATCCAGATCATTAGCAATTTCTTTTATGAGTGGGTATAAAAGACCATATTCAGCCCTAGAACCGGTAACAATGCAAATTGTTTTTGGCATTATTACTCACTCCCCATCTTAAAAAAATTCAAAAGAGAAGGGCTACTAGGTATGTTAATCAAACTTCCTTCGATTTCTTCAGTAACTTCTAAACTCATTTTTGGACAATTTTTATATATCTCTAAATTATGCATCGCTGTCCATGTAGGACGAGTCATAATTCCTATATCGTTTGTTTTTTCCAAAATAGAATCCCTGAGTTCCAGATTCGATTCGCTAAGTCGGATGGCATTTAACCAGTAGTTACTATTTGTAAATTGTGGTTCACTTACAAATGAAATTCCTTTCACTTGGCTCAATCTTTCATTATACAGGCCAGCCAATTTTCTTTTCATATAAAGAAATTCCGGCAATTGCTCCAACTGAGCACATCCTAAAGCAGCATTTAGATTCGGCAACCGATAATTATAACCTGCTTCATCATGATTAAAAAGCCAACGATGCGGGACTTTAGCGGTAGTTGTTAAATGCTTGGCTCTTTTTGCCCATTTCGGGTTATTAGTTAGAATAGCCCCTCCTCCGCCCGTTGTAACTATTTTATTACCGTTAAAACTTAATGCCGCAATTTGTCCAAAAGTCCCTGTATGCTTACCTTTATAATAAGAACCTAAGGATTCAGCAGCGTCTTCCACTAAATTTAACCTATAAAACTCACAAACGTCCAGTAGGCTTTCTAAATCGACTGGATGCCCAAAAGTATGCATGGGTACAACAGCAATGATTCTACGCCCAGTCAATCTGTTGTACAAGAATCCATCCTGCTTTATTAATGAAATCTCACGCAGATAATCTGAGAGCTTTTGAGGATCCAGGCCCAAGGTATCGCGTGATATATCTACCAAATGTGGGATCGCTCCACAATAAGTGACTGCATTCGCAGTAGCTACAAAGGTTAAAGAAGGGATCAGCACCTCATCATTAGGCTGAACCCCTGCTATTAAAAGAGATATATGCAGCGCAGCCGTACCATTCACGACTGCAACTGCATAAGGTGACTCCGTAAAACTTGCCAGATCCCTTTCAAACCGATCTACGTAACTTCCAACAGAAGATACCCATCCTGAATCTAAACATTCCTTAACATATTTCCATTCATTACCAGATAAATTCGGCTCATGAAGAGCAATATTTCCCTTCCTATCTTTAAAAATATCGTCCAAGATAGAAACAATCTCATCTGACGTTTGAGTTTTATCCATAATGTATTCTCCGTTCAGATATTATATTGATTCACCTTATACTGTGCTAAATTCGATGGATTTGTGAACCAATCTACAGTCTTAGCGATTCCTCTTTTAAATCCATCCTCACCTGCAAAATTAGGCTTCCATCCGACTAATCTCATTGCTTTATTATTATCCGCCCATAAGCGTTCTACTTCACTTTTTTCGGGTCTAATTCTTGTATCTTCACTAATTATTTCAACACTTTTTCCCATCACTTCTGAAATGACCTTTACAGTCTCACCTATCGATATCTCAAAGTTACTTCCAATGTTAATAACTTCCCCTATACTTGAATCAGCTTCTAGTACAGATAAAAAGCCAGAAACAGTGTCTTGCACAAAGTTAAAATCTCTTGTAGGAGAAGTGGCACCAAGCTTGATTTGATCCATACCGGATGCTATTTGAGTAATAATTGTAGGAATAACCGCTCTCGCCGATTGCCTAGGTCCATAAGTATTGAATGGCCGGATAACACTAACTGGAGTTTCAAAAGAACGATAAAAGGACAAAGCCATTTGATCCGCTCCGATTTTTGACGCAGAGTACGGGGACTGTCCCTGTAAAGGGTGTTCCTCATTAATTGGGATATACATAGCAGTACCATATACTTCGCTTGTAGAAGTATGAACAACTTTAGAAATCTCCAAATCTTTAGCTGCCTGTAATACATTTAATGTACCTTTAATGTTTGTATCTACATAAGTATCTGGAGAATGATAAGAATAAGGAATAGCAATTAAAGCAGCTAAATGCAAAATCGCGTCACAACCTTTTGCCGCAGTTCTTACTCCATAGGGGTCCCGAATATCTCCAGAAAAAACCTCGATTTGACGTTTAACATCTTCAGAACAGCTGTCAAGCCACCCCCAAGAGTTAAACGAGTTATAACATACAAAAGCTCGGACATCGTACCCTGCCGCAACCAAAGCTTCCGTTAAATGAGACCCTATGAAGCCATCCGCACCAGTTACAAGTATTTTTTTAAACTTTTGAGCCATGTTTGCCTCCATAGATTAAAGGTTTGATATTTTTTCTAAAGTCTCTAAAGTATTTGAAAAGTTTTCAGCAGTAGTTCGTGTTAATTCAATTAATTCAGGGTTAAACTTTTTAAATTGAAAAATCAAATTACCTAAATGTTTAATTATTAAGTTACCCTTTTCAAATGAATTTGTGGCTTCTACAATTTGAGGAATAAACCGTTTGTATACATTAAGATGCTGTTCCAATGCATAGCTATAAAATATAGTGAATACCTCTTGCTTAGTTATCCAGCCCCATATTTTGTTTATTTCAGTCAAAGCTTTGTCTGTTTGAGTTATGTTTTTTCTTGAAATCGCCTTGTCGAGTTTTTCAAAAACATCAATAAGTTTTTTGATTTTCAAGTCCATTTTATCGATCTTATTTGTTAACTTCTGTAGCTTCCCGACCAATTCATTAGTTTTATCAAGTTTTTCATTGGCTGAAATAGGAGTAATCCGATTCAATATATTAAAATCATAGGAGGGTAACTGCAACAATTTAGGGGCTAAATCATCCATAGCGGCCCAATTAGTTCCTTTGATTACCGCTCCCTTTTTTGAAGTATTTGTAAATTTAACTCCTTCCAGAGACATTAACGCGACCAAGACCTGTATATCCTTAAGCAGTACTTGCATGCTTCCGATGGTTCTGTTTTTTCCACCCTCTACGTTATCCACCCATTCATTAGCCTTGGTAATAGTTAACGACTTTTTCTCCTCAGAGACATGGTTAACACCAGGAGCATAATATTCATCATCAGAATATGACAAGTCCTGCCCCATCAATATAATCTCTGTGATTCCTAAATAGGCAGCTATCTGTATTGCAGTTCCTGTTACGGTTGAGGTTGAATAAAATGCCGGAATTTTACTTTCCGTGTCTATTAAATATTCGATCACCGTATCGTTTGTAAATTTCAGACTATATAAATCCCCACAATATTCCTGCAGGATTTTATTGTTAATCTGCGTACCGAATAGTAAAGGGACTTTCAAGCCAGATATATTTTTAAAAACCTCATAGTTAGCCAAACTTCCATCTATACCAACAACAAAATGAGGCGTTAGCCCATAATGTTTTAAAGCTTGAATACTAGATCCTGCCGCAATAATCAAGCATTTGTCCTTTAAATGATGCAAATAATGAATATCTTTTTTTAATGATGGACCTGAACCTACAATAATGGCTCTAACATCTTTACCTTCAAATATATTACCTAACTCGCCGATAGATGGATTCTCCAACAAATAAAGAAGATTATTAAAGGTATTTTTAAGCCAAGTAGATTGGTATACATGCGCAGTCTGAATATTTGAAGCTTGGCTTAACAATAAGTCTCTAATTTTAGATTCTAAATCTTCAAGTATTGAAGGGTATAGTCTTCTATACACTGGGGGATAGATACATGAAAAAGATTCAGAAACCTGTGTGGAGACGTTCCCTGCTATCTGTAAGGTTAGTATTTCATTATCTCCTACTGCAAACATTCGAATTCTGGGATCCGCTAAAAATGAACGTATATCTTTTGTATTTAAAAGTTCTCGGAATATACTAATACTCGGCTCAACAATATAAATATCAGTCGCTGTAGTTGTTGCAAGAAATTCATCGGTATAGTAACCTAGCCCAAGTCCGAATAAAAGTATATGTTTGTTTGTCTCAAGTAATTCCTTATTTTGATCAACCCACTTTATTGCCTCATCTTTGGCATTATATCTACTGTGAAGAATATATGATTTTTCCTTTTGAGTAATTTTTAAATTTGGTTCATTGCTTTTTGTGTATACTAGTTCATGACTCTCTTTAGCAGAAACATCACCTTCTAGCGCATCAAGTAAGCCTGGATAATTTTTAGTTATATATTCTATATTTAGATTATATACGCTCATTTCTATGACTCCTTATTCGTTCTCTCCAACAATTGTTCCAGTCGGGGAATCAAATCGTATCTTATAATATCTGCAACTAGAACATAATCCTTTACTTCAAGTGCTTGCTCTAATTCTTCAATAGGCGCCTCAAGTTCAAGAGAATTTAAATTATACCTGTCATGATCACTTGTTAACAAGTTTAAAAATTGAATAGATTGTACAATCCAGCTCAATCCTTCAATAAACTTAGAAAATTCTGCCCACTGTTCCTCAGTAACCTCGCTATAAAAATGATCAGCAATATCTAAGGTTGCAGGGATAAATCGATCTAGATATTCATTTAATGATATACGTGTTTCTTCTATACTTTCTTTTTTAGAAAGTGACTTTATATTGATTTCCATAATATTGTGATAATTATTTACTATAACCTGCTCGTAATTATCAAAAATACTTTGTCCATCGATTTCTACACAATAAATTAGGCGTCCAGCATTGTATAGTTCCGAAGCAGCCTTATTCCACCAATTGTTTATAACGTTAATATCCCTCTCTAGTGTTCTTTCTTCTGCCTTATCAATAGATACCTTCATTCGCTTATCACACCTTCAATATCTTCTTTATTTACAATATCGGCTTATTTAAACTATTTCATTACATTGTCCAGAGACAAAATAAAAAAGGGTTTCCCGGAAGGGAAACCCTTTTCTTTGTAAAGAGGAATAATTATCCGAGCAGTTTAAGAACTGCTTGAGGTGCAGAGTTAGCTTGAGCCAACATAGCTGTACCAGCTTGAACCAAAATTTGATTCTTAGTGAATGCAGTCATTTCAGTAGCCATGTCTGCATCCTTAATACGGGAGTTAGCAGCAGAAAGGTTTTCGGAAGTTACTCCCAAGCTGTTAATGGTGTGTTCCAAACGGTTTTGGTATGCACCCAAGTTAGCGCGGTTTGTGGAAACCTTGGAAATTGCAGATTTAATCTTAGCAAGTGCAGAAGCTGCTTTTGTTTGCGTAGATACAGAGATTGCAGAAATCCCCAAAGCACTTACTTGATTGGAACTCAATGTTACTGTCAGAGTTTCTGAAGCAGTAACACCGATTTGGAATTTCACGCTACCGGAAGATTTCAGCAAGTTAACTCCGTTGAAGTTAGAGTTTTGTGTAATTCTATTAATCTCATTTTGCAGCTGTTTAAGTTCTTTTTGCAGGTTGCCACGGTCTTCATTTTGGTAAGTACCGTTCGCTGCTTGGTTAGCCAGCGTGTTCATGCGTTGCAGCATGGAGTGAACTTCAGTCAAGTCACCTTCAGCCGTTTGCAAGAGAGAGATCCCGTCTTGAGCATTACGTTGAGCTTGGTTCAAACCGTTGATTTGGTAGCTCATTTTCTCGGAGATTGCCAGACCCGCTGCATCGTCAGCAGCGCGGTTGATCCGGTAGCCGGAAGACAATTTTTCCATTGTCTTGCTCATTTGAGTATTGTTGAAGCTCAGGTTACGGTTAGCGTTAATTGCGCCAACGTTAGTGTTAATAAACATTCCCATCGTAATCATCCTCCATGATTTGGTTTAAATTGGCTACATCCTTGTGGCCTAATTACTATATCGGACAGAAGATAATGTTTTTTTAGCCTCTTTACATTTTTTTAGAGAAAAATATTATTTTTTTTCATCCAAATATAATGGGATTTGATCATTTCGCTGTATACCAAAATAGGCATTTAGGACCTTACGCTGATTATTGACATTCAACATACTTGAGCCAGTTTGCTCAGCGTTTATGTTTAACCCAATTCTCAATTGCTCGAGATTATCCTCGATTTCCCGAAGAATATCTATTCGCCATGCTTCATCCCCGGCCTCCTGTTCGAAATCTCTGTCGGTCAGAGTTTGATCCAACTTATTGATATCCCGAGTGCATATATTCCAAACCCTAAGCAACTTTTGAAAGCGAGGAATATCTTGTGCGGTATCTTCCTCCACCTCATTAAGATATGCTAACAGCTTTTTGGAATTATCCAACAGTTTTTCGTAGAGAGACTTTCGCTGCATTGACAGCTCATCAATTTCCAAGGGTTCCTCTCTTTCCGATTTCCTCCCAGGCCGACTTTAACTCCTCAAGCATCCCAATCACTTCATCTAAAGGAGATGTAAGTTTCTTAATATTTGCTTCCATCAAACGATCGATTATATAGAAATATAAGCTTTTGAGATTCCTGGCCAGTTCCCCACCTTGTTTTGTGTCTAAGGAAGAAATCAATTCATAAACAATATTTTGCGCCCTTTGTACATAATTATTGGTATCGGCGATATTATTTTGCTCAATTGCCTGTTTAGCTTTCGTGGAAAACTGGACAGCACCATTGTATAACATTAAAGTTAGTCTATGGGGTGAAGCAGTTTCATATTTGTTTTTTTGATAAGTCTGATATGCTGAAAAATTAGGCGATGCCAATTGGACCATCTCCAGTTATTATGATGATGAGGATGACTTGTTAAGAGCGGCTAACTGATTTGTAATCCAACTCTTTTGATTGTTTAGGCTAGACATAACGACTTCCAAATTAACATACTTTTTCTTCAAGGCAGCTTCTTTCAAATCCAAGCGATCACTCATACCCTGAATCTGTTCATTCAAGAATGAGATTTCTGAATCATACCCCTTAATTTTGGAAGTAATGATCCCATTGACACTATCGGTCCACTCTTTCAAGTTTTCTTTAAATATCGTTGCTATCCCATTGATACCTTCAGTCGTTCCGTCATCTTTTATGGTAGCAACACTTTTAAACATTTTTTCGACAAGGACTGGGTTTTCAATCATCTTCTCCTTGAATTTTGCTTTGTCAAAAGTAATATTCCCGGTCATCAAGGAAGCAGAAGTTACACCTTTGTCAATCTCCAAACCAATATCCGAAAACAATTTAAATCCGGTAGTATCTCCTACAATCTTATTTGCCATATCTCCGAGTTGAGTTCGCAAAGAGCGAAGCATAGGGTCACCTTGCAGAGTCAACGAAAGACTTCCATCCTCATTTTCGGTCGATTTCGGAGTGTTTTCTTTAATTGTATTAATAATATCATTATAGGCTTTAACAAAAGTCTCCACTTTAGCGGCAATGCCATCCACGTCCTGCTCGACCTTAACGGTAGTAGCACCTGTATTGCTTAAAGTTAATGTGACCCCAGGTATGGCATCCTTAACCTTATTGGTTGAGCTGTAAACGTCTAATCCGTTAACCACAAGGTGTGCATCCTTTGCCGCCTGTTTCTCAGCAAATCCCCAGGAAGCATTAGTATCAAATGTAATCTTGTTAGCCTCGCCGTACTCTTTAGCCGTTAATACTAAAGCTCTCTGCCCATTTGAAGTTTGAATTACCGAAGCTTGAACTCCCCCATTTTCTAACCCATTAATCTCATTTGCAATTATTCCGAGCGCTTCTCCTATCGTTTTTCCGGAAAGATCCAGCTCTGTAAGATCTATATTTTGTCCATTAACAGTAAGTTGTGTAGGAAGTCCACTAGAATCATAAGCTGCAGATGCATCGAAAGATTTACTGGCCACCACTTGTTTTTGAGCCATGGAATTAATAATCACCGAATATTCGCCGCTAACTGCCGTACTTTCGGCAACAGCTGATAGCTTGGTTGCATCCGAGGTGGTGGCTTTGCTCAGTTGGAAACTGCCCAAATCTGATAAAGCTATGGAAGCATCTTTTAAAGCATTAAGTTTGTTTTGAATTGATTTAAAAACATTTTGATACGCTGTTGTTATCTCCTTCTTAGTTTCGAGGCGATTCAGCGGGACTTTCTCCTGAGCCATAATCGCTTTAATATAGTCACCCGACTTAAAACCTGATGCCAGTCCGTCAAAGCTAATAGACATAATTAACCCATCCTTCCATTACATTTTTTTGTCAATAAACATACCTATCATTTCCTTCATCTTAATAGATAGATCTATTAAAAATTCTGGCGGAAGACTGGATAGAACTTCCTGCGTCTTCGAATCAATAATTTCCACATAAAGCTCTTTGGCTTCCTCGTTGTACTTAAACTTTAATTCTTTGCCGGTCGACGCAATCGATTCATTCAATTTTTCGGCTTGTTTTTCGAGTTCTTCTTGTTGTTCTTTGAGGAGCTTCTGTGATTTTAGCTCGTTAATATTCGAACTGTTTCCGCTTAACGACGGAACTGACTTCTTTATTCCCAATTCCTGCGATCTAAAAGGGTCTGAAAAATTTACATCCGGTCTGTTCAAGTTAATATTCATCCTTTAACCCACCTATCTAAAATGATTTACATTTTAAAATTTTTCAGCAGGGTAAGGATTTGTTCTTGTTGTAATTGGCTTGTTTGTTCCTTAGCTGCCAAATTCTCGGCAACAATACCTTCATATAATTCTTGTCTTAAAATCTGCACATCTTTCGGGGCTAAAAAACCAAGCTTAATTTGGTCTCCTTCAATACCCAGAACCTGTACTTGGATGTCATTTCCGATCATCACGGTCTCACCGATTTTCCGCCTCAGCACCAGCATTAAGCTTCCCCCTTCTGTACCAACGGATACCGTACAGGAAACTCCCGGTCTTTGATAATATATTGGCATCCTTTCTGGGAAAGTGGAGAGAGGAGAATCGGGGCCATCAAGTTAACGTAAAGCTTATCCTGATTGATGTTTACGATCAGCATCACACCAACATCCTCCGGTGATTTCAGTTCAAGAAAGCTGATAGTTTCATCGGAAATATGAAAACTGTATTCTTCCACAGTCTGATGCGATGGCAACAAAATAAAGCTGACTTCTCCTTCAAGTGCGTGAAGAACAAAAAAAGGAGTACCCTCCATGGGAAGCAAGGCATACTGTCGAATGTCGGGAATACCAAGTATTCCCGAATCAAACAGATAGATTTGGCTATTTTCCACTTCTAGCAATCCATATGCCTCGCTATGTATTGTCATCATTTTGGAAGGACCCCTCTCGGATCAACTGAAATTTCAGGCGGATATATGCGAAAATCAATTACGACGCCTTGATGCGGAATTGCCTCAACCGTAATCTCTTTTTGTCCATTACTCATATATCGGTCATGCGCGATGCGTCCAAATACATTTTTCTCGCCTGCAGCTATATTCATCATGCGGTCACCTTCTTGAGCTTTAATAGCTACATTTTGAATTGCTTTAGCCTTGGCTTGCTGTTCCAGTTCTTTTCCTAAAGTTTCTGGTCGTTTCAATTCCATATCGTTATATACGCTTGTCCAGTCCGTATCCATTTGGGCTGATTTCATTGAAATTGTTATTTCAGGGGGACGATAGATCCCCCAATCGCGAGGCAGCATTGATTGAATGCCTGTCATGTTCCCCCTCCTCCACCTTCAGCATCAGACTTTTATCTCAGGAAATCGACAAGCGAGGTCTGCATGATTCTTGCTCCTGTCGAGAGCGCTGCCTGCAATACCGTTTCCTTAGACTTCAAATCAATAATCGCGGAAGGGACATCGACATCCGCTACATGCGCACGCTGTTCCTTCAAACTGACCTGATCATCGGTTATCCGGTTTTCCATAAGTTCAAATCGATTCATCCGGGCTCCAATTTCCGCCCAGCTTATCGATAAACGATCCGCCGAAACGTCAATTTTTTCTAATGCCGCACTAATTTCTGCACGATTATCATTATCTAATGCATTAGCCAAATCATCCAACACTTTAAAAACATTGTCTGTTCCAGCTTCTCCGAATACAACCTCCCCTGTAATGCTCACAGGTACTTTTACGGAAGGACTTACATTCAGATAAAACAACCCTGGATCCGTATTTTCGTTGGCTGCACCTCCAACAGTGTAGGGCGGCTGATCGGTCTTTTGTCCGTTAAACAGATATCTCCCGTTATATGTGCTATTACCAATTGTCACCATTTGTTCTTTCAATTGTTTAATTTCCGCAGAAATGGTTTTTCTCTGTTCCAGATCATAAGTGCCATTGGCAGCCTGCATTGTCAAAGTACGAGCACGTTTCAGTACGTCGCTGGCTTGTTGAAGCAGTGAATCCATTGTTTTTAAAATTTCAGAACCCGTCTGGGCATTCATCAAGAATTCCTCGCTGCGGGCAAGATCCGTATCATAACGCATCTGATATCCGGTCCCGATCGGATCGTCACTCGGCCTACTAATTTTTTGGCCTGTAGCGAGCTGTTGCTGTCCAGTGGTCATTGCTGTATTGATATTTCGTAAATTTTTTAATAGTTGAATGTTTTGCATCATACCTGTTACGCGCATGAATGAACCTCCTTCATGAGTCTGAGCTTAAGTCAGATTTGTGTCCTATAATCCTACCCGACCCATTTGATTAATAACCCGTTCTAGCATTTCGTCAACTGTGGTCATGTTGCGGGCAGCCGCATTATACGCTTGCTGAAAGCGAATCATATCCGCCAGTTCCTCATCCATGGAAACCCCGCTCACCGATTGACGCTGTATTTGCAAGTTATCGGTCATGGTTTGTTCATTCAGGTAATTGCGTTCCGTATTACTAGCACGAATCCCCAGATCAGCCGTTAAACCGCGGAAATAGTCATCCGTCGTGCCTTGAGACATGGAGGTCAGGGAATCAGGGAAGGTAAAAATAGCGTCTCTTAGACTGGCCAACGCATTGGCAACATCGCTATTCCCGCGGATTACTTTATTCACGCCATTCACAGTCTCATACTGCGATGAAGCTGCAATTTTATTGGTATCCGCCAAAATCTCCGAATTTACCTGAATGCTATCAATAGTGAAATCTCCCGTAGTGGACGTAAAAAAGGGAATACCGGAGGAAGTTGGTTCAGTTAACGTGTACCCTAATTGATGAAGACCATTAAAGCCATTTACCATAACTTCCATAGGTGAGGTAATCTTCGATCCGGCAGGAATGGAACCGCCGGCAGGAATTACTCCCATCCCATCCACAGTAACATCGTTTAAAGCCACCATATTATTAGAAGTAACGTAGCCATTATTTAATGTAACCTTAATTTCCCCGGTGACAAGTGTGCTTACCAAACCATTTAATTGATTGCGAATTAAATCGGTCTCTTGAAGAGACTGGACGTAACCGTGGAGTTGCCCCGCCGTAGCCGTAGCGGCATTCGCTGCGGCTAGCGCTGTAACGTTCTCGCCATCAAGCACATTCACGCCTGCAGCAGTGATGTTAACCATGCCGTTCTCATCCTCGGCATACTGGACATCGACTATTGTCGAAAGCTTATCCAGCAACAAATCTCTTTGATCCCGATAGTCGTTCGCACTATCTCCAAAACTTTCGTTGTCCCGGATCAGTACATTTAATCTCGCTATATTATTTACGATATTATTGGCTTCAAGTACTTTTTTATCAATGTTGTTATTCACATCGCTTGACAGGTTGCTCAAGGATTCACTAATATGTTTCAGCGTGTCCACCAAATTACTAGCTGCTCCAGCAACGGCTACACGGGCACTGAGCAAGGACGGGTCCCGATTCAGGGTTTCCCAAGAATTCCAGAAGTCATCCATTACAGCGCTAAGGCCGCTTCCCGAAGGTTCGTTTAAAATATTCTGAATTGCGGTCATACTGGAGTTTATGATCTCCCATGAACCAAGTAACTGATTCTCTCGCCGAAATTGAGTATCCAAAAAACTATCTCTGATCCGAGTAATGCTGGTATACTCAACACCTGTTCCCAATTGCCCCGGTTGCTGGCTCTTCGTCATTCCCATGGACCAAATCGGATTAGCTTCTCTCAAATTTACCCGTTGACGGCTATACCCCTCTGTATTGGCATTTGCGATATTGTGCCCTAGCGTTTGCATCGATACGGTATTTACAAACAAAGCGCGTTTGCTTGTCTCTATGCCATGAAAAGTGGAGGTCATCTTCAATTCCCCTTTTTACGAATCTTTTGATTATGCTCTAGTATCAAAAATACTTCTATGCGCAGGCTTCCTATCTTGACTCGTAGGGGGGGAATAAATTGGCCCGTCATCTTCCCCGCCAATCATCAAATTTAAAGAAAAATCGATAAAAGAAAGCGACTGCGTAATCAGTTCCTGGTTTAATTCATTAACTTGCTTTAACTCAATCAAGCGGTTTCCCAGTTTTTTCCTAGTTTCATCCAGCATCCGTTTTTCTTCAGGGTCGAATACAAGTCGTAGAATTTCCGATATTGTCAGCTCAAGCTGGGACTTGATGCCCTTGGAATGCAAAAATTCCTGTGCCAACCCTAAAAGTTCCTTCTCGCATTCTTCAATGGCTTTTACCATTTTCGATTCAAGAGACAAGGTACTCATCAATTCTTCATAGTTACGGTTAAGAATAGTCTGTTTCTTCTGCTCCATAATTTCCAACAGATTGGCATGAAGTCCTTCCATTTTCAGCAGACCGTCAATTAATACTTGAACTTCCATAGCCGCCCCCTATTTATCGGTAAAAGACTTGAAGTACGGAAGAAGCTTATCTGCCAGCTTGCCTGCATCCACATGGTAAGTTCCTGAAGAAACTTGGGATTTCAATTCCTCAATCCGTCCGGCTCGGGCTGGATCCTGGGTGCTCTCCTGGGCTTTCAGCAATTCCATTCCCTCCGTCGAGATGGACACTTCGTCCTTCCGGCGGGTTTTATTGTCCGAGTCTTTGCGTTGCGATTCGATTTGTCGTTGATAGTTATTTATGGCTCCGATCCGTCCGGTGTCATTAATTTTCATGGGCTCCACCTTTCCCTCCAAATAAAAAAGCCGATATTCTTTACTAAGTTTATCGGCGTGTGTTGAATCATATTTAATAGCGAACCATTGGATTATAAAGAATATTATGCCAAGTTTTAAGTAATTTTAGCGCACAGGGCCTCGGAATTTGTCGACAACGCCATAAGCGCCTCCGCCGCGTCCCTCTTCACCGTCGTTATTTTTTCCCGCCGACTCTTCTTTGGCAGCAGCCGTCAAATCGCGGGTAAGGCGTCCCCGGCAGTTATCGCACATGTTGCCGTCGCGAATAAGAACACCGCACACTTCGCACGGATACATCATATTCGGATTGTTGGCAATTGAGATCCGGCCTTCTCTGATAAATTTGGTGATTTGCCGAATCGAAACCTCCGTAGCATCTGAGACTTCCTGAATCGTAGCGGTCTTCTCTTCGCGCAAATATTTAAGGCACTTCTCATACTCCAGTTCGATATCCTTCATGCAGGCTGGACAAATGTCTCTAAAGTTTTTGGCAAAAAGTTTCCCGCAGCGAGGGCAATTCCCAAGATTCATCTCCATAGTAAAGATGCTCGTCCTTTCAAAAATACATATTCTGCTGTTAGATTACCTTATTTGTGCAATTTCGTCCATTGTTTTGTAAAGTCCCGCCTCAGGAACGCGCCCAGGTCAAAATATAGATTTCGGCCGGTCGGCCCAGCAATCCGCATACTTCATGAAGCACTGCGGCACATGTATTTACCGTACTGCCCGTGGTATACACATCATCGATCAGCAGCAGCCTGATCGGAATTGAACCATGCATTTCTCCCGGCAGGTGATCGCTTTCAGTTGCAAAAATGGAGAGAGGGGACCTATTTCCGGTAGGGCGAGTAATGGCAGCGTATAGCAGGTTTTCCGCACCCGGAGCGGCACGGAAGATGCCTTGCAAATCCCGCAATCGTTGCCAACGGCTTTTGAAGCTTTGCTTTTCGGTATGCTGGAAACGAACGAGCAGATCTAATAAAGGCGAACCAAGTACAGTTGCAGCCTCCTCCGCCAAATTCCTGGCCTGGTTGAATCCGCGCTCCAGCATCCGCTCGTCACTAACCGGCACATAAGTCACGGCATCAAAATAAAACCGTCCTGTGGCGCTTCTTTCCCTCAACTCCTTCAGTAGACGGCTAGCGGCTACCCCAGTCATGCGGGACAGAACGGACCCCAACGATTCATTTCCCCTGAATTTATACCGCGCTAGCCACTCCTTCATCATGGCGTTATAAGAAACGGCGCTTCGGTTCAACACGAAATGTCTAGGGCCCTTATCCGCCCGGCTGCAATCCGGACACCCTACAGGCCGGCCGCAACTATCGCATCTGAGAGAAGTAATCCACGGAATCGAGACATAGCAGGAGGAGCAGATTTCCGGGTAGCCCTTAACTTTACCCGAAATCGTTTTTCCGCAAGTGAGACACGGCAGGCCAGGAGGAGCAAGCAGATTGTGGAGCGGAGACAGTACCGCTTCTTTGGCGGTGCTCCAGTCGATCAGGGAATAGGGAGGAGCGCTAGTTTCATTGACCGTTCCGTCCGGATGTCTGTATTCCGGGCGGAACCGGAACCGATCGCCAAACTCTCCGCAACCCTGCTGGTTCCGGTTCCGTTTTCTTGTTCTTGACACGCTCTCTTTTCCGTTACAGTTACAAGGCATATTCATCATCACTTTACTACCTCCTTATTCTCCTTGAGAAATCCGTTTTTTCTGGCTATGGCATTCATCCTGCGGATCTGCCGCACGGCACCCCGTTGGGATCGGGTCCACTCCGTGGAAACGAAGACGATGATTCCCTGCGGGTCATCCTTGGACCTACCCGCACGGCCGGCCATTTGCACGAGAGAAGCTTCGTCAAACAATTCGCTGTCCGCATCCAGGATGTATACATCGCTTTTCGGTACCGTTACTCCTCGTTCCAAAATGGTCGTAGTTACTAAAAGCCTAGTGTTTGCTGATCGAAAATCCAAAACATGATCGCTTCTCCCCTTATCCTGAGAAGAGGTCCCTTCAATAGGCAGACCAGGAAACCGATGCCTAAGTAACGACAAGACCGGTTCAATATGACGAATCCGGGAAACGAATACAAAGATTTGCGCCCCTCTGGAAATCGACTTTTCCATAGAGGAGATCAGTGCCGGAGCAAACGACTGTCGGCGAAGACAGGATTCCACGGGTTTCATCCGTATGCGGCTTGGAACCGGCAGCGGGTGTCCGTGAAAGCGCGCCGGCACTCTGGCATGCGGTAGCCGGCCTAGCCTGGCTTCCCGCTGCAGATTACCCGGGGGTGTAGCGGAGAGAAAGATGAATCGCCCTTCCGGTTTGCATGAAGCTCCGGCCGCAAAGGCGAGCATCGGATCGTTATGGTAAGGAAAAGCGTCCAGTTCGTCGATAATGACCAAGTCGAAGGCATGGTAAAAACGCATGAGTTGATGGGTCGTAGAAAGAAACAAACGGCTTCCTTCCCATCGCTGCGGACTTCCTCCATACAAAACAGTTATTTCTTCCTCCGGAAATACCTTGGCAAGCCGCGGAGCCAACTCCAGAACGACATCCCGGCGCGGAGTCGCCACCATCACTTTTCCGCCGCGATCCAGCACATAGCGCAGCAACGGAAAGATCATCTCCGTCTTGCCTGCTCCCGTAACCGCCCACAGCAGGAAGCGTTGAGGTCGGGAATCTGAAGAAGGGAGCAGGTCGGCCGGGACGGCTGCGTAAAAAGGGCCCCCGGCCATGCCGGTTACCGAGCCTGTCGAGGGAACCGGAGTCATCCGGGCGGGCCAAGGGCGAAGCAGACGGCTCGGCAGCAGCGATGCAAGAGCTGCCCGGGAACGGGGCGCTGCCTGCGGCAGCGGCTGCGCCAAAAACCGCAGCGCGGCGCCCGCCGCTTCGCGCTGCGCCGGGCTCAGCCCCCACCGGTCCAGCAAGGACCCGGTGGGGGCCCCCGCCGTGCCACCTACGGCCGGCGGCACGGTCCCGGCGCCGCTGCCGCGCAGCAGCAGCGCGCAAGAGCGGCTGCGCCCCATGGCGAGGCAGGCCTCGCAGTAGGCGCAGCCGCTGGAGCCGCACGACCCGCAGGGCGTGCGGCGGTGCACCCCGCTGCCGCAGCGGCGGCAGCGGAGCTCGCGGGCCCGCCGGCCGGCACGGCGGGCCGCACCGGGCCGGGCGTCAGTCTGAGCGACGCCCGACGTGAGCTGCACGCGCCCTTGCAGGTGCGCGAGCTGAACCACGGAGCGCCAAGCCGGTCGCAACTCCGGCAGGCGCTCCGCCAGAAGCTGCTGTAGCTCCGCCTCCAGCAGCGACCTCCCCTCCAGGGCGTCTTCCACCGCCTCCGCCACCAGGCTCAGCTTCTCCCAGTCCATCGCCGTCAACCATGACACTACTGCTTTTCCCGGTTCTCCGTTTGCCCACAAAAGAGTAGGCTTGTCCTGCCCTGACATCCAGCTTCCCGGATTCTGCTCGCACTCCAGCTCATGCTTCAAGCTTGCAACTATATACTTCATCCAGTCCCCGGGGTTCCAATAATCCATGTCTCCCGAACTCAGAAACCCATCCTTAAAAGAAACGGCCCAACCTAGAGGTATAGAGTCCGATAGCAAAACTATCTTTTTTGCCGCCGCCCCTGGTTCCATTTCATAAAGATAATCTCTCGGTAAAACCTTATTTTTCTCTCTCGCCTCATACTGCGTCTTTCCCATGACCCACCACCAAAAATCAACCCTGAGATCCAAACTTATCATTCCCCGCCAACCTTCTTCCTGCCGGATTGCATAAAGACACACCCTCATCCTAACCCTCCTTTTTCATCCTGTTATTTATTAATCAAATAATAAATCCCATTTTTAACAATATCTAAATACCGAAACGCCTAGCAGTAATATTTGCAACTTTGGAGTTAGCTGGAATTTTGAAATTTAATGTTATTAATTCAATGAAATCCGGAGTGTATGTTTAAGTTCAATTTTTCAAAGTATTGTCTCATTCGGAACCGCCACAAAATCAAAAAAAGCACACTCCCCGGCCTTAGCCATCAAAGAGTGTGCTTCACACTTTCCATCGTTTCCGGATATGAAATTGTAATCGCTGCAAATTTGCTTCATACATGGACATAAGGAATTTTTGCCGCCTCCTGCGGCACGCGAAGATCGACGTGCACCTTGATCTCCTCTTCAGTTCCTGCAGCTTGCTTCCCTATCTCCTCTGCACCGACCGTCATCAGACAGACCGCGGTTAGCTCAATTCCGGCTTCATCCCGCAACCGTTGAATAATTGCCAGCGTATCGTCCTGAGATGCTTCATCCAGCACAGTTACTCTGACGGACTCGCCGCGCAGCCGCGCATACCACGATAATGCCCTTAAATACCATTCCATCTGATTCTCATGATTATGAGTCACCAAAATATAATGCAATTTCTTGCCGTCCTTCGGCTGCGTCCGCAAAAGTACGCCGTGCAGGAAATGCACGAGTACCGCCGCCAAACCATAGCCGAGCAGAATCCAACCCATATAGGATACCATGGACACCCCTCCCTGTACTTATAACGACAATATATGCCGCAAAAAGGGAGTCGGTTCCTGGGTTGGCATTCAAACACTCCATCCGGCTGCACATGACAATAAATATGTACGCGGCCCTGCAAAACTATGTGTTTCAGAATCTCAGGGGGATCGATGCAGTCCTCATATTTCATGATCCAGCAAAAAATGGCATCCATGCCCGCAAAAAATTACGGTCCTTTCACTTCAGAAAGGTTTGCCGGGTTACAGAGTAACCCACCCGAATTTAATCGCGTTAATAACCGCTTGCGTACGGTCATCCACGTCCATTTTTTGCAAGATGCTGCTGACATGATTTTTGACTGTCTTCTCGCTGATAAAAAGATGTTCGCCGATCATTTTGTTGCTGCGTCCTTCCGCCATCAAACGGAGCACTTCGGCTTCGCGCCGGGTAAGAGGGTTATCTTCGCCAGCAACAAATTTCACGCCCGCTTCGCGGATCGCGTTGTCTTCGGCAATGGCGCCCGTCTCGCTCAGATACTCCATACGTCGGAGCTGCTGAATCAGCTTCCCGGTTACTTTCGGGTGAATGAAAGCATTGCCCTCCGCTACCGTGCGAATGGCATTAATCAGCGATTCGGCTTCCATGTCTTTCAACAAATAACCGGTCGCCCCTTTGCGCAAGGTTTCGAAAACATAGCTTTCATCATCATGAATCGACAAAATAATGACCTTCACGTCCGGAAGCGCTTCGCGAAGCTCAGCCGTAGCATCGACCCCGTTTAAGAGCGGCATGTTAATGTCCATGAGGACGATCTCCGGATGGAATTGCTGACAGCATTCCAATACTTGAATGCCATCGCCGCACTCTCCAACGACTTCGATGTCTTCCTCCATATTCAAAATCCGCTTAAGGCCCTCGCGAAACAACTGGTGGTCGTCAGCCAAGAGTACTTTAATTGCTTGTCTACTGTTAGAAATGAGGTTGTCCATCCTGGTACTCCTTTCTCTTCTCTGCGTTAGTCGGAATGTGGATAATAATTTTTGTGCCCATATTCGCTGTTGACTCGATTTCCATTCTTCCTTCTAGCAATTCTACCCGTTCTCTCATACCGATTAATCCGAAATGGGTATGCTCTTTTGTCTTTTGCTCCAATTGATCCACCTTGAATCCAAGTCCGTTATCCTGGACTACGATCTTGACCATTTGAGCCTGATAGGTGATATCAACACCGACATAAGTAGGGCAGGCATGCTTTGCTGCATTGGTGAGAGCTTCCTGGACCAGTCTGAATACCGCGGCCTCCATAGGCGAAGACATCCGGTGTTCCTTTCCTCTTGTTTCGAAGGTCGTCCGGATTTTCGTTTTTTCCTCAAAATCATGCACATATTTTCGCAATGTCGGAATCAATCCAAGGTCATCCAAAGCCATCGGTCTTAAATTAAAAATAACTTTACGCATCTCTTCCAGACTGGAGCGGACCTGACTCTTCAAGTCTATTATTTCGTCCTGCACCATCTTAAATTCCTGCTTCGCAAGCATTCTTTCTACAATTTCCGTCCTAAGAACTAGATTTGCGAGCAATTGCGCCGGACCATCATGAATCTCTCTCGAAATCCGTTTTCGCTCCTCTTCCTGAGCCAAAATGATCTTGAGACCGATCATTTGCCGGTTTTTTGCCGACTCCAGAATCCGGGTGACCTGGCCCAATTCGCCGGACAAATATTCCAGAACGACGCCCATCTGCGAACTGACAGTTTCCGCGCGTTCCACCGATTTCTCGACATTGCGCGCCCGTTTTTGCAATTCGTCCCGGCGGGCTTTGAGATACATTTCTTTTTCGCGAAAAATTAAAAGGTCCAGTTGAAGCTGAGTGGCCTTTTCATAGGCCTGCTTGATGTCTTCTTCCTTGTACCGCACAAAATCCCGGCTGACTTCTGTCAGCCGGATGCGGGAACGCCGGTAATTAATTTCAAGTTGATCGACCTTTTCCACGGTCTCCGCCGTTTCTTTGACGACTTGCTGCAATTCGTTATTAAGTGTCTTCAATTCATTGCGCGCAGAGTCCAGGATCTCAAGGATTTGCAGCTTGCTGCTCTCCATAACGCCAACGGCGTTCTTTATAACGCGGTCAATTGCATCAGCTTGATAATCTGCCACTTCAACCTTCTCCATTTCCAAGTATCCATTTATTCCAATTTATCATATCACGATTGAAGGGTGATCGTTTTAGTTTTCTTCTCCCAATTTACGGTAATCCCCAGCTGCTCGGAGACTAGTCGCAACGGGACTAAAGTCCTATTGTTTGAAATAATTGGAGATACTGCAGATTGTTTGGCAGTTCCGTTCAACATGAATTCTTTCTTGCCCACGGTCAATTCCAGGACCGTAGTACCACGCGTTACGGTAATCTTCTTAGCCGTTTTGTTCCAAGCTGCTTGTCCGCCGTAGGCATCCAGTACATATTTGATCGGAACATAAGTAGTTCCGTCCTTGATCAGCGGTGCAACATCGAGATTTTGCTTTTTGCCGTCAACGGTCATACTCTTTTGCCCGGCTACCATTACCACGGTCGCGCTTGGCAGCCCTGTATCCCCGCCCGTAACTGGCGCCGTAAACCGGATGTTGTCAAAAGAGACGCTGCCGGTCAATGCGCGTTCATCCTGACCGTCTTCCAGATTAACGATATACAGCCGTTTCAGCTTGGCCGGATGTTTGATGGCGCTCGCGGTCAGGTCCACGGTGAGCGTTTTCCAGCCGGTGAAATCGAGCGGCCGCGCGAGATCCACGTAAATGCTCTTGCCGTCCGCATCGGCAAACTCGGCTCGCAGCCAGTTCAGACTGGCGTCGCCCAAGACGTCGATTGCCATCGAAGTGGCGCCTTCCGGAATGGTTTTGCCTGTCGTGCCATTGATCTGGGCATAAGCGAACTTGTTGCCGCTGCCGCCGGTAAGATCGTAATCCAATTTCAGCACCTTGGATTTCTCGCGTTCCCCGGTTCCTTGAACGATAGAAGCTGTTCCTGTGGCTTCAGCCGGCAATCCGGTAAACGATACCGGGTAGGAAACATTCTCGAAATTCTCCCAAACCTGATCCGAAGATGCCGACAATACGATCGGCGTGCCGCTGAATCCATCATATTTTGGCGTAGCATAAGCTACTTTCGCTCCATTGTTTACGGATTGAACGCTTAGCACTCCGTTTTGGACGCTTGCCTTCATCCCCGAGAATTCCCACTTCACGGACTCGTCCGGAACGTTCACCGTGTTTCCGTTCTTAAGCTTGGCGGTAACCGGCACGGATACCGATACTCCGGCTTCAAGTGACGCAAAGGTGGTTACCGGCGTCAAACTGCTCAGGTCCGCCCCGCCAAGGACGGTCACTTCCATGCTGTCCTTGCCGTCTCCGCTGACCGCCGTGATTTTCGAGGTTCCGGCTTTTACGCCCTTGAACCCTTCGCCGGTCCAGGCAACATTGCCGTTATCCGATTTCCAGGTGGCCTGAATGCCAGCCGCATCCACCGGATTGTAGTAGGTGTCGTACCCTTTTAACGTATACGCAGCCGTCTGGCCGATCAGTAAAGTAGACGCCCCGCTAACTTTCAATCCTTTCAGCGCTCCTTGAGGCGCTATCGTATAAACCCCGAGACCATTGGCCACGGCACGTTGTCCGGCCGCACCGTTTGAGGTCGTAAAGGTCAATTCCGCCGCCGTTTCCGCCAGCGGACGGGTTACCATCGTAGTCGAGCCGCCGCCGTCGAGATTAACGCCTTTCCAGACGCCGATCGAGGTCATGAACTTCTGCAGTTCAACCAAGGTCAGACCCGAACTGGAGCTGTTTTTTTCAATCGTGATGATATAGACTTTCTTGCCGTCCTGGGAATATCCGACCGCGGTACGGGCTACCGCACTGCTCCCGCTAATCGAATTTGTGGCACGGGAAAAGGAAGATGCTTTCCCTTGGTCCACCAACAGCGTATGTCCGCCGATCATCATCTTGAAATCCGACGGATTCACTTCCTGCCCGCTCGTTTGGGAAACGAGGCGATAAGCGGAATCCACTCTTTGCCCTACCACCATATGTGTAGCGATATAGTCAGCTGCCTGTCCATGCCCGCGCAAAATATACCCGTCCGCAGGAACCGGTCCCGGAATCGCGGATTGGTACGAGATTTGCTGAATCACGCCGCCTTGAACCAGCACCTCGGTAGGAGTCGTGCCGCTTGCCTTCGGACGCTCCTCGGACTTCCAGGCGCTCGTGTAAATAAACATATTATTCACGTGGCTAAAAGCATTGTCCGGCTCCGTCTTGTACGACTCCTGATTGATGCCGGAAAGAGGGAAGGTCGATCCGTCTTCCGCCACCACCGATCCGGTAAAATCATAACGGTCGATCACCGGGGTATTATCGCTTTTTACGCCAAACGTAAACATCCCCTGAAGCTTCGAAGGGCTTGTGACCAGCGTCCCCTGGGATATGGCCGCACCCATCGCCACGCCCTGGCCGCCCGTTTGGAAGAAGTCGCCGTTCACTCCGGCTACCGCGCCGTTCTCCTGCGCCATGCCTTCTACGGATTGCCTAGTCGTCAATTGCCCTCCTTTGCCTGTCATCACGTCCAATTGGACATAGGGATTGCTCAAATCCACTTCGATCACGTCGGCCAGCACTTTGACCTGTTTCCCTGACCGCGTTGTTGTATATTGATATTTTACCAGTTTAGCACCGGACGTAATGTTTTCTTCACCTAATCGTGTAGCCTGATTTTCCGCAGCGTAAGCAGTGGACGATGTTATACCGAACGGCTCCATCAAAGCCACAGGCTGTATCCAGATTAAACCCGCCAATGAGACAAGAATCAGTTTTTTTCCTTTATCAGCCGCCAGACGTACAATCTTAGCCTTTCTTCCGGCTTCCTCTCGTTTAACAACCATTTTTGTCTGCTACTCTCCCATCTTTATTCCAGTCTTTTATCCCGGGTTATGCTCCCCCAAAGAATCTAGTACATAATTAATAGACTACATTTAGCCGGAAAAGTTACGAAAAAAAGCAAATTTCATGGAAAATGGGAAAGAGATGAACTATATTTATAGTTAATTTACAAATTATAGTTGGACTACTATATACATTATTGCTATAATTATCCTGTTAAGTGACGAAGAACGTCCTGACAATCTGAGAATTCAGAGGGTCGGGACTTTTTTTGTGCAAAAAATTGTAAATAAAGGAGTTGATCGAAAATGGCTGCAAGTTTTGAATCTGCGCATGAGGCTTTTTTCAAATCCCATATGGAACGTCGTTCCCCGGAATGGAAAGGGCAGCTTGTCAGAGAACATGGACATCGTGAAATCCAGTTTCTCAAAAATGTATGGTGGCCGCTGTTCGGAAATTTGAAGGATTTACACCCGGAATATGAGGTCCGCGATTGGCGCGGAAAGTCCTTTTTCAGAGATTTTGCCTATTTGCCGGGACGCGTGAAATGGTTAATCGAAATCAAAGAATACGGTTCGTATATGCGGGAGACGGGTCGAAGAAGTTTTGCCGAAGAGTTGAATCGGGAACTATTCCTGCAGGCGTTGGGCTTCCGGGTCATTAAGTTTGCATTCGATGACGTTGAGCATCGGCCAGAATTATGCAGATATTTACTCCAGATGCTGATCAGCCGTTACCAGGCAGGGCAAAACCTTACAGAAAGACCGCTATTTGCGGAAATGGAAGTTGTCCGGCTCGCCCTTAACTCACCTCATCCCATTCATCCCCAACAGGTTGCGCTCCACTTTAACATCGACTGCCAAGCTGCTGTTCAAATGATGCAATCCTTATGCTCTACAGGTTGGCTCCGACCTGTCCGCTCCGGATCCGATGAGGACATCCCATTCTATGAATTGATCAAGGGGGACGCAACGCTAGACGAAACGGAGCAGAGATTGCAGGCGGAATCGATATATAAAAAAAGAAACCTTCCGATGGCCGAAACGGCACCGGAAGGCATATACGGTTAACTATTAGCTATTGTTAATCTTGTCGAGTACGCGTTTCAACATGACAGCGGCCTGGGCGCGAGTCGCATTGCCCGCCGGCTGGAACTGGTTAGCGGAGACGCCTTGAATAATGCCCTCTTTAACCGCCTTGGCAACCGTTTCCTTGGATTGGATCTTGGCACCGTCTTTGAATTTGGCCAGTACCTGTGCTGAAGAATTGCCAAGGTAAATATCATGGCCCGAATACTCCATCGCGCGAACCATCATAAGGGCCATTTGTTCCCGCGTGATAGAGTTGCCAGGCTTAAATGATCCGTCGGTATTGCCGTTAATAATTCCTGCCTTGGCCGCGGCTCCGATATACGCCGAAACGGAACTTCCGGAAGAAACGTCGGAGAACCGGCGAGCATTCGATTCATCTCCGGACAACCCCAGCCCTTTCGCAATAAATACGGCAAACTCGGCACGGGTGATATTTTTGTCAGGCTCAAATTTCGCTCCGGAGCGGGAGTCGATAATCAATTTGCTCGCGAGCTCCGAAATATCTTTGGCGGCCCAGTGCTTTAATGTATCCGTATAGTAACTGTATCCTGCTGCAGGCCCTGTTGCCGCATTTCCGTTAACTTTTCCGCTGAACAGGAGAATATTCCCGCTTCCTTTTACGGCTGAAGGAAGGTACGATGCGGTTCTGGTGGTCAAATCATATTGCAACAAAGATGTCTGGGTGCTTGATGTTGTATTGGCCGCTTTAAAATAAATTTGACCTGGAGTGGCGACTTCAACCGCTGCTTGTGCCGCGGTGCCATTATAGGCGGACACATACACCTGGATCGGATCCAGCAACGGCGTTGTCGTTACCCCGTTATTGTAATTAAGCGTCGGCATTTGCACCTTGGTAACCGGCTCCAGTTGGACTGTCACATAGGCCGAAGTTAAAGCACTGACATTCAATGATCTTGAGATCTCCGTGAATGGAATTTTTTCGATCGGGAGTTCATACATGACCGTTTTATATTTCACGGCGAAGGTGCCCGTTTTGCCGCTGCTGTACATATCCATTAATGCATTGAACGGAACGACAACTTCCGCAGCCTTCTCGGTCGAAGGAACCTCAAAAACTATGCGTTTCGTCGCAGCGTTGCTTGTTGTCAAATATTTGAACGCGGTTTGGAGTTTAACGTTATCGATCGTATATTTCTTGATTCCTTGCCCGAATCGGGACCGGCTATCTGATGCTTGAGCGGTATTGATGTTAAGCAAGTAACCGCCTACTCCGAAATCAACGTTTGACATCGTCGTCAGGTAGTCCGGTTGGGTCCCGTTAGGTGTTATCGTCTGACCGGCCTGGTTGCCCGCCGTATTTAGCACCGCCATATTGTTAAAGCTCTTCAATTGGTTACCAAGCGTATCATACAACGGAGAAGCCCCGGTCAGGTACGAAAGCGTTACGACCTGACCGGCCGTCACCGGTGTCGACAGCTTTAAGGTCACCGTATTCCCGTTGACCGTAGCGGATTGAATGCCAATGCTTATCTTGTCATAAAAAACGCTGAACTGGTTCACCGGAAGATAAGTCATGCTTCTCAAGGAACTGTTATACGTCACCGTTAGGGTGTCACCCGTAATGGATGCGGAACGAACCCCTTCAGCCACCGAAGCATAAGTCACCGGTTGCAAATTAATATAGCCTGCGAAGTTTCCGTTCATATCGGCGATCCCGCTGGTTCCGGGAACATACGACACGGTCACGCTCTGTGTTTGGGTAAACGAAGAAGCTAAAGTAAGGAGTACTCGATTGTCTGCGATTTCTACTGCTTCTACATAGACCGGAGAGTTATTAACAAGCACAGAGAACTGGCTTTTTAGCGGAAGCAGACTAGTTCGCAGGAGTTCATTATAATTCAAGACAACGGTTCTCCCCGAGCCCTCTGCTCCTTTAAACAACGGAGCTACCGTATCGTAAGTATTCCGTACAAAGTAATCGCTAAATCCGGCAATCTGCATGCCTCTGTAATCCTGTAACGGATAGGAACCAGGGATATAAGAGACTTTCACCACTTCGCCATTGGATATCGAACTGGACAGATACAACGTAATAGTAGATCCACTATGAGAAAGACTGCTAATGGTTTTCGTAGTGCCATCTGCGGTTACTGTAAATTGTTGATAAGCGTAACTGGATGGACTTTTTATGGTTTCGCTGAAATACAAAGTTACCGTATTGCTGCTGGCGTAACCGTCTTTTGGTTTTGGACTTACCGAATCTATGCCATTAGTAACCACCTTGTTCGAGAATGTGGCGGCTGCGTTTCCATATTCATCTTTGATCGATTGGCCCGTGTAACTAATTTTGACGTCTTGTCCTACGGCTACTCCGACTTCCAAGTTCACATATACGTTTTGCCCCGAAATGGAAATATAACTAACCCTTCGGCTTTCCCCATTTACGGTCACCGCAAAACTGGAGTCTGGTACGAATGCGGCAATATTAAGATTCTCATTATACAGCAAACGTATAACGGTATTGCTGTGCATCGTCGCGCTCTGAAGTACCGGGGCTGTTTTATCATTTGCCTGGGCAGTTGTAAAATTCCAACGGCTGCTTCCCGAAAAACCCTCAAAATAATTAGAACTATTATCAGCATCCACTAACCCGTATCGATCGGCCTCAATATAGTAGGTTGCTCCCGGATCAAGGCTGTTTTTAGGTATGATCGTTACGGTACTATTACCGGTTGCGTTTACGGTGACGGGTACTGAAGAAGCATTTCCTGACTTTCGTAATGTAAAGCCGCCTAAAGGGCTATTCAGCTTAACGTTTCGATTGAACCGGATGGTAGGCTGAATATTAACGCTAACATTTGTACTCCCACTTGTAGGACTAAATGAGGTAGCAGTAATTGGAACATTACTGGCCGGTGCGGTTCTGAATGACCAGTATTCGGCTGAATTAATCGTTCCATCTTCACCAATGAAGACTCCTTTGGGAATTTCAATCGTGTATAGCGTGTTGTATTCGAGTTGTGCTGACGGGGTAAGCTGTACATCATATGTAGCTGTAGTAACGGATGGATTAATTTTAACAGATTTAGCATTTCCAGTAATAAACACATATCCATTTGAGATAACCTTTTGATTAAATTTTAGATTAATCTTCGTACTGATTGGCACATTCGTGTCCCCATTACCAGGACTGGAACTGACCATTTTCGTTGGAGGAACCACGATTACGGAATCATCGGCAGCCGACACTCCTCCTATGTTAAATAGGCTCACCACCATAAAAATTAGAATCATTGCCGATATGTTTCGTTTCATCCTAAAATCCCCTTTCGATCAGAAGCCTTATGTATTTCAGCCCAACTGGACATTAAACCCACACCTATATCTATTAACGGCAAAACCTTAAGCGAAGTTTAGGAGAAATGGTTTATGGTATAAATAAAAAAGGATACCTCCTCTCGAGGTACCCTGTTCTTCATCTTGAATGATTACAGACCGGCTTGCGCTTTAAGAGCCTCAGCCTTGTCTACACGCTCCCAAGGAAGATCGATGTCCGTGCGTCCGAAATGACCATATGCGGCCGTCTGACGGTAAATTGGACGGCGCAGATCCAGCATCCGGATTATACCTGCCGGACGAAGGTCGAAGTTTTCGCGGACCAGTTCCACCAGCTTCTCCTCAGATACTTTTCCTGTACCATAGGTATCTACATTTATGGATACAGGGTTTGCCACGCCAATCGCATAGGCAAGTTGAATTTCCGCTTTGTCAGCCAATCCTGCGGCCACAAGGTTCTTCGCCACATAACGGGCTGCGTACGCTGCAGAACGGTCGACTTTGGTCGGATCCTTGCCGGAAAACGCCCCACCGCCATGACGAGCATAACCGCCGTAAGTATCGACTATGATTTTACGTCCGGTAAGGCCGGCATCTCCTTGCGGTCCTCCGATTACAAAACGACCTGTAGGATTAATGAAATATTTTGTCTCCTCATCCAACAATTCTGCCGGTACGACAGGAAGAATTACTTGTTCTTTAATATCCTTCTGGATTTGCACCAAGCTTACTTCTTCGGCATGCTGCGTAGATACCACAATCGTATCAACGCGTTTAGGCTTGCCGTCCACATACTCAATCGTTACTTGCGTTTTTCCATCCGGACGAAGATACTCCAGCGTGCCGTCCTTACGCACTTCAGAAAGGCGACGTGCAATACGATGGGAAAGGGCAATCGGAAGCGGCATCAACTCAGGAGTTTCGTTAGTTGCAAACCCGAACATTAATCCTTGGTCGCCTGCACCGATATTTTCCGTTTCTTTGTCCATTTGTGCCGGGTCACGATGTTCCAAAGCAGCGTTCACGCCTTGGGCAATATCCGCGGATTGTTCATTCAATGAAGTCAACACAGCGCATGTGTTGGAATCAAAACCATATTTCGCACGAGTATAACCGATCTCCTTCACCGTTTTCCGAACGATTGCAGGAATATCTACATACTCCGATTTTGTACTGATCTCACCGATAACGAGAACAAGCCCGGTAGCCACGGATACTTCACAAGCTACGCGAGCGTATGGATCGTTCGCCAAAAATGCGTCAAGAACCGCATCGGAGATTTGGTCGCAAATTTTATCCGGGTGTCCTTCAGTTACGGACTCGGAAGTAAATAAGTGGCGTCCTTGTATGGACATGAAATCAACCTCCCCTAAGGATAGTATGGCAAATGCCTAAGTATCCAATACTAAATATAATGACGTGGAACGATGAGAATTAATCTAATCCCAAATAGACCTTAATCAAAAAATGAACCTTTCCCTTAGCGGAAAAGGTTGAATTGACAATCCTCAAAAGTCATATTAACGCATTTGCCAAGTCATGTCAAAAATTTTAGGTACAAGTCCTCTTAATTTTATAAAATAAAATCCCGTTCTGCATGCGCAACAAGACGTTTTGTAATTTCTCCCCCAACCGAGCCATTTTCACGCGATGTTAAATGCCCCCAGCTTCCACCTGTACTGGCTCCACCGCCAAAAGATCCGAGCTCACCGGCAAATTCGGTATCTGCCCCAGACAGGCTTCCCGCTCCGCTAACAGGCAGTCCGAATTCGGCAGCAATTTCATATTTCCATTGATTGAGTACTTGACGACTTTCCGGAATGATTTTACGATTGCTTCTTGCCATGGTCCATACACCTCCAGTAATTTTATAACTCGAAAGTAGTATGTGCATGACATGCAGGGCTAGCCCTTTTAATGTTTGTTACTTTTGGCAAATCATGTCCTTTGAATATCGACTTTTACTGGATTTTATATCCGCCTCTTACCATAACGGTCAAGTTGTACTTGTTGCCTTCTTGAACTTGAATTCCTCTTCCGTCTCTAGGAAAAGAAAGCAGATGATTGTTGGCAACTGCTCCGCCATTCGTAATGTCCTTCCCGTCCGTTAAATCGGCCACACCATTCGAATCTTGGCTGTAGATAATTGCTTTTCCGGAACGCACAACAAATTCAGCACCTGCGGAAGCGATAAGAATCTGCCCTGGTTTTACATCAACAATAGATACTGCATCGGATGAGCTTCCGCTTCCTTCACTCGTAGATGGCGTTGATGGGTTCGTTGGTGTTGTAGGAGTTGTCGTGGTACCACCGCCTTTAATAGCCTGTTGGATCGCTTGATCCACATAGCTCTTTGTCACGACAGGATCATCAGCGGTACCCGGCTGATTTGTAACTCCAGCCCCTTCTGCGGTCAAATTCATAATCGAACCGGCCCAAATTCCTCCACCAACTAGTACTGCTGCTGCCGTAGCCTTCCATGCTGTCTTCAAGTTGTTTGTTCCTCCTCAATGAATTCTATTACTATCATGATAGTTGTTTTAATAGATTGGAACAAGCAAAAATCCCTCCGATGGAGGGACTTTTGCAAAATTTATTATTCGAATGCCGGTGCGGAAGCCGTGTAGTAATAAGCCTGACTTGCAAGCTTCACTTTTTCTCCTTGGAATTTGTCGTAGAGACTAATCTCGAAGGAACCGCCCTTCATATCCTCGAAAAGCGAGTTGCTAAAATTGATCGAGTAAGTCTGGTTATCGCCTATTTTTAGATCCTGTTCCAGAGTAAGCTCTTGTTCGAAATACTTGCCTCCGGAATCTCTTAATTCTACAACCAGCTTATGATCAAAAGCTCCAATTTCATATTCGCCATTGCGTGACAAGTAATAGTCGAATTTCACGTTTACGGAACCACCGGATAAAGTGCCCGACACGTTAGGGATCGAGAGATTATACGGGAACAAATCTATGCCGCTAAGACTGCTCCGCTTAGGTTCTTGTTTCTGCTGATTGATTTCAAGCGCTACAGCATTAACATAACCCGTGGATGCGTCTTTAGGAGCCGTGAATTTTCCATCTTTAATTCCTTCGCCAACATATAGAACCATATCCGAAGTATCCAAATTACGAGGAAGCTTAGCCCATAAGGTGACTAAATTTTTGCCATTTGGACTGGTGGATCCTTCCGGTTGGCTAGTTTTGGCCTGGAAGAACTGTCCATCTTTTGTTTTATAGTATGCTTCTATCTTGGAAAGGTCCGCTTGACGAGTTTCTTCGCTCTTCACTTCAAGCTCTGTATACATAATGTTCGAAGAAATCCCCGTATAGAACATGGTCCGCCGTTCTTTGACTTCTGCATTTTTACCTGCTGTTTCAATATGATATTCAGTACCTTTATTAACCGTCGGAATCGATGTTTGAGATTTGCTGGTGTTTAATGTGAAGAAATCGGTCAGGTCTTCGCCAACTTTTTCTTGCAAGGTAATTCTTGCCTGGCGGAAATCAAGCCCGTACGGTACTTTGGCTAAGAGATAGACATCCGCTTTACCATAAGGCCCTAAAATCATGGAGTTAGCAGTAGTAACTACTTGAGTATCGCCGCTTAATGTGGCCTGGTCCAGTTTTAGCGCCCCACCCATTTCCGGAAGCTTCACCGTCGTTCCTCTTGTGTTTTCAATAGTGAATTTGGCCGATACTAGATCCCCATCAGACCAAGGCAACATTTGAATGGATCCTAGGCTCAGATTAAACTTCCCATATTGGTTTTCCACATAATATTTAACATTCTCGGTAGCTTCAGCTTGTTGTTTGTACGGTAGAGAATAAAATGCCACAGGGAAAGCCACTTTAGTTTGCTCAGAACTACCTTCAGCCGCCGCGGTGGTCTGACTTAATTGCAGTACGGTTTGATCCTGCTTCAGATAAGCCGGGATCGTTGCGCTCAAGCTTATGGTTTTTTCTTCCAAGGGCTTCAATGTCAAATTATCAAATGATTTCGTAGATATCGGGAACATATAGCCCTCTGCCGAAGATAAGGTGGCTTCATATTTCGGAAGCGTAACCGCCTTGTTACCTGTGTTTCTGAAGGATAGCATAACAGACCAGTTAGCCTCTTCTTCATCCGCGCTCACGTTGGCGTTTTTAATTTGAGTTTCTACCCCGATATTGTTTACTTCAAAAGTTTTAAACGTAGAGCCTTCGATTAAAAGACTGGTTGATTGCCCGGAAGGAATGGAATATGTAGCGACAGGCAAATTAGCTTTTAATTCTTCATCTACAGAAATAATTTGGAGTTTTAGCTTGTCTGTCTTTGCAGCTGCAGGAAGCTCTGCGATCAATTGAATATTTTTCTTTTCCTGAGGCTGGATTTTTAAATTCGTATTTGTCTGATCGATCGTTAACGGATAACTTGCTCCATCCGAAGTAACGACATTATAAGTATATTTAGGATCCACTAAAGCTTTAAACCCCAAATTTTGCATACTCAAAGTGACCATCGTAAATATTTTGTCTTTTGTTTTATACTGCTGATGACTTTCCAGCTTGGTTTGAATGGGGATATCGTTGATTCTCAGCTTTTTCGTTTGACCCAAACTGGTCAGAGCCGTAAAAGTAGCCGGTACTTTAAATGTTCCTAATACATTTTCATAACCGGACTTACTAAAATCCCACTTAATAAACTCAAACATCAGTTCGTTAACAGATGTAATATTACCGATCTTTGCATAATACGTAAGGGTTAGTTGCGATTGTGGGGATATTTTTTTCTTGGCCTTATCCTTTGTAATCAACTGTGTAGAGATGGAGGCTCCTCCCTTGGTCTTTACTTTAGACCAATAATCAATCAGTTGGATATCCTTCTTATCCCCATTGTAGATGTTAAGGGTATACGTAAGTATATTCCCATCATCTTGGGTAAGGATATTAACATCCGTTAATTTAACATTGCTGTTGGTGCTCAGTTTAACCGGACTAAGTTTGTCCAGTGTGCTTAAGTTAGAAGTTGTCTTACTGGCAGCAGCTTTAGTAGTTGACTTAGTTGTTGTAGTCTTCGAAGCAGCAGCATTTGCCTCACCGTACCCGAGATACCCCATCTGGCTTAATATCATGGCGCCGGTAAGCAGTACCGCTACTTTGTTTGTATTATTCAAACCCTTTCCTCCTCCGCATTCCTTGACTGGAAACCTTATCTATATAAACGAGTGGTAAGGGGTAAAAGTTTCGAAATTCTTCCTTTATACAATAAAAAGCCCTGAGGTTTTACCCTCAAGGCTTTTGCTAATCAATATTTCAATTAGCGAATGATAGAAGATGCATCAGTTCTAATTCCGGATTGTTCTTTAGCTGCGTTGTAGTTAAGATCTTGGATGTATTTAGCGCCGCTACGAACACCTACAGTATAACGATCTGCAGATCCATCTTTGTCTGTGATGCGAATTTGGATAGTATCTCCAGAGATGCTCACAACTTCAAAGAAGTCATCAGTTTGCGTAGTCCGTGCTTTGTAAGGAAGAACTGCATCGTCACCCTTCTTGGACAAGTCAGTTACTACCAAGTCTTGAGCAATCAGATCAAGCGAAACTGTGTCAAGCAAATCTTCTTGGAATACAAGATCTACTGTATAAGTTGCACCTGTAACAGTTGCAATCAGGCGATTTTGGTTAGTCGCCAATTTCACTTCAGGTGCAACTTTATCGTTAACATCAGCAGCGTTGATTACTACGGTAGCAGCTCCAGCAGCATCAACCAGGTCGATGTTAGCTTGGGATACATCTTTGAACTCTGCGCCAGTAAATGTTACAGTCGCTGGAGTGTAGATAGCATCGCGAACTTTAATAGTAACAACATTCTTGTCAACAGTTACGTCGTCAACAGTGTTACCAGCAACAGCAACAGCTGTTTTCCAGTTGTTGAAGCTTACAACGTTTTGTTGCAGTTTAACTTTAATTTCATTCTTGCCAGTAAGTTCTGCGAGGTCGCCGTTGTCATTGTAGTTAGCTACTTTAAGATTAGTGTAATCAGCAGCTTTTACTTCTTTAGAGAACGGATTCAGGTAGTTACCAGCAGCGTCTTTAACGCCTTGAACCGTAACACCAAGCACTTTAGCTTTAGTTACTTCCACTCCGTCAATTTCAACTGGAAGTTCGATCAACACTGCATCACCGGTATTGATTACAGTCAGACGAGTGTCAGACGGCAAACCAATGCGATCTGTAGCAAAGTTCGAACCGAAGTGCAGAACATAGTTCGCAGGATTTGTCAAAGAAGCAGCATCCATTTTCTCGTCGAAGTAAAGAACGACACGACGAGTTTCGGAACTAATGTTGAAAGATGCACCGTTGAATTTAGGAGCAGTTTTGTCTCCAACATTGAATGTTGTCGAGTAATCAAGCATTACATTGCCAAGAACAGTAGCATCTTTCACGCCTCTGATATCAAGGGTGTTAGTTCCTTCTGGCAAGTTGCTGAAGAAGTCAACATACAGAATGTTAGGGTCTCCACTTTTCAGAGAAGCGCCCGAGAACTGAATAACTTTTCCGTCCTTGTCCTTAACAGTGATCAATTCGTTCCATTTTTGACCGCTCAGGATAGCTTTGCTGAATGTAACTACCAAACGACTCTTGTTAGTTGCGTCAACTTTAGCATCAACTACCGATGGACGTTCAGTATCGATTTCAGCTTTAACAAGTTTGGAAGTTTCCTTAATTTCGTTACCGGAGTAGTCTTTTACACCTTCAACAAAGATTGTAGTCTCGTAAGAAGGCAATGCAGTTGTTGTAGTGAAATAGAACTCGTATTTGTTACCAGCCAATTTAACTACACGATCTGCTTTGATCTTGGAATCTCCACGTTTGTGGTAAACTTTATCTTTATCAACTGTTTCCGAATCAACGTCTTCGCTGAATGTTAAAGTCAATTTTTCCAAAGTAGCTGTCGCTTCGGCAATTGTTGGAGCCGTAGTATCTTCAACTACAGTGAATTTGTGCTCGGATTTCAAAGACTTGAAGTTATTGAAGTCTTGAACGTCCGATACAGTCAGAGTATGTTCGCCTACAGTAAGATCGGAGTTAGCTTTGATAACCAATTCGCGGCCATCAAATTTAGTTACGCCATAGAATCCTTGGCCGTCCAACAGGAAGCTGCCAGTGTAAGATTCTTTGATTGGCTCGCTAAATACAACCTTAACTGCTTTAGTACCCAAACCAGTTACGCTAACAACCTCAGGCAATTTGTTATCAACTGGAGAGAACTCGAAGTTGTTAACAGTGATTGTTTTGCTGCCAGCTTTAACGCCAGAAACGCTCAGACTGTATTTGTGTTGGTTTTGGAAGTATTGACCGTCTTCAAGCGTCAGAACTACTGCATTTTTCGCATCGTTCAAAACAGCTTTCTTAACAGTTCTGCTTCCGCTCAATTTGTAGTTGTCTTTCAGTTGTGCAGTTGCTTTATCAACTTCACCGTCGAAAGTAACTACTACTTCTTTCAGGTTGTCTGCAGCTACGCCTTGAACTTTAGTAGCTTCAGTTACTACCCATGTTACACTGTGAGTGTACTCGTGGTTGTTGTGAGTGAATTTAACGTCAGTTGCTTTGTTAGCTTCCAAAGTTACGTCCACTTTCACAACTTCTTTGTTCGACAGAGTGAACTCAACGGATTTACCGTCTTTAGCAACTACATAAGAAGCTACTGTAGGAACTTGAGCTGCTTCATAGATTGCATATGCTGCAACTACTGCTTGGGAGCGAGTAGCGTTAGCTTGGTAGTTCACGCCTTCAGGGATGTAACCAGCTTTTACAGCTGCTGCTACGTAACCTTTAGCCCATGCGCTAGCAGTGTTGTTAGCGTCAGTTGGAACTTCAAGTTTCAAAGCAACTACCAGAACTTTAGCAAGTTCTTGTACAGTTACGTTACCGTTAGGATCGAACAATTTCTTGGTAGCATCTTTACCATTGAGGATGCCAGCTTGTGTAGCAGCTTCAATGAAAGTGCGTCCCCAGTGGTTAGCATAGTTCTTATCTTTGTAAGAAGTAGCGTCCACTGGATCAAGATCAAGGGATTTAACGATAATTTTTGCAAGTTCAGCACGTGTCAGAGCTTTCTCCAGGTGGGATTGACCGTCTGGGAAGCCGTTAACGATGCCAGCTTCTTTCAATGCGTTGAATTGTTGCTCGTCTGTCAACTTAGCATCTGCACCGAATGCTACGGAAGCAAACATCGAGAATGCCATTGCTGTAGACAAAGCTACGGATAAAATTTTCTTCATAACCTTTTTTTCTCCTCCTTGATTAACTATCGCATGAGAGTTTTCTTTAAATGAATAGCTCGTGTTACTCATTAGCCATTGCACCCCCTTTCCAGAGCCTGAGCAGGTTTCCTATAAATTAGGTCTGCGACGGGAGCCGCAGAAACTTGTAAACAATACCACACGAAATAGAATGTAGAAATAGACTAGTTTCCTAATCCTACCTAAACATTATACAATGAGTCCCTAGTGCCGTAAAGCTAATTTTTCTAATAGATAGACAAGTTTCCCCACAAGGAACATGTTGGAATGTCTAATTTGGTCATCATTGTCAATGCTCTACATCTTAAACGCACGAGATTCAAAAAAGTTGCGGACTTTATAAAAAAAATTGCAAGATTGTTACCTTTGCTAAGGTTAGCCACATCTACAACATTTTTACTCTAATGCCGCCTGACGGAAATTAGTATAACATCCTTAAAATTTACAGTCACTAAGCAACTTTTTCCATTATCAATACCCATAATTTATGTAAGTCAAACGAAAATAAGACGTCCAAATTGGACGTCTATTTAAATTGATATGAGGAAAGGGCTTCCTTTTTATCTGACTCTCATCGCCAGTTGGATAATCCGGTTACGCATCTGCGGGTCCGTGTTCAGCTTAGCGTACATATCGTCAATAGCTTGCTTATTATCCTTATAAGATTTTTCGTGCTTCATCGTCATATGAGACCACTCAATCAGTTCATTCTCGGCAGTACGCAAATCATTGAACGCATCGTGGAAACCCGTCTCGATAACCAGGCCCTCCATAACTTCCTGAGTGACTTCCTGCAGCTTAGAAGTCTCTTCAATTTTCTTCTCCAATACTCTGGATCTATCCTCAAACTTTCTCTTTGCTTTCGAGTAACCCAACTGCGGTTTGGCCATAATCGGTTTCATCTGTATAATTTCACCCTTTTGCAAAAATGTCTACTACAACTGCTATTGTATCTTAATCTCCAGCAAATTACAAAATGATCTAACTGGAAAAAAGAAACCTGCCTATGCATCTCTCCCATAGACAGGTTCGCAGTTCAATTGTTTAGCTTAGATTTTTAGGGAAAATACTTGTGCTTTTCTTAAGAAGTTCCACAGCGATTTTACCGGCCTCGGCCCGTGTCATGCTGTTCTTAGGATTGAAGTTGATGGAAGCCTTTTTGCTTCCCGCCGTAGTTACGCTTTGTCCATCCATAATTTTTGCTTTGTAGACCGCTTGAACAGCCGGACGTGCGTAACGGTCAATTTTGCCCGAATCCAGGAACTGCTTAGCCAGTGCCGAGTTCAGCTTGTCATCGTTAGTTGGAAGCTTGAGCTTGAGTGCACGAGCCACCATCATAGCAGCTTGTTCCCTCGATACCGGCTCTTCAACCCCGAAGTATCCTTCAGAGATTCCGGTAATAATACCGGCTCTTGAAGCCGTCTCGATGTATTTGAATTCCCAGGTATCCGTTTTTGCGCCAGGTACGACGTCAAAATAGGTTTGAACCTTGTTGTCGTAGTTCAATGGAATATTCAAACCTTTAACGAGCAGAGTTGCGAACTCGCCCCGGGTAGTTAAATCATCCGCTCCGAAAGCATTAGGTTGTACATTCGACATGATGCCTTTCGAGTACAAGGCGTTCATAATGTTTCGGCCCCAAGGGTGGTTTGTGATGTCACTGAAGCCTCGGCTTTGTTTCATTACCATATAATATCCGAAGTCGTCGAATGGAACGGAAATCGTGTTGTTCTTGGTATCTACCGAGCCGCCAAGGTTTTCCCATTCCGAATTCTCGTTAAACCGGAATACGGTTACCGTTGTACCAGCGTCATCCACCACATTCTTGTCATATTGAAGCTTCAAGGTGCCACGTTGCGAAGGAACCAGCTTTCTCTCAGGCTCTCTAATCATCACGTCCCTGAAATTTTGCGAATCCGAATACTGCGGAAGAATCGAATATGGAGGCAGGCCATTTGTTGCCGGTTTGTACGTATCCCCGCTTCCACTCTCGCCGATACCGCCATGAATCCAGTATACATTGGATACTCGAGTGAAGTTGCTGGTCTTCGCCGTCGAGTTGAAAAATTCAACGAGGTCTTCAGGCAAAGTAAGCGTTGCAAGACCGTTTGGCGTTCTTTCATCCTTATCGATATTAAAAATATTTCCATAGTCATTCCGGCGTTCTAATATACCGTTCTTTGGATCGGCGATCCCGAACAACAGCTTATTATTCGGATAGAATTTCGTTACCGAACCTTCAGGTACATTAGCCGTTTTCAAAACCGTCCCTTTAGGGAAGGAGAGTTCCAACGCCTTGTTAAAAGCAGCATATTTGGTTGCTGTCTTCTCCGTCATGTACTGGGAGTCAACAGCAATCGCGCTTGCGTAGTAGACTTCTATCGTCTCATTTAACGTCTCTTCGCCGCGAACGATTTGAATCTTAACTTGATTAGCCTTATCCGGTTTCAATCCAACGTAATCATAAATGAAACGTGCAGGTGCGTTTTCAGGCAAATCCGTACGCTTGATGGCTTCCTCTTTGCCGATAAGAACTTGAGTTGCGCCTTCTGCTTCAATATCGAAGCGTACAAAGTTCTTGTTCACGATAATTTGTTCGCCTACAGTCGCCACCGGAGACAAAATCCGGTAAGGTGCCAGTACTCGCGTAATCTCAAGTCTTTGCGAAGTACGTGCGCCTGTCGAGTTGATCAGCTCAAGATTGTACACCTGGCTACCAAGGGTATCCAAAGAAATATTTTTCACCCGAAGTACGAACTTACCATTAAATACGGCCAGGTCGTATTGCAATGTTGGTTGTCCGCTACGGTTAATGGAGCCGGTGACGATTTTTGTATCGGTCATCGCTGTATCGGTCAAAAGAGTCTCCAAGTTTTCGTTCGTTGGAGCATCTTGCTGGGAAGAAAACACGCTTTCCGTTCCGCGCATTAAATTGATGATTTTAGCTCCGGAGCCTTGAATAATAAGGTCATAATTCTGAGCGCTCGTCTCATATTTATCTCCGGTAAGCTTGAATTCGGGAGAACCGGCCAAAATATTCGTCAAATCGGTATTTGCACCGGTAGTATCCGCCAGACTCAAACCGCTAAACGTTACGGAAGGGTCAAAAATTTTCGGACGGAATACCGTAATGTTGGAAACATTCGTATCTTGAATATACAATCTTAACTCTTTAATAACTGTTCTGGAGTTACCTTTGCCGTCCATCGATACGCCAGTGAACTTTATCCGGTTTTCACCATAATAAAGCGGGCCAGCAATATCGATGGGAAGCTCAAACGAAAACTTAGGGTTTGGATTGAACGTGATTGCAGTCGTCAGCTTATCATTAGAAATCCCATTCACAAAAAACTGAGGACTGGACAAGTTTTCAAAATCACGGTATTCCCCTGAAATGTTAACTTTCAGTTGATTCGAATCACTGGAATCCTTAGTAATAACCTGACCGTCATAAAGTCCTTCAACATAAATATAGTTTTTTGTCGAGTAAGAAATGGTAGCTGTTTTTGATGCTGCAGAATTTTTTATTGAGAACTTTACTTGCTGTTTACCGCTCGAGAAACCGCTAACCTCGTAAACATACTGATTGCCAGAGCCACTGACATAGGTCAATGTCGGGCCTGTGCTTCCTTTTGGCATGTAAACTGCGCTCAAGTCGCCAGATGCAAAATTCTGATCCGCAGCGACCAAAATATAAAATGTATCTTTATCCGCCTCGGTTCCGTCCAGGTTAGGCAAGGTGTTGATATCTGTTGGAGGCGTAGCATTATCTTTCATGTACTTCAACTGTGTAATTGTCGCTTCGCCAGGCAAATATTTAAAGTTAATGTTCGCGAATGTCGAGTACACATTGTCATATTGAAGACTCAAATTAAACTTTTGATCGCCGTTAGAGAAGGTGATCGGAACTTCGATGTCAACCAGTCTATAAGCTCTCGTTGTACCATCCGGAGCTAACACTTCGGATTCCTTGGTTACCGTAAAGGTAGTCACCGGAGCCGATCCGCCATTAATATCCGTGAGGGTTATGGCGCCTTTACTGCCAAACGAATTGCCTGTATCGTTCAGCAATACCGAAAACTTGATCGTCCCCGTGGAAGTAACCGGTGGCGTTTTACTGTCCGTTACTGTGGCAACTTTGTTATTCACATCATAATTTTTCGAATCATAATTCAAGATGATGGAATCGAACGGTTTCGTTTTATCAAAGTAATAAACCGCCCGTTCGATCGCTACCGAATCGGCGCCACTTTTAATTGTAATTACGATTTTATTCGAACCCGGGCTCAAATTAAGCGCTGGGGAGAAGAACTTACCTGTTTGCGTAAGTGTAGTTACGAGACCCGTGCCGCCATTCACGCTAACGGTTACTTCCGTGGCGTTCTTTACTTCACCGGAAATCGATACATTATCTTTATCCGAAACCACTTCGGCGCCTTCGTTCAAATAAATTGTACCGTAGCTGGAACCCAGCAATTTCAAATCTTGCACATAAGGCACCTGGTCAAAAAGAATATAGAAGGTATCCTCGCGGGTGATCCCGTTTTGGGACCCTGATAACGTAATTTTGTTGAATCCAGGGAACAAGGACAGGTTAGTTACCTTGAACTTTTGCGAATAATCCGTAGAACTAGTATCTCTGGAAATACTTCCGTTTTTAAACTGCGAACTATCCGTCTCCCAATTCTTCGTCTTGGAATTCATAGTCAACCGTTCAACTTTTACCTTTAGCGTTTCCTCAGTTACATGTGAATAAGTACCTGTAAAATCCACTGTGGCCTTTGTTGTCAAATACATCCGGGCATCCCGTTTAACTTGGTCATCACCCTCTGTAAGCGTCAAAAGAGACGTATTTCTCAACGTCGCGTCATCCGGAATAAAATAGTTGGCAGCCGTTGCTGCGCTTGCCTTTTGAACTATGCCCGGCGGAAACAACGTAACGATTAATGCTGTCAGCACGAACCATAAGAAAGGCTTTTTGAAGCGTTGCATGCTTATCTCTCCTTTTTTAATATGTCGTGATTCCCGCTAGTAGTTTGTCGGAAACCGTCCAAAAAGTCGTATAGAGTTGTTATCGGACAACGCGAGCCAATATTTTAGAAAAAAGATAAATTATGATCAAGTAAATTTGGGCGATATTTAAAAAAGCCTCGCTGGTTTTACCAGGAGGCCGATTTATCGATATTTATTTGCAAGTAAAGAAAATGGGCACTTAAAGGTATAACAAAACCCCCGTTACTCAGAACGAGCTTTGACGGGGGTTGTCCAATTAAATAAATGAATACGTTTATGATTGCTCAAATGCAGGCTTGCCGCTACTTCGAGCCGCGCTCGGTGCCGGCCTTCATGCGGAGGCGGGCGAAGAAGTCGAGCAGCGGGCGCTTTGTTTTGCCGATCAGGCCGATGACCTCGGCGCCGATTTGCAGGAAGAACACCATGACGCAGATGACGACAAAGGTGACCCAATTGGCGTTGTACATGGCCGCAGACGATTGGATGACGGCCAATACGCCAAAGAAGGCGGCGATGCCGTAAATGATCAGCACGGTTTGGCGATGGCTGAAGCCCAACTCGCGCAAGCAGTGATGCAAGTGGCCTTTATCCGGCGAGAAGATCGGTTTCTTCTGCATCCAGCGGCGCACAATGGCAAACAGCGTGTCCGAGAGCGGAACTCCGATCAGGATCAGCGGCGTCAGGAACGACACGATCGCGACCTGTTTGAAACCGAGCAAGGACAACAGCGCCAGGCTGAAGCCGAGGAACAGGGCTCCGGAGTCGCCCATGAATATTTTGGCCGGATGAAAGTTAAAGTACAAGAAGCCGATGATGCTGCCAAGCAGCAACAGGCAGATTAGTGCAACCACGACGTTGCCCATCAAGAAAGCCATGACGGTGATCGTGCCGATCGCAATCGCGGAAACCCCTGCAGCCAGACCGTCCAGACCATCGATCAGATTGATGGCGTTGGTGACGCCGACGATCCAGAGAATCGTGAATGGAATGGCAATCCAGCTTTCAACCGATGCATACGTATGAAAAGGAATGTTTGCAAATTCAAGACGGATATCAAATCCGAATACGACAACGCAAGCCGTCGCGATTTGTACGAGAAATTTCAGCTTGGCCGGCAGATCGAAGCGGTCATCGAACGCACCAAGCAATATAGTCATGGTTCCCCCGACGAGGAAGGCCTTGATGAAGTTCACTTCGCGTACCGAAAAACTTTCCGGAAGAAACGGTAGAACCAGGAAGAACGTAATTACAAATGCTAAAAAAATGGCTAATCCACCGAGTCTCGGCATTATTTTTGTATGCACCTTGCGGGCATTGGGCACATCTACCGCGCCAACTTTAAAAGCAAATTTCTTGACTAGCGGCGTCAATCCTAGTGCCAGCGCCAACGAGACGATAAACCCGATGGTATAAATCATCCACATGTGTATTTCAACCCCCATTTATTCTGCCGGAATGAATTATACACCGATTCAGGAGAAACTCAAACCCCTTATTTGAGCAAAAATACGCTGTTTCGCGCAATAATTCAATCATTTAGCCCATTTTCGTCAGGTTTTCTCCCTCACGCAGTACGCGCATTACGAATTTCGGCAGTGCAAGCATCCTCGGGAAGCGGGAAGGTTCGGACAACAAGCGGTATAACCATTCCAGCCGAAGCTTTTGGAAGGTTTTTGGCGCCCGCTTCGTTTTGCCGGAAATGATGTCAAAGCTTCCTCCAACTCCCATCATTATCGGCACTCCGAGATCCTGTTTGTATTTTCCGATCCATGGCTCCTGGGTATCCGCACCCCTGGCTACAAACAGCAGGTCAGGAGAAACCGCCTTAATACCCGCTATGACCTCCTGATCCTGGTCAGGGCCAAAAAATCCATCCCGGAATCCGACAATTTCCGTGCCCGGATACTGCAATGTTAACCGCCGGGCCGCTTCCTGAATCACTTCGCCAGTCGAGCCAAGGAGATACACCTTCCAGCGGTGCCGCTCCCCTTGCTTCATCAACTCATGAAGCAGATCGAATCCGGCTACCCGTTCAGCTACGGGTTCTCCGCCTTTTTGAGCGGCCCAAACGACCCCGGTCCCGTCCGGCACGATCAATTCGGCCGCTTGCATCATTTTCTTATAATCAGGATTCTCCATGGCGGCCATCAACATGATCGGATTGGCCGTAATGATTTGGTGCGGGGTTCTCGACTTCACGGCATCTGTCAAATAAGATACTGTGTCCTTCATTCCCCACTTGCAGATCCGTATTCCTAATATCGATACTGTTGGCAAGGCCTGATTCAGTTTCATCTCCACCTTGTTCACCCTTTGCTTCCTAAAAATTCAACGATCCGCTGCGCAGGGATCCGGGCTTCGCGCTTCAGCTCCGAAATTTTCGGAGCATGAGCCGCGCGCCAGACCCCGCTTTCAAGCAGCAGGCGCTCGGCTTGCGAGGCCACGATCCGGGGATCGAGCTCCTCGGTCGTGCCGACGGGCACGCTGCCCAGGCGACCGAGAAAATGATCGATCTTCGGATCGTACGAAACGCCGAGCAGCGGCACTTCCTGCGAAGCCGCGTAGATGAGGCTGTGCAGCCTCATCCCTACAAGCAGGCGGCAGCGGCTCACTTCGCGGAGCATCTCGAACGGATGCTCCGTCTCCGCCGCGATGCTGACGGTGCTCCCGTGTTCTGCCACATTCCCCAGGCGGTCCATGACGAAGCGCGAAGCTTCGTCATCGCCGGGGAAATGGAAGGGCAGAAACCGGATGTGCACCGGAACGCGGCGGCTGAGCGAAGCGAGGCCTTCGGCCAGCTTCGCCAGCTCGGTCCGCTCCGCATTCCAGAAGCGGACCGACACCCCGACCACCGGCAGCTCCGAGCCGGTAGTCGACTCAACAGCGGGAGCGGCACCGCCGTCTCCCTCCGGCAGGGCCATCCCCATTACCGGATCCGGCACAACCTGAACCGCGTCCTTGCGAATGCCCATGCTGTGAAGCAATCCGGCCGACTCCGCATCCCGGACGGAAACATATTCGCAGCGGCGAAACACCGATGCGATGAATGGCCGGAACGGTTTGCGGCGAACCGGTCCGATCCCTTGGGCGTAAACGAAAGTCGGCTTCCCCATCCACTGGGCGATTTTGATGATTCCCAGGTAATAAGGAATCGACCCCAGCCCCGTGGCATCCTGAAGCAAGCTTCCTCCGCCGCTGATCAGGCCGTCACTGTTTTTAATAGCGTTCCTTACCTCTGCAAGTTTCATCCGGTGAACAGCCTTCACGCCATAAGTCCGGCTGGTCCATTCCGGATCAATGGATAATACCACCGGGATAATCGTAATCCCCGCCGCCCGGCCCTCCTGTTCCAGGGCGGTGAGAATCGACTGGAGCACAGCTTCGTCACCGCTGTTGCGGTATCCATAATATCCGGAAAGAACTAAGGTTTTAGAAGTTGCGGCGACCATTTATCCCAGCACCTTTCAATAATATGCCATACGAGTACGGCGATCAGACCGACGATGAGCCCCAGCGCAAGACCCAATCCTCCACGGATCAGCGAGAGAGCGGCCGGCGTATGAATGTGCGCAAAAGTATCCACCATGGACAGCTGTCCCATCACCGCGATGATCATGGCATAAAACGCCCAACGGTAACGGAATGCAGCGAAGATGCCAACAATAAAGAGCGGATGCGCCAGCAAAAATTCCTTATTGCGGGGTCGTACGCCGAACGTATTTTCCAGCAAAGCGCGGAACGTTGCTTCGCCTGGCAACAGGGTGCCGGCATTTCCGGTTCTCGACAAATAGTAAAGCGCAACAACGCCGAGAACACCTGCGGCAACGACCCAAACGAGCGTAATCGGCATCCGTAGCCAATTGCGCAGTTCCTGCCATACCGAAGTGCCTTGGAACAAGAATACATAAATCGCGATCAGCATAATCGGCCCCAAGTGCAGCAGGCTGACGCCTCGGAACTGATTCAGCACCAGACTGTACGTGATGTTATTCAGGAGCGCAATTACGAATGGGACCGCGGCTAGCGAAAGCAGCGCCGTTTTCACATAAAGGACGATCGTATGCGTCAACCGGCGCCCGGCTGATATTGCCGGATGGGAATTTTTGATTTCTTTTACCTTACGAATCGCAAGAATCATCGAGATCGTAGGTGCGCTGATGGCAACCCCCAAAGCCAGCGCCTGCTCAAGCAACGTCGGCTTCAGCACGTACAATCCGGCGGAGCCGATCAGCCCCAAGATAAACACCAACAGGGTCAATGGCGCAATAAATTGGGATACCAACAGGGCGCAGAATGCTACGCCGCCAAGAACGACCAAAGCTTTCAAATATTTCTGCCAAGAAGCATCATGGATTTCGAAAGCCTCTGCCTGTCCAAATTCGAAACCATTATCTTGAATACGCTGGATCGCCCCTTCCGGTCCTTCCAGCGAATCGATCAAATTGTTGATCGGATTAGTAATTGCCGCTTTCGCCGCATCCTTGGACGGGGAAGCGTTCAAATAAATCATGCGGATATTCCGGTCTTTCGTGGCCAGAACGAATCGGTCGGACAACGTTTTCTTATCCTGTCCAGCCTCGGTATCCGCCAATGAATGCAGACGTACAATATTGTAATCCGTCAAATAGGCAAGTTTATTCAGTCCTTTTTGCGGAGCCTTCAGATTCTCGATCGCCGCCAGCCCAATGCCGTGCTTTTTCAGCAAATCCGCGAAGCCTTGAAGACTGTTCGATGATTCATTGTCTTTGAAGCCCTTGACGGCCTCCCCTTCAAAAAGGATCCGCTTAACCCCGTTCTCCGCGAAGAACGCCAGCTCTTCGTCCATCAAAGCCTGGTCATAACGGATATTATCCGACAGGCGGGGCAGAATATTGAAGCCTTTCTCCCGCAGCATCTCGAACGCAAAACGATCCAGTTGCATCGGTTTCAGTACCGCTTCATCCATTCCCATTCCAATGACCAATCCGGCGTGGCCCTGATAATCCAATGGCGAAACCGATACTTCCAGGTCCCGGAACGCCTTCTCAATCATGGGACGCAGCTCCTGTTCGTTCTCCGTGCTAGTAAAAACAATGTAAGTGTAATTGTTATCCGGAGAAACTACCGATTGCGTCATCTTTGCCAAATCCAGCGCATTGAATACCATAATCCGCCGGGCCTTCGACAATTCGTCCAGCGTGCTTTCAAACATCGCGATCGTACCCACGCCGGCCTCTTTCAGGCGATCCAGTTGCTCATCCATATAAGCCTGCGGATTGCCCTGATACGAAGCCACATCCAGTAAACCCCGATAGTTGAAAACAAACTCCACTTTATTAGCCGACGACTCCGTCTGAACCCGCTGAACAATCACAGGCAAAGAAGCCACAATTCCAACGATAACCAAGATCCACAACCATTTGCGGGAAGCGTCATTCCACCGCTGCCAACTTCGAATCACAAAGGTACCTCCTCAAAAATAAAAAAATTCAATAAACTACAGAGGCCGGACTTATCATGTTGAAAAGCCCGGCCATCCGCGCTGTAATATCCCCTAGTTGTCTACGCGAGCCAGCACTTCATCCTGGAGACGGGCCAAGCGCGCTTTGGCGTCCTCATTCGATGTGCCGCGAACGGCGAAATAGAATTTGATCTTCGGTTCCGTTCCCGAAGGACGAAGGCAGAACCACGAGCCGTCCTCCAACAGGAATTTCAGCACGTTTTCTTTAGGCAATCCATCCAGCCCTTGCGAATAATCGAGCACTTCCGTAACCGCAATTCCCCCGATGCTTTGCGGAGGATTGCTGCGGAAGCTTGTCATAAGGGCACCGATCTGCGCCAGTCCGTCCTTGCCTTTCAGCGTCCGCGATGCCAACGTCTCACGATAGTAACCGAAGTCTTGATACAGCTCCTCCAACACATCGATCAGCGTTTTCCCTTGACGCTTATAGTAAGCGGCGGCTTCGCAAATCAACGTGGAAGCAACGATCGCATCTTTGTCGCGGGCATAGTTCCCGGCCAGATATCCATAGCTTTCCTCATAACCGAATAAATAAGTATAGTCGCCCGATTGTTCGAATTCGTTCATCTTTTCGCCGATATATTTGAAACCGGTCAGCGTATTGAATACCGTCGCCCCGTAATGGCGGGCAATAGCGGCACCAAGTTCGCTGGTAACGATCGTTTTTACGACCGCGCCGTTTGTCGGAAGCTTACCCGTTTCTTTCATTTGACTCAAAACATAATGCACGAGAATGGATCCCGACTGGTTACCGGTTAAAATTTCATACTCGCCATTGGCGTCTCTCACCACCGCACCCATCCGGTCCGCATCGGGATCCGTACCGATAAGAATATCCGCGCCGACCTGTTTGCCAAGCTCGATCGCCATTTTAAACGCTTCGCGCTCCTCCGGATTCGGAGATTTGACCGTAGAGAAATTGCCATCCGGCTGCTCTTGCTCCTTAACGATATGAACCTGGGTAAACCCGATCTTCTGAAGCGCCTGACGAACTGGCAGATTGCCGGTTCCATGCAGCGGAGTAAATACAACAACGATGTCTTTGGCTGCGCCTGAAGCCATTAGCTCACGGTTTACGCTCGTAGCCGCCACCGTCTCCACAAACGCCTCATCTTCCGCTTCTCCGAGCCAAACCAGCAGCCCTTTGGCTTCCGCCTCTTCACGGCTCAACCGCTTCACTTCGGCAAGCGAGGTCAGCGCCTGAATGTTGCCGATTACGCGTTCAGCTTCATGAGGCACCAATTGTCCGCCGGAAGCATTGTACACTTTGTAGCCGTTATATTCCGGCGGATTATGGCTAGCCGTAACCACGATGCCTCCGGTTGCATTTAAGCTGCGCACCGAGAAGGACAATTGCGGCGTCGGACGAAGCGACGGGAACAATTTGGCGACAATGCCGTTGCCGGCCAATACAAGCGCCGCTTCTAAAGCAAACTCAGGAGAGAAATGACGGCAGTCATGCGCAATAACCACCGAAGGCTGGCCTGCCTTGCCGGCATGCTCCTCCAGTATATATTTTGCAAAGCCCTGCGTAGCCCGGGCAACCGTATAACGGTTCATCCGGTTGCTGCCTGCGCCGATCACGCCGCGCAGCCCGCCTGTACCAAACTCCAGATCCCGGTAAAACCGGTCTTCGAGTTCTGCCTGGTTGCTTTCCAAAGCACGCAGTTCTTGTTTTGTCGGCTCATCGATGGAAGGATCGTTCAGCCAGCTATCCACTTTTTCTCTAATGCTCAAATTCTGTTCAGTCATGGTTTCAAAAGTCCTCCTAACACAAAATTAATATCACATATAAGATGAACAGGAGAATATGATGCTGGCAAGGGAGTAAAATGATTCCGAAGAAACGGAGTGTTCGCCTTTGTTTCCGGATTTCCACCCTATTTGATCTTACATAATCAAGAAATCTGGAAACAACAGCGATCGCAGGAACATTTTACGTACTTGCCCTAATACCCATTTCAATAGTTCATCTTATATAAAAACTCTAAAACTCAGGATAACGCAAACATAATTTCGCCTTCTGCGACAATTTTATCATCGACTTTGGCGACGGCTTGGCCTTTCCCGATTGAGCCCTTCATACGGGTAATCTCCACTTCCAAACGAAGCTGATCGCCCGGAACCACCTGTCCGCGGAAACGGAATCCGTCCATGCCCGCGAGAAAACCGATCTTTCCCCGGTTGCTCTCCACATTCAAAATCGCAGCCGCCCCCACCTGGGCCAAAGCTTCGGCAATCAATACTCCCGGCATTACCGGATAATCGGGAAAATGGCCTACAAAAAACGGCTCATTGATCGTTACGTTTTTGATCCCGACAGCCCTCTTGCCGTCCTCCATTTCCAAGATCCGGTCCACGAGCAAAAATGGCGGACGGTGCGGAATGATTTCCTGAATTTGTTTGATATCGAGCATTATGTAATACCCCTTTCCAATTTTCTATAATCTGCAAGTTGAATTGCTTTCTAGGCTTAACAAACTTTCAAATCCGTATAAAAGGTAAGGCAGACGGTCACACTGTAATTATCCTTCGCGTCTGCAGAAGCGAAGGTTAAGATAAGGGGCTTATCCGCAGGCGGTTCCTACCGCATACGGATAAAGCCCTTTTGATTTTCATCCTGGTGCACAGTCCCCCATCATTATACATTTTATGACCGCAAAAAGAAAACTCCCGATTCCGGGAGCCATCTATCAAATCATTCAGTTTCTTCCATTATATACATAATCATTTCCGTGATCTAAGTCCTCCTCAAGGAGCGAACACTAGATCGAATACATGCCGCCAGGTGCTCCATTCGAACACGCCGCTGATGTCCTGCTTGCCCAAAACCACAAAGCCGACAGCCGTACCGCCGACAAGTGCAAGAACAAGAAACAGAAGAACCAGTACGATTCGCAGGAGAGTGATCCACCCGGACCGTTTTTTCACAGCCGGGCTATTCTCTTCGGTCATGACTGTCCACCTACCCGCGCAAGTTATTAGCCAAGCCCATCATGGTCTCACTGGACGAGAGCGCTCGGGCCGCAAGCTGATAAGCTCTTTGCACCTGAAGGATTTCAGCCATTTCATCCGTCAAATTGACGTTAGAGCTCTCGAGAGCCCCTTGCCGAATCTGGGCTTGCTGATTCGCCGGTAACGAAATCGTTTCACTCAGCACGTCCGCTTCAATCGCCCCTGCAGCAAGCACGAACATATTCCCGTCGACCGGCTCCAAAGCATCCGGCCGGATCGGAGTCATCAGTTGAATCCGACCGAGATCGGTTACTTCTTCCCCGTCCACGGCACGAATATTGCCCTGGCCGTCAATTTGCAGCTTAGAACCGGCTGGAACTTCAATCGGTTCTCCATCGGCATTTAACACGAAATGACCCGAATTATCGACCAAATAGGTGGATTCCGCATTTCCCGGATCCTGTTGGAGATGAAAGTTACCCGCCCGGGTGTAAGCAATCCCGTTTTCGGTCAACACCGTAAACAGCGCATTCCCTTCGATGGCAAGATCCGTAGGATTGTCGCTTTCTTTAATCGAGCCTTGACTAAAATTGCTCGTAATCGACGTCATTCTGGAACCGAATCCAAGATCAAAACCGGAAGGCGTTGCCCGGCCGGCCAGCTTCATCTTGGAAGTCTGCTCTTGAACGCGGGTCAATGTATCTTCAAAGGACGCTTCCTTCCGTTTGTAACCGACATTGTCCAGATTGGCGATATTCTCGGAAAGCACATCCAGACGCTGTTGTATCCCGTTCATTGAAACCATGGCACTAATCATGGAGTTGTTCATGCGGCACCTCCTAAGTTTAAACTTGGTCTATACCCGTCCGATTTCATTTACCGCTTTATCCAAGCTCTTATCATAATATTGAATAATTTTCTGGTTCGATTCATAAGCGCGCTGTGCAGCGAGTAAATCCACCATCGCCTGCGCGGTATCTACGTTCGAAGACTCCAGATAGCCTTGACGCACCGCAGCTTCATCCTCCACGGCAAGTCCGACGCGAATGTCTGCGACTTCCGGATCTTCAGCCCGGTAAACGCCATTGCCTTCACGAACCAGTTCCTGCGGGCGGTTCACTACGGCAACTCCTAGCTTAGCCGCTACCGTCGGCACGCCATTATCATTATATACCAGATTTCCAAGCGCATCACTTTGAAGCTGATTGATCGACAAGCCAGCAGGCAGAACAATCGGATTCCCATCGTCGCCGAGCACGCGCTGCCCCTGCGATGTCCGCAGTTCACCCGCGGCATTCACGGTGAAATTGCCATCGCGAGTATAACGCACCTGATCATTGTTATCCAGCACACTGAAGAAAGCTTCAGGACGGTAAATAACCTCTCCATCTTCGTTAACATATTTGCCGGAGTCATCGAATGGGATCGGTTGGCCGGTAGCCGGGTCGTTCAGATTCAAACTGGACAGCAACCCGAAATTGGACGCTTTACCCGTTTCCCTCAAATCGCCCTGTACGTAAGAGGCCAGGCTTTCTTCCGCAAATACGCCGGTCGACAGCTTTCCGATGCGTTTCGCGTTTCCTGATTCCTTATCGCCTACGAGCGAAATTAGCATATCCGGAAAAGAGTGGCTGACGGCATTGACCTGCTTATAGCCCGGTGTATTGATATTGGCGATATTTTGCGTTACCGTATCATGCCGGCGCTGCTGCGTTATCATGCCGGATGCTGCGGTATATAGTCCTCTTAACATGGGCAAACCTCCATACTCGACTCATCTATTTCAACCGCAAGAAACACGGTGATCTATTCGTGATAAATACGTCCCAACACATATCTAACCTATATATCGGCGTATTAGAATTTTTTCTTAATAACCCGGTCCAAATTGTCCAGCATAATGCCTGTCCCCTTAACAACGCAATGCATCGGGTCCTCGGCGATCAATACCGGCACGCGGAGTTCCTGAATCAGGAGCTCGTCCAAACCGTTCAGCAGAGCGCCTCCACCCGTCAAAATAACGCCCCGGTCGATGATGTCGGCGGACAATTCGGGCGGAGTGCGCTCCAGCACTGATTTAGCCGCAGTAACGATTGAAGATACGGGATCGGTCAAAGCTTCCTGAATTTCGGCGGAAGTAACGGTGATCGTGAGCGGCAGCCCCGATACCATATCTCTTCCCCGAATATCCATTTCCGCAATACGTCCCGAAGGGTGTACCGTTCCGATGCCGATCTTGATATCTTCCGCGGTCCGTTCCCCGATCAACAGCTTGTACTTCGTTTTAATATATTTGATAATGGCTGCATCAAACTTGTCCCCGGCAATTTTAATGGACGAAGCCGTGACGATGTCTCCCATCGAGAGCACCGCCACATCCGTCGTCCCGCCGCCGATATCCACAACCATGTTACCGCTTGGTTCAAAAATGTCCATTCCCGCGCCAATAGCCGCAGCCTTCGGCTCTTCTTCCATAAAGACCTCTTTCGCGCCGCTATGCTCTGCCGCTTCGCGAATCGATTTCTGTTCGACCGAAGTAATGTTGGTAGGTGCGCAGATCAAAATACGGGGGTGACTGTACCAGCTTCTACCTCCCACTCGGTCAATAAAATATTTGAGCATCGTTTCCGTAATTTCAAAATCGGCAATAACTCCGTCGCGCAAGGGACGAATCGCAATGATATTACCCGGCGTACGGCCAACCATCCGTCTCGCATCTTCACCTACGGCAAGCACGCGTTTGGCGTCGCTGTCGATCGCTACGACTGACGGTTCGTCGAGGACTACTCCCTTTCCTTTGACATGAATCAGCACATTGGCTGTGCCCAAATCAATACCAATATCCTTGCTCATCATCACGATGCTCCCCCAGAACGTATTTTAACAAATATATGGTAAAAGCTTCACCCGAATTGCGGAGCCGTTCATTCGACAAATGGCTGCAAAAACCCCTCAAAATCCGGGAAATGAGATATATATCCACAATCTTATACCATATTTAAAAATACCATACTTTGGGGGAGGTGTTCAATCACATTCCTCCGGGATGCCAAACATATTATATACCCGCTAACGCGCCGAGCTAATCACCTCCCGTTTGGATTGGCCTTTTTTCTTATACTTGATCTTTGTTGCTTCCCCTCCGCGAAGGTGTCTGATCGACTTATGGTATTCGAGAATGTGCTTGACCTGGTCCGCCAAATCCGGATTAATCTCCGGCAGACGCTCGGTTAAATCCTTATGCACCGTGCTTTTAGATACGCCGAATTCTTTGGCTATGGTCCGAACCGTATGCCGAGTTTCCACAATGCAGCGACCTATTTTAATCGTCCGTTCCTTGATGTAATCGTGCACGCTCCCGCCTCCCTACTCGAGATAGTTTGGTACATTATATGAGGGGCGTGCCCATATATTCTTTGTTTCCAAGCCTGACAAGCCCGGGCGAGGCCAATTATTTTGACAAGGGCTCCTTGTCCACGAAGAAAAATCCGTGATTATAAAAGGAATTACAGGTGGCCCGACAACGAAAAAAAACAAGCGGAGAGCCTGCACCCTCCGCTTGTTTTTCGTTATGCTTATTCGTGTTTCGGCAGAACGTTAGCCGGATTGATCAATTCGCCATTTTCATACACGGCGAAGTGGACGTGATTGCCAAGATCCTTTTCCATCTCGTTACGACCGGCTGTTGCAATAAGATCGCCTTGTTTCACCTCGGCGTCCTTTTTCACTTTTACATCCGTCAAGCTTTCGTATACGGTTTTCAAGTTGTTGGCATGCGTAATTTCAACTACAAAACCGAGCAAAGGAACTTCTTCCACGCGGGTTACTTTACCGCCCATAGCGGCCGTAACTTCGAATGCCTGATTATCCTTCCGCGCCAGGTCGATCCCGGTATTCGCGATAAAGGTATCGTTGTACTGGACAAGCGCGGCTTCATGATCTTCCGCACTGGCTTCATTGTCATAAAACGGCTTCACGACGGACACTTCTGCAGCATTGGCTACCGGCCATGCCAGATCTTCGGCGGTCGCGACGGTTTCGGCAGCGTTGTCTTTGCCGTTCTCCTTCGCGGCGTCTTGCCCCAGCAGATCTTCTCCCGGCTGCTCTATGGAATCCGTTACACTGGCAGGTGTGGAATCCATCGGCTTTTGGCTGGCATCCTGGTAGACCCACACTAAGGTTAGTATAATTGCCGCTGCTGCCATGTACGCTGCCGGGTAAACCCATCTCTTGGACAATACTTTTTTCCACTTGGATACCGGTACTACCGGCTCTCCCATTGCAATTTTAGGAGATTCCTCATGGGGTTTCTTTTTGTTGTTTTGTTCATTCATTGCTCATCACCTCAGTAACAGTGTTACCGGGGTCGAAGCTTTTATACTTCGCTTATACTATTTTTCAAAAATTTAAAGAGATATCTTAAATTGCAGGAAGCCTATTTCAAAAGACGTTCCGCCTGTTGAAAGGTGATCCCGGTATAATAGTGTTTGAGAATTTGAGTGGTAGTGTATCCTTTTTGGGCCATGCCGTTAGCTCCCCACTGGCTCATTCCCACGCCGTGACCGTAGCCATAAGTAGTAATTTCTACGTTGCTTCCGTCCTGCCGGATTTTGAACTGGCTGGAGCGCAGCCCCAGCTTCTCGCGAATTTCACGGCCTGTATAAACCGCGTCCCCTACCTGAATTTCTTTTACCCGCTGTCCGGAGGTGAAAGAGATTGTCCGAAAGAGGTTGACGGAGGAAGCGTTCTTCTTCCCGCCCGCCGATACCGGCACCGCCGGAACGGTCTGTCCGAGTTTTCGAAAAACATCATTAAGAGAGAGAGTCACTGTCTCTTCATTATTAGGATTGGCTAGACTGTCCCAAGGACTGGGGACACTGCGGAGATAAGGGACTCTGACCGACCAATACTCCTCCGAATTTTCCGTATACCCCCCGCTGGCTGAAAAAAAAGAGGCCGTAATCGGCTTACCCTGATATGTCATCACGATACCGCGCGTTTCTTGAACGGCTTGCTCCAGCTTGGCGAGTTTTCCGCCTTTTCCGTTCTTTGCCCACTGTTTCAGCGTTTTTTGAGGCAGATACGCTTGATGATCCACGGTATCCACGACGTCCGCCTTGCCGCCGGGGACGCCGCTTACGTCACCGGCAGCAAGACGGCGGACGATAAAGGTGCGGGCCGCGATCGCCTGCGCCTTGAGCGCTTCCAGCTCGAAGTCCGCCGGCATCTCGGCGGCCAGCACGCCGGTCACGTATTGCTCGAGCGGCAGGGTTTCCACGGCGCCGGTGTCCGTGAGGTACACGCGCACCGGCGTTTTGTCCGCGGCGGCTGCGGCGTCCGCCGGGAGAAGCCGCTCCGCGCCCGCGCCGCCAGCGGCCCCGGGCGGCTGCGGCGGTGCCTGCGCGGCCGCCGGAGCGGCAGGCGCCGGCGGCGGGCCTGCGCGCCCTGCAAGCAGCGCGGGCAGCAGCACCGCGAGCGCGGCCAGGGCCGCCAGCCCGGCTGCGAGCGCCGCGATGCCCTTCCTTCTTCCGCGGTGGCGGAAGGAGGAAGGGCGGCGGCCCCGCGCGCCGGGTGAGACGCGCACGCGCAGCGGCGTCTCGCCGTCGGTTGGGGCGGCCCCAGGCGCCCCAATCTCCACGCTGCGCTGCGCGGGAGCTCCTTGCCGCGGCTGGCGCAGCGCGCCGCGCCCCGAAACCGCCCCGGGATCTCTATCCATTCCCGGAGTTGCCTCTCCCACCTTCCTCCCGCCCACTTTGACGGTGATTCTATGATTTGTGTCCCCCTTGTTCAACGATCCCCATTTCTCGTTCATTTGAAAGTTACCCCCATCCGGATTCATGCTGCAGCGTGTGAATTACCTGCTGACAAGCTTCTTCATATCCTAGCGTTTCGAAAGGTTATACCTAATGCTCGATATACTTATAGATATGAGTTTTGATCATCTGCTAGAACCCGGTCGAACAAGAGGTTTACAGGATTGTGAACCAACCGACACAGTTTATTCATAGGAACCGGATTAGAAACGAACATACCGTTTCAATTCATTTCATATATATGGGGTGTTAAAACGCTTTCTTAATTTATTGCAACAAAAAGACCATACCCCGAACGGGCATGGTCTGCGTTTTCTAAATTATTTAAGCCCAGCTAGGCTGAATCTTAAGCAGCGGCAGGTCCTCTTGTACGGTGACGGATACTTTCCCCGCTTCCTGTGCGGATTCTTTCCCTTCCGCAATGCGCCAAATATCGGCGCCAAGTCCGGACAATTTCTCCGCCAAGTGTACATAACCGCGATCAATATGATGCGTACCGCTTACTTCGGTCGTTCCGTCAGCAACCAAGCCGGCAATGATCAGGGCAGCTCCTGCTCTCAAATCCGTGGCGCATACTTTCGCGCCGCTCAGTTTAGCTCCTCCGGTTACGATCGAACTGCGGCCTTCCACCTTAATTTCCGCATTCATCAAACGGAACTGATCCACATGCATGAACCGGTTCTCGAACACGGTTTCCGTAACGACGCTTGTGCCCTCAGATACGAGCAGCAGAGCCATCATTTGCGACTGCATATCCGTCGGGAATCCTGGGTATGGCAAAGTTTTGACATCCACGGCTTTCAACGGTTTATCGGCGATAACGCGCACTCCATTTTCGTAGATATCCACACGGACGCCCATCTCTTCCATTTTGGAAATAATCGGGCCGAGATGATCGGCGATCGCCCCTTCCACGAACACGTTTCCTCCGGTCATGGCTGCCGCGATCATAAAGGTGCCCGCTTCAATACGGTCAGGTATCACGGTATGCTCCACGCCGTGAAGTTTTTCGACGCCTTCGATCCGGATAACGCCGGTGCCGGCTCCGCGAACTATTGCACCCATGCCGTTCAAATAATTTGCCAAATCCACGATTTCCGGTTCCTTGGCCGCATTCTCGATGACGGTTGTTCCTTCAGCCAATGTGGCTGCCATCATAATGTTTTCCGTCGCCCCTACGCTGGCTACATCCAGATAAACCTTGGCGCCGCGCAGACGGCCTTGGGATCTGGCTTCAATAAAGCCCTGTCCCAGATTGATTTCTGCACCCATCGCTTCAAAGCCCTTGAGGTGCTGATCGATCGGTCTTGTACCAATAGCACAGCCACCAGGCAATGAAATTCGTGTATAACCCGTACGGGTCAGCAAAGGACCCATGACAAGAAAAGACGCCCGCATTTTCCGCACCCATTCGTACGGCGCTTCACAGGAGGCGATGGTTTGTGCATTAACCGTAATGACTTCACGGTCATATGTAACGGTCGCTCCTAGCGATTCCAATACTTTATTAATGGTCATCACATCATCCAACGGAGGTGCGTCGCGTATCACGCTTACGCCTTCCTCACCCAACAAGGATGCTGCAATAATTGGCAGCACTGAATTTTTAGCTCCGCTAACTTTAACGTTCCCGGCCAAAACATTGCCACCGCGGACGATAAATTTGCTCATCTTGGTTCCCTCCGCGCGTTCATTTTCACCATTTTCCCTAAATTTCATCATATCACCGGTCATTTGAGGCGCACAAGGCTCTAAACCTGTCGAAAAGTCGAGATATACCGAAAAAACGGCACTCTCTCCAAGCCAGGGTCTGCTTAACGTATCGTAGTCCTTATTCACCATTGTTGACACTTGTGTTTGATGTTATTCGACATTTTCCCTCGTCCGTATAGTCTAACACACTTATAACCAAAGACTTAGGAATTAAAACATATAACGCAGCATTTGCGTATAACCCCAATACTCCAGCACGAAGGCGGCGACAAATCGTCCCAGAACGACGGACAGCAGCAAATGAAGCAACTTGCCCTGCGCTCCCTTCGGATGGCGGATGAATAAATCCAGCTTGAGGTTTTGCAGCGCCCACCATGACAGGGCGATACATGCGAGTGATACGAGGATCGCCGTAAGGCCGTTTACCCCGACCGAGATGTCGACCGGATTCACATGAACTTCCTCCCCGACACGATATATTTATGCCGCAGACACCCAATCGGTTAATATAAGTCCCCTAAATATATCGGATAAAGTAATGTAAAAATATAGACCCTATATATCATACTTGCCAGCGTGATAATAATCCAGCATTTCTTTCACTTGCAAAGGCTTCCAATATCATCTATTATTCATTTTATTCAATTTTTGTATCCCGAGGAAAGGAATGAGTCCAATCATGATTGCCGAAATCATCGTCTACACGTTGGCTGACGCCAAAATTGCGGCTTCTTTCGGGGCCAATCGTCTGGAAATAATTACATCCCCCGCAGAAGGCGGCTTAACCCCTTCTCTCGGACTTGTTCAGATGATCCGGGAGCAAGTGGATGTCGATCTGCGCGTGATGATCCGCCCGCATAGCCGGAGCTTTTGTTACGATGAAGAAGATATCCAGACCATGGAACGCGATATCGAGGCATTTCGTGCTATCGGCGCTTCCGCATTCGTCCTTGGAGTGCTAAAGACCCAGGGTTCCGTTAATGAAAACCATCTCGGCCGATTGTTGAAGGCCGCTGACGGATTGCCCGTAACGTTCCACAGAGCCTTTGATGAAACGCCCGATCTGGAACAGGCATTTGCCGTTCTAAGCCGCTATCCGCAGGTCACTCACGTACTCACTTCAGGCGGGAGGCCTTCCGTGCTTGAGGCGGCCGGGATGATCCATCGGCTTCATCAACTTGGCGAAAAAAACGGGCCGACAGTGCTTCCGGGGGCCGGACTCACGCCGGACCTGTTGGAAGACTTCCTGAAGGAAACAAATGTGCATGAGTTTCATATGGGTTCCGGTGTGCGCAGGAACGGAAATATCATGCAGCCGATCGATCCTGACAAACTGGCCCGGGTTCGCGAAATTGCAGACCGTTTCCAATAAGGTTGTCTATAATATGTTCGTTACGATCGGCAGCAATTCCTGCCATAGGACAATAATCGACATTATCCACGCGAATTAATTGCTCCTTCAGCAGCGTTTCAAATTACGACAAAAAACCGGGCACCCGAGGTGTCCGGTTTTTGCTTATCTCCCTACTCTTTAGAGCGACTGGAGACGTTGATCCGGGTAATAGCTCTTTGGAGCGACAATTCCGCACGACGGTGATCGATCCGGTCTTGCGCGCTGCCACCTGCAGACAATCTGCGCTCGGCGCGTTCCCGGGCCGCGATTGCCCGCTCCACATCAATTTCTTCCGGCAATTCAGCGCTCTCCGCCAAAACGATGGTCTTATCGCCTTGAACTTCGATAAAACCGCCGTGAACGGCGATCGTTACTGTCTTTCCGCCGGATTTGATCACGATCGGAGCTACCTGCAATGGGGTTACAAAGGGAATATGCCCCGGCAGGATGCCGAGCTCCCCTTCCAATCCGCGGACCGTCAAGCTTTCCACTTCACGGGAGAATACAACGTGCTCCGGTGTGACGATTTCCAATAAAAAGGTGCTCACTTTCATCCCTCCTGTTCGTGGGACGTTCATTTCTGAAGCATCCGCCTTAACGGTGCGTTTTACAGAGTTTTCGCTTTTTCTACTGCTTCTTCAATCGGACCGACGAAGAGGAAGGCCGCTTCAGGAAGATCGTCATGTTTGCCGTCCAAAATCTCTTTGAAGCTGCGTACGGTCTCAGCGATCGGTACGTACTTCCCTTTAAGTCCGGTGAACTGTTCAGCTACGTTAAACGGCTGAGAAAGGAAACGTTCGACCTTCCGGGCACGGGCTACGAGCACCTTATCGTCCTCGGACAATTCATCCATACCAAGGATGGCAATAATATCTTGAAGCTCTTTATAACGAGCCAAAAGTTGCTTAACGCCTTGTGCTACATTGTAATGTTCTTCGCCGACGATTTCCGGAGTCAAAATCCGGGAACTGGAAGCCAGCGGATCCACGGCAGGGAAAATCCCTTTCTCGGAAATTTTACGCTCCAGGTTTGTCGTTGCATCAAGGTGAGCAAACGTAGTAGCAGGAGCAGGGTCAGTATAGTCATCCGCAGGCACGTAGATAGCCTGAATCGAGGTAACCGAACCTTTTTTCGTTGAAGTAATCCGTTCCTGAAGCTGACCCATTTCGGTAGCCAGCGTAGGCTGGTAACCTACTGCTGAAGGCATCCGACCGAGCAAAGCCGATACTTCGGAACCCGCTTGGGTGAACCGGAAGATGTTATCGATAAACAACAGTACGTCCCGGCCTTCCTGGTCGCGGAAATACTCAGCCATCGTCAAACCGGTCAAAGCCACGCGCAAACGAGCGCCTGGAGGTTCGTTCATTTGTCCGAACACCATCGCCGTTTTTTCGATAACGCCGGATTCCGTCATTTCCATATAAAGGTCATTACCTTCGCGGGTACGTTCCCCTACGCCGGCAAATACCGAAATACCGCCATGTTCATGGGCGATGTTGCGGATCAATTCCTGAATCGTTACGGTTTTACCTACACCCGCACCGCCAAACAAACCGATTTTACCGCCCTTTGCATAAGGAGCCAACAAGTCGATAACTTTGATCCCGGTTTCCAGGATTTCAGCTTGTGTCGACAAATCCTCGAATTTCGGAGGTTCGCGATGGATCGGATTGCGAACAGCAGTCGCAACCTGGCCTTTGTTGTCGATCGTTTCCCCGAGTACGTTAAATACGCGGCTCAATGTAGCTTCGCCAACAGGCACGGAGATCGGCGCACCCAAGTCTTCGGCTTCGGTACCGCGTACCAGTCCGTCCGTCGAGGACATAGCGATACAGCGAACCAGGTTGTCGCCCAAATGGTTGGACGCTTCCAAAATGAGATCGCCCGCACCTTCTTGCGCGTTCTGTTTTACAATTCTAATGGCGTTATAGATTTCCGGCAGTTGACCGCGACCAAACTCGATATCAACGACCGGACCCATTACGCTAACAACGCGTCCTTTGTTCATCTTAGTTCCCTCCTATAAGTTTTGCGGGGCACATCATAAATTCACAACAAAACTACTCGGAAGTTGATTCCATGAGCTTTGCTTCTCCGCAAACTGTCATCGTAACCGTTTATGAAGCCGTACGGGATCCTCCGAATAGAGTCAAAGAGCCACCAGGCGCTGACTTTCTTCAGAAGATTCACCCGGCTCGTGTCTGCTACCCAAATTACGAGCTTTTTCAGCCTTGTGCGTTCGCTCCTGCGACAATTTCCGTAATTTCCTGGGTAATAGCCGCTTGGCGCGCACGGTTGTAAGTGAGAGTCAGTTCATTGATCATCTTCGTCGCATTTTTCGTCGCACTGCCCATTGCCGTCATTTTTGCGCCGAGTTCACTTGCCTTGCCTTCCAAAAGCGCGCTAAAAATCAAGGTTTCGGCATATTTCGGCAATAACACTTCCAATACCGCTTCGGGAGACGGCTCGTATTCATACATAGCCGTTCCTCCGTGGTGCTCCACATTTTCGAATGGAAGCAGGCGGTCGATGGTCGGTCTTTGGGTAATCGCATTAATAAACTGGCTGTAGCAAATGAAAACTTCATCATACTGCTCCAGTTCAAATCCTTGCACAGCTGCATAGGCCAGCGATTTGATGTCGGCGAATTTAGGCGTATCCGACAATTCCGTTACCGACTGAACCACAGGAAGTTCCCGACGCGTAAAATAATCACGGCCTTTGCGGCCGATAACAAACAAACCATACTCTTCCTTTGACGCATGTTTGCTCTTGAGCGTATCCATCACGTTACGGAGCAGGTTCGCATTATATCCGCCAACGAGACCGCCGTCGGAAGTGATTACGATATAAGCCGTACGCTTCACTGAACGCGAAACCAGCATTGGATGAGAGACGCCGTCCGAACCGGTTGCGATGCTGGACACCACTTCCTTCAGTTTTTCAACATAAGGACGAGAAGCCTGAGCTTTCTCCTGCGCCTTTCTCAGCTTGGCCGAAGCCACCATTTCCATCGCTTTCGTGATTTGGCGGGTATTCTGAACGCTCTTGATCTGGCGTTTTATTTCGCGCATCCCTTTTGCCATGATTTCACCACCTTAAACTTTGGCGAAGCCAAAGTTACTTCGTAAGCATATTCTTAGTTTTGGCGAAGCCAAAACTACTTCGTAAGCATTAGCTGAACTTTGGCAAAGCCAAAGCAGGATTAAACATAGTCACAAACCGGCGATCCGGCAACGAGCCAGGGCCGGTTTATGCATTATTTTTATACGGAAGCCGCAAAGCCCTTTTTGAACTTTTCAATGACTTCTTTAAGTTTTGCTTCATTATCGGCTGTGAGATCCTTCGTATCGCGGATGGATTGCAGCACGTCATCATGCTGGCTCTTCACATAAGACAGGAATTCGGCTTCAAAACGGCGCACATCGCCAAGCGCGATGTCATCAAGATAGCCTTTAACAGCCGTATAAAGGCTGATAACCTGCTCTTCAACCGCCAGTGGCTGGTTAACGCCTTGCTTCAGGATCTCCATCATCCGGGAACCGCGGGTCAAACGCGCTTGCGTCGACTTATCGAGGTCGGAGCCGAATTGGGAGAACGCTTGAAGCTCGCGGTATTGAGCCAGATCCAGACGGAGCGTACCGGCAACTTTCTTCATCGCCTTGATTTGAGCGGATCCCCCTACACGGGATACGGAAATACCGACATTGATCGCCGGACGTTGGCCCGAGTAGAACAGATCGGATTCCAGGAAGATCTGACCGTCTGTAATCGAGATTACGTTGGTCGGGATATACGCGGATACATCCGATGCTTGGGTTTCGATAAACGGAAGCGCCGTAATCGAACCGCCGCCGAGTTCATCGCTCAGTTTCGCCGCACGTTCCAACAGACGGGAGTGCAGATAGAAAACGTCACCCGGATAGGCTTCGCGACCCGGAGGACGACGGAGCAGCAAGGACAATTCGCGGTAAGCAGCCGCTTGTTTGGACAAGTCATCATAAATAATGAGGACATGCTCACCTTTGTACATAAAGTACTCGCCCATAGTTACGCCCGCATATGGCGCAATGTACAAGAGCGGGGACGGTTCCGAAGCGGATGCCGTTACGACGATCGTGTAATCGAGCGCTCCATGACGACGCAGCGTTTCAACTACGTTAACTACCGTGGATTGCTTTTGGCCGATGGCGACATAAATACATTTTACGCCATTGCCTTTTTGGTTAATGATGGTATCGATGGCGATTGCCGTTTTACCGGTTTGGCGGTCACCGATGATGAGTTCCCGTTGGCCACGGCCGATCGGAACCATCGAATCGATCGCTTTGATCCCGGTTTGCATCGGTTCATGAACCGATTTCCGGTCGATTACGCCCGGTGCGTTGTTTTCGACAGGACGGAATTCCGTAGTCTCGATCGGACCTTTGCCGTCCACCGGCTGGCCCAGAGGATTGACAACGCGGCCCAGCAAAGCTTCGCCAACCGGAACTTGCATGATTTGTCCCGTGCGTTTCACTTGATCGCCTTCACGAATTTCGCTGTACGGGCCCAGAATAACAACGCCGACGTTGCTTTCTTCCAGGTTCAGCGCAAGCCCAAATACGCCATTCTCAAACTCAAGCAGTTCGTTTGCCATGGCGTTCTCAAGTCCGTGGACACGGGCGATACCGTCACCAACTTGAATAACGGTGCCGACTTCGGCCACTTCAATTTCCGATTTATATTGTTCGATCTGACTTTTAATCAGTGAACTGATCTCTTCAGGTCTGATACTCAAGTGTTTCACCCCTATCTACAGTGCTTGTCTTCGAAAAGACTTTTCAAGCCGTTCAAGCTTGCCGGACAAACTTCCATCGTACACGGTATCGCCGATTTTCACTTTGATACCGCCCAGTAATTCTTTGTCCACTTCATTAATGACGCGGATTTTCTTGCCCACGAGAGCACCGAATTCCTCGGCAACCTCTTGCTTCTCTTTTTCGCTCAGAGAATAGGTGCTGTATACCAGCGCATCGGCCAGACCTAAAGCTTCGCCGGTAATTTTGGTATAACTGTCCAAAACCTCAGGCAATATCCCGGTTCTCCCGCGTTCGATCAGCAGTTTCGCCAAAGAGACAACCGTTTGCGACAGCTGTCCTTCCAAACCGGAACCGATGGCATTCCATTTTACTTCCGCCGAAATATTAGGACTTAGAATGAAGCTTTGGATCTCATGATCCTCGCACATCACCTTAACGAGAGCCTGCAGCTCCTGCTCAAGCTCCAAGGTACGGCCTTCCTGCCCGGCAATTTCAAAAAGAGCTCTCGCATATCTGCTCGCTACCACTGTTTCCCGGCTCATGATTTATTACCTACTTCATTCAGGTATTGGCCCACGAGCTTCTCCTGCTCTGCAGGGTTGCTTTCAACTTCCCGCTCAATCAGCTTGGAGGCGATATTCACAGAGAAAGCGCCGATTTCGCCGCGCAAGGCTTCAATCGCTTTCGTTCTCTCGCTTTCAATATCGCGAATGGCTTCATTCTTCATGCGGTTCGTATCATTCTTCGCCTGATCAAGTATATCTTTAGCCTGTTTGCTACTGCTTTGTCTGGATTGCTCGATGATTTCGAAAGCTTCCTGACGCGCTTGCTTCAGAGCTTCCTTCTGCTCTTCCACATAAACGGTAGCCTGCTCTCTAGTTTGCTTCGCCTCTTCCAATTGGTTCCGCACCAGCTCACGGCGTTGTTCCATGATCGCAAACAGTTTACCGAAAGCATATTTACTGAGTAGCCAATACAGAATGGCAAATGAAATCATTGTAATTAAAATATTCTCCCACAGGACGTTCACCGATGTCACTCCTTTCCGTTAGCTACAACTTGCACTAGAATTGAGATGTTTCGATACTCATAAAACGAAGGCGCGGATGGCATCGGCCCTCCCCGCCAAACCGTAGCTATTTATTAAGAGAACATGATCAGGAACGCGATAACGGTAGCGGCCAGAGGCACAACTTCCACGATACCTACCCCGATAAACATCGTTGTTTGCAACGGACCGCGAGCTTCAGGTTGACGGGCAATCGATTCTACTGTTCTACTTACGATCATACCGTTACCAAGACCTGCGCCAAGTGCACCCAAACCAACCGCTATAGCTGCTGCCAAAAAATTCATTTAATTTTCCTCCTTAAATTTGGTCAATTTTATGTTTGATATAATAGACCTCTTTGAGTAAGCCTTGGGGCAAACCCAATGAGTTTATCAATGACTTTCTTCTTCGTGAATCGTTGTCTGTGCGATATAAACCATGGTCAAAATCGTAAAGATGTACGCCTGGAGAGCTCCGACAAAGATACTGAATCCCTGCCATATTCCCATGAACGGAATACCCAGGAAGCCCATCTTCAAAATGACCGTGATCAGGACCTCACCCGCAAAAATATTAGCGAATAACCGGATTGCCAAAGCGATTGGCTTAGCCAGGTTCTCAATAATATTCAGTGGGAGAAACACCGGGAATGGTTCGATATAGTGTTTGAGATAGTGTTTCCGGTTGTACTTCAGGCCCAGAAAATTCATCAGGAAAAAGACGATGAGAGCCAGACCCGCAGTTACGGAAATATCGGCTGTAGGAGATTTCCACCAGAGAATTTCGGCATGTTCGCCATGGCTGAGATTACGCGTTGCTTCAATAATATGTCCGAAAATGGACTCCGGCTGATGCGCCTCAGTGATGATTCCCATCGGCAAGCCGAGCAAGTTCGATACAAAAATAAATAGAATCAGCGTCAATCCCAAAGTGATGTAAGGTTTCCCTTTCTTCAGATCCATAGCACTTCCGACGATCCCTTGAACGAACTCCACAACCCATTCCATAAAGTTCTGAAGTTTCCCCGGATTCTCTACCGACAGATTTCTGGTAGCCAGTCTGCAAAGCACGAAAACGATCAAGCAGCTGACAAACAGCATCAGAACGGCGGATAAATCAAGATTGAATCCACCAAGGTCGATAATCGGTGCTTCATGCATGTGTACGTACTCACCCCTTTCCACTGTTCAGCTAATCAAGACTTGTTTCTTAAGCTGATTACTATGCTTGCCGGTATGGTCAGAATCTGCGGCACAAAGACCCCGATGATGGCGCCAATCATGGACACCTGTTCGAATTTTGCCGCAATCATTACCGTAATGAACACCAGACAAATTCTAGTAATGAACCCGAAACTGTAGCGCTTCTTCTCTTGGCTCACCACGAGGTTAACCAGCCCCCGCACCTTCGCCGACAAGAAGCGGACATAAACCAATCCAGCTGCAAGGCCCAGAATCAAACCATTGCATAAAGGCCTATGCTCCGGGAGAAAAGCCCATCCAAGAAACAAGGCAGATAACATCAACAGAGTTATCCGGGACACGGCCGTAACAATGGAGTTCAAATCATCCATTCTGCTCCCCCATAAACTTATAGATTAGAACAATAATGTTGACGATCCCCAGAACAAGACCCAGGATCGTCCCGAGGGCGATCCAAACCGCAGAACCCCCGTAGTGATGCACAAGCCATCTTGACAAGAAATAACCCGACAAAATATAAATCACTAGCAGAATGCCAGCCCCACTAATATATGAGGCTATTATCCATGGTTTAACTTCTTTGTCAGAATTATTCATCGACGCAATCCCCACTTATTTTACTGAATGTGACGACTTTTTGTCAACGAAAGCGTTAAAGCGATAATTCAGTGTGCAGACAGCAAGAAAGCGTTAAACCGTACAGTATAACTGTATGCTATCTTGGCCGGAAACACAATTATTGATCTTTTTACTTTGTGAACTTTCTGTGAAATTGTTCAGGACGCTCACTTATAATTCCGAAATGGTGACATAGTGCATTGACAATTCGTTCAGATGCCTTTCCATCTCCGTACGGGTTAGCGGCCCGACTCATAGAATTATAAAGCTCGCTGTCGCTGAGCAGCGCCTTTGTCCGCTCATATACCATCTCCTCATCCGTGCCGACGAGTTCCAGCGTTCCCGCTTCGATGCCCTCCGGGCGCTCCGTCGTATCGCGAAGCACAAGTACAGGAACGCCAAAAGACGGCGCTTCTTCCTGTAAACCGCCGGAATCCGTAAGGATTAGATGTGTATGTGGATAGAAATTGTGCAAATCCACCACATCCAGTGGCTCGATTAGTTTAATACGGGGATGGTCTCCCAAAGTTTCATACGCCGGTTCTCTCACCGCCGGGCTTAGATGCACAGGATAAACGATGGCCACATCTTCGAATTCGTCCGCGATCCGTCTGACGGCGCGGAAAATATTCATATGCGGCTCTCCCTGCGATTCGCGCCGGTGTGCGGTCATAAGAATAAGCCGCTTTCCGGCGGCCCACTCCAGCACAGAATTGTTGTAATTCGGCTGTACAGTATATTGAAACACATCCGTTACTGTATTGCCTGTGATATATATGCTTGACTCTGGCTTGTTTTCTGTGAGCAAATTCCCTGCGGACCAGTCCGTCGGAGCGAAATGCAGATCCGCCAGTACTCCGGTTAATTGTCGGTTCATCTCTTCCGGATACGGCGATAATTTGTTCCATGTACGAAGGCCGGCTTCCACATGCCCGATCTTGATTTGCTGAAGAAAAGCCGCGTAGCTGGCCAGAAACGTCGTCAGCGTGTCGCCGTGAACGAGTACGATATCCGGCTTCGCTTCACGAAGGACTTCTTCAAGTCCTTGCAACACGCGAATTGTAATTTCGTTCAGGCTTTGATTCGGTTTCATTACATCAAGATCGTAGTCCGGCACGATCCGGAACACGTCCAGCACCTGATCGAGCATTTCGCGGTGCTGCGCCGTCACGCAGACCACGGAATCGATATGCTCGGGATGCTTTTGCAGCTCCAAAATCAACGGAGCCATTTTGATGGCTTCCGGCCTAACCCCGAAAATCGTCATCACTTTGATTTTTGACATAGCCGCTTCCCTTCCCTATGAACCATTTCTTATTTCGTACCGTACAACCGGTCACCCGCATCGCCAAGACCTGGAATGATGTAGCCGTGGTCATCGAGACGCTCGTCCAGGGCGGCTACGTAAATATCGACATCCGGGTGAGCATCCTGCACTGCTTTGACACCTTCCGGCGCAGCGATGAGGTTCATCATTTTGATTTGGGTGCAGCCGCGTTTCTTAAGCGCGTCAATAGCGGCAATCGCAGATCCTCCCGTAGCGAGCATCGGATCGATTACGATCAATTCGCGTTCCTGTACATCCGTCGGCAGCTTAATGTAATACTCGACTGGCTGCAGCGTCTGAGGATCACGGAAAAGTCCCACATGACCTACTTTCGCAGCAGGCAGCAATTTCAGCACTCCATCCAGCATGCCCAGCCCGGCGCGAAGAATCGGAATAAGTCCCAACATACGCCCCGAGATGACGCGCGATTCCGCTTCAGCCACCGGTGTTTGCACTTTGATCGATTCCAAAGGAATTTCTCTTGTAATCTCATAAGCCATCAGCGTGGCTACTTCATCCACCAATTCACGAAAGTCCTTCGTGTTGGTCCGCATGTCGCGTATAAAAGTCAGTTTGTGTTGAATCAATGGGTGATCGCATACCACCAGTTTTGCCATTGTTTGTCCCTCCGGTTTTATAGCACTCAGTCTTCACTTGCGGCGACATTCTCATTCCCGATTGTCCCACAAATCTCGTTTATTATATCACTGTCTTTTTCCAATTACCACGAACCTTGTCCCGGTGGTGCCCATGTTCCGCTGGACGACACAAATTGCAAACAATCGAAATCTGCGTACGGGTCCTTTGCCCTATTACTATTTATCCATCTCGGCCTGTCCCCGCTCTTGAATGTCGGCGATCGCTTCATCCAACGTTTTGAGCCGGGCCAAAACCGATTTTCCTTCCGCGTTGATAATGGCATCCAATTTGCCTGAATAACCTTCGGGAAGCATGCTATAATCCACAGACATATCCTTCAGATTCGGCTTCTGATCATAGAAGGCCTCCATCCGTTTTCCTTCCGGATTGTACATATACTCCGTCCGGGTCGGGGGATCGAATCCCGCCGTTTTGGATTTCAGCTTTGCCGCTTCTTCACCGTTTACGAATTTGACGAGCTCCCAGGCTGCCTGAAGCTGCTCCGGTCCGGCCCCCGCATTCACCGCGAAGATATTCGTGAAGAACAGGGAAGACGTCGTCGCCCGGTCACCATCGTCGCCCGGACCCGAAGCCAGCTCCCAATTCAATTGAAACTTGTTGCCAAGATCTCTCTGCGCCCAACCGATTGCATTATTAATATAGTAGAAATAATTAACTGTCATGGCGCTGGTGCCCATAATAAAAGGATCATTGTCCGCTCCTCCCAATTCGGGAGATACGACCGCTTTGGATTGATAGGCATCTATGGCTGTCTCAAAAATGTCCTTAAAAGATTCCGTATCCATCGTCACCTTTTTGGCTGCAGCATTCTGCCGACTGACGCCGCGGCTTAATGCCATCTCGCTCACCAGGAAGGAAAGGTCCTGCATATAAAGTCCGTTTACCCCTTCCTCGGCCGGAAAACGCTGAGCGAGTTGAATCAGTTCGTCCCATGTCATCCGGTCTTCCGGGTAAGGAATTTCGTACTTATCGAAGAGATCCTTATTATAGAAGATCGCCTTATTCAAAAATGTCGGAGGCAGTCCATACAGCTTGCCCCCTCCCCGTTGTCTGAGAAAGTCAACGATGTCCGGATGCATCTTCTCCAGGTCGAAGGAGTCATTCGTGATCATCGCATTCAAGTCGTACAGTTTGTCCTCTTGTATAAACCTTTCGTAGTCGGGAAATCGGAGCGCGAGAACATCCGGCTTTTCTTGCTCCACAATCTCGTCGACACCTTTTAGCGGATAATCGATAACCGTAATTTCAATATTCGGATATTTCGTGAGGAACAACTCCCCATACGCTCTCATAAACCAATCTTCGCCCCCCGGGTAGAGCACTTTAATGGAAGCTTTCATTTTCGGATCGGCCTCATACCGAAGTACATCTTTGTCTGATGCACAAGCGGATAATAAAATTACCAGTATCGTAAACACCGAAAACAATCCCGTAAATCGCCTTTTTATCATTTTCGCAATGTTCTCCTCACTTTTTTTATTAGAGATCCTGTTCTTGTCAGGCAGAGTTGTGCCGTTACTCTAATAGATCGTGATGTCTTCCTGGACATGAACAAGCTCGTCTTCCGGTTGTTGGAACTATACAGGCTTTTAGAATAGGATTTGCTTGGTTGGGTGTCAAAGCTCGGGAGTGTTTGAAGCAGCGGAAAAGAGAACTTTCATTAATATAGGGGAAACGAGGCCGGTCATCATCCAGGCACCCGTTCATTAATAAACGTTGGGTTCTATTATATTGATGAAAGCGCTTTTGTCAAATACGAATGACAAGACTCCGGATTCGGGATTAATGCGGATACTATCAAAAAAAGAGAGCCAAATTCACACCGACAAGCGTGAAGTTGAATCTCTTTATCGTTAAAAAGGAGGCTTGATTTCTTATCCTTAGAGAGTTATACCTTCACTTTTGCTGCTCAAATGGTGCTTCTGCAGTAGATCGAATTTATTCTTCGACTTCAATTGACTCACCATTTGTTCAATAGAAGCAACCAAGTATCCGGCGTCCTCCTGTGTAACCGTCTCATGCAAGCTGAGTCTGATACTGCTGGAAGAAATCGTTTCATCCTGCGTCATAGCCATTAGCACCCGGCTTTGTTTGGCCTTTGACGAACAAGCGGATTGTGACGAGACTATGATTCCTTGTTTGGCCAGCATGCTAATCATCATCGCTGAGGTGATCCCTCTCCCCTGATAGGAAAAATTAATGATATGCGGAGAGGAGAGCGGGGGTACCGGGCTATTCATTACTAACCCGGGAATCGCGGCCAATCCGGAATAGACCAGATCATGCAGAGACATCAGATACCTGAACTTCTCATGTTGTTCCTCATTTGAGGCCGCGATGGCTTCGGCAAAACTTAGCACGGCAGGAACGTTCGTAGTCCCCGGCCTTATTCCTCTTTCCTGCTCCCCGCCGTACATCAGCGGGTCCATTTCAATATGCTCTTTAGCCACAAGCAGTCCGATGCCTTTGGGTCCCCCGATTTTATGCCCTGACACGGTATAAAGGTCGATATGGTCTAATTCAACCTGTAATTTGCCAAATCCCTGTACCCCATCCACATGAAAAAGAATTTGCGGTTCCGACTTCAGCAACTCCGCAATTTCCGCAATCGGCTGCACGGCTCCCGTTTCATTATTCACATGCATCACGCTCACGAGAATGGTGTTGGCTTGCAGCGACTCCTTCACGGATACCGGACTTACGATCCCGCTCCGGTTAACGGGCAGGAACGACACCTCCACCCCTTCCTCCGCCAGTTGTTTGCCGCATTGATATACGGAGGAGTGCTCGATTTCGGACAAAATAATATGGGGAGTTCGCCTCGTCCGCTTCATCCAGGCCCGAACCACGCCTAAAATCGCAAGGTTATTGCTCTCCGTAGCCCCGGACGTGAAAATAACCTCCGTAGCTTTGACTTGAAGCAGCCGGGCTATCTGCTCTCTGGATTCCTCCACCCGAAGGCTGGCCTCGAACCCCATTTCATGCGTGGATGAAGGATTGGCAAAATAATGCTTGGCCGAGTCCATCAGCGTCCGAAACGCCCGGGGATGCAGAGGCGTAGATGCACAATAATCGAAATATAGAGAGTTCATCATTTCCTCCTGACATAATTTCTTAAGACATTTAAGAGAGTACCCCCTCCACGCGTTTCGGCCAATTCCTTCAACTCGTTCGAGGTGTAGACCGTCCCTTTGTCACAAATCTGCTGATTCTCGTCAGCGACCAAACCAAAGGGGTGGGAACGGATGAGAAAATCCTGTTCCATTTGCTCCGGAGAGAGCGAAACGATCGGCCATTTCCGCTGAAGAAATTCATCGAGCTCTTTATGATCCTCATCGCTCCCCGTAGAAAATAAAATCAAGCGGGCATGAGACAAAGTGATCTGCTGAAGCTCCGGCACTAACTCCATGCATCGGACGCAGTGCATTGAAATAAACAGCAACACTTTCGTTTCCCGAATGGAATGCAAATGTATGGCATTACCTCTCTGATCTATGTACTCTTTATCCGGGAGAAAACTCCCGAGATCAGGACCATTTTCGGTAATCATGCACCTTGCCCTCCTTTCTCGACAGCCGGCATTGGATTCTTTTGCATGTTCACTAAAGCTTCAAGCCCCTTTGCATCCCTAACGGTTCCCTTCGACAGGACGTAGCCGTCCCCGGAAAGAAGATAAAAATAAGGAAAAACCGATGTTTTAAACGTTTCCCTCAAATCAGAACCGTATAAATAAAACGGGAGAGTTATCCGGTACTGTCTCAGAAGGTTTTTCACTTTGAACTCTTCGCCCTGAATGTAAAGAATAGTTCTTTTACCGGACCATGGTTCAAGTAGCGAATTAAGCTTGGATATAATATCCAGGCATGACAAACAATCCGTTGAGAGGAACAAAACGACGGCCCCATCCTTGCCCACCATCCCTTCAGCATCACCCGCATTTATCGCAAATTCCGGAAACAGGCTGCCCAAGGGCAACCCCTGATCGCGTTTAGGCCATGTCGGGGAGAACGGCTCCAAACAAGAGCCCAACTGCCCGGGATCGGCCAACTCGTCGACGCTCTGGATCCTACCCTCCGCATTTACGGTGACAACGGTCGGAACTCGCTGAATTCCGAACATCTCTACAATTTTGGAAGACCTTAAGATAGGGAATTTATAGGATATATCCCCCAGATCGGCATCCGAGTAAGGCTCGGGATCACTTTTCAGGACCAGAAAATGATTTTTTTGGGAATGGCTCGCCAATTGCTTTAGCACTTCGATACAAGATCCACAGCTATCGCTTAAAAAAATCAATTTCGAGACGCGTCCGGGAAGCTCCTCCGACTTCACTTTTCTTCCCGTTTGGTCTCGCCCTTTAAATAGAGGAAGAAAGTCACCGACATTCCCGCCCCGGGGGAGATATCCCCCGGCGAGCGCCTTATTTTGTGTCCTAGGCTTTGAGGAGATAAATAGCTTTCTTATGGAATCAAACACTCTTTTCATGCGATCACTCCGTTCATGTCATACCATTGGGACTGGGCTCCATACATGCGCGCATACTCCCCTTGACGCTGGATCAGCTGGGCATGAGTTCCCTGCTCGACAAGACGCCCGTCTTTCAGCACCAAAATCAGATCCGCATTACGGCAACTTCCCAGCCGGTGAGAGATCATGATGCTCGTTTTCCCTTCCACCAATTCGGAAAATCGTTCGAACAAGGCGGCTTCGGCGATAGGGTCCAGTGCGGAAGTGGGTTCGTCATAAATCACCAGCTCGGCATCCGCATTAAAGAAGGAACGGCTTAACGCTACCTTCTGCCATTGGCCTTGGGACAATTCTTTGCCCCCTTCATATTCATGGCCCAACAGCGTGTCGTATCCATGCGGAAGCGAATGGGAAATAAAGTCCACCCCTGTCTTGGCCGCCGCTATATTCAACTGTTCCCTATTATCCAGGGAGAAGATCTGTCCGAACCCGATATTCTCCTTCAACGTTAATTGATACTGCACAAAATCCTGAAAAACGACACTAACCGACTTGCCGTCTTCGTCCGCAAAAATATCCTTCCCGTTCCAAAGCACACTTCCGTATTGGGGTCTGTAAAGACCGAGCAGGCATTTGGCCAGCGTACTTTTACCGGCCCCGTTATGACCGACAATAGCCACCCGCTGTCCCGGCTTAATGCGAAACTCGACATCCTTCAATGCCGGCACACTCTGATTGGGATAGGTGAAGCTTAGCCCCATTACCTCAAGACCGCCTATTGTCGCTTCATGGGATTCAGGCGGCAGCTTCCGGAATTCCATGCGCTCATCCGGTTTTTTATCCGGAAGTTGCAGAAACTGGATCAGTTCGCTTGTAAACAGCGCATTCTCATAAATGCCTGACAAATTCGCGGCAATCAGCATCACGCTGTCTTTGGCCGTCGTCACGGTCTGGATCATCGCCACAAAAACCCCGATCGTAAGGCTGCCCGTATAACTAATCAAAAGGACAACTACGGTCGCAAGTGCCGTAAACGCATAAGAAAAAATCTCGGAGAAACCACCCAGCCATTGGCCCGACTTTTCCAGCGCGGCTTTTTCTTTCGCATTTTTCCAGTACAACCCGCCCCATTGGCTGATGATGTAAGGATACAGCTTGAACAGCTTCATTTCTTTGGCGGACTCCCTACTGGTCATCAATCTCATGAGATATTGAACTTTACGGCTTGAAGGAGTTTGGGAAATCATTTGATTATATCTTTTCTGACCCAGTTTCATATTGATCAGAAAGGAAGGAATGATTAAACACAGCACCCCGACGGATAACATCCAATGAAACCCTGCCAGAACAAAAAGCAGCGAAGTTAACGTAATGATACTTTGCAGCACCAGGAAAAAATGATCCAACACGGAAAGCCCGCGATAGGCGAGCCCTTGAGTGACTCTCTGCAGGCGGTCATAGTATTCGGATTGCTCGAAATAGATATAGTCCAGTCTGGCACATTTATCGGCGATCTCCCGGTCCATTCGAAACTGCGCCTTTTGCTTGATCACCACAAGAAGCATATGAGCCAGCGACCTTAAACCTAGGGCAGCCAGAAAAAATAGAGCTTGCCAGCCGATCGTCGTCAACGCCGGCAGCAGCATTTCCTTATTTCCTTGGAACAATAAGGCGGCTTGCTCCACCAGCCGCTTGGTCAGATAGATCTGAACCGCCGGCTGCAAGGCCTCCACGATCCGAATGACCATCATTACGGCCAATCGTACAGGAGCCGATTTCCATATGAACGGAACGATCTCAAACAACAATCCTCGAAGAACTCCCTTATGGTTCACTTCGCCTGCCTACCTACTCTCTTTCCGCTATATTTTGCATCTGGGCAAATGGCCACACTATTCATAACATCTACTTTTGATCCAGTAACCGCTGCCCTCGCTCTTGCATGGAAGCAACGGCTTCATCAAGGGTTTTGGCACCTACGGTTACGGCCTTTAGTTCGGAGTTAATAATTCCGTCCATATTCCCGAAGAAACCTTTAGGAAATTTATCAAAATCAATAAACGTGCGGTTAACATCAGGCTCCAAGTTATAAAAGGCCTCCATTCTTTTTCCTTCGGGATTATAAATGTAATCCGTTCGCGTAGACGGGGCAACTCCAATTGTTCGCGACTTTGCCTTAGCCAATTCCTCACTGTTAACAAACTTGACGAATTCCCATGCCGCCTGCTTTTGCTCCGATTCCTTATTCACGGAAACTATTCCATCAACATAGAAATAAGGTGCGATATCACGACTAGCCTCGCTTACTGGCGCAGTAGCTACATCCCAATTTAAATTATTTCCTTTGTCTTCAGCAGCCCAGTTAATCTTATTATTAATGTAATAGTAGTAATCCACAGTCATAGCGCTTGTTCCTGTAATAAAAGGATCGTAGACCTCAAACAGATCCATGTCGGGGGCAACTAAGGCCTTGGACTCGTAAGCATCCATAACCATTTCAAATATTCTCCGATAAGATTCCGAGTTGAGTGAAACTTCCATATTTTTGGCGCTAACTTCCGTGAGATGTTTTGTCCAAGCCATATCATCTACTACCGTTGAAAAATTAAGCATATATAAGCCGCTCACTCCATCTTCTGCCGGAAAGCGTTTAGCTAGTTGAATGATTTCCTCCCATGTCATCTGATCTTGCGGATATGAAATATTGTATTTATCAAATAAATCCTTGTTATAATAGAGAGCTTTGTTCACGAAGTTTGCCGCTGAACCATACAACTTACCGCTGCCAAGTCCCCGGAGATAACTGACAATTTCAGGGTGCACTCCTTTAAGAGCAAAGGCATCATTCGATATCAGCGTATCTATGTCATACAATTTACCTTCCCGAATCAATTGTTCATATTGTTGAAGCGAAAGGAAAAGAACGTCCGGCTTCTCTTTTTCTAGAACATCAATTAAATTTTTAGGTGAATAGGTAATTGCCTTAATCTCAATATTAGGGTACTTAGCATTAAATAAATCCCCAAAGTCTTTCATTAAATTCTTTTCATTTCCAATGGTCATCACCTTTAAGGTGGCCTTCATTTCTGGATCGCCTTCGTATTGAATCGTTTCTTTACTTGAAGAACAGCCGCTTGAAAGGACAGACAGGAAAAAAACTACTACAAAAATTATTTTAAACTTCAAAATTATCCCCTCTCTACTTCGTTGAAATAATTATAAAACAGTCTGCCATCAATAAAGCTGACGGCAGACTGTTTTCAACATGAAATTAACATGCTGAACAACTGCAAGTAGAACAACCGCTTGAATAATAGTTACACAGTTGCTTGTTATTAGTACTAGGGCAACCAAGGACTACCGTCTGACAATACTGATACAAATAAGATCCGGAACACATATTTTTTCACCTCCTTTCAAGATATTCATTTATATAGTTAAGGCAAGATTGCCCTAGCTAACCAAAGTAAAAAGCTTTTGAAGATTCCGCATATTGAGGTACAGAGGTTCAACCAGTCCTCCACTATGCCGAGACCCGCTCTTCTCCATGTTTTACCAACGCTTGTAGATGTTCTTCGTTGTTTATTATCCCCTTCGCTTTTATCAATCCATCCGGGGAGACATAGTATCCAAACGGAACGAAGGGCGTTTGCAGATCCTTAAAATTCTCCACGTGAATAATCGGAACCCGAAGCTCATATTGCTTAATGGCTGCGTTTACCTCGTCCTCCGGACCGGACATCATAAATAAATACTGATACACTGGCATTTTTTTCTGTACCTCATTAATAACCGAATATAGCTTCTTGCAAGCCAGGCATTGGGAAGAGGTTAAAAATATAAGCGTACCCAGCTTGCCATGATCCGTAAGGCTGAGAGCCTTTCCATCCATGGGGATACGGTCGTTAAGAGGGAACTCTACCCCCTCAGGCAAACCCTCCTGCTGTTCATACAGCATACTTCTGGCTGTGATGGCACTCTTTAAAATGACAATTACACCGTAAGAAATTAATATAACGATGACCCATAAAAGCAAATAAGAGATATCAAACATGTCCGGCATGCCGTTTCACTTCCTTATAGTCAGATATTTTTGCTATTCCTGATAAAGCTTATGGTACTGTCTCAGCGTTAAACCCAAGGCGTAAACGGCCACAATCCCCAGGGAGGAGAAAACCAACGCAGTTACTTCTATAAAAGAAGCCGATGCCAGTTTAGAAGAGAACGGTGCGACAAGGAGATAAATGTTCAAGAGGAACAGGATAAGATGCCGTGTATGCAGCCCCATACCAAACCTTTCCGATAAAAGTCCACCGAACCACTGGTAGGTCACCATTCTGCCTTTGGCTCTCCAGGATGCCCAAGCAAAAGAGACGAGCAGAAGCAGAGCAAGTATTGCGCCGTACCGCGACGTAATGGGGAACAGCAACAGCACGCAAACGGCCAATTCAAGCAAAGGAATGGCTACAACGGCATTTTTTGTCCATAAAGGCGTAATTCTCAGCTGCCTTAATGTGTCTCTAAAGGATGACATTTTGCTAAGTTTAGCCGCAGAGGACACTGCAAATAAAACGCTTACAAACACTTGAATAAAAACAAACCATTCCATTTTTAATCCCATCTCCTAATCTAGTTTTTATATTTCTCCTAAATAGCCGCAATTTGCGCAATCGTTTGCATTTTTGACACTAAAAAATACGTTGTCTATTCAATTCATGGAATCCATAGATCCGATTGGCGATTTAACTAAGATGCAGCGATGTCGAGGCGGTCAATAGAGTGTGATCCGGCCTCATCCAATTCGAATGCAAGCGTTTGCTCAAAATAGCGAAATGATCTCATTTAATATGTATTTAGAGGTTATATGATCCTTAGATGTTATAAACTACCATTTGTCTATCATTATAACCTCCTGACTATTGGTGTCAATTACTTTTTTTTGAAGCAATTACACAAATCCCAAAACAAACCGTTGACTCCGCATTAAAATAGGCCAACCAGCAAGGCTGGCCAGCCTTCCAAATCGCTTGTCGCCGTCTCCCCGCATTCAACGCAGCGGCATGTAGCCGAGCCGATCCAGCTCCTGTGCAATGACGCGGTAACCGCGGCTGTTCGGGTGAACCCTGTCCAGAAAAAGAAGTTCCCTTTCGTTTCCCTCGAACGCCGGATAAATGTTCGCCACACGGTAATTCGGCCCGCCTAGTGTGGTGAGAAACGCGTTATATTGGCGCGCATACATCCCTGCCTCCCTTATGCTCGGAAACGGATTATACACGCCAACCATCCGAATGAGGAATGGCTTTCGCTGCGGTGATTTGATCTGATACAGGTTATATACGATTTGGCGCACATTCCCTTTCGTACGGTTTAGCGCTTGAGGAATTTGGGAAACGCGCGATCCGGATCCATCGGCAATGCCCCTGGTATAGGGCCTAAGATCATTTGCGCCGATGGACACGGTGATGATGTCGGCCCGCCGAAGCGCCGCCCGTATTCGCGAATCACTCTGCACCATCGACAGCAGCTTTTGAGAGGTCAGCCCGTTGACCCCCAAATTTTCATATTCTACCGGGGTACGGAGGCGGTTTTCCGCCATTCGCCGGTAAGTAGGCGCAAACCCGCCGCTCAACCAGGCCCCCGCGCCCGTCGTTAATGAATCCCCTATAGCCGTGTAATGGTAACCCATTCCAACACCTCCTCCGCTCATGCCTCTTCCGGCAGCAGGCATATCCTTTTTCACATGAGGAATATATCAAATCCGGTACATGATATCGTATGTAAAAAATGAAGGACAGGACAGGGAGATTCGCGTATTCTTCGGTTTCCGTCTTTAAGTAGGATTCAGAAACGCAAAAAACCGCCCACAAATCGCTGTGGGCGGTAAAACTTCGGCTTTCGATTACTCGTAGCTGAGTTCAGGATAGATAGGGAACTTATCGGTCAATTCGACCACTTGTTGACGGGCTTTCGCCAGGGTCGCTTCATCCTTGGAGTTCTTCAGAACCAGCGCGATGACTTGGCCGATCGTCTTCATGGCTTCCTGATCCATTCCGCGGGACGTTACGGCCGGCGTACCGATGCGGATACCGCTGGTTACGAACGGGCTGGTCGGATCGAACGGAATCGCATTCTTGTTCACGGTGATGCCGATGGAATCAAGCACATGCTCGGCGTCCTTGCCCGTGATGTTCAGATTGCGGGTGTCGATGAGCATCAAGTGGTTATCCGTACCGCCGGATACCAGGTTCAAGCCTTCGGAAACCAGTGTTTCCGCCAGCACCTTGGCGTTTTTCACGACATTTTCCGCATACGTTTTGAAGGAAGGATCCAATGCTTCACCCAGAGCAACGGCTTTGGAAGCAATGACATGCATCAACGGTCCGCCTTGCGTTCCAGGGAACACGGCCTTGTCGATAGCTGCAGCCCATGGCTGACGGCACAGGATCATGCCGCCGCGCGGTCCGCGCAGCGTTTTGTGCGTCGTCGTCGTTACGAAGTGCGCATGCGGCACTGGATTTGGATGCAAGCCAGCGGCAACGAGTCCGGCGATATGAGCCATATCGACCATGAACAGGGCACCTACATCGTTAGCGATGGAAGCGAGCTTTTCGAAATCGATGATGCGCGGATAAGCGCTGGCGCCCGCTACGATCATCTTAGGGCGGTGTTTAAAGGCAGCTTTGCGCACTTCATCGTAATCGATGAGGAAAGAGTCCTCTTGAACTCCGTAAGCCACGAAGTTATAGAACAAGCCGGAAGCATTAACCGGGCTGCCGTGCGTAAGATGGCCGCCATGGGCCAGGTTCATCCCGAGAACGGTATCGCCAGGCTTCAAAGCCGTAAGGTAAACCGCCAGATTGGCTTGTGCGCCGGAGTGCGGCTGTACGTTGGCATGTTCGGCGCCAAACAGTTCTTTCGCACGGTCGCGGGCGATATTTTCCACGATATCGACATGCTCGCAGCCGCCATAGTAGCGTTTGCCCGGATATCCTTCCGCATATTTATTCGTCAACACGGAGCCCATCGCTTCCATAACGGCTTCGCTGACAATATTTTCGGATGCGATCAGTTCAATGTTGTTCCGTTGACGCTTGAGCTCCAGATTCATCGCTTCCAGTACCGCCGGGTCTTGCTTTCTCAATTGATCCATGTTTCTTAGTCCTCCTATGCTAAAATAATTAATCACTTAGTCACATAACCCCGAATCCTGACTTTGCGGCAGTACGTACACGGCACGCTCCCCGCCGATCAGCTTCGGGCGGGTCCATGCTGCGTTCACCCGGGCCTTGCCAACGTATCGTAGGGTCGGCCGGAACGGCACCGCCACTCGGCGCAAATGCATGCCGATCAGCGTCTCGCCGATGTCGATCCCGGCATGGGCCTCCAAACTCTCGGCCAGGCAGGGCTCGGTCAACCGCTTATAAGCGGTTGCCGCCATGGAACCACCGGCTTTAGGCACGGGAACGGCAGCCACTTCCGTAAGCCCCATCCGCTCCAATACCTGCCGCTCCACGACAAGCGCCCGGTTCAAATGCTCGCAGCATTGAAAAGCCACATCGAACCCGCGTCTCTGCCGAACCTCGTCGATGCCGTCGAACAGCTCGGCGGCGATATGCTCCGCGCCTCCCGTGCCGATTCGCGCTCCCGCCACTTCGCTAGTGCTGACGCCGAAGACCACCAACCTCCCCGGCCCCAGTCCTGCGGCTTCCGCTAACTCTTCCAAAATTTCCGCGACCTGTCCCCGGATATCTCCGGGCTCTGACATGTCCATGTTCGTATGCCCCTTTCTCTCCAGAGAATGGCTCTTTCTCGTCAAAAACTATCTTTATTATACCTAAAACTGCAGGCATATTAACGACAAACTTCGAGCAAGATGACACCCCGGGAAAGATTCCATTAACGGAACACCCAAACAACGCTACAGACAACAGAAACAAACTGACAAATGACGAAAAAAGAGCATGACGCGAGAAAGCGTCTTGCTCTTTGCCCAGGCGACCGGCCGTATATTCCGATGCTCCACCGTGGTTTCATCCACTTTCGTCGCCAGTCACATCGGATCTTCATTACTAGCTTAAGAATAAAACATAAGTGAGACAAATGCAACCGGGTATTCCCCCGAAAGCCTTATTCGCCAAAATGTTCCTGCTCGAGCTTGTCCAGCAAACTTACAAGCGCAGCACGAATTTCTGCCGCCGCCCGGTCATAATCTCCGCGGGAGCCTCCGAACGGGTCGGAAATATCGTGAACCGGCATCCGCTGCAACAGCTCGTTCAATCGACGCCGCGCCGCCTCATCCGGTTTCTTTCCCAGCGCCCGGTCCAGTTCAAGATCGGCAGCCAGCCGCTGCAACTCTTCTCTTTCGGCTAAAACTGCGGGATCATTTTGGGCGTATTCTTTCAGTGTATATATTTTATCGGCTGCCTCCGGAAAGGTATGGATTATTTGCCGCTTGTGTCCTTCCGTCAATCCGAGAATCAAGTCCGCCCATTCCACCAATTCCGCATGCAGCGGCGTCGAAAGAATACGATCCCCGATTCCCTGCTCCCTAAGTACCGCCTCGGCATGATGCGAGATGGACATTCCTTTTGCCGCAGCCACTCCGGCAGAGCGCACTTCCACATCAAGGCCCCGCTCCCGGGCCAGCTTGCGCATCATCCCTTCCGCCATCGGACTACGGCAAGTATTGCCCGTACAGACAAACAAAATTCGCATTCTTAATCACCTCCGCCAGGATGCCGGATCCTGTATTTCTAATCAGTGTTATTGTATCAGAAGATAAACAGGAGGCCAAACGCCAGCAGGATCGCTCCTCCTGCCGCCTCTCCGTAATCGCCGAGACTCCGGCCGACGCTGCGTCCCAGGGCGAGTCCCATCATCGACATCAGGCCGCCAAAAAAGCCGAAGGCCAGCACGGTCATCAGCAGATCGCTATGGAACATCCCCAGGGATACCCCGACCGAAAAGGAGTCGATGCTGACGCTCAGCGAAAACAGGAGAACCCCCCAAAACGTACGATGATTAATCGATTGAAACCCGCTGCCTTTAAAGGAGCTGAAGATCATGTGCGCTCCCAGCAGCAAGAGCAGCCCGCCAGAGACATACCTCGCCAGGTGCCCGAGCAGAACTCCTACATATTGGCCCGCAAAAATCCCGACCAGCGGCATCAGCACATGAAAAAGAGCTACGGCCGTCCCGATGCGGAAAGCATCGCTGCGCCGTACCCCTTTCATGCCGATACCGACCCCGAGCGAAAAAGCGTCCATTCCAAGGGCAATCGCCATCAGTAGAATGGTCATCACTTCCCCTAACCGTGCAAATGCCTCTGTCATACCGCCACTCCTCCATGTCCGAATACTTCTTGTACCACCATATGCGGACAAGAAGTTATTCATGACATGACGGACCAAGCGCGGCCCGGTATCACAGTCCCCTATTCTTCCTCGCCGGGTTCCAAAATGCCGGCCTCCAAATAGTTGACATATTGCCTTAACTTGTTGGCCGACGTCCAGTTGATATCGCCCTGCTCAAATAACGACTGCACCTCGTTGCGTTGCGCCTGCATTCCTTTAATGCGAAGCTCGTTTTTATGCTGGTTGAACATATCCTCGTCTTCAATATTACCGATAGTCCCGGAACGTCCCTGAAGACGTTTGATCATTTCCTTGTATTGCGCTATAACCAGGATGGACTCCTGACGGTTCTCTTCGTTGGCTTGCGCTTTTACGGCTTCAAGCGCAGCCACGGAGGTACGAAGCCTTGCGGCTTTGAGCTGTTCCATGGCTTCCGCCGGGAGACCGCCGGTTTTGCGTTTAAAGAACTGCTTCGAGAACAAGCGGCGTATCCGGAGGACCGACACAAGAACCTGCATCTTGAAGCGGCCTGACATGACCATCTCCATTTGATTCATAACTTCCTGGATTTTAGATGCCAACTCTCCGGTAATTTCGCCGCGGTCCAACATGCTTTGAATCTCTCGCCGCTCCGCTTGAAGTCCGGCAAGCCGCAATTTCATCACGGCATTGTTTCTTCGCCGGTCGGACCACTCTTGCCCCCGCTCGTTTTGCAGCCGGATCAATTGACGATGGTAGCTCCCCAGAACCGATCGCGCCGCTGCTTCATTTTCCTCGACGGTCGCCTCTTTTATCGCCTTGATTCCCGCCTGCAGCATGGAGATACGGGCTTCGCGTTCCCGTTCGGCCACATGATCCGCACTGTCTTCGGGTCGTTTCGAGAGCAGCGGCAGCACAACGCTCGCGATAATTAGCGAACATAGAATTACCCCGGCCGCCAGGAAAATGATCAGATCCCGCTCCGGAAACGGGCTTCCGTCTTGAAGAACATAGGGAATCGAGAAAGCCGCAGCCAATGTTACCGCGCCCCGAACGCCGGATAAAGAAATAAGTACGGAAGACATCAGCTTCGGCTTGCCCATATTTTCTCCGCTGCCAAGCAGCCAGGAGCCTTCCCAGAACAAATATACCCATATAAACCTTAGAACGATCAGGCCTAAAGAAATCAGGCCGATAAATCCCAGCACCTGCACATTGCTATAGGCTGGGCTTTGGAATATCGTTTCCGTCGCACCGGGAATTTGCAGCCCCAAAATGACGAACACGAGACCGTTCAAAATATAAAGAATAACGGACCATGTATTTTGCGACACCATCCGAAGCTCGGCCTGCATCGATTCATTGCGGTCCCGCTCAATGGCATGCACAATCCCGCCCGCCACAACGGCCAAGATCCCTGAGAAGCCAAGCTCTTCCGTCAACAGATAAATCACGAAAGGAGTCAAAATCTGGATCAACATATGTATCGTGACGTCTTCCATGCCGAGCCGGCGGATAAACATCCGAAGCCAAACAATAAGAAAAGCAGCGATTGCGCCCACGACCAATCCGCCGATCGCGATCCACAAAAAGCTTAGCGTTGCTTCGGTGATGGAAAACACCCCGGTCACCGTGGCCGCCACCGCGAACTTAAACGCGACCAGCCCCGAAGCGTCGTTCATCAGCGACTCTCCTTCGAGCAGCCGCATAATGCCTTTAGGCAGATGAATTCTGCCTGCCAAGGCGCTCACGGCGACCGCATCCGTCGGGGACAAAATGGCGGCGAGCGCAAAAGCCGCGGGTAGCGGAATGCTCGGGATCAGCCAATGGATCAGATAACCACCCGCAAAAACGGTGACGAACACCAAGCCTAGGGCGAGCAGCAGGATCGGGGCCCGTAAATCCCACAGCTCCTCACGGGGCGTTCGTTTGCCATCATTATAGAGCAGCGGTGCAATAAAGAGCAGCAGGAACAGCTCGGAATTCAGCGGCAAATGAATGCCGATCGGCAGCAAAGCCACCAAAGTGCCGAGGATAATTTGCAAGAGCGGAACCGGAACGAACGGAATGAACCGGTTCAGTACGTTGGATGCTCCAATCAGAACAAGCATGATGAGCACGATTTCAAATATTTCCAAAACTCAAGCCCCCTACAAGAAGTATGCCAGTACCAGCCAAACTGGCGATAGGCAAAGCGAAAACCGGAGCGGGACGTCAGAACCTCCAGCGTCTATTCGCCCAACTCTTCCTCTCCAAACAGATCCATCTGTTTCGGCGGCAGTCCCGCCGTTTTCTGGCCTAGAAGCTTCATCATCTCCACGGCGTTCGGAGCGGCGTCTCCGCCGGAATTGTTATTAAAAATCATGCAGATTTCTTCCGTGCCTTTGCTTTCGAGGACGGCCAGCTTTTCCCGCCAGTCCAGCAACTCCTCCCGGTTATACCGGTAGAGGTTGCGAACCTCCCGCCAATTGGGCGCACTACCTTGCAGCCAGCCCCCGGCGTTTCGCCCGTGAAGCCGGACGATCGTGAGCCCGGAATCCGTCGGCTCCAGCACTGCGGGAACCGAGCCTTCTCCGACTTGCGGTTCATCGCAAACAATATGAATCCATCCTTCATGTTGCATAAAAGAGAACGTGTCTTCCCGCACGTCCGGGGCATACCAGCTCTGATTCCGAAACTCCAGAGCCAGCGGCAGCGAACCCATCCACTGTCTAACGGCACGGAGCCGGCGGATATTGTCCGGCGTGCAATCGAACCAGGGTGGAAATTGAAACATCACGGCCTTTAACCGTCCCGATTCCACGACTGGGCGTATGGAATCCAGATAGGCCTGAAACATCTCTCCCGGGCCGCCGTACGGATTTTTGCCCCGGTTATGCCCGGTCATCCCCCGGTACGCTTTCAAGATAAACGTAAAATGCGGAGGCGTCTCCTCCAGCCATCGCCGGTAAGTGCGTTCTTCAAGCACGGCGTAAAAAGAACTATCGACCTCAACGACCGGAAAATGTCTGGCGTAAAGCGCAAGCTTCGCTTTAGCCGGCGTACCGGCCGGATACAGTTCCTCGTGATCTCCCCATCCGGTTAAACCGATCGAGATCATGCCACCCCCGCCTTTCCTGGAAATGGCCCCGCCGGTTCGGCGGAACCTTATACGTTAATTACCTGCTGGCCCGCCGCCTTAAGCAGGCGGTTCATCACGGCGGCGCCGAGTCCCTCCTGCGGGCAGGACTCGGCCAAGATAAAGGTGACGCCGCTGTCGTCAAAGCGGCGGAGCGCCGCGTAGAGACGATGCGCAGCCGTCTCCAGCGCCGTTAGGCTGCCGAGCGAAAGCACGCAGTCGGCGCGGTAGAACGGGAGGTGCTCGTCAAAGGCGAGCACGCCCGTGATCTCCCCGCGCGCCTTGGCCGCGTCGAGCTCGGCCTGGATGGCGGCCGCCACCGCCTCGGGGGCGGGCCCGGCCACGACACGCAGCGCCCCGCGGGGCGCATAGTGCGTGTACTTCATGCCCGGCGAGCGCGGCGCCGGCATGTCGTTAGCTTCGCTGCCGTCGCCCGCGCTTTGCAGGGCGGCGTCCAGCCGCACGCCCGCCGCATAGCGGGCGAGCGCTTCAGCCGTGATCCCGCCGGGGCGGAGCACGGTCACGATTCCGTCGGCGCCGGCCTCCACCACCGTCGACTCCACGCCCACCCCGGTGGGCCCGCCGTCGACGATGCCATCGATGCGGCCGGCCAGATCATCGCCGACGTGGCTCGCCAGCGTCGGGCTCGGCCGCCCCGACCGGTTGGCGCTGGGCGCCGCCACCGGGCAGCCTGCTGCGGCGATGAGCCGCAGCGCGATATCGTGGGCCGGCATCCGCACGGCCACGGTGTCCAGCCCCGCCGTCACGCGAGGCGAGACGGCGCCTGGGGCCACGGGCAGCACCAATGTCAGCGGCCCGGGCCAAAAAGCCTCCATCAGCCGCCGTGCGGTCTCGTTCACTTCCGTAACGAGACCCTCCAGCGCGCTAACGTCGGCAATATGCACGATCAGCGGATTGTCGGACGGCCGCCCCTTAGCGGCAAAAATCGCCTCCACCGCTGCCGTGTTACGGGCATCCGCTCCGAGACCGTATACCGTCTCCGTCGGAAACGCCACCGTGCCGCCTGCCGCCAGCAAGACTCCCGCCTCAACCAGCGACCGCTCGGCATCCTGCATAGTCTGCCGCCCCTGCGACTTGTCCGTTTCATCCGCAGCAAGGGTAATACTTTCCATGCTATCCATCAACGCGGTTACATCCCACAAACGGGTATCCCGCGAATTTTCCTCTCCAGCTTCACTCATCCTCTTATCTCCCATAGCAGCTCATCATCCCAAACTTTCCAATTAAGATACTCTCTATTATAACAATCCTGACTAAAGGTTAGCCACCTGCAGCAAACTTAAGTAGCCTACCGCTCTAACTGCCTCTCCCGCAAACCCGATCAATTTCTGGGCCCCTTCGGTCCAGCGTGCCCAAAACTAAAGCGACCGTACAGGAACTCCATCCCGCACGATCGCTTTTGAACTATCACCATGAACGAAATATGAAACTCAAGAGAACAATCCAACGATCCATCCCCATAAATTCACCAACATATCCCATAAAAAGAAGCGGACCTCCGTTTCTTCCGGCTCTACCTGAACCGCATCGGATGCAACAGCCGTTCCGGCCCCTTGCTGACCGGTAGCCGCCGGTTTCACCGAACCCTCACCGGAAGCCTTCGAATCTGCTGCTTGCTTCACCGCAGAACCGCTTAAACTCCCTGAACTTCCTGAACTTCCTGAACTTCCTGAACTCCCCGAACCTTCCGAACCTCCCGCTTCTTCTGCCGCCTTTCCCTTGGTTCCCTTCTTTTGCAACGCATCACCGCTGCCTGCATCCACAAAGCACAAGGGAGGGAACAATACGCACCACCAATTCTTCCCCTTCCCTTCCCCCAACGTGACGCGCAGCGCTTCATAATCGCCCGCCGGATAAACCGCGCCCCCGTACATTTTTGTCGGAAAAGGCACCACCGCGAGTTCCACCTTGTAGCTATACTCCTTACCGCCGCTTGCCAGCGTCTCGCCTACCTTATCCTCAATTTCCCCGAGATGATCCCGAATCACGCGCCGGGCAGCCTCCAAACTTTGAGGGTCCTCCAAATCCGCTACCCAACCGTTCATTTGCTCCACCACCGCATCACGAACACGGCGCTTAACAATCTGATCCCCCGCCCCATCCGAATTGGCCAAAATCCGCAGCCGGATCGATTCCTGCGGAATCAAGCCTTCCGCTGCTGCCGAATCTATTTTTTGCCCCTCCCAGGACATCAACAGTATCATCAAACTAAAAAAAATAAGTGCTAACGTTCTACCCTTTCCCTTTTCTCTTCCATTCCCGCTTCCCTGCATCATCGCTACTCCCTTCCTATCCTCTGATGTCTATCAGTATGTCCGGTTAAGAGAGTCCTAAACCTATCATTCTAGTAAAAAATACTATATACACGATACATGGAAATGCGTGAAATATGCGATTAATGCGATAGATGCAGTTAATGTGCTAAATATGGCAAATGACGGAAGTTTAGTGAATGTGTGAAAGACAAAAGTTCAGTGAATGTGGTGAAAGGAATGCGTGTGGTCATGCGATGCACGCCGTAAATCTAATGAAAACGATGTATGTAGTAGTGGCTATATGTGCGGTGTACTTGGTGAAAAAAGGCATGTAGTTGGCTATATATGCGTTGTACATGGTGGAAAGGCACATGTAGTCGGCTATATGTATGGTGTATATGGTGAACGATAACTGTCCCCTACTTGCGCCATTTTATTGCGGACATCAAAAAAGAGTAAAGATCAAGAAAGAAATGACGAAAGGTCAACATCTGTACTCTCCAAATGGACAAAACATTAAAAAATGTCCACTCAAAAGTGGACACATAGGGTAATTCCTCTAGTTTAAATTAAATTCAATATATAGTATATAAAATCAACTTAAACCACTATATATAGCGACATCTCCTTGATGAGCAATATATCTCTTTCACAGAATAGTGTCCACCTTTTGAAAGACATTTCGTCTATTTGTGCACACCCGAAGGACATTTCTAGTTGAGATCCCATGGCATGATAAACACGGCAAAACGCAGACAAAAAATTGGGACAAAAAAATCCACGGTGCAACGAATAGCGCCAGCAAAAAACGGCCATTCCGAATGGAATTGCCGTTTCTGTTAGCCGGTTCTCTTAGCTGGTTCTGTTATCCGATTCTGTTATAGGTTACCGGTTTTGCGACTTCAGTTTGGTGTAACGGGAAGCGGACACCTGAGGGTGTTCTTCCTCGGTTTCGTGTCCGTGGATCCGGATACTCATCGCCAGTCCGACACAGGCCATGTTGATGAGGAGCGAGGTGCCGCCATAACTGATGAACGGTAGCGTGATGCCCGTGAGGGGCATGAGGCCGATAAACATGCCGATATTTTCAAATATCTGATAAAGGAACATCGCTACGATCCCTACGATCAAGAACGGTCCGCTTCGGTCCCGACATTCCAGCGAGATCAGAATGAGTCTGTGAATCAGCACAAAATAGAGCAAGAGCAGCACCGAGCTTCCGAGAAAGCCGAATTCTTCGGCGATCACCACGAAAATGGAGTCGGAATAGGTCAGCGGAACGCGTTCCGACTGGACGGTCTCGCCTTTGAGGTAGCCTTCCCCGGTCATTCCGCCGGAGGCGATGGCGAGCTTGGCGTTGCGCGTATGATAGATGGCCTTTTCCGTTGCTTTTTCCGGGACCAGCCAAGGGTCGATCCGTTCAATCCAGTGTTCGCGTCCAATGTCCTGGAAGAAGGCGTACACTTCATCATGATAAACCTTGTAAGCGGTAATTCCGCCAAAGACGGACCCGGCGAAAATCGCAAGCGCGATCAGGGCGTGGGTATATTTAATATTGCCAATCCACAGCATGCCCGCCAAAATGACCAGATAACTGAGGGCGTTGCCAAGGTCATTTTGCGCCATGACGATGAGGAATGGGATAAACGTAAGCAGCAGAATCGGCACGACGTCCCTCCAGAACGACAACCGCGGTTTCCGCTTGCGGAGCAGCATAAAGGCTAAGAACAAAATAAGCAGCAGTTTGAAAAACTCCGCCGGCTGAAAGCTGACTCCTCCCGGAAGAGTTATCCAGCCTGTTGCGCTGTAATACGTGTTCCCGACAAACAATACTACGATGAGCAACCCGACTCCGAATAAATAAATATAAAGGGAATACTTGACGAACAGTTTGAAATCAATCAGCGAGACTGCAAAAAACGCTACAAAGCCTAAAAGATAATAGACTGCCATCCGTAGATGGTAACCGTGATATGGTGTATTCGAAGTGGCGCTGTAAAGCACCGCGATGCTGATACCCATTAGGAGCAGCAGGATGAACACGATCGTGTAGTCGATTTTTTTAAATTTGTTCAGCATAACCCTGTCCTCCGCCCATCCTCATTTTCCTGTTTGCCCAGGGAAGTTCGTTTCCACATGCTTGAGGCAAAAAACCTTCCCCTCCATTGTATAGGAATTCTCCCGTCTAAGTCTATTGGACGTTGACACCAGTCCTTTATACCCTCCGTTTAGAGAATTTTCTTCAATGCATCGTTGGTCCATAAAAACAGGCATCGCCCGAATCAGGCGATGCCAAGCACGTGCCGATCGATGCCGGCGAGATCCTTGATCGTAATGATCTCGCTCCAGCAGCCGGCACGGCGGAGCAATTCGGCGACGTCGCCGGCCTGCCCCATGCCGAGCTCGAAGCCGATCAGGCGGGGCGGCCGGGGCAGCAGCGGCAGCTGCGCCATCATGACGCGGTAGGGCGCCAGCCCGTCCGGCCCGCCGTCGAGCGCGCCGCGCGGCTCGTAGTCGCGTACCTCGGGCTGGAGGTGCGCGATGGTATCCGCCGGTATGTACGGCGGATTGCTGACCACGATGTCCAGCGGCTCCCCCGCGAACGGTTCAAGCAGGTTCCCCTGCTTGAACGCCACGTCCAGGCCGAGCCGCCGGACATTTTCCTGCGCCACGTTTAGCGCTCCCGGCGAGATGTCACTCGCCGAGATGCGCCAGAAGGGGCGCAGGTGGGCCAGGGCGGCAGCGATCGCGCCGCTGCCGGTACCGATGTCGGCGGCCGCAGGCACGCCGCCGGGCCACAGGCGATCGCCCGCCTGGACGATCGCCTCCACGAGCAGCTCCGTTTCCGGGCGGGGAATCAGCACATCCGGCGTGACCTTAAAGGTCAGGCCGTAAAAGTCCTGTTCCCCGATGATATACTGCGCCGGCTCGCCCGCCGCTTTGCGGCGGATCACTTCCTCCCAGGCGGCTTGCCGCTCGCCCGGGAACGGATCGCGCAGCGCGGCCAAATACGCCGCACCTTCCAAGCCCAAAACATGGCGGAGCAGCAGCTCCGCATTCGAGTCCGGCTCTTGGACGCCGCGAGCCGCTAAAAAAGAAGAAGCCTCTTTACGGGCTTCCGAAATATTGAGCGCTCCAGATAATACATATCCGTTATCGTTCAAAGTATTATTCTCCTTTATCCATCAGATCGGCCTGTTCCGCAATCGTCAGCGCCGAAACGATTTCCGCGATCTCTCCGTTCATCACCTGATCCAGCTTGTGCAAAGTAAGTCCGATCCGATGATCGGTCACCCGGCTTTGCGGGAAGTTATAGGTACGGATCCGCTCGCTGCGGTCCCCTGTGCCCACTTTGCTTTTCCGCTCGCCGGCGTACTTCGCTTCTTCCTCCTGCCGCTTCATATCCGAGATCCGGGCGCGAAGCACCTGCAGCGCTTTCTCCTTATTGGAGTTTTGCGATTTGCCATCCTGACAGGTCGCCACGATGCCCGTCGGGATATGCGTTACCCGCACCGCCGATTTCGTCGTGTTGACGGACTGCCCGCCGGCACCGCTGGAGCAGAATGTATCGACGCGGATATCCTTGTCGAGAATTTCGATATCGACTTCTTCGGCTTCCGGCATGACCGCCACCGTCGAAGTCGACGTATGAATCCGTCCGCCGGACTCCGTCGACGGAATCCGCTGTACGCGGTGCGCACCGCTTTCGTACTTCATTTTGCTGTACGCGCCGCGTCCGTTGATCATGAAAATAACCTCTTTAAAGCCGCCGAGATCACTTTCATTTACATCCATCACGTCCACTTTCCATCCTTGAGTATCCGCAAAACGGGTGTACATCCGGTACAGGTCGGCCGCAAACAGTGCCGCTTCGTCACCGCCGGCCGCGCCGCGGATTTCAACGATCACGTTTTTATCGTCATTCGGGTCCTTCGGCAGCAGCAGAATTCGGATTTTCTCCTCCAGTTCCTGCTGGCGTCCGGAAAGCTCCTCGATTTCCAGCTTAACCATTTCGCGCATTTCATCGTCCAGCTTCTCCGCTTGCATCGCCTTGGCGGCTTCAAGCTCTTCCATGACCTGCTTGTATTCGGTGTACGCCTCAAAAGCCGGCTGTAAATCCGATTGTTCTTTAGAATAATCCCGCAGCTTTTTGGTATCGTTCGCCACGTCGGGATCGCAGAGCAGCTCGCTCAGCTTCTCGTAACGGTCGGCTAGGGATTGTAGTCGGTCCAACAAGGGAAGTCACCTCTCTTATGACAATTTCCTCTGAAAAAAACGTCCATCCATAATTATTAAAATTATAAGGTAAACGACTTTTTATTATACCATGATAATATCATTTTGAACAGAGATACTTTTATCGGCGGTTTTTAGTGAATTCCGGGCCGCAAGCAAAATAAGCCCCCGGTTCGCTAATGAACCGGAGGCTTGTTTGCATTTCAAGAATTAGATCGGATAAGTCGGCGAAATGCCTCTGTTGTACATAATTTGATCGATGAGCTGGTTCTCAAGCTTCGCATTCTCTTCCTTCACCCAAGTGTGGGTCAGAAATGCATCAACAATCCACCAGATAGATGTAACGATCATTCCGATAACCGTAATGGATAAAATAAGCTGGGCAATCGCGCTGCCCGTCTTGCCCATATAAAACCGGTGGCCGCCGAAAAGGCCGAGGAAGTACCAGAGGACATAGGCTATAACCATATTCTTCCCTCTGCTTTTGACCTCGGATTCAAGAAGCATCAGCTCCCGCGCGTCCAGCTGGCTCTTTCTGCCCATGTTATAATTCATGCTCATACAAAATTCCCTCCGTAATCTGAATATCAATGACTTAAGTATACAAACCGCTACGAACTACAGCAATACAAAATATTCCCAAATAAAAAAGGGCTTGCCGGTCAAGGCAAGCCCATATCTTTAAATATTATTTAAACATTAAAGCGGAAATGCATCACGTCGCCGTCCTGCACGACGTACTCCTTGCCTTCCAGGCGCAGCTGTCCGCGTTCTTTCGCCGCGTTCATCGAGCCGGCCGCCATCAAATCATTGTAGGAAACGACTTCCGCGCGGATAAAGCCGCGTTCGAAATCGGAGTGGATAACGCCCGCCGCACCCGGCGCTTTCGTTCCTTTGCGGATCGTCCAGGCACGCACTTCCTGCACCCCGGCCGTAAAGTAAGTATACAATCCCAACAAGCGGTAAGCCGCCTGGATCAAGCGGTCCAAGCCGGAAGCCTGCAAACCGAGTTCTTCCAGGAACATCGCTTTGTCTTCTCCTTCGAGCTCGGCGATTTCCGCTTCCACCTTCGCGCTGATCGGCACGACTTCGGCATTTTCAGCCGCCGCAAATTCACGTACTTGCTGCACAAACGGATTGCTGTCCGCTTCCGTAACGCCGTCTTCGCTGACATTGGCCGCATACAGCACCGGCTTGAGCGTCAAAAGATGCAGATCGCGAACGATCAGCTTCTCATCGTCCGACAACTCCACGCTGCGCGCGGGCTGGTCATTGTAGAGCGCCTCTTTGACGCGCTCCAGCACTTCCACTTCCTGCGCATATTGCTTGTTGCCGCCCTTCATATTTTTGCGGGAACGCTCGATCCGCTTTTCCACGCTGTCCAGATCCGCCAAAATCAACTCCAGATTAATCGTTTGAATATCGCTGATCGGATTGATTTTGCCGTCGACATGCGTGATGTTCTCGTCTTCAAAACAGCGGACGACGTGCACGATCGCGTCCACTTCACGGATATGGGCCAAAAACTTGTTGCCCAGTCCCTCGCCCTTGCTCGCCCCGCGGACCAGCCCGGCAATATCGACAAATTCAAATGCGGTAGGGACCGTACGGTTAGGTACGACAAGCTCTGTCAGTTTATCAAGGCGTTCGTCCGGAACCTCAACGACCCCGACGTTCGGATCGATCGTACAGAAGGGATAGTTGGCGGATTCCGCTCCCGCCTGGGTAATCGCGTTAAACAGCGTGGATTTTCCGACATTCGGAAGGCCCACAATTCCTGCCTTTAAAGCCATATCTATGACAACTCCTCATTCTTGTAAATTGCTCATCTTCTTCAACCATAGTACCTATCCCCCGCCCAGATTTCAAGGACATCTCCAAATAAGTTGAAGGATTCGTCAAAAAAAGGAGGGCTTTTCAAGCAAAGCGCTCCTTTTCGAATTACAGTTTTTTTCTCATCACCATGTCGGTCGTTTCGTAGCCCATCTTTTGGTACAGGCCGTAAGCCCTCCGATTGTGTCCGAACACGTGCAAGCCGATGCTGACCGTCCCTTGTTTCCTGGCTTCTTCATCCAAAGCCTGCAACGTCTGTTTGCCGAATCCTTTTCCCTGGTAAGGCTCATGAATGACGATATCGAAAATGAAAGCTTCCCGGCCCTTCTTGCTTTCGCTGTACTGGACCCATAGGTTGCCGATCGGGACTCCTTCCGCAGCATCAAGCACGGTGTACAAAAAGGCGTCCTTTGTCGCCAGGCCTTCCGGCAGCAACTGACTGATCGCTTGCTCGGACAGGGCGTTCGCTTCTTCTTCGCTCCATGTCCCGGCGACAGTTTTCTCGACGGCATAATCATGTACCGTGCGAGCCCGGTACTCCTTAAACTCGCTGTCATCCATCGCTCTAAGTTCAACCATGAAAAATTCCACCTCTCCGGTTCATTATATACCTATAAAATATACCTATAAAAATGGATACCAGAACTTTTTCACCCAAAGTCCCTTCATCAAGATAGCTCCCCCCAACAGCAGCACGCAGATCAATAGCACAAGCTTGTCGCTGCGCGACATCCGCGTGCCCATGTACCAGGTGCGCTTCGCGCCGGTACCGAAACCGCGCAGATCCATCGCGTTCGATACCGACTCGATATGCAGGAGCGACGACTGCAAGAGCGGCACGACGACCAGCGAAAGGTTTTTCATCCGGCGCCACAAATTGCCGTCCCCGCGTGAAATGCCCAGCCCCCGCATCTGCATGGCGTTCAGGATGTTTTTGAACTCCTGGGTCAGGTCCGGAATATACCGGAACGCAATGCTGACCGCACAGGCCATTTTGTAGGGAACTCCCAATTTGTTGAGGCTGGCCGCGAACCGGCTCGGATGGGTCGTAAAAATGAACAGCATCGTGATCGGCAGCAGGGTTAAATACTTCGCGGATAAAGTCAGGACGTAAAAGAGCGTCTCCCCGTTGATCGTATCGTACCCGACCGGAATCAGCGGAGTATTGCTGCCGGTAAGACTTGAACCGAAGCGGGGGGTGATGATCAAAATGAAGATGCTGTTGATTAGCGTAAATACCATCAACACCCAAAACAACAACGCCATTCGCCTGACCGGAATCCGGGCCAGAAGCAGCATGCAAATGCCCGCAGCGAGCATTACCGCGAATACCCGCAGGTCGAGGAACAGAAAGGTGACCACGGTCCATACCAGGAGAAGGATCAGTTTGACGGCGCCGTCCAGCCGGTGGAAAAAGGAATCCCCCTCAACGAACAGACTTCCGGTTTTACTCATCGGCTCGTTTCACCTTCTTTTCCGCGTCGATAAAAGCTTGCACGAACGCAGCCGGCGACGACAACCCCCAGCTTTTCGCAAAGCGCGACAGGCTCGTCTCCCGGAGGCGGGCTCTGCCCGTCACTCCGCTATCCGAGAGAATCGGCGCTACCCGATCTGCGGCGATAACCCGACCCTCTGCCATGACGAAGGCACGGTCCGCATATTCCAACGCCAGATGCATGTCGTGGGTGATAAACAAAAATGCCATCCCAAGACCGGCAAGCCCGTCGATAAAATCCATGAACTCGGTATAATGACGGTAATCCTGGCCTGCCGTGGGTTCGTCGAGAATCATCAACTTCGGCTCCAGCGCCAAAATCGAAGCGATGGTCAGCCTTTTTTTCTGGCCGAAGCTCAAGCCGGATACCGGCCAGTTGCGGTAAGGGTATAGCCCGCAAATTCGCAGAGCTTCATCGGTCCTTCGCTCCCGTTCCGGGGACGGGACGCCCCTTGCCATGAGACCGAGACCGATTTCGTCGCGAATCATATGCTGGGTGATCATATGATTTGGATTTTGCATGACATAGCCGATTTCCACGCCTCTTTGGCGAATGGACCACCCGCTCAAATCCTCGCCCCGGAAGATGATTTTCCCCGACCGGGGTTTCAAGATACCGGTAATCAGGCCGGAAAGCGTCGACTTGCCCGCTCCGTTGCTGCCGAGGAGAGCGACTCGTTCCCCTGCGCTAACGGAGAGCGTGACCTCGCTGACGGCGTCGCGGCCGAGGCCGTAGGCGAAAGAGACTTCCCGAAGTTCTAGCAGTGGCGCTGCAGCGCTCCCCCTCGCTGACGGCCCCGGATCCTCATGGCCCGACGTCCAAGCCTCCAGCCGATTACGGATCCCTTCTTTTACCCGATGATCGCCGTTTCCCGCAAGTTCGCGGATCCCTGCACTTGCAGCATCCTCCGTAGAGATTCGCACACCTTCCGGCGTGCCGAGAGCCGTCAGCCCTCCGATCGCAACGCCGGCGTATTCCAGCGCGTTCAAGTAAAGCGGCTGCCGTAATCCGAAACGGGGCAGCAGCCCTTCCTTCAGCAAGGTCTCCGGGGAACCGACTGCGGCGATTTCCCCTTCGTTCATAACGACGATCCGGTCGATCGGCTGCGCAAGCACATCCTCCACCCGGTGCTCGATGATAATAACCGTCTTTCCCCCGCGCCGGTGGATATCTTCGATTAATTGCATCGCCCGGACGCCGCTTACCGGATCCAGATTCGCCAGCGGCTCGTCGAACAACAAAATATCAGCTTGGGTTGACAACACGCCGGCCAAGGAAACGCTCTGCTTCTGTCCCCCGGACAAATCATGGGGGCCTTGCCCTTCGTAGTCCAACATGCCGACCAGTTCAAGAGCCGTGACCACCCGCGTCTTCATCTCCGGCTGCGGAACCTGCTCATTTTCCATTTGAAACGCCACATCTTCCCCGACCGTCTGTCCGACAAACTGGGCGTCGGGATTTTGCAAAATGGTGCCCACGCTGCGGCTGCGCTCAAAAATCCCTTGCTCGGACACTTCCTCGCCGTCTATGAATAGACCGCCGGATACCTCGCCTCCGTAGGAAAAGGGAATAAGCCCATTGATACAATGGGCTAGTGTCGATTTACCGGACCCGCTCGGTCCGGCAATCCAGATTTTTTCTCCGGGCGCAATGTCCAGATCAATATTTTTCAGCGTCGGCTGGGTTTGACTTTTGTAGCGGAAACTAAAATTTCGGAATGAAATCACCGGCTGCATAATCGCTGGTTGCTCCTATCTCTCCACCGTCAAATTCGTATTGTTCCGGTTGCGCTTGGCGTACGCCCATACCGCAGGAATGCCGAGAATCACGAATACCGCTGCGTTCGCCAATCCGGCGGAAACCGTTTGAATGACGATTTTATCGTTCGGTTCGCCCATGACATAAATATCGAACAACCCCGAAAAAGCGAGGGAAACGAAAATCCCGATCAGACCGTAAATCAACAACTGGATCACATGGCTCTTCCGGATCGCTCCGTCCTGCGGGTTAAAATCTTTGGACAGATAAACCAGTCCCATAAATGCCGCCGTAATCCCGGATCCGAGCGCCCAGCCCCACCAGACGGTACCGCTGGTAAGAAAATCGTTGATGATATGACCGATCAACCCGGCGACAAATCCAACTACAGGCCCGAACAGCGCGCCAAAAATCGCAAGCAACGCGACGGCCGGGCGAAGCTGGGTATCCGGCGCGATCGGAATGCCGATCCAGCTCGTCGCCCCGTACAGCGCCGCCCCGATCCCGATCGTCACCACCGTTCGGGTGTTCCATTTCCAAATCGATGTTTTCATTGCATTTCCCCCTTCGTCAGAAGTCATCAGAGTCATCTTGAAATGCTCCAAGCTTCTCAGTTTCTGCCGCGCCGCCGCTGGAAGTTGCTCCTGTTGCCGTGCCGGCGGCCAGGCTCCTAACTTCAATATAATGGGAATGTTTCAGAAACGCAATGAAAATATTCAATGTAATCTTCCCGGATTTATCAGATTAATCAAATTACCCTTCGCGCCGTACCAGACGCGGCGTGTTCCGCAGCGCCGACAACGTTCCGGCGCCGATTCCGAACATGGCGGTGCGAAGCTCCAGCTCGACGCGCTCCAGGAGCGCATCGAGCCGCTCCTCCGAATGCACCGCCGGTTCCAGCAGCGCCCGGCCGAACCCGGCCAGGTCCGCGCCAAGCGCAAGCGCTTTGGCGGCGTCCACGCCGGTGTTCAGGCCCCCGCTGCCGATCAGGGCGGCGTCCGGCAGCGCCGCCCGCACTTCGCGGATGCATTCCGCGGTCGGGATGCCCCAATCCGCGAATGCTTCCGCGGCCGCGCGGCGCACCGGATCGGCGCTGCGGAACTTCTCGACCTGGCTCCAGGACGTTCCGCCCGCGCCGGCCACATCGACGAACGCCACTCCGGCCTCCCGCAGCCGTTTGGCCGTCGCTCCGTCGATGCCCCAGCCGACTTCCTTGACGCCGACGGGAACCGGCAGCGACCGGCACACGTCCTCGATCCTGGCGAGCAGGCCGCCAAACCCAGTGTTCCCCTCCGGCTGGAACACCTCCTGCAAGCTGTTCAAATGCAGCACCAGCATGTCTGCGCCGGCGATGTCTACGGCGCGCTGGCATTCCGCCGCGCCGAAGCCGTAACTAAGCTGGACCGCGCCCAGGTTGGCGATGACCGGAATGCTTGGCGCCTTGCGCCGGATATCAAACGTGGGAGCAAGCTCCCCCCGTTCGACGGCAGCGCGGACCGAGCCGACTCCCATCGCCCAGCCCCGGCGTTCCGCCGCTTCCGCCAGGCGGTCGTTGATCTGACCGGCGAGCTCGCTGCCGCCGGTCATCGAACTGATCAGCAACGGCGTCCTTACAGCCGCGCCGAGGAACGTCGTCTTCAGGCTGATCTCGTCAAAGTTAAGCTCCGGCAAAGCATTATGGCGAAACCTGTATTTTTCAAACCCTGTACTAATCCCTTCTCCGCCTACCTGTTCTTCCAGGCAAAGCCGGATATGCTCGGACTTGCGCCGTGATGTGTTTCCCATGTTCATGCCTCCTTCAAGCAACAGCCTCAATTAAAACTCGCTCTATATCCATCAATATCCCATGATCAAACGATACTTTTCGCAATATAACCGGCCACGAGTTGACCGGACAGCGTTACAAACGGAACGCCTCCACCGGGATGCGTCGTGCCTCCGGCATACCAGAGACCTCGCACATCCCTGCTGCGGTTACCGGGTCTGCGCAGTTCCTGCATAAAGCTATGAGAGGAAATGCCGAACATGCCTCCCCGGTATGAGAAGGTATCGCGGGCCAGATCCGCAGGCGTATACCGCGCCAATTCATGCCCTCGAATCATGTCGCCCAGCCCATGTTGCCGCAGGGTTGAAAACACGGTTTGGGCATAGGCTTCTCCTTCCCGCTCCCAATCCCAGTCACCCGATAAATACGGCGTATGGGTCATGATAAACAAATTGCTGCAGCCCGGAGGCGCCGCCTCTTCTTCCGAGTAAGAAGAATTGCATATGTAAACGGACGGGCGGGATGGCGGTCGTCTTTTGACGAAGATATCATGGAATTCTTCCTCATAATTCTCCGAAAAAAACACCGTATGATGATGTAGCCTGTCCAGCCGCACCGGAACGCCGGCAAGCTGGACAAAGGCGGACAGGGAAGGTTCGAATGAGGATATCAACCGGTCGGGCAGGGAGGGACGGTCCTTTTCTTCCAGCAGTTTTTTACTAACGGAAAGCGCATCTCCATTGACGATAACGAGCGGTGATTCATAGTCCCCTCGCGTCGTTTCAATGCTATGAATCTTGCGGTCGGCGACCCGGATCCGGTTGACTTCCACCCCCGTCTCGATCTTGACGCCAAGCTCCTCGGCCAGCCTCTTCATCGCCTCGATCAGCTCATAAGTGCCTCCCCGGACGGTGTAAACCCCTTGATCGGCCTCGCAGCTTACCAACATCCCGCACAAGGAAGAAACCTTGAACGGGGAAGAACCGACGCGGGCGGCATATCTGCCGAACATTGCAAGCGTATTCGGATGACTGAAATGCCGGCGAAGCTGGCGGTTCAGGGAGTGATGAAGCTCCGGTACCAGCAGGCAACTGTAGATCTTGGGCCACCATTTCTCCAGATGGCTCAGCGGCAGCCGATTAAGGATGTGTTCACTGGCATAACGCAGCATTTGGCGCGATTCCCGGATAAAAGCCGGATAATGCAGGGCATCGACCGGGCTATAGGTGCCGATTTGATGCTGCATGAACTCCACATCCCCGGTCAGATCGACGACGCTGCCGTCGGCAAACACGCTTCTTGACCTGGGTTCAAGCGGAATCAGCCGCACATAATCGTTCAGATCCCGGCCGGCCCGCCGGAACAAATTTTGAAAAATATGCGCCATCTCAATCGTGGTAGGCCCTCTGTCGAAACGGTATCCGTCGATAACCACCCGCTGCAGTTTGCCGCCTGCATGGGGCTGGCGCTCCAGCACGGTTACCTGGAATCCCCGGATAGAGAGTTCAATGGCGCAGGACAGACCTCCAAAGCCCGCCCCGATAATTAACGCTTTCCTGCTCATCTGAACAACGACCGCCTTCCTTTAAATAAAAGGCCACAAATCTTTTTTCCGTTACAGTAGCGGTGACATCAATCTTGCCGCCGACTCCATAAACCGAATGACGATCTTTTTCTTCATGAATGCTTTTCTTTTGATCCGTTTCGTGGAAAGCAGATCCCGCTCGAAGTCCTTGACGATTTTGGCAATGCTGTCATTCTGGACGAGCAGCACGTTAACCTCGAAGTTAAGGTGAAAGCTGCGCATGTCCATGTTTGCCGTACCCACGGTCGCAACCTCGCCGTCGACGATTAGCAATTTGGAGTGCAGAAATCCCTTCTCGTACTCGTAAATTTTCACGCCCACTTCAAGCAGGGATGGAAAATACGAGTGAGAAGCCAAAAACGGCAGGCGCTTGTCCGGTTTGGCCGGGAACAAAATCCGCACATCGATTCCCGACATGGCCGCGACGCGCAAGGCGGTTAAAATATCTTCATCCGGGATGAAGTAGGGTGTCGCCAGCCAAACCGATTTTTTAGCTGACGTAATCATGGCGAAAAAGATATTTTTCAACGCGCTGCTCTCGTTGTCCGGTCCGCTCGGAACGATCTGAACCGCGCCGCTGCAACCCTGTTCCAGCTCGGGGGACAAGTACTCCAGATCCATGATTTTTTCGCCGGTGACATATTGCCAGTCCTGCAGAAAAATAATCTGCATCGACCGTACGGCCTCCCCTTTGACCAACATGTGCGTATCCCGCCAGAAACCGTAGGTTTTGCTGCGGCTTAAATACTCGTCGCCTACATTCAGCCCGCCGATAAACCCGGTATTCCCGTCGATTACGACGATCTTCCGGTGGTTCCGGTAATTCACCCGGCTCGACAGCGCCAAAAAGCGAACCTCGCCGTATACTCCCACCTTCACTCCGGCATCCCTGAGTTCTTTGATAAACGATTTGGGAAGCCCGATGCTTCCAACCGCGTCAAACATGAACCGGACCTCGACACCGGCCCGAGCCCGTTCGATCAGCGTTTTTTGAATCTCCCGGCCAATGTCGTCGGCCCGATAAATATAGTATTCCATATGAATGTGGTGCTGGGCCTTTTTCAGTTCCTTCAGAAGGGTCGAGAACGTCTCCTCCCCATTAGTCAGCACCCGGGTCCGGCTCGCCATGGAAAACGGAGTGCGGGCGATCCGCTGGGACATCTGCAGCAACCGCTGCTGTCCGGGAGTAAACTGCGACAGATCGCGGGGAAGCATGTTGCCGTTATGGTCGATCCGCTCATAGCTTTTGCGGTCCGACTCCGCTTTTTTATCGAATTTCCGCCGCTTGAAATAATTTTGGCCCAACAGGAAATACAGCACCAAGCCTACGACGGGGAGCAGCGCGAGTACCAGAATCCAGGCCATGGTGCTGGAAGGATTCCGGTTCTCCATAAAAATTGCCAACCCGATCGTAATAACGGTAAGGGTTTGAAATATACTGACCAGCGTCCCGCCGAATTTGCCGAAGATGCCGAAACCGAAGAAGTAAAAAGCAAACAGGATAGCTGCGATTAAAATGATTTGTAGTCCGCGTCTCATATCGTACTCCTTTTTCCTACGTTGCATGTACCAATGCTCTAACTTCCATTTTACATGAAGCTGGCGTTTCTTCCTACCATGAATAGAAGAAACCGACGGAACATTCCTTGCGTATCGTGATATTCGCCAAATTTGTAATGTGGCTCAGGGATGTAATATAATCAGAATGACCCGACAGTCAATTTGAGAACTTGCTGGTCAGGAATGGAGGTGAATAGGTATTGTCCGTTAAATCAGGCGATAAAAGAACGCTAATTCTTCGAACCGCTATGCAGCTTTTTGCCGCCAAAGGCTCATCCGCCACTTCAATGCAGGAAATCGCCGAAACCTGCGGCATGTCCAAAGGCAGCCTGTATCTTCACTTTAAGTCCAAGGAAGAACTGGAGTTCAGTCTTTTCGACTACTGTTACCAATTGTTGCAGGAGCATCTGCTGCATGCGGAGAATCAGCCGGATCTCAACCCCCGGGAAAGATTGATCAGGCAATTCGAGGTACTGCTTGACCTGGTGCTGGAGCTGCGCGAGTTTCTGATGATGCAGTTCCGGGATTGGATCAAAAACGGCAGCCTGTACCGGGAGCCCGAAGTCATCCGGGAAAACAACGCCAAGCTGCATCATTACTGCAAAAAAGCGATTGAGGCGACTTACGGAGAGAACATCGCGCCTTATACCGCGGATTTGATCATGCTGGTTAACGGCATACTCGGAGCCTACATAAGGCTGCTGTTCGATCCGGCCATTTTGATCGGGACTCACAGGATGGCCGTTTATATGGTCGACCTCCTTGACGGGGCTGCCGAGCGAATGATCAACCGGCAACCTGAGCCGCTGATCAATGAGGAAGTGTTGAAGCACTGGGGTGCAGATAGTACCTGCCTGAAGAAACCGGAACGTCACCCCCTCCTGGCTATCCGAGAACTGAAGGAACTGTTGGAAAAACGGGTGCCGTCTTCGGAGTTGCGCCAGCAAGGACTTGAATCCTTGCAGCTGATGGAGGAGGAAATCCTTGAACTCCGGCCGCGCCGGGCCATTTTCGCGGGAATGATGGCCAATGTAAAAGCTATTCCCGAACTGGAAGACCGGATGGAGGAACTGGAACGACTTTTGCGGCCTTATTTGAATCATTCGTAAATAAAGAGAGGAGCGGAAGACCTAACTGATGAAAAGCATTATTCAATTTTCCCTGCGCAACAAATTTGCGGTCTGGCTTCTGACGATCATCGTCACGGTTGTCGGCTTGTACAGCGGCCTTACGATGAAGCAGGAGACCATTCCGAATATCAACGTCCCTTATCTTAGCGTGACCGCAATTTATCCGGGCGCGGCGCCGGAAGGCGTCGTCCAGGATATTACCAAGCCGTTAGAGACTAAACTCCACAATGTCGACGGAGTAAAGACGATTACTTCGACTTCGATGGAGAATGCGGCTTCCCTGTTTATCGAATTTGAATACAACACCAATCTGGACAATGCCACGGCGGCGGTTCGGGAAGCACTGAACGACGTAACCCTGCCGGACGATGCGCAAAAGCCGCAAATTACCCGGTTCAGCTTGAATTCGATGCCGGTTATCTCGCTCAGCTTGTCCGATAACGAATCCGGCGATCTGGAAGCACTGACCCGGACGATCCAAAACGACATCCAGCCTGCTCTTGAAGATTTGGATGGCGTAGCCTCAGTGCAAATTGCCGGACAATACGTCAAAGAAGTACGCCTCAATTTCGATGAAGCGAAAATGCAGCAACTCGGGCTTAGTGAAGATACCGTCAAAGGTATCGTTCAAGCTTCCGCGCTGCGCGCTCCGCTCGGCCTGTTCGATTTGGAACAGTCGCAAAAAGCGGTTGTCGTTGACGGCAACATCACGACCGTCGACGATCTTAAGAACCTCGCCATTCCGGCCATGCCGGGAGCTGGCGCTGCTGGCGCTGGCGCGGCCGGTGCAGGTTCTGCAGCGGGTGCAGGTGCACCGGCAGGCGCAGGCAGCCCGGATGCCGCAGGTTCCGCAGCGGCTCAAGGCGGCATGACCGCCATTCCGGCCGGTATCCCGACAGTGAAGCTCGGCGACATCGCCAAGATCGAAGTCATCGGCGAAGCCGAATCGATTTCTCGCACCAACGGTGCCGAATCGATCGGGATTCAAATCGTGAAAGACAACGATGCCAACACCGTCGATGTAGCGAACCTCGTCAAAGACAAGGCGGACGAGTTGGGAAAACAGTACGGTCATATCGACTTCACCGTATTGCTTGACCAAGGCAAGCCGATCACGGACTCCGTCAACACGATGCTGTCCAAAGCACTATTCGGCGCCCTGTTCGCCGTCCTGATCATTCTGTTGTTCTTGCGGAACATCCGCTCGACGATCATTTCCATTATCTCCATTCCGTTATCGCTTCTAATCGCGGTGCTCGCGCTGAAGCAAATGGATATTACGCTGAACATGATGACGCTGGGCGCCATGACGGTCGCCATCGGCCGGGTGGTCGACGACTCCATCGTCGTCATCGAGAACATTTACCGCCGCTTGTCCCTGACCGGCGAGAAGCTGAAGGGCGGCAAGCTCGTTATCGAAGCGACCCGCGAGATGTTCGTTCCGATCATGTCCTCCACAATCGTAACGATCGCCGTATTCCTGCCGCTTGCCTTCGTAAGCGGAATGGTCGGCGAACTGTTCAAACCGTTCGCGCTGACTATGGTGTTCTCGCTTTTGGCCTCGTTGTTGGTTGCCATTACGCTGGTGCCGGCCCTGGCTCATACCTTGTTCCGCAAAGGGCTGAACAAGAAGCATGACCATGACAGCAATCCGAAGGGCATGGCGCTCGGTTATCAACGCGTGCTCAAATGGTCGCTGTCCCATAAACTTATCACTTTCGGCGTTGCCGTCGTCCTGCTGGTAGGCAGTTTGTTCCTGTATCCGCTCGTCGGCGTGAGCTTCCTGCCTGAGCAAGAAGACAAATATGTGATGGTTACCTATTCTCCGGCCCCTGGCGATCGTCTTGAAGATGTCCGGGAGAAAATGGAGAAGGCCGAAAAATACATTCTGGCCCAAGAAGATATGGATAAAATGCAGTACTCCGTCGGCGGAACCAATCCGCTTGGCATGGGCTCGTCCAACTCCGCCCTCTTCTATATAGAGTACAATGCGGATACGAAGAACTTCAGCGAAGTGAAGGAAAACCTGCTGCTCGGATTGAAGAAGGAAGTTTCCGACGGCGAGTGGGGCGACATGTCCGAACTGATGATGGGCGGCATGGGCGGCAGCTCGCTCAACGTTAACGTGTTCGGCGACAATCTGGAACAGATTAAACCGGTCTCCGACCAGATTCTGAAATGGGTCCAAGAAGATACAGAGAACTTTGAAAAAGGCGAAACTTCGCTTTCCACGGCTTACGACCAATATACGCTCGTAGCGGATCAGCAAAAGTTGAGTTCGCTGGGCCTTACCCCGGGGCAAATCGCCATGAAGCTAAGCCCGGTGCGCGAGCGTCCGGTACTTACCGAAGTGAAGCTTGACGGAAAAGATTATAAAGTTTATATCGAAACCGAAAAGAATGCTTATACCAGCATTCAGGACATGGAGAACGAAACGCTGACTTCTCCGCTCGGCATGGAAGTACCGATCAAGGAAGTCGCCAAGGTTGAAAAAGGAAGCTCTCCGGACTCCATTATGCGGATCGACGGTAAAATGGTCGTTGAAGTCAGCGCCAAAATCGTCGCTACCGACGTCCAAAAAGCATCCAGCGCGCTGCAAGACAAAATCGATGACATGGACAAACCCGAAGGGGTTACGGTCAGCTTCGGCGGGGTAACCGAACAAATCAACGATACGTTCGGCCAGCTAGGTCTTGCTATGGCCGCCGCGGTCGCGATCGTTTACTTTGTCCTTGTCGTTACGTTCGGGGGCGGTCTGGCACCGTTCACGATCCTGTTCTCGCTGCCGTTCATCGTTATCGGCGCCATGGTCGGTCTGCTGATCGGCGGCGAAACCCTGAACGTATCGGCTCTCATGGGCGTTCTGATGCTCATCGGGATCGTCGTCACCAACGCGATCGTGCTCATCGACCGCGTCATTCACAAGGAACGCGAGGGGCTGTCTACACGTGAGGCCTTGCTCGAAGCAGGCGCTACACGGCTTCGTCCGATCCTCATGACGGCGCTCGCCACCATCGGCGCATTGCTGCCGCTCGTGTTGGGCTGGGAACACAGCGCAGGAATCATCTCGCGCGGACTCGGCATCACCGTTATCGGCGGCTTGATCAGCTCCACATTGCTGACTCTCGTCATCGTACCGGTCGTATACGAATTCCTTATGAAATTCCGCCGCCGCAATTCTGCGGTAGATGATTTGAATTAATCTTTATAACTAAAAAGCAGGGCGGGGACATCTCCCGCCCTGTTTTTTTGTATTTCCAGATACCTGTAAGATGCTTCCGACTGTGTTTCAGACCTGTCCTCCATCCTCGTCCTCTGTTCTCCGTTCCCCGTTCTCCGCGCTTCCGTTCTTCCGATCTTCCGCTCTTCCGCTCTTCCGCTCTTCCGCTCTTCCGCTCTTCCGTTCTCCGTTCCCCGCACCCGACCCTTCGTACCCGCTTTCGATTAAGCAGAACAAAATTAACTGGATTTTCTCCAGTTAACTTCTCGTATTTTTCCTAACTCATTCAATTAACTGGAATTCCTCCAGCTATTTGAAGCAAAAATCGCCGAATTCTCGCTCTAGCCGAAATTTAACTGTAGGTTTTCCAGTTATCTTCACTAAATCCGGCATATCGCAATAATAAACTGTAGGTTTTACAGCTAATTTTCTCAGATATCCTTTCGACCCGTGTAACTACCGGAATAACCGGCATCTTCGTACTCCCTCCCGCATGCAAAAAACCACCAAAGACCTAAGTCCCCGGTGGCTCACAGCTTATTTCTTCTTATCTTGAAAGTTATTGTCATCGAACTTTATCTATCTTCAGGTGTTATAATCTTCAAACGCTATCCTTGCAGTTCTCTCCATGCGCAGAGGTTCTGCAAATCCATCTCAAGAAACTCAACGAGCAGCTCCGCCAGACCGGTATAGAGCGTGCTTGTGGTTGTAGCGGCCAGTTCGGCGGAAAAGGCGGGCGCCCAGTACAGAAGATGGGATTTAAGAAACTGAATCTGCACATCCGTCAGCTCAAGGCAGCTCTCGCGGAGGCCCACTTTACCCAGCATCTCTTCGCTTAATACCGCCATAAACTCCAGTTCCAGCGAAATATGATCGTCATGTTCGCCGGAGATTTTATTAAAGACCACGCCGCTTTCCATGTAAGTATCCCGGATTTCCGAGAGACAGGCAAAAGCATCGGCACCTTTTTCTTTTGCAAGGAACAGACTTTCGCAAGCGGCGATTTTGGCGCTGTGACCCGTAAACAGACGGTCGAATTCTTCCGCCTCCTCATAACAGACACGCCGGAAATTCTCTTCAGGAATGCTTTCCAGGTAGCTCTTTAGTCTCTTTCCGCCCTGGCACATGGGAATTGTATTTTTCAGTTCGACCCTTCTGCGCCACTGGGCAATTAGCGACATCCGCGGCGGACGGCTTAGAAAATCCATAAGCAACTGGTACACCCAGCCTCTCATCCCCATCCAACGGGCTTGCTCCTCCGGGATTTGCACAAGCTCCTTATACAGCGTGGTCATATCGGTCATCTCCCTGATTTAAGTCATTCATTGCTGATTCAATGCTTCTTCATGCGCTTTGTTGACATGCATTGAGCCTGACACAACAAATGTATTCTTCATTTAAAAAAAGATGACTTCCTTATCTCACCGGAAATCATCCAAGGTACATATACCGACACATGATTAAGGGGGTCATGTATCTTCGCTTCATATTATACTGCATAATGAAAGCGCTTTATGTGATATTTTTGACAAAATATTAACAAGTAATTTTAATAATTTGAAGCCGTTCAGCGTTCTCTCAACTCATGCCTTTGTCAGTCGAAGCATCCAACCAATCCAGCGCCTGCCGATAGTCCCTGGGATGGTTCATATTGAAGGGAATCCGCTCCTGCGGCATTCCAGCAGCCGCGGCCAACGCCGAGCCATTCACATATTCGGCCCGCAACGTTTCCGTCCACCGGGTCAGCTTTAAGTTCCCTGCTTGCAGCTCCCGCTCCAGACCCGGCAGCACGCTACGGCGGTATAATGCTAGCAGGGGCTGAACCTGCCCTTGCACCACCGGGATAATAGCCTCTAGTCCACTGTTTGCCGTACCTTCCCCATGCTTGCTGCTGATGACGCTGCCTGCTGCACTGCTTATAGCGCCTTCTTTCTGATCCTTCTGATTCTTTTCTGCCAGCAGAGCCTGTTCCGCCAACCATTGGAACACGTCCCTGTTGGCAAAAGGCATGTCGCATGCCACCGCGAGGCTCCAGGAAGTAGAGGCAGCCTGTAGTCCGGCGTGCAAACCGGCTAATGGGCCCAAGCCAGGAAAGACGTCTGAAATGACATCTTTTCCCAGGTGACGGTAGGCTTCCGGCTGAGATCCTCCCGCGATAAGGATCTCTGCGGCAACTCCCTCCAGCTCGCGAATAAGTCTTTCAATGACCGGAATACCACCCACCGGAAGGAGCGCTTTATTTTGACCCATCCGGCTCGATTTCCCACCGGCGAGAATAATAGCCGTAATCTCGATCAGAATCTTCCCCTTTCTGAAACAAATACTGGAAAAACAAAAAGAAGATGGTTTGTATCCCCTTTCATCTGTGTGTTACATTGAGAACATAGTCACTTTTCGAAATGAATAGATGCAAAGAACGAACTGGAGTCGGACAGAAAGGAATGGCGCGCTTGCGGGACAATACCCAATTCTCGTCTTCATCTAAATTGCCCTTGGGGCTGCTCAACTTTTTCATTTACGGAACCATGGTTATTTTTGCCGCCTTCTTTCAATTATATTTGCAAGACATCGGCATGGACAAGATGGAGATCGGCAGCCTGATGGCCATCGGCCCGTTTATCTCGCTGCTGGCCCATCCATTTTGGCGGCATTTAAGCGACCGTGGCCAAAATATCCGCGTGGTTCTGTTGCTGATGATGACAGGACTATTGGTTATGGGCCATCTTGTTTTCAAGGCGAATACTTACCATCTGCTATATCTATCCATGATCTTGCTCTTCTTTTTCCAAAGTCCGCTGCTGGCGCAAACCAACAGCCTGACCCTGGGCTATCTCGGAAACAATGGACGCAAATTCGGCGCTTATCGGCTTTGGGGCTCTTTAGGCTGGACCTTCGTGGCACTGACGGCCGGACCGATTATCGATAGCGTAGGTCAAAACGGAATTTCATTGCTCTTCAGCATCACCTTAATGCTGGGGATCGGATCCGCTTTGCTGTTACCGTCAATGAACCAATCGACAAATACGCCTTGGATTTCATCCGCGGAAATCCGGCACACATTACAAAATAAATATTTTCTTGCCTTCGTTATTTTCGGTATGCTGGTTTCGATTCCCAACTCGATCAACGGTATCTTTATGCCGCTGTTTATCACTGATCTAGGCGGGTCGCGATTTCAGGTTGGCGGTGCGGTATTTCTGTCGACCATCTTTGAGGTGCTCGCTTTCGTTCTGCTAAGTCGCTTCCTAAAACGTAAAATCACTTACCTAATGGGCTGCCTGACGCTTGTCAGCTTATTGTTCGCGCTGCGCTGGAATTTGATGGCGGAGGCAACCGCGCCGATTCAAATTATTCTCATCCAGATCTTGCACGCCGTAACCTTCGGCGGTTTCTTCTATGTAGGAACCAGGCTGACCGCCTTGTTCTTGCCACGGCCGCTGCGATCTGCCGGACAAGCCGTTTACGCCTTTGCCCTAAGCGGAATGTCGGGAGTGATCTCAGGCCTGCTTGGGGGATGGATCTTTCAAAATTTCGGCCCGGTCATCATGTACAAAATGGGAGTAGCCCTGGCGCTCATCGGAGCGCTGGGATTCGGCCTCATGTGGCGTCAAATCCGCAAAAACGGGTATTCGCCTGCCATTCCTCAAAAAGAGGAAGTTTGATATCCGAATGAAAAACGGTCCGGTTCCTTGCAGGAGCCGGATTTGTTACATATTATAGAGTTTACGGACAAATAAGAAAACAAGCTCCGGACGGCGTCACGCCCTCCCCGAAACCGGGTGGTTACGCCGCCGCTGCCAGAGCTCTGTTTTCCTGCTGAGAGGCTGCCTGACAAATATTTGTCAAGCTCTCGTCTCAAGTGTACACTATGAAATGCATTTCAGATCAAGAATTATAAAAAAAATCTCATATAAATTTAGTAATTGCATAAGCAGAACTTGATCATCGATAAGGAGGCCCCGCCGTTGGCCAATATCAAGCAAATCGCCGAAGCTGCCGGCGTGTCCGTGACTACGGTTTCCCGCGTACTGAACCATCATCCGTATGTCAGCGAAATCAAGCGAATGGCGGTCGAAGAAGCGATCGAACGCCTCCAGTACACCCGAAATATGAATGCCGTGCATTTAGTTAAAGGAAACGTACAATCGATCGGCGTCATTTTACCCCAGATTAATATTCCCTATTTCTCCAAGCTGGTGGAAGGCATCGCCGGTGAAGCGCTGCTGCATAATTATCAGCTCATTCTCTGTCAGACCAATTATTCTCCAAAGGAGGAGCTGAACGCGCTGAACCTGCTTAGAAACAAACAAATGGACGGCGTCATTATCTGCTCACGTTCACGCTCGCTAACTTTGGATCAGGTGGAGCCCTTTGCCGCGTACGGACCGATCGCTCTCTGCGAAGAGGTTCGGGACCGGAAGCTATCTTCGATTTATTTCGACCATTACGGCAGCTTCCGGAATGCCATACGCTATTTGTGGGACAAAGGCCACCGTGACATCGGATTCACGCTAAACCGAAGGGACAGCCAAAACAGCAGGCGCCGCAGGAACGCATATGCCGATACTCTTAAGGAACTCGGTGGCCGGGCACGCCAAGAATGGATACTGGACGGCTGCAGTGAAATCAGGGACGGTCGGGTCATCGCGGATTGGCTGCTCCAGATGGAGAAACGTCCCTCGGCGCTCTTGGTCAACGGAGACGAAATCGCTGCCGGTCTGCTTGTTTCCCTAAGGGAACGGGGAATCCAAGTGCCTGGCGATATCGCCATCGTCGGTTTTGACAATCAGCCGATTTCCGAAGTGTTCGGGATATCCACGATCGATAACCGGCTGGCCGAAATCGGAGCCCGGGCATTCGGGATACTCCACAGCCAAATTCTCGATCCGAACCTGCCTTCCGTCACGGAGGAGTTCCGCTTTCGCTTGATTGAGCGGGATACGGTATGAAGAGATCGACAAAACAAAGAACCCTCAATACCGCTATTAAAGCGATATGAGGGTTCTTTTTACTTATCTGCGGTTTCATGCTGCAGGATTATTTCGGCAGTTGAAACGAGCTTTTTAGCGAAACAATCAGGTTAAACACCGGATGTCCCGGGGTCGAGTATTTGAAATCAACGTTGAAATAGCCATGACGGAAAAATTGGAATTTGTCCTGCGGCTGCGCGTCCTTCATTCCCGGCTCCACAAAGCCGTGCATGATAGTCAGCGAGTTAGGGTTGATCCGTTCCAAGAACGGCTTCTCTTCCCCGCCTTCCTCGTCTACCTCTTCGTCGAGAATCAGCGGCTCATACAGCCGGAATTCGGCCGGTACCGCCTGGCTTGCTTCCACCCAATGGATCGTGCCTTTGACCTTGCGGCCGGTAAAACCGCTGCCGCTCTTGGTTTCGGGATCATAGGTGCAGTGGATTTCCACCACATTGCCGTTCTCGTCTTTAATCACGTCGTTGCACTTAATGAAGTAAGCATGCTTCAAACGGACTTCGTTGCCGGGGAACAGCCGGAAGTACTTGCTCGGCGGATTCTCCATAAAGTCGTCGCGTTCGATATAAATTTCGCGGGAAAACGGAATTTGACGGTTGCCCATCTCTTCGTTTTCACTGTTGTTCTCGGCTTCAAGCAGTTCCGTTTGTCCCTCCGGATAATTCGTGATAACCACCTTCAACGGGTCAACGACCGCCATCGTGCGCGGTGCTTTCAGCTTCAGGTCCTCCCGGATAAAATGTTCCAGCATTTTCAGATCGATGGAGCCGTATGCTTTGGAGATCCCTGTTTCAAATACAAAGGACTTGATTGCTTCCGGCGTATAACCCCGGCGGCGAAGGCCCGAAATCGTCGGCATGCGCGGATCGTCCCAGCCGTCGACAACCCCTTCGTCGACGAGCATTTTCAGCTTCCGCTTACTCGTTACGGTTTGCTCGAGATTGAGCCGCCCGAACTCATATTGGCGCGGTACGCTCGGCATTTCCGTCTCGGCGATCACCCAATCATAAAACGGGCGTTGATCCTCGAACTCGGTGGAGCAGAGGGAGTGCGTAACGCCTTCAATCGCGTCCTCCAGCGGATGGGCGAACGTATACATCGGATAAATGCACCATTTGTCACCGGTGTTGTGATGGGAAGCATGTACGATCCGATAGATAACCGGGTCCCGAAGATTGATGTTCGGCGAAGCCATATCGATCTTGGCGCGAAGCACTTTTTCCCCGTCCTTGAACTCGCCGGCACGCATCCGTGCGAACAGGTCCAGATTTTCTTCGACCGAACGGTCCCGGTAAGGGCTGTTTTGCCCCGGTTCGGTCAGCGTTCCGCGCGTCTCGCGGATTTGGTCGGCGCTGAGATCGTCCACGTATGCTTTGCCCTTATTGATCAGCACAACCGCACGATTATACATTTCTTCAAAATAGTCCGATGCGAAGCGAAGATCTTCCCAGTCAAAACCGAGCCATTTCACGTCCTCCTTGATAGAGTTGACGTATTCGATGTCCTCTTTGACCGGGTTCGTGTCATCGAACCTCAAATTCGTCCGGCCGCCGAATTCATCGGCCAGCGTAAAGTTAATCCAAATCGCTTTGGCATGCCCGATATGCAGGTAACCGTTCGGCTCCGGCGGAAAGCGGGTCACGACAGTTTCCACTTTGCCGTTTTTCAAATCTTCGGTAATAATGTTTTTGATGAAATTGGGAGGGGTACAGTTGTTGTTCTCCACGGTGATCAACCTTTCCGTTCATGGAATCTCTGATTTATATTCTCCGATTTTTCTTCTTATAAATATACCGATATCTCGTCAAATGTTCAATGCCGCTTCTATGGGACACCACATCAGAATGTCATCGACATACTGCCCGTCCAGGTAAAATTCTTCGACAAGCCGGCCTTGCTCCATAAATCCGCAGCTTTGATAAAAAGCGAACGCCTCCGAATTACTCGCGAGAACGCGCAAAGAGAGCTTGCGGATTCCTTGATTGGCGGCATGTTGCTTGACGGCCTCCATCAGCTTGCGGCCTACGCCGCGTCTCTGGTACGCGGGATGAATGGCGATATTAATGTCGTATACGTGGCGATTACTCTCCAGGGGAGTCGGGAAATCAAATCCCAAATACCCGCAAATCTCCTCGCCAATACCGGCGATGAGCTGGCTCCCTGGCGGGCATTTCTGCAAATAATGCTCCCGGGACTTCCATTCAATTTGCGCGGGGGTCGAGTGCTCGTCCCAAACCAGCGAGTCAAGCTCCATAAGCGCTCCCGCATCGCCCATTTGCGACAAACGAATCCAGATGAAATCAGACACAGGTTCCCACTTCCTTTCCTTCCAACAAAACTAAGTGAGTTAAATCAGATTATACACAAAAATGCAGGCCTACGCCGCATGCGTGATTTCGCCCTTAGCGTCACGGTTCATATAGGCATGGACCAGAAACGCTATCACGGCGAGCACAGAAATCGCGACCGCGAGCCAGGCTACCGGGATGAGCCCGTTCCAGTCGAACAAGACGCCCATGGCGTAAGGGCCTACCACTTTGCCCGCGGCGCCCATCCCGCCGACCACGCCCAGATAGAACGGCGCCGATTTGCCCGTCCGGTCCGATATAAACGAGGGAATCGCCGGAGAAATCAGCATTTCCCCAAAGGTAGTCAACACCATGGCAAACACCATACCGGGATAGGTGTGAAAACCGAGGATAGTTACATAACCCAGTAAATAAAATATCGCGCTCGCCGTTAATTGCGCTTCGGCCGATCCGGCAAAAGTCCGTTTAATCCAAAGAATAAACGGCTGTCCGATAAAGATCAGCACCCCGTTCAGCGTCCAGAGAATGCTGTAATTCCACTCCGGCATGCCGTTCGAGATCGTAAACGGAGATACCCCGTTGTTCCAAACGCAGTTACCGAGCCAAAGAAAGAAGGAACCGATCCCCATGAACAAATAAACATTGTACCTGCTCAACAAATGCCAGGTATTTTGTCCCTCGGGGGTTGCTTTGCGTTTTTCGAGGTGCATCTTGCCCTCGTTTTTTTGAACCTTGTTCAAATAAATCCAGAAGAAAAGAGCAAAAGCCGCCGAAGTCGCCCCATTCAAAATAAAGCTCATATCATAGGAAATACGGGCCAAAAAGCCGCTAAGCGCGGTCCCCAGGGCCACCCCTATATTGTTCGCAACATAGATGACATTAAATAATTCTCCCCGCCGCTCCGCAAAGCGGAAGCCGATAAAAGCTTGAATAGCCGGCATGGACAAAGCGTTAAAGAAGCCGATCAGCCCCATGAGCAGCATAAACAGAGACCAATTCCCGCTGCCGAGCGGAAGCAGAAGCAGGAATAGAGCGTTTAACCCCACGCCGCCGACGATCAGCTTTTTCACGCCCAGTTTATGATATAACGAGCCCCCGAGAACTTGTCCGGCGATACCGCCCAGCGACATGACCAGGATCACCAGACCGGCATCCGTGACCGTCCGCCCCAGCACCTTGAACACGAACATCGTGATCAGCGGCCACATCAAAGATCCTCCGGCCGAGCTGATCAGACTGGCGACAAGAAAAATCTTTACTTCCCGCGGATAAGACTGTAACCATTTCATTCTCTATCTCTCCCCCCTTGCTAAGCCCTTAACACCCGTAATTTCTGCAGATTATAAAAAAATGACAAAGGAGCCTCATTCAGGCTCCCTTGTCACCGCCATTTTTATCAGTGAATGTAAGTATATGCAGCCCAGATTATCATAGTATCGCTTAAATGGGCCGAATTTCGCAAGTACATTTATTGACGCTTTACATCGACAACGGTTGAGAAAAAGACAGCCCCGCCGCCCATATCGGCGAGCCGGTCGGGCGTAAGGGTGTTAACGCGTCGGCGCCGGCCGCCCTGCTCCCACCATAAGCCCTGGCTCACTACCGTGCCCGGCAGCATTTTGCTTTCGACAGCTGCCTTGACTTGGTAGCTGCCCCTGTCGTTCCAGACAACGACCTCGTCGCCATCCTCAATGCCGCGCGCCGCCGCATCCTCCGGATGAATTTGCAGCACCGGACTTTTCTCCAGCGTTTTCAGCTTCTCCACATTGCCGAAGGTCGAGTTCAAAAAGCTGTGATTCGGCGGCGAAACGAACATGAGCGGATAAGTCGCCTTATCCCCGGGCCGGTTCTCTCCGTCGTATCCTTCTTGAAGCGGGATGTACGTCGGCAACGGAGGAAGCCCCGCTTCCGCCATTTTTGCCGAATATAATTCGATTTTGCCCGAAGGCGTCGTGAGCATATCAAGATAGCGCTCCCGATGCCGCATGTCCAGCTTCACAAATCGATGTTCCTTTAAGCCTTCCAGCGTAATCCCGTCCAAATAAGGATTCTCCGAAAAATCCAGCGCCTGCCGGATCATATCTTCTTCCGTATCCCGGAAGGCTTCTTCTTCAAAGCCCATGGCCTCGGCCAGCAGGCGGAACACCTCCACATTGCTTTTGCTCTCGCCCTGTGCCGGAATGACCGGCTCCTGAAGCTGAACATAATGATGCCAGTACGAGCTGTACAGATCCGTGTTCTCAAAGGTCGACGTCGCCGGCAGTACGATGTCCGCATACTTGGCCGTATCGGTCAGAAATAAATCATGGACTACCGTAAACAGGTCTTCCCGGCTTAAGCCCCGCTCGACCTTGCCCGTGTCCGGCGCCACCACGGCCGGATTCGAGCAGTAAACGAACATGGCCCGGATGGGCGGATCCAGGGTAAGCAGCGCTTCGCCGATCCGGTTCATGTTGATCGTCCGTACATTGTCATCTCGCCTTAAATCCGGGAGTTCCAACGCATCGGAATTCATATTGGCGTAAGCGCCGTTCGACTTGAACGCACCGCCGCCCGAAACAAGCCACTGGCCGGTCAGCGCCGGCAGGCAGCTGATCGTGCGAATCGCCATCCCGCCGTTGTCATGATGCTGAAGCCCGTTGCCCATATGAATGTAAGCGGGCGAAGTCTCCGCATACATCACCGCCAGGGCTTCAATATCTCCGGCGGGTACCCCGGTAATCGCCGACACGCGCTCCGGCGTATAGGTTTTCACATGTTCGCGAAGCTCATCATGGCCAATGGTATATTGTTCAAGAAACCCTTCGTTCACCAGGTTCCGTGCAAACAGTACATGCATCATGCCGAGCGCAAGCGCGCTGTCCGTCCCCGGATAAAGCGGGATGAACCAGTCTGCTCTCTGGCCGGTACGGTTGCGGTGAACATCGATCACCACCAGCTTCGCGCCCTGCTTCCGGGCCTTCTCGATCAGAGCAATCTGATGCATATTCGTACTTACGAGATTGCCTCCCCATACTATGATCAGCTTCGCTTTTACCGTATCCTCCGGACTAACGCCTCCGCCAAACCCCATTGTATAGTTCCAGCCGGTATTTCCCGCCGCCGTGCAAATCGCCCGATGCAGCTTGGAAGACCCCAGCCGGTTAAAAAACCGCTTGTCCATCCCTTCCACGCTAAGAATTCCCATATTGCCGTAAAAGTTATATGGCAAAATGCTTTCCGGTCCGTGCTCCGAAATCAGCTCCCGATACCGTCCGGCAATTTCCGCAATCGCTTCATCCCAGCTGATGGCTTCAAATTTCCCCTCACCTTTTGCGCCAATGCGTCTCATCGGATGCAGCACACGCTCCGGATGATAAACCCGCTCGGCCATGTTCCGCACTTTGTTGCAGATCGCACCCTGCGTAATCGGATGATCGGGGTTCCCCGTTACTTTCACGATTTTTCCGTTCTCTTTATGCAATAGCAAACCACAGGTATCCGGGCAATCAAGCGGACACACCGCGGGAAATATTCCGTTCTCCTCTCGGATCATGCAACCATCCCCTCCTGATTCATTTATTGTAGAAAAAAGCCTCGCCCCTGTCTACTGGAAGGAGGGTGGAAAAATGCGCATAGCAACTCCTTGGAAAACAGAGGAGCTCGGCGGAGCTTGGGGAATACGGCGGGGCTTGCGGAGCACGGCGGGAGCAGGGGAAAGCGTTACGCCAGCCAGCATGGAAATATCCAACGAGGACAGTCTCTTGTCAGTTACATCTAACACTTGACTGGATATTTCCAACGAACGAAATGCTGAGGAGGCGTGGTAACGGTGGAGACAGCAGCGACAACTAGCATACAAACATAAAAAAGCCGCCTCATTGAGAGGCGGCAGACTAATTGATCTTATTCAGATATTCCGGTTAAGCCGATTTGTTGGTGGTTGCAGCTACATTTCCCGCCGCATGTTCGCCCGGAGAAGCCGCCGGTGCACCCTTGTCTTTCAAATAGGCCATCCAGTAAGCCGCAGCTACAAACAAGGCGCCGCCCGTCAGATTGCCCAGCCATACCGGCACGAAATTTTTGAAGTATTCTCCCCAAGAGAAATAACCTTCGAATATTGCCGCCGGAATCAGGAACATATTGGCTACAACGTGCTGGAATCCAATCGCGACGAACGCCATTGTAGGAAACCAGATCCCGAGAATTTTACCGCTCATATTATCCGCTCCGTAGGAGAGCCATACGGCAAGCGCGACGAGCCAGTTACAGCCGATCCCCGACACGAATGCCTGAAGGAAGCTGTCATCCAGCTTATGTCCCGCCATATCCACGAGTTTCTCCAAATAAACGCCGCTGGAGGTCAATCCGACGACATGCCCGAAAAAGTAAGCGACGAACAGAGCACCTACAAAATTGCTAATTGTAATCAGCACCAGGTTTTTGCACATTTCGCCTGTCGTTATTTTTTTGGCCATCCGGGATAACGGCACCGCCATCATATTCCCCGTCAGCAATTCCCCGCCGGCAAGCAGCACCAGGATCAGTCCGATCGGAAACACCGCCGCGCCGATAAAGGTCGCGATGCTTCCCCATTCTTTCGGAGCTCCTGCAATAACGCGTATATCAAGCAAGAATCCGAGGGCGATAAAAGCACCGCCCAGAAATCCAAGAATCAAAACCGTCAACAATGGATTGTGAGCTTTTTTGATACCCATTTCAACCGTCACTTTGGCAATTTGATCGGGTTTATTGTAAGCCATCATTCATTCTCCTTTAGGACTTGTTTGTAAACTCCCCTGTTCCCCTGTTATTGTAACTTGAGCCTTGGCGTCCAATAAGTAACATAAGTCACGACACCGCTTACATAAAGTGAATTTTTTCACACTAAAAATGGAAGTCCTACCTGACAGCAACATATGTAAAAAGAAAACAGCCCCTGCAGAATCGAGTCCTGCGGAGGCTGTTCGAGACTAAATCGTTATAAGGCGGTTAAGCTTGAACCGTTTCACGTGCCGGTACTTCCGGCAATGCTCCAAGACCCGCGCTGTTCAGGAAGTTCCATGGTTTGTTGTAATGCGGCTGGAAGAAGAAATCGACGAACGCAAGCTCTTCCATCTTCATGCCGTTCTGGATGCAAACCGAGATGGTGTTGATCGATTGCGTCAAGTCTACCTTCGACATGATCTGCGCACCCAGAATGCGTCTTGTTGCTTTTTCATATACCACTTTCAGCATCACTGGTTCATGGGTCGGCATAAACTCCGGACGGTAGTTGTCAGTGATCATTACCGCTTCCGCATCGATTCCGGCTTCCTTGGCCGAAGCCTCCGTCATCCCGGTTCCCGCGATGTTGTCCTCGTAAATTTTGATGCCCGATGTCCCTTGGGTTCCCATATACTTCACGGTTGGTGCCACCAGGTTGCGGGCTACCAGCGTTCCCATCCGAACCGCGTTGGTTGCGAGCGGAATGTAGGCATGCTTTTTCGTCGGGTTATAGAAAACCGCGCAGCTGTCGCCTGCCGCATATACATCCGGCGCGCTGGTCCGCATATATTCATCCACGATGATCGCGCCGTTGCCGAGCATATCGACTTGCCCTTTGAGCAGTTCGGTGTTCGGTCGGAAACCGATGCACATAATAACGAGGTCGGCGTCGTATTGGCCGCGGTCGGTGACTACTTGAGCCACTTTGCCGTTTTCGCCTGTGAATCTTGTAACTTTCTCGCCTAAGGCAAGGGTAATTCCGTGTTCGCGGAGCGACTCCTCGATTTTATCCGTATATTCGGCATCCAAATACTTGCTCAAAATGCGATCTTCCGCATCGATCAGCGTCACCTGTTTACCGTTCAACTGGAACGCCTCGACCAGCTCGACGCCGATATAACCTGCGCCCACAACCACGATATTCTTGGCTTGCTGCGCCTTCTCAATGATCGTATTCGAATGGTTGAAGTTTTTCGAGAGCAAAATATTTTCCAGCTCAATTCCTTCAAACTTCGGCACGATCGGCCACGAGCCTGTAGTCACGATCAGCTTGTCGAACGAGTCGATAAACTCTTCCCCGGTAGTCAAGTTGCGCGCGCGCAGCGTTTTTCCGGCTGCATCGACCGAAGTCACTTCATGGCGCATGTTTGTTTTAACACCCAGCTCGGCGAGTTGTTCCGGCGACGAATAAAACAGTCCTTGAGGATCTTTAACCATGCCGCCTACGTAAAGGGCGATCCCGCACGACAGAAACGAAATGTTATCATTACGCTCATACACCGTGATTTCCGCTTCCGGGTAAAGCTTGGCTGTATTGACAATGGCTGCTGTTCCTGCGTGAGTACATCCGATAACTGCTACTTTCATGGTTTCTTCCTCCTAGGGTCCCCTCAGTCTAATTTTTCATAATTCGGGGTTTATTTGTGATTTTTGTAACTTACAATTTTAAAAGTTTGTGATATCGTTCACCTGATACTCTTATTATAGTGTGACATTTTTCACATTGCAAGAGGTAAATCTGTGGTTCGAAAAATATTCACAATTTTAAGTATTTATATAAGAATGCGACCTTCTCTTAACACTGTCTCCGATCCCGACCACAATGCCAAGAAGATCATGCTCAGACATTCGTTAAATCAAATTCAGCTTATTGTTGTCGTTTATGCGCAAAAATAATCACTCCCTGGGGAACTAACTGATGTAACTAGTGAGATGGCTTTAATGCTTGAGAGCTACATATAAGGGAAGGAGAGCAAAAGTGGAGGGTATGATTGGCGTAGGCGTCCGTAGCATGTCCGCTAAGACATTGCAGGGATGCTTGTGATGCTTGGGGATGCATGTGATGCTGGTGATGCTTGTGATATGTGTGATATGTGTGATGCTTGTTGATGGGTGTGGTGCATGTGATGCGTGTGGTGCGTGTGATGCATGTAATGCATGTAATGCGTGTGGTGCGTGTGATGCATGTGATGCGTGTGGTGCGTGTAATTCGCGTGGTGCGTGTGATACATGAATGCATGTAATGCATGTGATGCGTGTGATGCGTGTGGTGCGTGTGGTGCGTGTGGTGCGTGTAATTCGTGTGGTGCGTGTGATACATGTAATGCGTGTGGTGCATGTGATGCATGTGATGCGTGTGGTGCGTGTGGTGCGTGTGGTGCGTGTGATGCATGTAATGCATGTGATGCGTGTGGTGCGTGTGGTGCGTGTGATTAGTTTGATAAATGCGAGTGCGCCTGCTGGTTGGTGATTGGATATTTTCCAACCAATTAGCGGCAAACATATTCTCTTCTATGCTTGGTTGGACAAAATCCAATCAAAAAGGACTTTCACGTACAAATGAGCGGCTAAACGTTCATTTTCGTTGGAATATCTCCAATCAAAGATAATCGGAGCAACCACCAAGTACTGCCGCATTGGAAAAACTCCAATGAGGCGGGAGGTCATGTGACTTAACATGAAACTTAAGAGGACTCATACGGTGAGTTCACTTGAATGAGCAGAAAAACCCGAGCGGTTCACTACGGTCGGGTTGTTGATTTAATTTGGAGGCGGATCGCGCACCGGCCGTCCGCATCAGCCACAGGAAGTACGGCGCGCCGAGCAGGGCTACGACCAAGCCGGACGAGATTCCCTTCGGCGCGGCAGGCTGCACGCGGTCGACGATGTCCGCAAGCACCAGGAACACGGCCCCGAGCAGGGCCGAGAGCACCGTCAGCTTGCGGTTCGCGTTCGGCGCGAGCAGCCGGGCCGCACGCGCCCCTTTTTTATGTAAATCATTGTGGCTACGATGACGCTTTAGCGGCAGCCATGATTTCTTTTCGCTTAGCTTCGCGGTCACTCTTCGACAACTTTGGACAACCGTAGCAATAGCCATGCCCCGTGTCTGTACGATAAGCCAGACAGCAAGTCGGCTTCATCCGGGTTTGCTCGCCGGGACGATACGGGTCATCGATCCAGATCTCCTTCAAGTCAAAAGGATTCCGCTTCAAACCGAACCACGCTGCATCCAGGGTTCTGGCCAAATAAGCGTACTGTGCCTTAAATGTTTCCTTACAGGAGGGATTCTCGATCTGGTTCCCCATATAATCCAGATAAAATTCAACGCCAAGCGGCATTTGCCCCCACAGCTGCGCCACCGGTAGTCCCGATATCACTGCAGCCGTTTCCAACACAGGCCGGAGCGTGTCCCTTACAAAAGCCCCCAGGACCTCATTGCGCCATCCATCCCGTTCTTTCGAAGGCCAGGGGTTCTCGGCGGAATCCTTCAGCACGAAGAAAAACCGCGGATATCCATTCACAATGTCGATCTGAATAACGAGGTTTTTGAGCGACCAATCCACGCACCCCTCGCAACTCGAGATCATGTACAGAATAGCCGCAGGAATGACCCGCCAGCATGCCGCATAATAGGTGGCAGCGACCTGGATATCCCGCCCTTTGATTTGCTCTTGATAGAATGTAAGCAGACGCTCTGCCTGCTCACGATCAAGCAGCATTTCCGCCGGAATCGTAAACAGGGCATTCTCTCTTTTTTCCGTTACAACGGAAAGAGCCCGATCGAGCAACCCGAAATCAATATTCATAATTTCGCCTCCTGTAATATAACCGGCAACTTCCCTTACAGGATCGAGGCAACTTTGTTGGCCAAATCTCCTTTTTTGCCGGACCGCACCTTTCCTTCCGTCGCTGCACGGTACAGCTCGTAAGGAAGACAGAGCGGAACTCCGCTGCGCGGATCCGTTACAATATCCGCTTCAATACCGAACACCTCACGCAATACATCGGAAGTAACGACTTCTTCAGGAACACCGACGGCAACCGCTTCGCCCTTCTTGATCGCAATCATATGATGTGCGTAACGCGCGGCGTGGTTCAAATCGTGGACAACCATGACGATCGTCCGACTCGATTCGGCGTTCAATTCTTCGAGGAGCTGCAATACTTCCAACTGATGCGCCATATCCAAAAATGTCGTCGGCTCATCGAGGAACAAAATATCCGTTTCCTGCGCCAGCGCCATGGCAATCCAAGCCCGTTGCCGCTGTCCGCCGGACAACTGTTCCAGAGCGCGATCGCTAAATTCATTCATTCGGGTCGCCTCGATCGCCCAGTCGATAATCTGACGATCTTCCGCTTTTAATCCGCCAAACCCTTTTTGATGCGGAAACCGGCCGTAAGACACCAATTCATACACCGACAGACCTTCCGGAGCCGTTGGATTTTGCGGCAAAATCGCGAGCTGCTTGGCGACTTCCCGGGTCGACTGCTTATGAATCGACTTCCCGTCGAGCAGAACGCTGCCTCCTTTAGGCTGCAGAATCCGGGCCATCGTCTTCAATATCGTCGATTTCCCCGATCCGTTGGCCCCTACCAGAGCCGTAATCTTCCCCTGGGGAATCGATATATTCAAATCTTGGACAATCAGCCGGTCCTCGTACGCAATATCCAAATGAGAGGTCTTCAATGATGCCATGACCATCTTCCTTTCTATAATGACCTTGATCTAAGAGGTCCGAAGCTTTCGTAATTATGCTACTTTTTAAAGATACTGATAATCATTATCACTTGTCAACAGGAATTTATGTACGCATGATGCAAAAAGACGCCTTTTCAGGCGTCCTATTGTCTGTATCTCATGAAATTAGGTTCAATGAACGGACTGTGCCAACCGTACCAGCATATGAGCAAGCGCATGACGATGACCTTGGTCTCCGGCTTTCCACAATTCCTGCAACAGCTTCTCTTCCCGGTTTCGCGGCTCCTCCTTGACTGCCAGGTAATCGCCGATTTTCTCGGCCGCCTGCGCCATCGTTTCCTCGCTTAAACCTATATTCTGCGCAAGTTCGATCCGTTCGCTTAAATACTTTATAAATGTGTCAAAGCTTTCCAGAATTTCATCCTTCCGCTCGTCGCCCATCCGGTTCAGGGCATCATCCACCCTGCCCAGCGCCGTTTCGCCTTCCTTGTTAACCACGTGATTGTGCTCGGACATGCAGAACGCCTCCTTCGGAGTTATGAAGTTATGAATCTGAATCTATCAAGTTCGTTACTACATAACCCGCCCCGAAGGCTCGTGAATCACCAGTTCCTCATCGCACCCTCGTTAAGGATTGGCTGAAACAGGCACTGCGTCATAGTACTCTTCCAGCGTAATATCCCGGTCCGCGATATCCGCAGCAATATCCGTGCCTACGTAACGCAGATGCCATGGCTCGTATTTATAGCCGGTAATGTCCTCTTTGCCGTCAGGATAACGGATAATGAAGCCATATTCCGGCGCATGTTTCGCCAGCCATTTAGCTTCCTCGGTATCTCCGAAGCAATCTTCGGCGGCGCATTTGCCGTCACTGCCCGATACGTCGATGGCCAGACCGGTCTCGTGCTCACTGTGACCAGGTACGGCGCTGTAGGTTTTAGCTTTTTCCAGACCGTCCTTTTTTACATACCGGTTAAATAATGACGTCTGCGTGCTGTGGGAACGATATGCGGATACGCCCGCCAGGTAGATTCCATCCTTCTCGGCGCCGGCAAACATTTTTTCCAACGCGGAAGCGGCCTCGCTGCGCATCATCCGTTTCTCGATCTTTTCCTTAAATGTAAACCGCACATCCGGATAAACAAGATCATCAGGCTTATGGTCCTCAGGCAGAGCGAATTCCTTGTTGACCAGTACGGCTACGCTGTCCGCGTCGGCGGCAGCCGCTTGGCTTCCGTCGCCGGAATTGCCTTCATTGCTTTGATCGTCAGGCGAAGAACCATTGCCTTTCGGACCGGCATCCGTACCGTTTCCGGTCTTGTCGCCGTCTCCATCCTTCACGTTGCTTGTACCGTTGCCTGGATCGTTGGCGGTGCCGCTATCGGCATCGTCATTAGTCACCGGGGTGTTCCCCGCATTTGCCCCATTATCGGATCCTGCGTTCCCTGTATCGTTGGCTTCCGTGTCCGGTGTCTGGTTTGCGGTTTGGGGTCCGGCCGTATCACTGGCGCAACCGGTAAACAAAACGGCGGTAAGCATAAGCACAAGGGCAGTCCATACCGCTCCCCAACCACTCCGATGTCTCATGATGAATTCCTCCCGTTGTAGTCTCTTTCAATCTTCCAAATACAAAACGCATCGGCGTTCAATTTAGTTGCTGACAATCGTATCCAAAAGGCCCAATAATTTTACAATCGCTAAATTACTGGCCCTATCTTCCAATATGACCTACGAACGTCCGCGGCGGCCGCCGTCATTCCGTCCCGATCCCCGTCGTCCTCCGCTTCCCTGTTCGCGCCCGCCGCGACCGGATGCAGGTCCGGAGCCCCGCTTCGCGCCGCCGCCTTGGCCGCGTCCGCCTTGTCCCGAGCCGCCCGGTCTGCCGCCTGCCGTGCCAGGCTTCCGCCGGCCCTCCGCCGCATTCTCGCCGCGGCGCCCGCCACTGCGGCTGCCTTTACCCCGGCCGCGCTCCTGGGCATCACTGCCCGAGCGGCTTTGCTGACCGCCGCCGTCCCTGGCGTTGCCGCCTACATCCGTCACGCCGCTCTTCTCGTACCGCTGCCGCTTCAAGCGAAGGGAGATACCGCGCTCGATGTTCCGGAGCGCCTCCACGTCCTTCGGTGCAGCGAATGTGACGGCGATGCCTTTCTCCCCGGCCCGGCCCGTCCGGCCGATCCGATGGATGTAACTGTCGACGTCCTGCGGAATGTCGTAGTTAAACACATGAGTCACGCCCTCGACGTCGATCCCGCGGGCGGCCACGTCCGTCGCCACCAGCAGTTCCAGCTTGGCGTCGCGGAACGCGCGCATCACCTGCTCGCGTTTGGACTGCGACAGGTCGCCATGCAATTCGTCCGAAGCGAAGCCCGCCTCCTGCAGCGCCTGGTTCAGCGTACTTGCCCGGCGTTTCGTGCGGCAGAAAATCACCGCCAGGTACGGACGGTGCTGACGAATCATCGTAATCAGCGCGTCCTGCTTGTTCCGGTCCGTGCATTCGACGACGACTTGCCGGATGCTGTCCAGCGTCACGCGCGAAGTTTCGGCGATCCGGATGTCGCGGGGCTGCTGCATATACGTTCTGGCCAGACGCTTTACATTATCGGGCATCGTCGCCGAGAACAGCATCGTTTGACGGCTGCGCGGAACTAGGCGGATAATTTCCTCCACCTCGGCCAAGAAACCCATGTGCAGCATCTGATCCGCTTCATCCAGCACAAGCATCCGGACGGATCCCAACGTCAGCGAGCCGCGGCGCAAATGATCCAGCAACCGGCCCGGCGTACCGATGACAAGCTGAGTCCCGTTCTGGAGCTTGCGGAGCTGGCGCTCCACATCCTGCCCGCCGTAGGCGGCGAGCACGGACATGCCCTCGACAGCCGCAGCCAGTTTGCGCGCCTCGGCGGTAATCTGAATCGCGAGTTCGCGCGTCGGCGTAATGATCAACGCCTGCGCTTCCGGGCGGTCGGCGCGGATCTTCTCCATAATCGGCAGCAGGAATGCCAGCGTCTTGCCGGTACCCGTTTGCGCCTGAACGATTACATCTTCGCCCGCGAGCAATTCCGGAATCGCCTTTTCCTGGACGGGCGTGGGATTCACGATCCCCTGACCCTGCAATATTCGTAAAACGGCCTTCGATAGACCCATTTTCTGAAAAGTTGTCAAAAAAGTTCACCTCATTAGTTATTAACCCGCACTTTATGGTCACATTTTGCCCCGGTCGCCCGGGTTCTAAAAGCGGGCCTTCTTATTGTAACAGAGATTTGTCCGAAATACCGTCCTGCTGACAAGTTTAATCCATATTCCATGCAAAAACCCCGCGGATGCGGGGTCATAATTCATGTGCGACTCAAAACCTGCCCGAGCGGAAAATAGAATAGAGCAACCAAACCACCATCAAAAAGGCGACGACAAAGCCGATTTCGATGGCGGGAAAGTTCCAGAGCAGGGTGGGCATTCGGGTCAATGACGAGCCGATAATGAGTCCGACCATAATAATGCTGAAAGCAAGCAGCACGATGCTAAAAGAAAGCCGGTTCCCGATTTGATCGAGCTTTTTCATAAACATCTCCATTTCGGGAATGCTCATATCCATCTTTAATTTCCCTTTGCCGATCAAGGTTAAGAGGCGGTTTACCTGCTTCGGGAATCCCGTTAGCGCCTCCGCCAAATCGACGGCCCCGTCAAACGCCTGTTTCCCCAAGCGCCGGCTCGACCATTTTTCGCGCAACAGCTTTTTGCCGAACGGTTCGGCCAAATCGAGAATCCGCAGTTCCGGGTCCAGGCTGATCGCGACCCCTTCCACCGTAAGCAGCGCCTTGCCGAGCAACAGCAAATCCGGAGGCAAAATGATCCGGTGGCGCTGAGCGGTGCCGAACAGATCGTTCAACGCTTCCCCGATACTGATTTCCGAGAACGGAATATCATAGTAGCGGTCACGAAGCCGATCCAAATCGGTACGCAAGCTGTCCAAATCGCGGGTTTCCTCCAGCAGACCCATTCGTAATATGGCCCGGAGCATCCCCTCGTTACTGCGCCGCATGAGGGCAATGACAAGCGAAGACAGGTGATCCCTCATTTCGGCGCTTAAACGTCCGATCATCCCGAAATCGATAAAGGCCAGCTTGCCGTCCCGGGTTGCCAGCAAATTGCCGGGATGAGGATCGGCATGAAAATAACCGCCCGCAAAAATCTGCTGCAACATCGAATTCACCAGCCGCTCGGCAATTTCGCGAGGTTCGAAACTGCCCTGTCGCAGTTCCTCGAGGCGATTCAGGTGAACTCCCTCCACATAATCCATCGTCAATACTTTGGACGTTGAGCAGTGCCAATGGACTGCCGGAATGAAAATCTCCTCGCTGTCCAAAAATTGCCTACGGATTTTCTCCATATTCCGTCCTTCGATGCTGTAGTCCAATTCGGCCCTGATCGATCTGGAGAATTCGTCCACCATTTGCGGAATTTGATACCGGCTTACCCACGGCCAGTGTCTTTGCGCCAGCGCCGTCAGATTTTTGAGAATGTCGAGATCCCGCTCGACTTGAGGTACGACGCCGGGCCGCTGAATCTTTATGGCCACGACCTCCCCGGTGACAAGCCGGCCCTTGTGGACTTGTCCGATCGAAGCGGCGGCAATCGGTTCTTCATCAAACTGTTGCAGCAATTCGGCAGCAGGCATTCCGAATTCCTGCTCGATAATAGCCAGCGACTCCGCCGCCGAAAACGGCGGCACCTGGTCCTGGAGCTTAACAAGTTCCGCGATAATAGGCTCGGGAAGCAAATCGGACCTTGTACTGGCGAGCTGGCCAAGCTTAATAAACGTCGGGCCAAGTTCCTCCAGCACAAGACGAATTCTTTCCCCCAGCGACAAGCTACCGTGCTCCTCCTTATGGATCCAGCGGAGCGGAACGGCAAAAAGCTTGGTCAACCCGATTTCTTCGGCCATATAGCCGAAGCCATGGCGCCCCAGCGCCATGGCGATCTCACGATAACGGCCGGAATGCCGGACACGGATGCCCATAGCCTACGGCTGCTGCAGCTCGGCGAGCTTGATTTCGAGCTCCGCCACCCGCCGCGTCAATTCCTCCACTTCTTTTGCCGAGACAAGCCCCATGGATTGCAGTACGGATTTCACTTGTTCATTCACCATTTCCTTGAAGCGGTTTTGTTCTTCCGCTCCCTTATCGATCAGACGCTCCACAAGCTGCTTGGATTCCGAAGGGGCGAGCTCGCCGCGTTTTACCAAATCGTCCACAAGGCTTTCTACCTTTTCTTTGCTGACAATCGTAAGCCCCCATCCCAAGGAGATGGCCTTCTTTAATAAATCGCTCATGTTTAACATCCTCTCTAAGCTATTTTAGGGAATCGAAAAGCATGCATCCTTTACCTTAGTAATACCCATGGTTCCGCCAATTTCTACCTAGTCCCTTACATCGCCGTCCGCGGTACTCTTTCGGCTAACCGACAGCGGCTCCACTTCTCCGGCGTAATACCGGGCCAGTTCGATCATCATGCTGCCCATGCGCTCCTCGCGCGGAGCTACCACGCGCGGGACGCCTGCCTCAAACAGCCCTTGCGCCGTAACTTTGCCGACCGCTACTGCGATGACGGGTCCCTGCAGAGCCTCCATCAGCGCTTCCCGTTTTCCCTGTTCGGCCGCATACTCCAGCAGAAACCGGACCTGTGGTCCGCTCGTGAAAGTGACAGCGTCAACCCTGCCCTCGGTCAAGTCGGAGAGAAGCAGATCGAGCTCCTCACGCGGCGGGGCGATGTGCCGATACGGAAGCAGTTGCCTGCAGCTCGCCCCCCGCTCTTCAAGCCAGGCCGCCAGCCGGGGAGCCGGATCCCCGTGAAGCTGCAAAATGACGTCTTTGCCTTGAAAGTCATGTTCGGCCAGACCACGGATCAACCCTTCCGTACTGCCATCGTCATCCCGTACAAGCGGCGCGAGCTGGCGCTTTTTCAAAACGTTCGCCGTTTTATAACCCCTTGCCGCGATTTCGCTGTCCCGAAGGATATCCCACAGGTCTTGTGCGATCCCCATATCCTCGGCCATCTCGAACAAGGCGTCTATCCCCATCCCTGTCGTAAATATCGACCAATCCGGCGGATGACTCACCCAGGAGACGAGGCCGTTCCGCAGATCATGATCATTCAGCAGCACGGTCCCTTGTGCCGGTCTGTACAATGGAATGCCACCCAAATTTTCGACCAGTTTGCCGAGCTCCTCTGCACGGCGCGGCCCGGTGAGCGCAATTCTTTTCCCTTCCAATCTACGTGCCATGTAGTTCCCTCCCGTTTCATGGCCGACGGCGGCCGCATTTGTGTTAGTTCCAGATTAAACGACAAGGGGAAGGAAGTAAATGCTTATAAAATGAGGCTGTCCCTAAGCAAACTATGCTTAAGAACAGCCCCTGGAGATGCAAAGAGAAAACGCTAAATTTTCTGTACTTTAAATTTCCCGGCCAGCTCCTGAAGTTGCGCAGCCATCCGTGACAGTTCCGCCGAGGATGATGCTATTTCTTCCATTGAGGCGAGCTGCTGTTCGGCTGCCGCAGAAATGGTTTGCGTATTTCCCGTAACCTCCTCGGCCACGGAACGAATATCGCTCATCGACTCGGTTACCCGCCCCGCACCGGCAGCCAAATCCTGTGCCGATGTCAGCACGCCTTCAATTTTTTCGCCGGTTCCCCGCACCGCTTTACGGATTCGCGAGAAGGAACGCCCGGAAATGTCCACAGCCACAATACCTTCTTCAACGCCTTTTTTGGCATTCTCCATCGAATTCTGGGCGCGGCGCACCTCCGACTGAATGGCTCCGATCAGTTCTTCAATTTGGTGAGCGGATTTCTCCGACCCTTCGGCCAACTTGCGAACTTCGGAAGCTACCACGGCAAAGCCTTTTCCCTGTTCTCCGGCTCTGGCCGCTTCGATGGATGCATTCAGGGCCAGCATATTCGTCTGCTTAGCGATGCCCGTAATTACCTCTACGATTCCGCCGATATTTTCCGTAAGCCCGCCTAACGTCTCAATTACTGTACCCAGCTCATCGACGGTATGCTGGATATGTTCAATTTTCTCAACGACGGAGAGTACGGAGGAATTCCCCTCCTCCGCCACCGCCGTGGTCCGTTCCATCGTCTCCGTAAACGTCCGGATATGGCCGGAAATGACTACGGCCTGGCCGGACATCTCCTCGACGCCCTTGATGCCGGCTTCGATATTATTCATTTGCCGCTCGCTGCCGGCGGCCATTTCCTGAATGGCTCCGGTAACATGTTCGATCGCCTTCGTAGTTTGCCCGGCGCCGGCAGACAGCTGCTGCGCCGAAACGGATACCTGATTCGTGGTGTCCCGCACGCTTACGATCATATCGTTCAAGTTATCGACCATCCGTTGCACATGATTGCTGAGGACTCCGATTTCATCCGACCTGTTCAACCCGTCCACGCGCTTCGTCAAATCCCCCTGGGCTATCAATCGTGCCGTTTCGCTCAGTCTGTCCAGCGGAACCGCGATGCTGCGGATCGCCAGCCACGCTGCCGCAACCGCAACGATCAGCGATATCCCTGCAATGAAAAGCAACCTTCCTTCTACCTCCTGACCGATCAGGAAATCTAACAAAATCGGAACCAGAGCGACAACAACGGTAAATACCAGCAAGGTAATTCTGACGCGCTTTTTCATGGATACAGGTCCCCTTCTACAAAAATCTTTACATATAGATCTATTTCGACTAATTCGACGTCCCGGACTTCATTTCCTTTCTCCCCAGAAAGCCGAAAAAGACAAATAAAGGGTTGTTCCACCAAGGCAAAACGCCCATGGAACAACCCTCTGTTTATATTACGAAGAATTACCTGGATCCGCACGTGCGATATGCCTTATTAATCGGCCAGGCGGTACCCTACTCCTCTTACGGTTGCAATGTACATGGAGTTCACTGCGCGGTCGCCCAGCTTCTTGCGCAAACTTTTGATATGAACGTCCACGATGTTGCTGCCGCCGAGGAACGAGGTCCCCCATATTTCGGTCAGCAGGTCCTCCCGGGAAAGAACGGTTCCTTCCCGTTCAAGCAATTTAACAAGCAGCTCGTATTCCGTCTTCGTCAAGCCGATTTTTGCACCGTTGCGATACACGGCCATTTTCTTGCGATCGATCCACAAATCTTTGAAGATGGCTGGCGAAGTTCCCGTAAGCAGCCGGGATGCCGGCGAGCGTTTTGCGCCGCTGCGGATAATGCGTTGGGCATGATAATTGATTTCACCCGGACGGGCTGGCCACACCAGAAGTTCCTGATTCATCAATCCTTGGTCCAATTTGGGAAGAAGTCGTTCATTCACCAGCAGCAGGGAAGGAACATTGCCGGCTTCCTGTACCAGCGACTTCACGGGAGCCACTTCCTCCGCTTCCTGAAACGGGGTCAAGTCAAAAATAAGCAGGTCCGCCGTCTGGGCATTGCGAATGCCTTGCTCCCAGTGGTGGAACACCAGAACGTCAAAGCATCCTTCGGATAGATCACGGACCAGTTCGTGGATTCCCCCGGGAAACGGGCTGACAAGGATCACCCGCTGCGTTACCGGACAAACCTCCCGGCCGTCAAACGAGTCAAGCATTTCCGAACTGCTTCCGTCCATTTCCTCCGGCCGCCGAAACGGGGTCACGGTTCCAGTTTGCATACGCCCAAGGGTCTTCACTTCTTCTGCCGACACGATGGGCACACCCCCCCGAATACGACGTGGGCATGGTGTACATCATACCCGGTTTCTTTGGCCACAGCCCCGCTCCAATCCTCCGGCACCTGGGTCATAACCTCGTCAACGCGGCCGCACACCTCGCACAGGATATGCTGATGGTCATCCAGCTTGGCATCATAGCGGCTGGCTGCTTCCCCAAGCTTCAATTCGCGGATCATTTCCTTGTCCGCCAAGTATCGGAGCGAGTTGTATACCGTGCCGTAAGCAAAATTGTAACCTTGCTCCACCAGCCGGTTCATCACTTCCGCTGCCGTAGGATGATCGTGGGCATTGCGGACGACGTCATATACCGCTTGGCGTTGAGTAGTCAAATTTAAGGATTTCATATATTAATCATTCCTTTAGATATCTGTTTTAGACTTAGTATAAGTCTTGATTCAGAATTAGTCAAATTCCAACTTTAATTACCTGTCCGTATGTTAGAGGGAAGTTATTTTCATACTAAGAAAAAAGGGGGTTTCAAAAATTTTGCTACTAAAAAAATACCTCGTAGTGTTTCTTTTTTTTTCGTTAGGCCTGGGCTACAGCATATTTACCGATGTTCTCCTCGGACAGCCATGGGATACCGTTTTGAAAAACTTTGACTACGCGATGGTTACACTGACCCAAAAAATAGCGGTTTTAGCCTTGGTTCTGAGTCTTGTCGTTCCGGACCTCTACCACGCATTTAAAACTAAGAAAGAGAAGAAGTCTGCACATAACGCTGACTCTGACTCCGGCTCTGATTCCCGCTCTGGCTCTGGCTCCGACGTCGGCTCCAGAACTGCCGGAAATCCCAACGCTAGTTCCGACCCTGCCCCCGGGTCTTCGAGCGGTAGCTATGGACAAAGCCGACCAACAGCAGGAACACGGGAATAACCACAAAGAATACCGGGTCGATCATATACAGCACTTTACCTCCTTTCGCCAGATGCTCGGTGAAAGATCCGGCGATCGTGAGGGATAACAGTAAAATCACAATAGCCATCGGATAAAGCAGCTTTCGGTAAGGGATTTTAAAAATGTCCGACATGCCCATTACCGAAGCGTAATAAAAAACGCTTATTTTAAAAAATACACCGATAATCAAAATCATGACGACCAAAATATCGGTGCGTTGAATAAAATCCGCAATCGATGCTTTCCCGATCATCGTAAGTAAAGGAAAAACCGAGCGTTCCGTAATATCTACGCCAAGTACCGATATCGTAGCCGCAATCGCCCCGGAAAGGATCAGTCCGGATATCAAAATCGCCAAATGCCCCGCCTTCATCCCCCCTTTCCGATGGCCCAAGGAAGGCATGACCGTCACAAAACAGATGACCTCCGCAAACGGAAATTGATAATTTTGCCGATACACTGACAGGAACAACGTCTCCATCCCGTCGCCTAATACGGGACGCAGCCGATTGAGGTTCAAAATGTCCGAAAAGAGGACCAGCAGCACGATGAATATTCCGATCAATGTAACGACTACGAGGAAAATAAATGCCGTACGGGCAAGGACCTCGACCCCCTTGTGAAGAACATAGGCAACCGTCAATATCATCATTAAATTGACGATCAGTAGAGGAGTTTCCTTCAACGTGGAGGCGATGACCAGCAAGCCTCCATCCATTAAATCCCGGGAAGCCTTGTTCAAAAAAAACACCACATAGGCAATGCCAATCACGGTTCCGAGATATTTACCCAGAAGCACTCTGAGATAAGCCGTCGGCTGCATGTCGGGAAACAGTCCGTTCAGATAGGCGTAAACGGCGAACAGCAGGCTGCCGATTCCCATCCCGATCAGAATGGCCAGCCAGGCATCCCTGCCCGCCAATATCCCCACATTGACGACGAGCGCGGTTCCCAACTGAAACAGCAGCATCATCGAGAAAAACTGCAAGGAACTGATTTTGGTCTTCTCCATGGCTTACCCTCCCCTCTTACTTCTTTTTGAAATGATACTTATAGGAACGATCCCTCATTTGCGTGTTGCGGATGATGGAATCGACCTCGTACTGTACGTCGATTGCCGGAAAAATTTCTTCCCATTGCCCGCTGATCTTTTTCCAGGCTTTCGGATTTGTCCGTTCCGCCTGCTGTGCAATGCCGAAAATGTCGCTTTTCATCTGCTGCGCTTTCTTCACCGCGGATTCGAGTTTCCGGGCGATAACCGCGTTCGCAGCCTTCTCAATTTTGTCCAAGACCTGCGAATCCCGTAAATCGGCCTCGGTCCCGGCTTCGCGGACGGACATCTGAGGTTTCACTTTAATCACGGCCATCGGATGCCGGGGGTTGGAAACATCCACTTTTGTGCTTGTGCTCGTTTCGAATACTTCTAACGTAATTTCTTCCTCGTCTCCCTCGGGTTTAACAAGCAATACTGTTTTTCTCATCTTGTTTAACATCCATACCAGGCCTTTGCACTCTTCCCTGTTCATCCAACCCACCAATTTATCGCCTTTAAAAAAGGCCATATCGTCTATGACGACCACCCCTGCCGATTCCGTTCTTTCAAGGTTGCTCTTATCGCCTGCTTTTTCGGGGCTACCCAGAATGTTCAAGCCGTTAATGACCGGCCCCCCTCCCGGACTTAGCAGCCCTCGAAGCACATCATCGATTTCAACGGCAAAATTCGCCCCAAGTTCATCGGCGGCCAAATCCGTCTTCTGGACGAGCGCATAAGCCGTAATTTTACCAAGCGGAGTAAGAGCGGAAACAATATCGCTTGCTTTTATCCCTTCCCGGGCTATATATAATTTCGTGGAAAGCCGGAGATCCGAATCCCGGTCGAGAAAATCCACAAGGCCGGAGATTCCTTCGCGGGCAATCTCTTCCGAGATTACGATGAGTCTGGTTTGCCCCGTTGAAATGAGCCGTGGCACTTCACGCGATACATTTCGCATGGCTTCGACTATACTTCCTCCGGAGGCATGATACACCGATGTCGGAGTTCCGCCGCGACCGGTTTTTCCGGAGATCTCATCGGCGATGATTACCTGCAAACTTACCTCGTAACCACCATCCGAATGATCGATTCCAATTCCCGACACGATGGCTCTTCTATTCAATTCTCTTGCATCCCAGCATCCCGGCAACGTGAACGACAAGAGGCAAAACGCCAAGAGCCCGCATATGCGCTTCCGAACCATACGAATGTAATCTCCTTAGTCTTTCATTGTTTTTTCCCGCTGTGACCACCGACTTTTCCGGACTTCCCAAGCGGTTTTATTTCCTCGGCCTTCTTGGCATGCTTCAGATTATAGTTGTTTTGGGAACGATTCTTGAATGTCCAGAACGGCAATCTTATGACCGTGTCCTTTTGGCTTTGCAAGGCAAACGGGCTGAGCGGAGCCAGATAAGGTACGCCAAAGGAGCGCAAGCTGTTCATATGCGCCACCAGCACGATCAGTCCGAGCGTAATACCGTAAAAACCGAACATGCCGCCCAAGACCATAAAGCAGAAGCGGATCAAACGCCCGGCAATCGCCAAATTATAAGCCGGCAGCGCAAAACTGGCGATGCCCGTCAACGCCACGACAATGACCATGACCGGCGTAATAATCCCGGCTTCCACCACGGCTTGTCCCAAAATCAACGCCCCCACGATAGACACCGTTTGACCGATGGCTCTCGGCATGCGTACCCCGGCCTCCCGAAGAATTTCAAAGGTGACCTCCATCAACATGGCTTCGAAGAATGCGGGAAAGGGCACGCCTTCCCTCTGGGCAACAAAGTTGATAAGCAACAGGGACGGAATCATCTCATAATGAAAAGTCGTCAGCGCAATGTACACCGATGGTCCGAGCAACAGGATGATGAAACTGATATACCGAATTAAACGCATAAATATGCTGATATCATAACGTTGGGCATAGTCTTCCGGCGATTGAAAAAATTGGGCGAAAACCGTCGGAAGAATCAGGACGAACGGCGTGCCGTCCACCAGGAGAATGATTCTTCCTTCCAACAGGTTTCCGGCTGCCACGTCGGGCCGTTCCGTGTTGTACACCGTTGGAAACGGGGTAAAGGTTTCGTCCTGAATGAACTCTTCAATGTAGGCGGACTCCAATACGGCGTCGATCTGTATCGACTTGAGCCGCTCCTTCACCTCTTCGACGAGATCTTTATCCGCTACGCTTTTAAGATACATAATGCCTACATGGGTGTGACTCACGGATCCGATTTTCATCGTTTCCAGCCAAAGATCGGAATTTTTGATCCGACGGCGTATCAGCGAAATATTGGTTCCGATCGATTCGACAAAGCTGTCCTTCGGCCCGCGTACGACCAGTTGGGAAGAGGGTTCGCTTACGGTGCGCCATTCGCCCCCCGGCGTGCTGATCACAAGCGCTTTATCGCATCCTTCCAGCAAAATAACCGTATCTCCCGACAAAATGCCCAGAAGCATATCCTTCCAGTCACTCTCCATCGAAGAGTCGCCGGACGTAAGGGCATCCTTCAAGATCATTTCCATAATCCGCTCGGGGTTCATGTCCGGCTTGCGATCCGGCTTGAATTCAACCAAGGACCTCATGACCACATTGTTAATCGTTTTCTCGTCGCTAAGCCCGTTCAGATATACGATGGCGGCTTCTACTTGCCAAAGGTAAGGCTCTCCGATTTTAAACTCCCGGATCACGATGTCGGGGCTATTACCCGACTCCTCCCGGATCTGTTCCAGCATTTCCCGCAGATGGCCCGAAAGCGCAAGGGTTTCGGAACGGGAACGGGTACCCGATTGCTCGGTCTGCCTGTCTCTATTGTATTGGCGGCCGCTCCCGGCTCGGGACCGATTGCGTTTCATACTCAACAGCTCCTATCCATATCGCATCCTGAACCCAGTATCTGCTTTTCATTCCTTTTTCATGCGAATGAAGGAAGCATGCACCTCCACTCGTTTCTTATCCACTTACGGTGGTAATAATGAAAAAATAAACCATAAGGAGGAATCCCCCATGAACAGCAGTTCATTCACCTCAACCGGACTTCCCAAATATCCGCAATCGATGTGGAGAGAGACGACGTCGTTCCCCTCGTTTCCTACGGTTCAGGAAGATATTCAAACCGATGTTCTTATCGCCGGGGCCGGAATTACCGGGATCACCGCAGCCTATGCGCTTGTTCAAGCCGGACTTAAGGTGGCCGTCGTCGATGCCGGTAAAATCCTGGACGGAACGACCGGCCATACCACTGCGAAAATCACCGCCCAACACGGATTGATCTATGACAATCTGATCTCTCACTTCGGAGAAGAAAATGCCCGGTTGTATTTTGAAGCTAACCAGGAAGCCCTTCGCTTTATAGAGGAAACGGTGCGTAAGCATGACGTCAACTGCGGCTTCAAGTCCGAAGACGCCTATTTGTATGCGGATTCCGACGAGCAACTGAAAAAGCTTGAGAAAGAGTGGGCGGCCTACGAAAAACTGAATCTCCCCGGAGAATGGTGCGATACGATTCCGCTGCCGCTCGTGATCAAAGGCGCGGTGAAAATGCGCGACCAGGCCCGGTTTCACCCGCTTCAGTATTTGCATGCGCTGGTCGATTACGTAGTTAAGCACGGCGGCCAGTTCTATGAAAATTCGACCATGGCCGACTCCGCCGAAGAAACCGGAGACGGCAAGCTCTTGCTGAAGACGGAATCGGGCGTCAAGATTACGTGCAGAAACGCCATTTCGGCCTCGCACTTTCCTTTCTACGACGGAGGCGGGCTATACTTTACCCGGCTTCATGCCGACCGTTCCTATGTCGTAGCGATCGAACCGGAAACCCCCTATGCCGGAGGCATGTATATCAATTGCGGGAATCCAAAGCGTTCGCTGCGGGCAGCCGAGCTGGACGGCAAAGAAGTGATTCTGGTCGGCGGGGAATCGCATAAGACCGGACAAAGCGACTGTACGATCAAGCACTATGAAGAGCTTGAGAAGTTCGGCGGTATGACGTTCGGCGCGAAAAATATCCCCTACCGCTGGTCCGCCCAGGACCTTGCAACCATCGATCAGGTCCCTTACATCGGCCCCGTCACCTCCAATCACCCGCATATTTTCGTGGCGACGGGCTTCGGAAAATGGGGCATGACCAGCAGTACATTGGCCGCCCTGCTGATTTCCGATCTGATTCAGGAAAAAGACAACCGGTATGCCGACTTGTTCACCCCGTCCCGCTTCAAAGCGAATCCCGGGATCAAGAACCTGGTCGTGCAAAATGCGGACGTCGCCAAGGAATTGATCACCGGCAAAGTGGACATCGTCCACAGGAAAGTCGAGGATCTCATGCCGGATCAAGGAGCCGCCGTCAAACATCTGGGCAAAAAAGCCGGTGCCTACAGAGACCCCGAGGGCAATATCCACCTGGTGGACACCACCTGTACGCATATGGGATGCGAAGTCAAGTGGAACCCGGCCGAGCGCTCCTGGGATTGCCCTTGTCATGGCTCCAGATTTGATTATACGGGCGCCGTGATCGAGGGCCCGGCTACGGAAAATCTGCCCCGGCTCAGTCCGCAATACGGAACCCGGGAATAAGATTTTCAGCATGGCTTGAAGAAACAGAATCCGAGCGGTTGAGCCGGGCTTCCCCGGACAGCCGCTTTTATTTTTGTGCCAGTCAAGATCGGAATCGATGAATTCACTATGTTGCATTATTCAGTACTGTGTGATAATATGTTCCCAATCAATACTAATTAATGTTCAGTACTAGAAAATAATAAACAGCGAAAATGAGGCGATGTCATTGGATATTAGCATCCAATTCAAGAAAGGCGCCTTGGAATTATGCGTGCTGGTGCTTATCCATGAGCATGACCGCTACGGATATGAGCTGGCCCAATCCGTGTCCCAGCATATTGAAGTCGCGGAAGGAGCGCTATATCCCCTGCTCCGCAGACTGGTAGGCGAGGGCTACTGCACGACTTATCTGCAGGAATCCACGGAAGGGCCCCCGCGTAAATATTACAAGCTGACGCCAGAGGGAGAACTTTACATGAAGAAGCTGGTTATCGAATGGAAACAGTTTGTGAGAAGCGTATCTAATTTAATCGAGAGAGGAAGCCGCTTATGAATAAGAGCGAATTTTTGGCGCAGCTTCATGATCATCTGTCGGTGCTGCCGCCTGAAGAGCGCAATGAACTGATGGAAGACTTCGAGGCGCATTTCACCTTTGCCTTGCAAAACGGCAAATCGGAGGAGGAGATCGCGACGGAACTCGGGAATCCGGCCGAACTGGCCAAGGAAGCCATTGACGGAAGGTTTGCCCCAAAGGAGCCCGTATACTGGTTTAATCCCGAAAATCCCCCGGTCGCACCCGCCCCGGAGAATCCGAAACCGGCCTATCGGCGCGGCGGTTTTGCAACGACCATGGTATATATCGGACTAATTTTTCTCAATTTGGTCCTCGTCCCCTTACTCATCTCCTTCTGGGCCGTCGGGATCAGCTTGGCCGCCTCAGCCCTGGCAGGAATAGTCAGCCCGGTGGCGGTGGCGCTTGATTATGCCGTCGGTCATGGATTTTTTGCGGCAAAAGGCTACGCCACGGTTGCCTTAGTAGGCGTGGGCATCCTTCTCGCGATAGCCTCGCGTTATGTTTATAAAGCGCTGGTTCGAATCAGCGTATTATACTGGGGATGGAATGTACGGGTAGCAAAAGGAGGAGCGGGACATGAATAACAAAAGATGGTCCTTGCTGGCCATTATTCTCATCATTATCGGTTTTGCCGGAATGGCGTATCAGGGCTTTGACTTCGGCGATGAAAATCCTTACCACAAACAAAAATGGACCCTGGATTCATTGAATTCCCTGGTGGTGGACAGCAGCTATGATGTGGACGTCGAATTTATTAAAAGCTCGGATGGGTCCAATTATATCGAGGTTAGCGGAAATATGGCCCAGGATACGATCGACAAGCTGAAAGCAGCAACCGTTTCCGGACCGGATGTTAGCATTGACCTAACGGAGAAAACCAAGTGGAGTTTTATGGTCATCAATTTTCAGTCCAGCAAACAGCATATGACCGTAGCCATGGCCGATCCGTCCATGATCGACCGAATCGACTTCAAGCTGCATTCCAATAACGGCCATTTTACGGGCTTGCAAGCCAAAGACATCGAACTTACCACGTCTTCGGGAAATTTGACCTTGTCCTCCATTACCTCTGAGCATCTGACAATCAAGGCTACATCCGGCAATGTGACGGCTACGGATATCCAGGGTGAAACCGAGATTGCCGTCGCCTCCGGAAATACAAAAGTAGTGAATCTCCACGGAGGGCTTACCACCCACGGTACGTCAGGCAAGCTTACAGTCATCGGGGCGGAGGGGCCGCTGGATGCCAAATTAACCACGGGAAATGTCGTTATTAATGACTTTCAAGGTGCCGGGGTTATTGAGAACACCTCCGGGAACGTCACGGTTTCCGACCAACGTTCGGACTCGCTCGACATTTCGGTCCGGTCCGGCAATGTCACCTTGTCCGTTGACCCCGAATTTAAAGGAATATATGATTTGAAGGCTGGTACGGGCAACGTGAAAGCGCCCGATTCCCCTATGGAAACCAAAGACCTTATTAAGGTCAGAACGACCTCGGGAAACATAAAAATCCATTAATCACCAAAAGAAAAGGGTTGAACTTCGGCGAGACGGCCGGCGTTCAACCCTTGTTTATGTTCATCTCTCTCCCGCTCGGAATCAGCGGTCTTCAAGACGGATGGCTAACTTCTGAAATTAGGCGATTTCCTGTGCCGTTTCCTGTGCGATCGCTTCACGGTAGGCATGCAGCGAATAATAGATAACGGTATCCATCATCTGTTTATCGGCATCCGGCACAAGCTTCAGGGCATATTCCCAAGCATTCTCTTCGATTCGGAGCGCGATCTCCTTTCGCTCCAGTTCGCTTTCGCAGGTATCGAGGCGATCTGATAGATCGGCCAATGCAGCATCTTCAGCATGGCCAAGTTCATGCGCAAATACGATACGTAGCAGTTGCCCATATCCATCGAGCGAACCGAACAGCGTCATGCACTGCTTCTTGATCTCACCCAGATATATTGTCACCGAATGATCCGACATACTGTATTTGCCGCCGACATTGCGGCCGCCCGGAAACCGGGACTTCATCTTCACGGAGACCCCGCTGCCTGACACTTCCAGCAATTCGTCAAAAATCTGCTTAGCTGCTGTTCTTTCCAATTAGGCTCCCCTTACTTATTGTAAATTGACGCTTTCGCGGCGCACCCTTTGGGGAACCGCGTTTTTTGTCTAGGGATGATTATAAAGGAAAGGGAGGAGGAAATAAACAACAAACCAATCATTACCCGATAAATTCCGAGTCTAAACATTAAATTTTTGTGAAAAGTTTCTTTTGCTTGTTTACTTGATTTTTCCATAGCCAGCGCATATACTTTCAATATCTTGTTTCATGAATGGAGGTGGGTAGAAGTGGATCGCAAGTTTGCGTGGAGTCGAGTTAGCCAACTGCCGATGGCAATGTTTGGCAATGTTCATGCTTTTGTCCGTAACGGGATAAGTCTGTCCATTTTTAATAATTCGATATCCAAAACCAATTGCGAAATGCCGCTCCTACCCTGACCTCACGGGCTAAAGTAACGTGTGCGAAGAAGGCTGCAGGTTTTCCTGCAGCCTTTTTGCGTCTGAATGAGGATACTTCGGAGCGGCATCCGACCGAAGGAGATCATTAAAATGATGATTCAATGTGCTCACATTCAAAAATATTATGGCGCCGAGTTGGTGCTTAGCGATGTATCGTTCGAAATCAAAGAAGGCGAAACCGTCGGCCTCATCGGCAGAAACGGTACCGGTAAAACGACGTTAATACGCTTGCTTACGGGCAGCGAGGCCCCGGATCAAGGCGAGCTGATGATCCGCAAAGATGCGGTAACCGGCTCGCTTGCCCAGATTCCCGATTACGGACGGGAAGAAACGGTCTACGATGTGCTGCGTTCCGCCTTCCAACCTTTACTTGACGCCAAAGGCGGAATGGAGCGGTTGGAAAACGAGATGTCCCTGGCCGCCACAGAGGGATCGGAATCGGCGCTGCAGAGTCTGCTCCGGCAATACGGCCGGCTGCAGGAAATGTTCGAGCGGGGCGGCGGCTATGAAATTGAGGCCGACATTGACCGGATCACCGCCGGAATAGGCATCCCGGCACAGCAATATAACCGCCCCTTCTCCTCCCTGTCCGGCGGCGAGAAAACCAAAGTCGGCCTGGCGGTCATTTTGCTGCAAAATCCGGATATCCTGCTGCTCGACGAGCCGACCAATCATCTCGATATGGCCGCGATCGAATGGCTGGAGGGCTTCCTGCGCACTTTCAGCGGAACCGTCGTAGTCATCTCGCATGATCGCTACTTTCTCGATGCCGTAGCTGAAAAAATCATCGAAATCGAGGATGGAGAAGCGTTTACCTATCATTGCAACTACAGTAGATACAAAGAAGAAAAGGAAGCGCGGCTGCTTCAGCAGTTCGCCGATTATCAGGAACAGCAGAAAAAAATCAAAAAGATGCAGGAAACGATCAAGCAGCTTATTGAATGGGGCAACCGTTCCAACCCGCCAAACCCGGGCTTCCACCGGCGCGCCGCTTCGATGCAAAAGGCGCTGGACCGCATGGTCAAGCTGAAAAGGCCGGTGCTGGAACGCAAGCGGATCGATTTGCAGCTGGAGCAGTCCGACCGCTCCGGCAAAGAGGCGCTTATTCTCACGGAGGTAAGCCAATCCGCGGGAGGACGGCAGTTGTACCGCCGGATCAGCCGGAATTTGCGCTACGGGGAGTCCGCCGCGCTGATCGGCGGCAACGGAGCAGGCAAGAGCACGCTGCTCAAGAGCATCCTCGGAATCGGCGGCCCTCCCGATGAAGGCGAAATCCGCCTTGGCGCCCGGGTGGAAACCGGGTACCTTGCCCAAGAGTCCGCGCCGTCCGATGAGGAGGGAACGGTGCTTCAATACTTCCGCGACGAGCTTGGCATGGAAACGGGCGAAGCCCGGAACCAGCTGGCCCGGTTTCTATTTTACGGCAGCGACGTGTTCAAAAAGGTGCACAGCTTGTCCGGCGGAGAATGGACGCGGCTCCGGCTGGCGATTCTGATGTATAGAAAGCCGAATCTGCTGCTGCTCGACGAGCCGACCAACCATCTGGACATCGACTCGCGGGAAGCGCTGGAGGAGGCGCTGGAAGAATACCCGGGTACTCTCCTGGCCGTATCGCATGACCGCTACTTCATCAACAAAATTGCCGGTCAGGTGTGGCTGCTGGAGGACGGACAGCTGTCCGTGACGCTGGGCAATTTTGACGACTTCCGCGCGGAGCGGCTGAAGCGGGAAGCCGCAGCGGACGGGGCCGGCACGGGCGGCCAGCGCCGGGGGACGCCGGGCCCGAGCGGCGGCGCAGGAGCGGACGCCGGCATAAGGGCGCAGCCGCGCAGCGGGAATGCGCCGGCACCGCAGGCCGGGGCGCCCGGGGTGGCGGCTGCGGCTGCGGAGCCCGCAGGCGATGGCCCCGAGGCCGGCCGGAACGCGGCTGGCCGGCGGCCGAAGGCGGCGAATCCAGCTGCGGTGAGCAAGCTGGAACGCGATATTGCCGCAGCCGAGGCGGAGCTGGCGGCGATCGACGCGGCCATGCTGGAGCCGGAGGCGGCCTGCGACGCCGGGCGCCTGGCCGCGCTGCAATCGGAGCGCGATGAGTTGCAGCTCCGGGTCGACGCGATGATGGAACAGTACTTTGACATGATTGACGATTCCACCCGGTAAAGGAGCCTGGTCATGGATAAAATTCCTGCCGGTTTTCATCTTCACCCGGAGGAAGCCAGCGTCCGGGTGCTGGTCGCTGGCGATCTCCGGATGGGGCTGCTTACCGGACTGATCGGCGAGCTTCGCACGAAGCCGCGGGGCCCGCATTTTGCGGCACTGGCTCGCTCGATCATGAGCCAGCAGATCTCCGCCAAGGCGGCCTCGACGATTTGCGGCCGGGGTGCTGGAACTGGCCGGGGAACTTTCCCCGGCCGCACTCGCGGCGGAAAGCGATGCGAATTTGCGGGCTGCCGGACTTTCGGCTGCCAAGGTCGCCTACCTTCGCGATTTGTGCGCGAAGGTGCTGACCGGGGAAGTCGATCTCGAAACACTTGGAACCGTAAGCGATGAGGAAGCCGTACAATCCCTGCTCTCGATTAAAGGCATCGGACGCTGGACGGCGGAAATGTTCCTGATCTTCGCGCTGGGCCTCAAGCACGTCGTATCCCTTGGAGACATCGGGCTTCAACGCGCCGCGAAGTGGGTATACGATATGGAGGAACGGAGCGACCGGAAATATTTGCAGCAGGTTGAGCATCTCTGGGCGCCCTATGGATCGATTGCTTCCCTCTATTTATGGGAAGCCATCAATGCGGGCCATGTCGATTCCGGAGAGACGCTGGAGCAACGATGCACCAAATCGCATGAAACTTTATGAGCCTTTCGAACGTTGAAGGATTGCATGAGCTTTTTTATGGATATAAACTGATATAATGGGTCTGAAAGGAAATTGAAAATGAATAAATAGAAAAGGGGTTGAATCATTTGTTCTCACCATCCGGAATCAGCCGGAAGGAAAAGATGCTGCTCTTCGGATTGATTGCCTTTGTGGCCATTCTTTCCAGCATCATCGTCCTCGCGTACAACGATTATTTTCTGCTGGGAGATCCGGTAAAGCCGAACAATGACGATGTCAAATATATTCAAAGCTCCAGGCTGTTGCTGAATGAAGGAGTGCTGGCATATAACACGAAGGAGCGGCCTTCCGCCTTTATTATGCCTGGCATGCCTTTTCTGTTGGCTGGGTTTATGGCGATATTCGGTCAGGATCAGGGAGGCGTTATCGCATTCCGGATTTTTCAGTGTCTGGAACAGGCCTTGTCGATCTACCTCATTTTTTGGATCGGCAGGCGGATATTCAATACCCGGGTCGGGCTTATTGCTGCTATTATTAGTGCGTTGTATCTGCCCGACTATTTCTCATCGGGTGTGATTTTGTCGGAAACGACCTTCCGGACTCTTCTTTTGCTCATGGTTTGTGTTACTATTCTGGCGCTGGAGCGCAACCGGACAAGCCTGTACATACTGATCGGCGTATTAACCGCGGCGGCGGCCTACTTCAAACCGCACGCCTCCCTTTATCCCGCGGTGTTTATTGTGCTCTGGTGGAGAGACAAGCTCCCTTGGAAGCTGGCGCTGAAATATATGTTTTTGATGGTGATCTTCTATGCGGCTTTGTTGACGCCTTGGTGGATCCGAAACTGGGTTACTTTTCATGAGTTCATTCTGTTTACCAACTCGGGAGGCAGCCCGTTCCTGCTCGGAACGCGGATTTACGGACAACTGCCGCCGGAAGGATTCTTCGAGGCCTATCCGCAATACGACCCGAAAACTTTGTTTCAAGGATCGGACAGTACGGCGGTTCAAAAAGGTTTGGACGTCATTTCCTACGGATTTAAGCACGAGCCGCTGAAATACTTGTACTGGTTTACGCTGGGAAGATGGGTCGAGCTGTATTTCCATCCCTTCTATTCCCGTCCGATCTGGCCCGTTACCCGGCCGGTCATGAATGTGCTGCAAATCATCCTTATGCTGGTCAATATGGCCGGAATCGTATGGGCGCTGGTGAAATGCCGGTTCTCCCGCCTGCTTCCGCTGTTGCTGGCCTTGAGTTATTTCACGGTCATTTATCTTCCGTTCGTTGCGTTTAACCGCTACGGTTATCCCAATATAGCGCTGCTGATCCTGTTCGGTGCTTTTCTGATTGATCGGTGGCTGCCGGCATATTCCCGGTCCGATCATCCTGAAGTGAGGAGGCCCTCTACCCTATGAAGACATTGATCATTATTCCTGCATACAATGAAGAGGGCAGTATTGCCACCGTCATCCGGGATATACGCCTCCATGTGCCGGAAGCCGACGTAATCGTGATCAACGACGGATCGACCGACCGGACGAAACAGCTGGCCGAGCAGGCCGGTGCCAAGGTCCTGACGCTTCCCTACAATGTAGGGATTGGAGGCGGGATGCAGACGGGATATTTGTACGCCCAGCGGATGGGTTACGACATCGCGGTACAGATGGACGCCGACGGTCAACATCCGGCCCGGGAATTGCCTAAGCTGATTGCAAAGGCGGCGGACAATGATCTGGTCATCGGTTCCAGATATGTCGAGACGACTTCCTACCGTTCTTCCCGCCTGCGGCGGATCGGGATGCTGTTCTTTTCCGGCCTCGTCTCCCTGGTGACCGGGCAGCGCTTCACCGATACGACCAGCGGTTTCCGGGCCGCCGGGCGCAAAGTGATCGAACTGTATGCCGACTATTATCCGATCGACTATCCGGAGGTTGAATCGATCGTCTACCTGAAACGCAAGGGCTGCCGGATCGCCGAGGTGGCGACGGAAATGCATGACCGGCAAGCCGGTAAATCTTCCATTACACCGTGGAAATCGGTATATTATATGATTAAAGTAACGCTAGCCGTATTAATGAGCGCGATCCGGTATGACAGAACGGCGGTGTCCAAGCCATGACGATCTATATATTGTCGGTGGCGCTAGCCTTTCTGTTTTTGCTTCTGGTTCTGGAACTGGTCCGGCGACAAAAGCTAAAAGAACAATATTCCCTGCTGTGGATTCTGTTCAGCGCGGTCCTGTTCATCGTTTCTTTTAACGTTTCTTTTATCGAATGGATTGCAGCGCGCCTCGGGGTCAAATATGCGCCTGCCATCCTCTTTCTGTTTGGGCTGTTATTTTGCTTTGCATTCATACTTCACCTGACGATCGTCGTTACAAGACTCACCGCCCAAGTGCTGCGTCTGACCCAAGAGCTGACGATTTTGAAGGAACAGGAGGCTCTCCATGGACAAAACGATTAGTTATCTTCTCTTATTAGGCAACATAGTATTGCTGGTCACCGGCCAAATGCTGTTCAAAATCGGCCTGGGCCGTTCAGGCGGCCTTCACTGGGGCAAGCTTGTCACCTCGCCGGCCGTAATCGGAGGCATTGCGCTGTACGGTATAGCTACCCTGCTATGGTTCGCCGTGTTGACGCGGATGCCATTGAGCGTTGCCTATCCGATGCAGGCTTTTGCTTACGTATTGGCGATGATTCCCGCCTACTTCATGTTCAATGAAACGATAACGCCGACCAAACTGGCAGGGGTTGCGGTAATTCTTTTTGGGGTTTATTTGCTGGCTAGAGCATGATAACCGGAAAAGTATGCTGCGCTTGATTTCAATGGATGCCTATTCTCCCAGAGAGGGCCATACTTCGGCAGAAAACTAATCTAGCTGGGTGTGCATAAATTTTAACCGGATTACTTTACTCTTGGAGAAGGCCCTACTTTAGCCGACAACATATAGCAGCTGTTAGTCAGCACAACTAACTGGAAAACCTACAGTTATTTTTAGGGAAATGTTCATTCATTTATAATTAGCTGTAAAACCTGCAGTTAATTTGGAGAGAACATGCTGTATTCGCCCAAAATGGTTGAAATAGATGGAGGTTTTCCATCTATTTCGCGATAAAGGGCTATTATCTTAAAATTAGCTGTAGGTTTTCCATTTAATCATCGATGCCGCTCGGACGCAGAACTATGCCGACTACACCACCGCAGCCACACAGCACTTACGGCACGCACCATACTCACGGCACTCACGGGCACTCTAGGCACTCACGGCACTCACAGCACGCACCAACTCACCACTCTCACCACACTCACGGCACTCACAGCACTCACAGCATTTACAGCATTTACAGCATTTACAGCATTTACAGCATTTACAGCATTTACAGCATTTACAGCACTTACAGCACTTACAGCACTTACGGCACTTACGGCACGCACCAACTCACGGCACTCACAGCATTTACAGCATTTACAGCATTTACAGCATTTACAGCATTTACAGCATTTACAGGATTTACAGCACTTACAGCACTTACAGCACTCACGGCACGCACAGCACTCACAGCACTTACGGCACGCACCACACTCACGGCACTCACGGCACTTACAGCACTCACGGCACGCACCGTACGCACCGCTCACATTTGCCCCATCACAAAAAACCGCCTGGACAAACTTGTCCAGGCGGTCTTCGTAATGGGCGGATCAGCGCTCGATGGCGATCAGCTGTTTGACGGCTTGATCCGTCTCTTCGATTCTGCGGACCATCGGCTCATTTTGAGCGGTCAGCGTATCGACGGTGGCCAGCAATTGTTGCAGGGTTGCCGACGATTGCTCGATTACCGCCACAAAGTCGTTCACGGCATGCTCAATTTCACCTGAAGTCTGTTGCACGGAATCGGCCACTTCGGAAATGCCGGTCGCACCTACCGTCAGCTCGCCAACGCTTTTGTCGATCGAGTCGAACGCCAGCTTGGTTTGACTTACGAGCTCCAGGCTCCGCTTCATGCTCTCGGCATTCTCCTCCAGCCGGACATGGGATAAGTCGGCCTGGCGGGTCGCTTGCCCTACGTTTTCGGTAATCTGCTTCGCTGATTCATTCGTCAGATCAGCAAGCTTGCGGATCTCATTGGCAACGACCTCGAAACCCCGTCCTTGCTCCCCTGCCCGTGCTGCCTCAATACTGGCGTTCAAGGACAGAAGGCTCGTCTGGCTGGCAATCTCCTGAATCGAAGTTGTCAGTTCGGCAATTTGATGAATGTTCGCAATCAGTGAGCCGATTTCGGTTTTCATCTCATTCATATTATTGTGGAATTGATCAATCGTTGTAGTCAAATGCGTAATGACCTCAGCGCCATTCGAAGAAGCATGCTTTGTCTCCATTACCGTTTCTACCAAATGAGTCATGGAATTAAGCATTTGGTTAATTTTCTGGTTGGAAGCGTATATATGGTTGGATATTCCGCCGATCGTTTCCGTCTGAACCGCCGAACCCGTAGCCATCTCTTGAAAAGCGGTGTTCATTTCCCGGAATGCCTGGTTGCTATCGTGACTGTTGACCCGAATTTCGCCGATGCTCTGGGAGATCGTACGGGTAGCTTCGGAAGTTACTTTTTCCCGTTCTAACTCTTTGGCAAGCATCTCCGAAGTCTCATGGCTCAGTTCGCCGATATGCTTTATCATCTTTCTGCTTAAACCGGACTGGGCTAGCAGCACCGCGGCCGAAACAATATAGTAGAATAAATATAGCGAAAATTCGATGCCGGAACCGGGCGCACCCGACGGAACCATGAAATAGTTCAAAAAGATTAGGACCAAACCGGAACCGAATGCCGACCATACAACGATGGGCAAATTGTACATCAAGCCGATACTAAGCACGAAGAAGGCGGATAACCCTCCCGTTGCACTGCCCCCGTTTTGCAGAATCGGAATCGCGGATATAGCGAGCATCCCCACAACCGAGACTAATGAAATCCACCGTTCAAATTTTTTGGTCAGATGCCCGAACCATACTACCGCTACCAATATCACGCAGGGAATCATAATCGACGCAAACGCGGCGCCCCCTGCACGTAAACCGAGCAGCATAAATATCGTTAATCCGACGGTAAAGGAAACCATTAAACAGATCATTTGATTTCTCTTGCGCAAATCCTGGTAAATAAACTGTTTTTGATTTTCCTGCTCCACCATACTCATTTCCTCCTGCCAGCATTGTGTGTATGCATAATGAAATAAATATCGGCAGAGTGTGTCGAATTATGTAGATTAAGATCGAATCTTGGAGATTAATATCCTTAATTTAGAAAAATCAATCATACCAACGAACCTCATACTCGCAATGATCATCTCCGGATACATTACATTTAGTTTCACGAACCGTAACCTTCCGGTTCATAATCCTTCCTAACGCACCTTCAAGAATTGCTCCTTCCAGATCGCATACCTTTTTCTCCTCCAAGACGGGAAGTCCCTTGCAAAAGCAATCATCCACCACGATCTTAATCAGATGCTTGTCCCGATGAGTTACGCGAGGGAGGCCGATCTGCAACGTCGCAAACATGTCCAGTAATTCCTCTTCCGTAGAAACCGGCAGGCTTTCTCCGATTTTCCGGCCGATGGAGGCCGTTGTCCCTTTGCCTTCCAGAGGCAACGCCTCCCTCATTCCGATAAGCCGGATTGCCCGGAACAGCTCCAGCGGCACTTCTTTTCCAAGCCGGGTACGTTGTATCTTTTTCAAATCATCAAAAGAAAATCCATTCATCTTGTTGTCCTCCTGTTCTGTGTGAGGGTTTCCTCACTTCCATACTTCCAATTTGCCTTATCTTCCTGTTTTCAACCTTGATTCAGGTCAAGTTTTGTCCTCAAAGTTTGTGATGTAGCGCACAATGTCGGGAATAGCTTGCTGGTAGTTTAGAAGTAAAGATGACCATGGAGGTGCCAAAAATGGCTTGTACATTGCATTCCACCGGTGCCGGAACGGCGGCTCCTTCCTGCCTGTCCCGCGTACCGGTGTTTAGTCAATTGCGTCCCGAAGAAATCGAACTGCTGCACACCGTGATGCGATCTCTGCATTTTGCCAAGGGAGATATGATTTTCCACGAAGGGGACCGTTCCGATTCTCTCTTTGTTCTTAGCCGCGGGGTCATTAAGTTGACCAAGCTTGAAGATAACGGGAAAGAGCATATTATCCGGCTGCTTTTTCCCGGCGATTTTTTCGGCCAATTTTCACTGCTACAGGAAAAACCCCATTACGCAAGCGCCAGTGCGGCGGATGAAGCCGATATTTGCCGCATCCACCGCGCCGACTTCTTGGAGGTGTTGCGCCGAAGTCCCGATACGGCCGCCCGATTCATGAGCGCACTGAGCGGACAACTGGAAGAGGCGGACAGTTGGGCCGCCGTCCTTACTCTGCTTGAGGCCGACCGGCGACTGGCCAAAATGCTGCTTTATTTCCGCCATAAATCGGCACCGTCATCCAGTGAATTCATCCTGCCGGTCAGCAAAAAAGAGCTTGCCGGCGTGATCGGCGCCACGCCAGAAACGCTAAGCCGAAAGCTCGGTCAGCTGACGAACAGCGGAATAGCGGCCGTAAGCGGCCGGAAGATTATCATCCTGAAGGAACAGGAGCTGCTCAGATTGGCGGGCGAGGTGTAAATGAATCGGCGCCGTAACGCATCATAGAGCCCGTTCCCCCCTGAAACAAATAAAAAACCGCGGCCCATGGCACGCGGTTTTTGAGATAGGCTGATATATATGGGAGGGAATCAAGAGCGGATTAACCCGCTTCCTGATCAAAGCCGCCCTTCGAAAATTGGCTGTTGTACAAATCGGCGTAGAACCCGCCTTGTTCCAGCAGTTTCTCGTGCGTTCCTTGCTCGATAACGGAACCGTGGTTCATTACGAGGATCAAATCGGCATCCCGGATCGTAGACAACCGGTGCGCGATGACAAAGCTCGTTCTGCCCTTCATCAGCTCGTTCATCGCCTTTTGGATATGGATCTCGGTCCGGGTATCCACGCTGCTGGTCGCCTCGTCAAGAATGAGGATGGCCGGATCGGCGAGAATGGCGCGCGCGATGGTCAAGAGCTGTTTTTGCCCCTGCGAAATGTTCGAGGCTTCTTCGTTTAGGATCGTATCATACCCGCCGGGGAGCGTGCGGATGAAATGATCGGCATGCGCTGTTTTGGCCGCCTCGATAATCTCTTCCTCCGTGGCGCCTTCACGTCCGTAGGCAATGTTATCGCGGATCGTGCCGTTGAACTGCCAGGTATCCTGCAGTACCATTCCGAACAGGCTGCGCAGATCGCCGCGCTTCATATCCGTAATATTAACCCCGTCGATTCTGATCGCTCCGTCATTCACTTCGTAGAAGCGCATCAACAGATTAATCAGCGTTGTCTTGCCCGCGCCCGTCGGTCCGACGATGGCGATCGTCTGGCCTTGGGATACCTCGATATTCATGTCTTCAATTAGCGTATGATCCGGATCGTACCCGAACTTCACATGGTCGAAAACCACGTTGCCTTTAGGCTGTTCAAGTACCACTGGCTTCGCTGATTCCGGAACCTCTTCCTCTTCATCCAGAATTTCAAACACCCGTTCCGCCGACGCCACCGTAGATTGAATAATATTGGCGATATTCGCGGTTTGGGTAATCGGCATCGTAAATTGTCTGGCATATTGGATAAAGGCTTGCACATCCCCGATTTCAATACTCTTTTTCGTAACCAGGATCCCGCCGACGACCGACACGAGCACATATCCGATATTTCCGATAAAGCTCATGATCGGCATGATGACCCCGGAAATGAATTGAGCTTTCCATCCGGCTTCATACAACCGGCCGTTGATTTCGTCGAACTGCTCCAAAGAACGTTGTTCGCGCCCAAACACTTTGATGATTTTGTGTCCGGTATACATCTCTTCCACGTGACCGTTTAATTGGCCCAATTCTTTTTGCTGTCGGACGAATTGCTTCTGCGAACGCTTGGCAATCGAAGTGATCGCGACGATGCTAAGCGGAAGGGTCAATACCGCGATTAACGTCATCAGCGGGCTGATCGACAGCATCATTGCGATGACCCCGATGATCGTCAGCACCGATGTGATAAGCTGCGTCAAGCTTTGCTGCAGGGTGTTGCTGATATTATCGACATCGTTCGTAACCCGGCTCAAAATTTCCCCATGCGTCCGGGCGTCAAAATACTTCAACGGCAGCTTGGACAGCTTGTCGTTCACGTCCTGCCGCAAATCGTAAACCGTTTTCTGCGCGACGCCGGCCATCAGATACTGTTGGAAGTAGCTGAAAATCGAGCTTAACACATACAAACCGAGCAGGATCAAAATGATATGCCATACATATTGGAAGTCGATCTCCGCCCCAGGTACGCCCTTCATTTTGGCAATGATGCCTTCGAACAGTTTCGTGGTCGCTTTACCCATTACTTTCGGGCTAAAAATACTGAATAAAGTACTTAATATGGCCATGATCAAAACGGCACCAAGTTGATATTTATGAGGACGCAAATAACGGATCAGGCGTTTCAGCGTACCTTTGAAGTTTTTGGCCTTCTCCACGGGCATCCCCATGCCGGGACCTCCGGGACCGCCAGGACCGCGTCCGCCGTGTCTGCCCCGGCCGCCGGGACCTCTTCTAGTTTGCTCCTGGCTCATGCGATCTCCTCCTCCGAAAGCTGCGAATACACGATCTCCCGGTACACGTCGCAGGTTTCCATAAGTTCGTGGTGAGTGCCGATTCCGGCGATCCGGCTTTCGTTCATTACGATAATGCGGTCCGCATCCAACACGGTACTTACCCGCTGCGCGACAATAATTACGGTCGATTCACGGGTTTCGTCCTTCAAGGCCGCACGCAGCTTGGCATCGGTCTTGAAGTCAAGCGCCGAGAAACTGTCGTCAAAAATATAAACTTCCGCTCCCCGGACCAACGCCCGGGCGATGGAGAGGCGCTGCTTCTGACCGCCGGAGACGTTGCTTCCGCCCTGCGCGATAACGGAATCGTAGCCCTGCTCCATTTCGCCGATAAAGTCGGCCGCCTGGGCGATTTTCGCCGCATGCCGCACTTCCTCGTCGGTCGCGTCCTCTTTGCCGTAACGGATGTTGTCCTGAATCGTTCCGGTAAACAGCACGGCCTTCTGAGGTACAAAACCGATCTTGGCACGCAGTTCTTCCTGCGGCAAGTCCCGGACATCCATGCCGTCGACAAGCACCCGTCCTTCATTCACATCGTAAAACCGCGGAATCAAGCTGATCAGCGTCGATTTGCCCGAACCCGTGCCGCCGATGATCGCCGTCACTTCCCCCGGCTTGGCGCTGAACGAAATATCCTGCACCGCCGGCTGCTCCGCGCCGGGATAACTGAACGACACATTCTGGAATTCGACATACCCTTTTTGATCCCCGGCAGACACGGTGTTGTCCGCATCCTTGATTACCGGGACCATATCCAGCACTTCATTGATCCGAACCGCAGAAGCCGAGGCGCGGGGAATCATGACGAACATCATCGATACCATGATCAGGGAGAACATGATTTGCATCGCATATTGCAAAAAGGCCATCAGGTCCCCGACCTGCATGTGTCCCGCGTCGATGCGCAGTCCGCCGTACCAAATGATCGCGACCGAAGAGACGTTCATGACCAGCATCATCACCGGCATCATGAAGGCCATGATTTTGTTAACTTTGATTGACGTATCGGTCAGTTCGAAGTTGGCTGTTTCAAACCGTTTCTTCTCATGGTTGATCCGGTTGAACGAACGGATGACTCGCATCCCGGTCAATTCTTCGCGCATGACCAAATTAAGCCGGTCAATTCTTTTCTGAATCGTCTTAAACAGCGGAATCCCTTTTCTCGCGATCAGAAAGATCGCCAGCGCCAATACGGGCATGATGACGACCAAAATCAGCGACAGCGTCGCGTCCTTGGATACCGCCATAATAATCCCGCCGATGCACATCATCGGTGCCATGACCATCATCCGCAGCATCATGATCAGCACTTGCTGCATCTGGGTGATGTCATTGGTCGTCCGGGTAATCAGCGACGCGGTGCCGATTTTATCGAATTCCTCTAGCGAAAAATTCGATACATGGTTAAACACTTTGGCCCGCAGCGATTTCCCGAAGCCCGAAGCCGCCTTGGACGAATAGTAACTTGCGCCGATGGAGCAGATCATCCCGCCCAGCGCCACCAGCAGCATGAACAGGCCGATCCGCCAAATGTACGGCGTGTCTCCCTTCACGACACCGGTGTCCACGATATCGGACATGAGCGTCGGCAGGTACAACTCGGACAGGGTCTGGAAAAATACCAGTACCAAGACGGCCGCAACCAACCAACGGTATGGCTTCAAATGCCGGAAAAGTTTTATCATTCCCATCATCTCCACTTTCTTTATTTAGGAAGATCGCTTGTATGTTTCTCTTTCAGAAACTGAAACACAAGCTCCAGTAAGTCAGCCAGTTGAGTGCTCCGCTCTTCGCCCAAAAAGTCGGACAATTCCTTGAAGTGGCGGGCATAGACCGTCTTGGCTTCCTGCCTCACCCGTTCGCCTTCCTCGGTCAGCTTTACCCGGACGACCCTGCGATCTTCCTGATCGTAAATCCGAACAACCAAGCCGCCGGATTCCAAGCTGCGGATCAGCGGGGTCACTGTAGGCGGACTCACGCGCATCATGCTGCTGATACTCGAAATGGTAACGCCGCGTTCTTCCTTCAGGCTCCCTTTTTGGATCATAAACAATACTCTGAGCTCACTGGGCTTGTATCCGTCCAAGGCTTGCTTATGCCATTCCGCCTTTCTGAAACGGCCAAGGACTTCCATTAGTCGCTGGGCCTTACTATCCTCGCCCATAATCAACTCACCGCCCCCTTTTAATTTATTTAGATACTTTAATATTTAGCTAACTTATTTATTCGCAAACCTAATTATATGAGCCTAAAAATCCAAAGTCAAGATACTTGCCTCAGTTAACAAAACAGACCGCCTGAACGGGGTTTACCCGATACAGGCGGTCTGTTTAAATGGAGCAGGTTAGGGCTGCGAACCCGGCATAGGCTGCTGTTCTTGCGGCCGTTTGCCAAGCTCGTCCAGGCTGCGGAACTCATAGCCCTGGCGACGGGCTTCGTCGATAATCGCGCCCAAAGCGGCGGCGTTATCCTTGGAGACGGAATGAAGCAAAATCACCGCGCCGGGATGCAGTTGTTGCACGACTTTTTGATAAGCATAGGCCGTCCCCTTCTGGTCGTTTACGTCCCAGTCTTTGTAGGCGACCGACCAGAACACGTTCGTATACCCGAGTTCTTTTGTCACCCGCAGTACCCGATCGCTGAAAATGCCGCGCGGCGGACGAAGGTAACGCATCCGATCCGTGCCGGTCAATGGCGCCGACGCTTGTTTTACGCGATCCAGCTCTTCCTTGATGCGGGCATCCGTAATCGTCGTCATGTCCGGGTGGCTCCAGGAGTGGTTCCCCACCAGGTGCCCTTCCGCGGCCATCCGTTTTACTAGATCCGGCTGATCCTTAACGTAGTGACCGGTGATGAAGAACACCGCCGGTACCTTCTTCGCCTTCAAAGTATCGAGAATCGGCGCGGTATATCCGTTCTCGTACCCGTTATCGAAGGTCAGGAACAGGTCTTTGCGGGACGTATCCCCCAAAAAAATCGCGCCATGTTTATCCACGATCTCTTTGAAGCCTTCCTCATTAATGGAAGGAAGTTGTCCCCCTACGCTCCTTTTGAATCCGAAATGATAAGGCACATCGGCTGAAACGGCTGAAGTATAAGCGGCATCCGTCGCTGTAGTGGCCGGGGCATAAGCCAAAGCATCCCCTACGGCTACAGGACTGAAGAGAAAACAGGCGAGCAGGCCCGAAATCCAGGCAACCTTCATGCGGAAAGTTCTCTCCTTCTTCTTGAATTGTAGAAATACTCCGCTTAATGTCAGCACTTTTCGCCGGGAATATGCATGCTTTTCTTTATTTCGGCTATTTCTCTGCCTTCCCGGATAAATGGCTATGCTTGTAACCGTACAAGAAATAAACGCCCAGACCGAGGGCCATCCACAGCAGGAACGCAATCCACGTAATCCGCGGCAGGCTGATCAGCAAGTATCCGCAGGTTGCCACCGCAATCAGCGGAATCAACGGAACGAGCGGCACTTTAAAGGACCGCTGCAAGTCCGGGCGGGTTTTCCGCAAAATGACAACCCCGAGGGAGACGGAAATGAAGGCGAACAGGGTGCCGATACTAACGAGATCGGCCAGTTTGTTCAGCGGAATCAAGCCGGCAAAGATAGCGACCACAATGCCGGTTACCCAAGTACTTGTGGCAGGTGCCCCTGTTTTCGGATTAAGCTTGGACAGCTTCTCCGGAAGAAGCCCGTCGCGTCCGATCGCGTAAAAGAGCCGGGTTTGTCCAAACAGAAGTACGAACAACACCGTAGTGATACCGACGATAGCACCCAGGGAAATAAAACCGGCCACCCAGTTTTGATGAATAAACTGGAGCGCGAAAGCAACGGGATTTTTAACATCTAGCAAGGTATAAGGAACGATGCCTGTCAATACGGCGGTAACCAGAATGTACAACAAAGAGCAAACGGCCAGCGACCAAAGGATGCCTTTCGGCAAATCCTTTTGCGGGTTTTTCACTTCCTCGGCAGCCGTTGCTACGACATCAAAGCCGATATAAGCCAAAAATGCGGTTGCCGCCCCGGTAACCACGCCGCCGAACCCGAACGGCATGAACGGTGTCCAGTTGGACGGCTTCACATAAAATACGCCGACGGCAAGGAACAGGATGATCACTGCGACTTTGATGATAACCATAATTGAATTGAGCCGCGTCGATTCCTTGGCTCCGCGCGATACGATGAAAGTCAGCAGCAAAACGATCAGTACGGCAGGCAAGTCAAAGTAAGTCCCGCCGGCGGGATTAAAGGCGCTGCTGAGCGCTTTGGGAATTTCCAGGCCGAATCCGGATAGCAGGCCCTGAAAATACCCCGACCAACCGCTGGCCACCATAGAAGCGGCGAATCCGTATTCCAGGATCAGATCCCAGCCGAGAATCCAGGCGATAACTTCTCCGAAAGTGGCATAGCTGTACGTGTAGGCGCTTCCCGAAACGGGGACCATAGAGGCGAATTCCGCGTAGCATAGCGCGCAAAAAGCACAGACAATCCCGGCAAGGAGGAAGGATAAAATGAGCCCCGGCCCGGCGTGCTTGGCGGCAGCGACTCCGGTTAACACAAAAATCCCGGTGCCTACTACACATCCGACACCGAGCATCGTTAGGTCAAATACGCCAAGTTCTTTTTTTAATCCGCCGCCGCTGGATGCAGCTTTTTCTTGAAGCATAGAAGTAATCGATTTTCTTCTGAAAAGACTCATTCAGGCTCTGTCCCCTAATATTGATGTATTTAAATGCACATTTTGTTATTATAATGAATCCACCCTGACATGCCTAGGTAGCTTTTCATGGTTATATTCTCCAATTCGTGAACTTTTTATGGCTTTTGTGCTTTTAAGCAATTAAGCGTTATCCGGGGTAGCGGTCAACACCTCTTGCGCGAACCTGATCCATTCCCGGGTAGCGAACGACAAATACCGGTCCTCCCGCCAAATAATCCCCAGCTTCCATGGGATGACCGGGTTCACGAGCGACAGGATTCGGACCCGCTCCTTATCGATTTCGCGGCAAATCGTCTCGGGCAGCAAGGTAATCCCCAGGCCGACAGCCACCATTTCGCTGATGAGATCCCACTGCGAGCTCTCGTATATGACATGCGGCTGAAAGCCCGCTATAGCGCATTCGGCAATAATCCGGTCATGCAGCGTAAAATCTTGCCGGAACAAGACAAACCCGTCACTCGCGAGCTCCGCCAAATCCACTTGGTTCCGCTCCGCCAGGGGGTGCGAAGGATGCACCACCAGATTCAGCTTTTCCTCGACAAACGGAAAACTGCGCAGTCCCTCCTGAACCGTCGGCAAAACCGCGACGCCAACCTCCAGCAATCCGTCCGCTACGTCGGACTCCACTTTTTTTGCCCCGTCTTCGAACAATTGAATGGTAATCTCAGGATAGCGCTGATGAAATTGACCGATGACCCGGGGAAAGAAGCTCGACCCTACCATAGGCGGAAGTCCGATCCGGATGTGGCCTTTTTTCAAATTGCGCAAGTCGTCCAGTTCCGCCGTCAGATTATGAAAAGAGGTTACGATCTGCTGCGCTTGCGAAACGATCAGTTGGCCCGCATCGGTCAGTTCCACCTTTTTGCCAACCCTGTCGAATAGTACAACGCCCAGCTCCTCTTCCATGCCTTTAATCGTTTTACTGATCGTCGGCTGCGTAATAAAGAGCGCATCGGCTGCTTTGGTAAAGCTTTTCAGGCGGGCTACCTCAATTAAATACTGCATTTGCCGGATATCCATCCTTAGCATGTCCCTTCTTTCATCGCTTTTTGTCATAGACAAATGGAATGATTCTCATTCAGTATATTCATTTTACCCATGAAAACAATTGATGTAATATTTCATTATTAACATTCACTATACAGAAACGAAGGTGCCCACACCATGGGAAACATCAAAACGATCGGTAAAATTGTTCTTCAAGTCGCCATTCTGGTTTTATTCTCTCTCGTAATGAACTATCTGGCGCAATGGCTTCATCTGCCGATACCTGGATCCATCCTGGGCATTATCGTCCTGTTCGCCTTATTGAAAATGAACATCATAAAACTGACCTGGATTGAACAGGGAGCGAACTGGCTGCTTGCGGAGCTGCTGTTGTTCTTCATCCCGGCCGCCGTCGGCGTGATGAAATACATCCCGCTTCTGGAGCATGACGGCGTACAGATTTTGATCGTTGTCGTATCCAGCACCGTGATCGTCATGGCCAGTTCGGGCCTGATCGCCTCGCATATCGCCAAAAGAAAGGAGCAGAAGCTGTCATGATACAGGGCCTGATTTGTCTGATTGTCACTCTTGTCGTATACGGACTATCCAAACAATTGTACCGCGTCCGGCCTCGGGTCTACTTGTCGCCGCTGCTGCTTACACCGCTTGTGCTGATCGTCGGATTAATCTGGATCGAGGTTCCTTACGAAACTTACCATTCCGGGGGAAAATGGCTCAGCGCCATGCTGCAGCCGGCTACCATCGCCTTTGCGGTTCCCCTTTACAAATACTACAATGTGTTAAAAAAACATGCGGTTGAAATTCTTGTCAGCGTGCTGACCGGCTCCGTCGTGGCGATGTTCTCCTCCGCCATCCTAGCGGAATGGATGCATCTTGATATGAAGCTGGTTAGCAGCTTGATTCCCCGGTCGGTAACGACTCCGATCGCGATGAGCGTATCGCAAGTGATCGGCGGCGTGCCGAATATAACGGCCGTGTTCGTAATATTAACCGGTCTGCTGGGCGCCATGCTCGGGCCTTGGATTATGAAGTTGTTCCGCATTGAGGGCGAAGTTGCCCGCGGCGTCCTGTTTGGCACAAGCGCCCATGGAACCGGCACCTCCAAAGCTTTCGAACTAAGCTCCCTGACCGGTACCATCTCGAGCATCTCGATGATTTTGGCTGCTTTGTTTACTCTGGGCGTTGCGCCTATGATCATCAATTTGCTGATTCATTAGTCTAGGCACCTTGCTAACGTTTCCTCCTAATTTTTAGTATAAAGATTTCTCTCATGGACCCTGCCTATGGCGGGGTCAATTTTTTGCCATGAAACTTATGGGATTCACTAGAATAGCGTCCTTTTAGGATGCTATTCCGCGCTTTTAGGCACTTTGCCAAGAATTAGCGTACTCCTGGGCTCTTATTTCGGATAGAAATGACCTTTCGAAGCTCCTTTGCCTGTTTTGTATTAAAATAGCGGCCCAAAAGGACGCTATTCTCTATTGCCTCGCCCATTTGATGGATTAAGGTCCAAAAAGGACGTTATTCGTGTTCCAGCATAGCAACAGCATGGGTTTCTTCGCTGTTGCCTTTACGCGCGTTGCACAGCGTCAGGGAACAAACATGGATGACCGCAACCGTGCAGAACATGAAGTAGATGGCGATCCGCCCAGATCGTTTGGAGAGTCGAAGGCAACCGTCTCGTTGTTCTAATTCCAAAATACCTAAAACAAGAGAAACCCTGTTCCAAAAAAGGATAGGGTTTCTCTTAAAATCTGATCTGGCTACCCACTGCAGGGTGGCTTTTTTAAATATTCCATGAGATTTGGTTGCTGCGTCAATGGTTAGAATTAAGCTGTAGCCAGTGCGGTGAATACGATCGGTCCGATGACTCTGGCTTGTGTTCCTGCTTCAAGATTCTCTACAGAGAGAACATAGTCATGGACGCCAGGGGCAACATTGATGTCTGCAGCGATCAAAGAGGTAAGGCTAACATTTTCGAAGTCCGCTTCTACGCCCTGGACTGCATAATAGATTTCCGTGCCGTCCCGAAACACGCGGAACAAGACTCTCGGAATGCCTGTGATACCTTGGAGTCCGACCGTTGCATCCAATTGGACCCGGTTGACCGGATATTGTGCGGGAATAGTAACCCGCACCAGTGCGATTCCTTGCCCGGCCGGCGTTTGCGGTACATTGATCGCGGCACCGTTCGCAATCGGGGTAGGGACATTAATGACATGTTCTATAAGGACTGCCATTATTCAATCAACTCCTTTCTGGGAATAGTACATTCTATGAAGGACTGATAGATTATGCATGGACTAGTAGACTGAGATTATTGCTTATTTTCTATTAATTGCTTGGTGTTGACGATCAAATCGGCAGATTTTACGGTACAGCTTGCCTAAACGCATAGAACGATTTGTGAGTTTCTGCAAAAATGCATCATTTTCAGTAGAGCAAGCGCATATTGGAGCGAATTACGGTAAAAATGCAGGAGAAATCCTCCTAAGTCTCATTCCGGTCAGATATTAGCCCGATAAGCTGCATTTTTACAGGAATTTGCCTATTGAATCGGAGATTCACTTCCTAATCCTGCACATTTACAGCAAATTCCGGAATTTTAACGATAACTTTACCCCGCGTTGACTCCGGGATAATTCCTCTTTTCTAAACTGGTAGAGATGTTGTTGCACTGCAAATGCTCTTTTTCCATGGAACCGTCTCTATGCATTCCTATCCAAAGGAGGAGATTTACCGTGAACACGACAGTCAGAAACGCACCGTCTCCTGCCGTAACCCAGGCACCCGGTTACAGCACGGTTAGCAGCAGGCGATGGAAGCTATCCCGTCTCAAAGAACCCGCGCTAGCCTATCTCTTCCTGGCCCCCTCCATCGTTCTTTTCGGCATGTTCCTGCTTTATCCGCTGATCCGCTCCATTTACCTCAGCCTCTTTCTGACCGATCCGCGGGGACAAATCGCCGCTTATGTCGGGCTTGATAATTTCAGGCAGCTTCTGACTTCTTCGCAGTTTTGGAGCAGCTTGGCCGTTACGGGTAAGTTCGCGCTCCTGACGATCCCCGGCGGACTGATCCTCGGCCTGATCATGGCTGCGCTCGCCCATTCCCGCCTGAAGGGAATGAGAATCTTTCAGTTTATTTTCTCATTACCGCTCGCGCTCTCCGTGAGCACCTCCGCCGTCATCTGGATGATGCTCTTTCACCCTACGCTCGGCATGTTCAACTATTTCCTTGATCTGGCCGGCCTGCCGGCGGTTCAATGGCTTACCGATCCGAAATGGGCTTTGCTGTCCATCTCCATCATGACGGTCTGGATGAACTCGGGCTTTAACTTCATCGTGCTGCTCAGCGGCCTGCAGGGGATCTCCGAAGACATATACGATAGCGCCAGAATCGACGGCGCCGGTCATATCCGCACGTTCGTGAGCATCCTTCTGCCGCTCCTGTCCCCGGTCGTGTTTTTTCTGACCGTCGTGTCGCTCATAAGCTCTTTCCAGGCGTTTGGACAGATGCATATTTTAACAAAGGGCGGTCCCGCAGGTTCCACGGAAGTGCTCGTTTATTCCATATATAAAGAAGCCTTCGTCAACTACCAGTTCGGTACGGGCAGCGCCATGGCCCTCGTTCTCTTTGTGCTGATCCTGATTCTGACGCTGATTCAGTTCACTTTTGTGGAAAAGAAGGTGCATTATCAATGACGCTCTCCCATCCGCTGCGAAAAGGTGCGGTGTACCTTATCCTGTGCCTTCTGTCCTTGTTCGTGCTGTACCCGCTCCTGTATACGTTTCTGTCCGTCTTCATGACGCCGGAAGAAACCACCCAATTTCCGCCCAGGCTGCTACCCTCCAGCCTCTATCTCGGAAGCCTTGAATCGGTCATCGACCTCATCCCGGTCGGCCGCTTTATCCTGAACAGCTTCCTTGTCTCCGGTCTGGTGATGTTGGGACAGCTCGCTACCGCCAGCCTGGCGGCGTACGCTTTCGCGTTCATTTCCTTTCGCGGAAAGGCGGTGTGGTTCGCGCTCTTCTTGTCGACCATGATGATCCCCTGGGAAGTGACGATGATCCCGAACTTCCTGCTGATCAAATCGTGGAACTGGCTGGATACTTATCCGGGTCTGGTCTTTCCCTTTCTTGCCTCGGCCTTCGGGGTGTTCCTGCTACGGCAGTTCTTCCTGCAGTTGCCCAAAGAACTGTTCGAAGCGGCACGGATCGACGGGTGCGGGCATCTGCGCTATTTCGCGCACATCGTCCTGCCGCTTTCCCGGCCCGGTCTGGCAACTTTGGCCGTTTATGTCTTCCTGAACGCCTGGAATATGTATCTCTGGCCTTTGCTTATCACCAACACCGCCGAGATGCGCACCGTCCAGATCGGCGTCAGCATGCTGCAATTCGAAGAATTCACCGCCTGGAACATCGTCTTGTCCGGAGTGGCGCTGGTGTTACTGCCCTCCCTGCTGCTGATCGTCATCGGCCTGAAGCAGCTTGTCCGCGGGCTGACCGCCGGGGCGGTCAAGGGATAATCACGGCCGAGCCGGAAGATCCCCGTCCTCCGGGACGGTTTTAAATAAAAATTCACGCTATTCAAGGGAGAGAATAAAACGGAATGAGACCATTCAAGCTGAAAAGTTCATTTTTACTGGTTACCGTACTACTGCTGTCCATGCTGGTGTCGGCCTGCGGCGGAGGGGCGAATACAAATACCGCCGCAAATGCGGAGGCAGCCGGCAACAATAAGCAAGCGTCCGCCGGAAACGATTCGGGCCAAGCTAAAGAGGATACCGCCGGGAAAACCAAGGTAGTTTGGTGGCATTCCATGGGCGGAGAACTGGGCAAAGCGGCCGATCAACTGGTGACCGACTTCAATGCCTCGCAGGATACCGTGGAGGTCGAAGCCATCTACCAGGGCACCTATGATGAGAGCTTGAATAAAATGAAAGCTTCGATGGATTCGAAAACCGGCCCTTCCCTGATTCAGGTGTATGAAATCGGCTCCCGCTTCATGATCGACTCCGGGGCCATCACGCCGGTCCAGAATTTCATCGACGAGGAAGGCTATGACGTCAGCCAGCTGGAAGAGAACATTGCGGGCTACTATACCTTTGACGGCAAGCAATATTCGATGCCGTTCAACACCTCCAATCCGATCCTTTATTACAACAAGGACCTGTTTAAAGCCGCCGGACTGAATCCGGACAAGGCTCCGGCTACTTATGAGGAAGTAGCGCAGGCCGCCGGAAGCCTGGCTAAGCAAGGCGCTCCCGTTTCCTTCGCCATCTACGGCTGGTTCATGGAGCAGTTTTTCGCCAACCAGGGAGCGGAATACGTAAACAACGGCAACGGCCGGACCGCCCCGACGGAAGCTTCGCTCGTGAACGCCGATGCCGGCGTCCAAACGCTGGACTGGTGGAAAGGCTTGATCGACAGCAAGGCAGCCATCAACCTGGGACGGAAAACCGATGATACCAAAAAGGCGTTTCTTGCAGGGCAAATCAGCATGACGCTGGATTCCACGGCGAGCCTGCGCGGAATCGTGGACGGCGTAGGGGATAAATTCGAAGTAGGCACCGCCTTCCTGCCGAGACCCGAAGGCGCGGATAACGGCGGCGTAGTCGTCGGCGGGGCCAGCCTCTGGATCCTGAACAACAAGCCTGAAGCTGAGCAAAAGGCCGCTTGGGAATTCATTAAATTCCTTGCCGAACCGCAAACCCAAGCAAAGTGGCATATTGCCACCGGCTATTTTCCGATCACCAAAAAAGCATATGATGAACAGATTGTGAAAGATAATCTCGCCAAATATCCGCAGTTCCAAACGGCCATCGATCAGCTGCATGCCAGCAAGCCCAGCCAAGCCACGCAAGGCGCCGTGATGGGCGTGTTCCCGGAAGCCCGGCAAATCGTCGAAGGCGCGATCGAAGAAGCGCTCGGCGGGTCCAAGACGACGAAACAAGCGCTTGACGATGCAGCCGAAGCGATCACCGGCAAGATAGGAAACTATAATAAAACCGTCAAGTAACAGTAACTTCCCGGCGCCAAACAACGTTAATATTTTATCGACATGCATTTAAGTACAAAGAGGCTGACTTCCGTCCGGAAGAACAGCCTCTTTTTCGAGTCTCCCGCAGAGAGCCGATCCGTATTTTTGCATTGTCGATTATTGCCAACTAGGTTATGATCATATTATTTGAATATTTCATATTTTAGCAAAGAGGTGTACAAGGGACTTGCTGTTTAACTCTTACGAATTCATTTTTGCTTTCTGGCCCGTCACATTTGTCGTCTATTTTTTGCTGAACCGCTTTTGCCCGCCCGTCATCGGCAAACTGTGGCTGGCTGTTGCCTCCCTGTTCTTCTATTCCTGGTGGAGCATTAAGTCGCTTCCGTTAATTCTAGCTTCTATCGCCTTTAACTATATTATGGGCTGGGCTATAAGCCACTCCGCTAAATCGCAATCGGTCCGCAAGCTGCTGCTTACCCTGGCGATAACCGGAGACGTCCTGCTGTTAGGCTACTATAAGTACGCCGATTTCCTGATCTCGAACGTGAATTCGCTATTTTCGGCACAGCTTCAATTGCTGCAATTGGCACTTCCGCTAGGGATCAGCTTCTTTACCTTTACGCAAATCGCCTATCTGGTCGATGCTTACCGGGGTAAAGCGAAAGAGTACAGCATCGTAAACTACGTACTCTTCGTTACCTTCTATCCCCACCTGATCGCCGGCCCGATTCTCCATCATAAAGAGATGATGCCGCAATTTGACCGGGCCCGCAGCAAAAAGATCATTCCCGGCAATGTCGCGAGAGGCCTGTTCGTATTCTGTATCGGGCTGTTCAAAAAAGTCGTCATCGCCGACACGCTGGCACCGATCGCTACACAGGGATTTGACGTGTCCACGCACTTAAGCCTGATCGAAGGATGGACAACTTCGCTGGCTTATACCTTACAGCTTTATTTTGATTTCAGCGGGTATTCGGACATGGCGATCGGGATCGCCCTGCTCTTCAATATCAAGCTGCCGATCAACTTCAACTCTCCTTACAAAGCCGTCAGCATCCAGGATTTCTGGCGCCGCTGGCATATGACGCTGAGCCGGTTCTTGAAAGATTATATCTATATCCCGCTGGGCGGAAACCGCAAAGGCCATTACCGCACTTATTTCAACCTGGTCGCGACCTTCGTCATCGGCGGAATTTGGCATGGCGCGGGCTGGACCTTTATCGTCTGGGGCCTGCTGCACGGGGTTGCCCAGGTCATTGAGCGATTGTGGAAAAAAACCGGGATTACGCTCCCTCGTTGGGTCGCCTGGTTCATCACGTTCATGTTCATCAATTTCAGCTGGGTGTTTTTCCGGGCCAAAACCTGGGATGATGCCATCAAAGTGTTCCGCGGCATGTTCAACTTCAGTGATATCGGCGTGTCGATGAGTCTGCTCGGACAAGTCCTGATGATTGCGGTTGCCCTGGTTGTTGCCGTGTTTGCGCTCAACTCGATGGATATGAAAAAGAGATTCCGTCCTAACTTGAAATATGCCGCGTTTATCGCGTTCTTGTTCGTGTTCTCTGTACTGTATTTCAACCAAGTCAGCGAGTTCCTTTACTTCACCTTCTAACTCATATATCTGTGAAAGGGAGATCACTTCTTGAAAAATATTCGCTTTGTCATCTCGTTCCTCGTGTTTGTTGTGCTGTTCGGTGCCATCGTTGGAACGTTCGTGTATGCCGTCGACCCTCTTCAGCAGTACCGGAAGGCGTCTTATCAGCCTCTGTTCTCGGGGCAGCAGCGCTACCAGAACCCCGGTCTGGCTAAAAACTACAAGTATGACATGGTCATCATCGGCAGTTCCATGACAGAGAACTTCGTCCCTTCCGAGGTCGGCGAAAGCCTCGGCGGCAACGTATTGAAGCTGTCGACGGAAGGATCGACCGCGAAGGAGCAGCGGATGATCGCCAACGTCGCTATCGGCACCGGTCAGGTCAAGAAAATTCTCTGGGGACTTGATTATTTCTCCCTTCGCGAAAATTCCGTGCGGGATGAGCAGTCCTTTCCGTTTTACTTGTACGACGAGAACAAGCTCAACGACTATAAATACATTTTTAACGTTTCGAACGTAAAGCAGGCTTTCGGGGCCTTGTTCCTGCCCAAGGACAAATATCCACAGTACCGCAATCTTGAAAAGCTTAACAACTGGGATGCTTACGCGGTGTACGGGGCCGACCGGGTGCTGACCAAATGGAAGGAAGCCTGGCTCTCGGAACAGACCACATCGGAGAACGAACCTTCGCTGGACGTGGTCAAGCAACGCTTCCAGGACAATATTCTCAGTCTGGTCAAAGCTCATCCGGAAATCGAATTCGTCATCTACTATCCGCCGTATTCCGTGATCCGGCAGCAAGTCTGGTATAGCCTCAACCCGGAGCGGTTCAATAACCAGCTCGCCATGAAAAAATATATGTACGAGCAATTTAGCGCTTATGACAACGTGACCATCCATGACTTCCAGAACGACAGTTCCATTACCTACGATCTTGGCGTCTACAAAGACTTGTCGCACCACTCGGCAGGAATCAACCAGCTGATCGTTCAAGAGATTGCTGCCGGTACGCATCTGGTGACCGGGGATAATGTGGATCTGAACAACAGCCAGCTTAAACAGCAGGTGCAAAGCCTGGTCATCAACGAGAACGGACCGGTGTTTTCGCTCACCCTGACCGTTGAAGGGCAACCCGCATCGTTCAGTCAAATTCCTACGACGTCCAAAGACCAGGTGCGCGTTCCGCTTAAGGATTTTGCGCTGGGCACCGGAGCGGAGTTCGTTTATGATGCGGCTTCCAAGAAAGCAACCCTGACCCGCGGCGACAAGACACTCGTGCTCGGGGCCAATGATCCGATCGCCACCCTGAACGGCGAGGCCGTCAACCTGGAAGCTCCAGTGGTTATCGTTAAGGATCGTTTGGTCGGTCCGCTGATTCAGATCACCGAACTTTTGGGCGGGGACGTGGCGATAACGGAAGCCAAGGACACTCATTTCGTGAATTACGATCTGACATTTTAGGTTTAACATAGAAAAGGACCTCGCTTTTGGCGAGGTCCTTTTTTGTATACCGCAGCGTCGTTTGGCCTGCTCAACGATCACGGTCTGCTGAGACCAACCTAGTTCTGCAGAAGTCCAAAATTGGGCAACCGGATATCTTGAATCTCAATTTTCGATCTTAACCGGATTGCCGGAAGAAGCCGATTCAAAGGCCGCCCAGGTTACCCGCTGCGTCTTCACGGCATCGGCGTAATCGGAAAGAATGCCCGACGCATCCCCGGTCCGGAGCGCATGGATGAAAGCTTCATTTTCTTTTACGTAGGGATTGTCATGGATGGCATAAGAGCTCTTCTCTCCGGCTCTCGCTACCTCAAGACGGTCCGGATTCCAGTCCAGAACCCCCTCGTCGGTATATAGGCTAAGGCCGGATTTGCCTACCCCGCCCGGCAATATGCAAGTGTTGGAGATATTTGCGATCGCCCCGCTCTGCATTTTCAGAGTTACGGTGCCCACATCCGCCACGTTGACATTCTCGAACTGGTTATGGACGACGCGGTTAGCGTAAGTGGCGTATACTTCCTGGACTTCACCGGCCGTATACCGCAGCAAATCGACAATATGGGTCGTCTGCTCGATGAACTGGCCGCCGGATCCCTCCTGCCTTCTCCACCAGGAAACCTGCGGCATGTCGCCCATCCAGGAGCCGACGGCCATCCCGAGCGTTGCTCCTTCCAGCTTCTCTTTCAGCTTTTGAATCGTCGCCTTGTATCGGAAATGGTACCCGACGGCATGAATCAACGGCTTCTTCTCCAGCCGGCTTAAAATCCCGAGCGGAACGTCCAGTTCCGCGCCAAGCGGTTTTTCCACCAAAAAGGGAATGCCCCTGTCGATCAATTCGGCTTCGATGTCCCCGTGGGCCATCGGCGGAACGCAAATATAAACCGCATCCAGCTTCCCGCTGTCCAACATCTCCGTCAGAGTCGCGAAGCCGCGGGCTCCGGGATAACGCGCCGCCAGCGATTCCGCTTTAGGCAAGCTTGTCCCGCTGACCGCGGTAACGCGGACTCCATCCATGCCGGCCAAAATATCGCCGTGCACTTTACTGAACCATCCCGTACCTATAATTCCGATATTCAGATCCATGTTGTCTGCCTCCTGAAAACGTATTGTATTGTGTCTTTAGCGTAGCCGTTATTTAACCGAATCTCAAGGGAAGAAGAAATTTTATCTTAACTGTTGTTGTAAAAATTACAGTTCGATAATATACTGTGGTTACATGGATACATTACTAAAATCAAAGATTAATATTTAAGGAGGATATGGGATACATGGGTGTGAATGAAACCGTGAACTTGAATGAGTTCTATACTGTGCTTCAAGAGAGACACTCGGTTCGCGTATACGATCCGTCTGTCAAAATTTCCAGGGAAGAATTGAAGGAAATGCTGGAACTGGCGACTTCCGCTCCGTCCTCTTCCAATTTGCAACCCTGGCGGTTCCTCGTTATCGATGATGAAAACCTGAAGGAGCAATTGCTGCCGATCGCCAACAACCAGCAACAAGTCGTGGATGCCTCTGCCGTCATCGCCGTTCTCGGCGATCTGAGATCGTTCGAGCAAGCCGATAACATTTATGCGAAGGCTGTTGAGAAAGGCGCGATGGATGAAGCCACAAAAACGGTTTTCGTCGAGCGGCTGACCAAAGGTTACGGCAGTTTAGGACCGGAGCGGTTGCACCAAGTCAATCTCTTGGATGCGGGTCTCGTGTCGATGCAACTGATGCTGATCGCCAAAGCGAAAGGCTACGATACCGTGCCGATGGGCGGTTTTAACGCCGAAAAATTCGCGGAAGCCTATGCCCTGCCGGAAACGTTGAAGCCTATTTTGCTCATCGCCGTGGGGAAAGCCGCCAGGGCTGCACACGGCACGGCCCGCCTGCCTATTGATCAAATTACCCACTGGAACACGATATAACCAAGTTTGCGCTACCTGAATTACAAGGAGAGATCGGCCCTAAGGCCGGTCTCTTTTTCTATTTTAATCGAAAATGCAAAAAGCTGTGGCAGAAAATGGAACCCTGTGGAATAATGAAATCAAATTTATGGGAAAATAGAGGGTGTTCATATGCAAAACGTTACGCTTGAACCGGCCGACTTGGCCTTTGCCGAAGAAATTACGGAGCTTGTGGTGGCCTGCGATATCGACGAATACGGACAGCCGGACTTCGTGCTTGAAGACTTGCTGGACATTTGCGGCGGTATCCCGCTGGCCACCAATTCTTGGATGATTCGGATGAACGGCGAGGTGGCGGCTTTCGCTTTTCTTGAAGAAAATGGAGAAGGTCGATTGTCTTCCTACGGCTATGTCCATCCGAAATGGAAAAACCGGGGGCTTGGTTCTCTTCTCCTTGAAGGCATAGAAAGCAGGGCCCGCGAGTATGCACTGGGCTCGCCCGAAACCGCCTGGAGCCTTTCCAACGTCATCCCTGCGCTCAGCGAGCCGGCTCGGCAACTGCTGGAACATCAGGGCTACATATTCCAACGGAAATATAGCCGGATGAGTATGGAGATGCAGACTCCACCTGCCTTATCCTCTCCGCCTAACGGCATTTCCATTGATCTTTACAATCCCGTGGCCGATGAGGATCAGCTTTGGTCCGCTTACCGCGAAACGTTCAAGGATACGAGAACCTATTACGAAGTGGACAAATCCGACTGGCTGAAGGAAAAAAGCGGTACTCATTACGACCGGAGCTTTTGGTTCACGGCCCATGCCGGTGATCAATTAGCCGGATTCGTCATCAGCAAAAATTTCGGGGATCATATCTATGTCGATCTCCTCGGCGTGCGGCGGCACTGGCGCAAACAAGGGATCGCCCGCGCACTGCTGGGACGCGTATTTCAAGCCGCATATGCCCGCGGGATCAGGCAAGTCTTGCTCAGCGTCGATGACGCTAGCCTGACTGGCGCGAACAGACTGTACGAATCCATTGGAATGAAGGCATTGTTCCAAATGACTTTTTACGAGAAAAAACTATAGCTTGAAATAACCGGAATCATTTTTCTGAAATCTTATTAGCCAAGCGGATCAAGCCTTGAGCCGCCTGGCTTTTTTGCATATCAAGCGTGGGTGAACGTCCCGAATAACCTTACACGAACTGTAAAGTTCATCTCAAATGGTCATCAACTTCATCTAAATAAAGTTTTGTTTATATCTTACATGGATATTACAATTAGAGTTATAAAAATCGTGAAAAATGGAACAAACCATATTGTGTAAAAAAAGAAAGGTGGAGAAGAGATTGGCTATCACAACACAAACCAGCCCAGAGCTTCAGGCAGCCCAAGCATACGTAAACGAGGTTTATGAAACCGTCAAAAAACGCAACCCCGGAGAAAGCGAATTCCATCAGGCGGTAAAAGAAATTCTCGATTCCCTGGTACCCGTATTCGCCAAAAATCCGAAATACAAAAACAACGCGATTCTGGAAAGAATCGTTGAGCCCGAAAGACTGATTACTTTCCGCGTGCCTTGGGTCGATGACCAAGGAAACGTTCAAGTTAACCGCGGCTTCCGCGTTCAGTTCAACAGCGCGATCGGACCTTACAAAGGCGGACTTCGCTTCCACCCGTCCGTTAATGCCAGCATCATCAAATTCTTAGGCTTTGAACAAATTTTCAAAAACTCCCTCACCGGCCAGCCGATTGGCGGCGGTAAAGGCGGTTCCGACTTCGATCCGAAGGGCAAATCCGATAACGAAGTCATGAAATTCACGCAAAGCTTTATGACTGAATTGTCCAAATACATCGGCCCGGACACCGACGTACCCGCCGGCGACATTGGCGTAGGCGCGAGAGAAATCGGTTATATGTTCGGCCAATACAAACGTCTTCGCGGCGGAAATGAAGCCGGCGTCCTGACTGGCAAAGGACTTACCTACGGAGGAAGCTTGACGCGTACGGAAGCTACCGGATACGGTCTGGTATACTTCACGGACGAAATGCTGAAAACCAAAGGCGAAAGCTTTGCGGGCAAAACGGTCGTCGTTTCCGGTTCCGGTAACGTATCGATCTATGCGATTGAAAAAGCCCAACAACTCGGCGCCAAAGTAGTTGCTTGCAGCGATTCCAACGGTTATGTCTACGATAAGAACGGCATCGACCTGGAGACTGTAAAACGTCTGAAAGAAGTGGAAAGAAAACGGATCAAGGAATATGTGAGCACGCATCCGTCCGCTGAATATCATGAAGGCTGCGAGAACATCTGGAACATTCCTTGCGACATCGCATTGCCTTGCGCGACGCAAAACGAAATCAACGAAGATGCTGCCAAAACGCTCGTGGCGAACGGCGTGAAATTCGTGGCCGAAGGTGCCAACATGCCTTCCACTTTGGAAGCTATTGAAGTATACCTGAGCAATGACGTGTACTTCGGACCTGCCAAAGCAGCTAATGCCGGCGGTGTTGCCGTATCCGCTCTGGAAATGGCACAAAACAGCGCAAGACTGGCCTGGACGTTCGAAGAAGTTGACGCCAAGCTGCAAAATATCATGAAAAACATCTACAGAAACAGCGTGAATGCTGCCGAACAGTACGGCCATGCAGGCAATCTTGTGGTCGGCTCCAACATCGCCGGCTTCCTGAAAGTTGCCGACACGATGGTTGCTCACGGCGTAGTTTAAAACTAAGAGTATCTACTTGATTTGGTATGAGAGTATCCGCTGGGCCATGGCTCAGCGGATACTTTTTTTTTGTTGGGCGGCGGCGAACGTTGAAACAGAACTGGACAGTAAAGGTAGGACTGGGCACAGCGGGGATAAGCTGGACACAGCAGGGCTGGGCTAATCATTCATGAATCCTGCAAAAGTGCAGTAATTTTGGTTTTGCCAAGCTTTGTCGGGGTGTATTCCTGCAAAAATACATCAATTTTACTCATCCTCGGCGATTTCATTCGAACAAGTTGCATATTACTGCACTATTGCATCAATTCCGCTTATATAGCGTTATTTGTGTTCAAATTCCTGCAGTATTGCAGGAAATCGCGAGGAGTGGCAAACGAAAGCCGCAAAAGCCGCGAGATCAATTGAAAACCAAAAAGAGCCTTCCCCCAGACCGCTTTTCCGATCCGGGGTGAAGGCTCTTTATTCCAGGCAGTGATTATGCCATTTTGAAAACTTGCCGCTTAATTAATAAGCCAATGCATCCAATGCCTTGATGTGGGACAAGTAACGGATGTTACTTGCTTCCTTCATCATCGTGGCCGGCAAGCCGCGCAGTTGGGTGTTGCTTGCGCCAATGGTAGCTACCGCATCTTTGCGGCCAAGGCTCGCCAGGGTGCCGGAGTTGACCGGGTTAAATCCTTCGAGATGCTTGCCGGTTAAGGAAGCATACAGGTTGTAACCGATCAATTCGCCCATCTGCCAAGCGATTTGGGCGGTTGGCGGGTATGGACGTCCGTCCGCGCCGAAATAAACCGCGCTGTCGCCGGCTACGAATACATCTTTATGAGAAGTGGATTGCAAGAAATCGTTGACGGTCGCACGGCCGCGGTTGACTTCCAGGCCCGATTCGCCGACAAGCGGATGACCTTGCACGCCGCCGGTCCATACGAACGTATTGGCTACGATCTTTTGTCCGTCCTTCAGATCGATCGTGTTGCCTTCGACATTCGTGACAGGCAGTCCGGTCAGGAATTTGACGCCGCGTTTTTCCAAACTAGCCGTTGCGCGTTCAATCAGAACATCCGGCAAAACCGGCAGGATCTTCGGACCGGCTTCTACGAGCATAAGCTGGATTTCGGATTGATCTACGCCGTATTTTTTGCTCAGCTCCGGCAATTTATCTGCAATTTCTCCGACCAGTTCAACCCCGGTCAATCCGCCGCCGCCAATGAGGATAGTAGCGTCCGCTGCATTTTTCGTTTTTGCATATTCCGCGAGCTTTTCTTCAATATGGCGATGAATGCGGTTCGCGTCCTCCGCGGATTTAAGCACCATGCTGTACTGTTCAAGCCCCGGAATTCCGAAGTATGCCGTAATGCTGCCAAGGCCGACAACAAGCGCATCATAAGAAAGGAGGGTTCCGTCGGACAGTTTCACTTCCTTGCCGTCTACCGAGAATCTCTCGACTTTGGCGACGCGAAGATCGATGTCCTTTCCTTTAAACAGCTTCTCCAGCGGCAAAGCCACCGCGCGTTCGGAAATGCTGCCTGCAGCAAGACGATGCAGCTCAGTAATGATTTGGTGTGTTGGATACTGGTTGATTACGGTAACCCGCGCTTCTTCCTTGGTCATATATTTACGTACGTTCAAGGCGCTCAGTACGCCGCCGTAACCGGCACCCAGGATGACAATATGTTTAGACATAGTAATTATCCGTCCTCCGTTCTGACAAATTAAGATGTTGGTACAAAGGATATAGCAAATTTATTTTTGTCGGCTCTTCTCACCGGCAACTTGAAGGTAGGCATTAACGAAACGGAACAACTTTTGAGCTTCCGGATCTTTAAGCATTTTGAGCAAACCGAAAAGACCGATAACTTCTTGGCTCTCATCGGCGCGGTCTTTGGCTTCAATAACGGTGGCCGCTAGATTCTTCACTTTGTCTTTGACCGGTCCGGCAATTTCCGAAATCGCCCCGACTGTATCGCTCTTAAGCGTTTCATCCGAAGCTACGGTTTTAGCAAAATCATAAGATTTCGTCATCAGATTAACCAGTTCGGTTAATTTAGGCAGCTGCTGAACAAGGACCGTCAAGGATTCCTGAACCTCGGGCTTGAGCAGTTGATCAACGATATCGCGCTGAGCATTTTCGCTGGACGAGACCGTCGTTTCTGGTGCAGACTTTGTTTCTGTGATCGGTTCTGACATACCAATTCTCCTTTGCAATAAGCCATAATGCTTGAATTTTGGGGTTGATCAGGGCCCCAATTCCCCCACAACTCAACTAAGTTAGTGAAAAATTGAACAATTAAGCAGTAAACAACCCGATATTGATTGTATCATATTTTCAATAAAAATAGTCATTAAGTATTAACTTAATGACCATAATCAGTGAATTTTATCATAGTTTGCCCTGATTCACCCAAGCTATTCTACTTTCTTGACCGTTTACGGACGTTTTCCGCCCTATTTCGGCGATTCCTATTCTTTACTAGCATTTGCTAAATCCGGTGCCATCTCCTGCAAAAAATCATAAAATAACTTCTCCGTTGGAGGCAGTTCCCGGTTTGCGGGAATAATTACTCCCACATCTCTTGTAACATGCGGTTCCGTGATCGGCAGGATCACGATGGACGAAGCGATATGCTCACTAAGCGCGATTTCCGGCAATACGGTAAGTCCAAGGCCCGCGGAGACGAGTCCCTTAATCGCGTCCAAATCGTCGCCTTCGAACTTTACCTTCGGCTGGAAACCGATATTTGCGCAGGCCTTGACCACAATGTCCCTGAGCACGAAGCCTTCCGGAAACAAAACAAACAAATCCTCTTTTAACTCATTCAGCGTGACCGTGGTTTGTCCGGCCAGAGGATGTCCGGCCGGAAGCAAGGCGGCAAACTTCTCCTCAAAGAGGACGACGCCTTTGATTTGCGGTTCATTTTGCGGAACGGGCCCCATAATCGCCAAATTCATGTCGCCCTTGGCCACCCACTCTACCAGCTCCTTATAAGAGCCATGTTGCAGTTGAAAATGAACCGACGGATAGCGCCCGCGAAAAGCGGAAACCACTTTCGGAATCATTTGCGCGGCCATACTGCTGGGAAAACCGATGCGTACGGTCCCGCGTTCCGGGTCCAGATACTCGCTGATTTCCTGCTGGGCATTATCTATTACCTTCATCAGATGTTCCATGTGCTCCAGAAATAGCCGCCCTATCGGCGTCAACTTCACTTTACGGCCTTCATGGATGAACAAATCCACCCCAAGCTCCGACTCCAGCTTGAATATTTGCCGGCTCACCGCTGACTGCGAGACATGCAACGCATAGGACGCCTCGGTTACATGCTCCAGTTTCGCGACCTCGATGAAATATTGGATTTGCCTCAGTTCCACTTCGCCACCCCCGACTCCTACCGATATCTCACGTTAAATTAAAATTCAAATTCAATATGTCAAAAAAATACTTCCACATCATGTAATATTGGTTAATTATCCCCCATTATATCGGGTTACCCCCCGGAACGGAAGCCTAAAACAGTTTTCATAGCTTTTATCTTATCCCGGACCGGCCCTGCGAATTCCAATATGATTTTAAATCGAAGAATTGACGGGATTTATCATACCCTTTTTCCACAAAAAGAAAACTATTTACATTTAATAGATTATATTGACTATATTTCTAAATTAAGTTAGTCTTAAGGCGAATTAGATTGGAACATTATTACAAATTAGTATTGCTTTTCTTATCTTCTTTTTATTTGGTGCGGATGCTGTTTCATTTCATAGTGGCAGAAGAATAAATAGGCTAATTTATGAACGCGCTTTCACAAATCCTTAAAGGAGGTGATGACCGCAATTACGCTACGTTTGTTTTGATCCTGCAGGGTTCCTCGTTCTTATGATATAAGACGGTATCCGCCTCGACTTCCCCTCATCCTTATATCGCACACAGAAATATCCGCGAAACGCCGGTTTGTTTCCGGACCAAGCACCCATCGTAAATTCTTTTGACGTTCTACTGCAGAAAGGCCGTAACTACCGAGTTTTAATCCATTACTCTTACGTAGGGAGGTTTTTTGAGTGGCAAGAAAAAAGATGTTAAAAGGACTTCATTTGCTTCTTCTATCCGTTCTGATTGTTGGAACCGCGTTTACCGGGTTGCCGGGCAAGGCTGAGGCGGCGCCGCCTAGCGAGAGTTATCAATGGAACAAGGTCGTAACGGGCGGAGGAGGCGGATTCGTGCCGGGAATCATTTTTAATACGTCCGAGCCAGATCTGATCTATGCGCGTACGGATATCGGCGGAGCATACCGCTGGAATCCGGCGGATAACAGCTGGATTCAATTGCTGGATTGGGTCGGCATGGACGAGTGGGGCAAAACGGGCGTCGATGCGCTGGCCACGGATCCGGTCGATCCGGATCGGCTCTACCTTGCGGTCGGCACTTACACAAACAGTTGGGATCCGAACAATGGCAGCATTTTGAGATCCACCGACAGGGGCGAAACATGGGATGCGTCGCCTTTGCCATTCAAAGTCGGCGGCAATATGCCGGGTCGTTCTATGGGAGAGCGGCTGGCGATTGATCCGAATAAGAACAGCATTTTGTATTTCGGAGCCCGAAGCGGCAACGGACTGTGGAGAAGCACCGATTACGGGGCGACCTGGAGCAAAGTTGCCAGCTTCCCAAATGCGGGAACCTATATCGAGAATCCGGAGTACGAATACCAAAGCGACATCGTAGGACTAGCCTGGATTACGTTTGATCCTTCAACAGGAACGCCGGGCCAGACGACGCAAACCATTTACGTCGGCGTCGCCGACAAAAATGAAAGCGTATACCGGAGTACCGACGGCGGACTCACTTGGTCGGCCATACCGGGGCAACCGACCGGTTATCTGCCGCACCATGGCGTCCTGGCTTCAAACGGCAGCCTGTACATCTCTTACAGCGATGGCGCCGGGCCGTACGACGGTACCAAGGGCGATGTCTGGAAGCTGAATACCGCGACCGACGCATGGACCCTGATCAGTCCGGTTTCTTCCAGCAGCAGCGATAATTACTACGGTTATGGCGGTCTTGCGGTGGATGCCCAGCACCCGAATACCCTCATGGTCGCCACGCTTAATTCCTGGTGGCCGGACGCGATTATTTTCCGCAGTACCGACGGCGGCTCGACTTGGACCCGAATCTGGGACTGGGACGGATACCCGGCCCGGACACTGCGGTATAACCTGGATATTTCGGCAGCACCTTGGCTGGATTTCGAAAACCAACCTTCCCCTCCCGAAATTTCGCCTAAGCTGGGCTGGATGATCGGCGACCTCGAGATCGATCCGTTTAACTCGAACCGGATGATGTATGGAACGGGGGCCACCATTTACGGAACTAATAATCTTACCGATTGGGATTTGAATAAAAAAATCAACCTGTCGGTCATGGCGAAAGGCGTTGAGGAGACTGCGGTCAATGATTTGATTAGCCCGCCGAGCGGTGCGCACCTGATCAGCGGGCTGCCGGATGCCACCGGCTTCCGTCACGACGATCTCACTCAGGCTCCGCCCAAAATGATGACCAACCCGAACAGCACGAACGATATCGACTATGCCGAACTGGACCCTAGCTTCATCGTGCGGGTAGGCAAAGCCGATAAATCGGTCAACCCTAACGCCAAGTCGATCGGCTTCTCCCGGGACGGCGGTTCAAACTGGTATGCCGGCAACGGTGAACCGTCCGCAACGACGGGCGGCGGGGAAGTGGCTTTGTCCGCCAGCGGCGACGCCCTGCTGTGGAGCACATCCGACGTAGGCGTATATTACTCCATGAACGGCGGCAATTCCTGGACCGCCAGCACCGGCGTTCCCGCCGGAGCAAAAATCGCTTCGGACCGCGTCAATTCGAGCAAGTTTTACGCCTGGTCCGCAGGTAAATTTTATATCAGCACCAACGGTGGCGTTTCATTCACCCAAACCGCTGCTACGGGGCTCCCTGTTGAAGGAGATCTTGATTTCAAAGCGATGCCGGGACATGAGGGCGATATTTGGCTGGCCGGCGGCAATAGCACCAGCGGAATATACGGCCTCTGGCATTCTACGGATTCCGGGTCTACCTTTACCCGGCTGAGCAATGTGCAAGAAGCAAACGTAATCGGCTTCGGCAAGGCCGCGCCGGGACTCAATTATATGGCGCTTTACACCAGCGCCAAAATCGACGGAGTACGCGGGATCTTCCGCTCCGACGACGCCGGGGCGAGCTGGATCCGCATCAACGATGACCAGCATCAGTATGCTTCCACCAACTCGGTCATCACCGGGGATCCAAGAATTTACGGCCGCGTCTACGTCGGCACGAACGGACTGGGCATCGTTTACGGCGACACGCTGGCGGAGCCGGTGCCAAACAGCTCCATCTCGCCAACGACGGCCGTCTTTGACAAGAAAACCGGCAGCCAGGCCGACATTCCCGTCACCCTGACGCTGAACGGCAATACGTTCTCCGCGATTCTGAACGGCGGCGTACCGCTGGCGGCAGGCACGGATTACACCGTCTCCGGTTCCACTGTCACGATCTTGAGCAGCTATCTTGCCGCTCAGCCGCTAGGCGCACTGAACCTGACCTTCCGGTTCAGCGGTGGAGCCGATGCGGTGCTCTCGGTGACGGTAAGTGACAGCACCGCCGAAGCAGGTTCGGAAATTTCGCCGGTGACGGCCGCCTTCGACAAGAAAGCCGGCAGCCAGGCCGACATTCCTGTCACCCTGACGCTGAACGGCAATACGCTTTCTGCGATCTTAAACGGCAACGTCCCGTTGACGGAAGGTACGGACTACGCCGTATCGGGCACGGATGTCACGATCCTGAGCAGCTACCTGGCTTCCCAGCCGCTCGGGGCGCTGGATCTGACCTTCCAATTCAGCTCCGGTCCGTCCCGGGCGCTGCATGTAAGTATCGTCGATTCGACTATGGCACCTGCAGGGAATCTTAAGGTGCAAATGTTCAACGGCTCGCTGCAATCCGCAACCAATACGATCAGTCCCCGCATCAAGCTGACCAATACGGGCAGCGATGACATCAACCTGAGCGACGTGAAGCTGCGTTACTATTACACGATCGACGGGGACAAGGGGCAAAGCTTCTTCTGCGACTGGTCCCAGGTCGGCAGCTCCAACGTGACCGGCACCTTCGTCAAACTGCCGACAGCCGTTACCGGCGCGGATTATTACTCCGAGTTCGGCTTCACGACCGGAGCGGGTAGCCTCGCAGCCGGACAAAGCATCGACCTCCATATCCGCATGTCCAAAACGGACTGGACCAATTACTCGCAAAGCGACGACTATTCCTTTGACTCCGTCTCCACGTCGTACCAAGACGCTCCCAGTCTGACCGGCTACATCGGCGGCACGCTGGTATGGGGAACGGAGCCGTAAACCGGCACCGGCAAACAAAAAAAACGGCTAGGCTCGGGGAGTTCTTCCCCTTGCCTAGCCGTTTTTATTTATATATTGGCGTCTTGTCGTACGCTGGCGGAAGGCTTCCCCGATTAAATAACTGTAAAACCTACAGTTAATTTGGTCGTTTTTCCTCATCCTCCTCATTTAACTGGATAACATGCAGTTAATTTAACTGATTTAGCTCGTTTGATGCTCGATGTGGCGAATTAACTGGAGGTTTTCCAGTTAATTCGCCGATTTACCGATTACAGACATAAATAACTGGAGGTTTTCCAGTTATTTATGTTAAAACAGTAACTTGGAGAAACCGTCTGCGTAACCTCAGCTTAAATCAGCGTAAAGCAGCGCAAATCGATCGGCGTGCATCGGACGTACCCCGATGCACCTAAAGGTACCTTCATATACCTCTGAAATAACTTGGGCCAACTTGCGAGTAACTTCCGACTAACTTTATACTACAGTACACTAACCGCATACTACCTACGGATTATCTTTACGCTTCCGCACGCTAGCCACACACTAACTATCTGTATACTTCCGCACTAACCGCGCACTAGCTATAAACTAGTCGTACTCCAGCCCCAACCATGCACTAGCAAAAGACTATCTCCATATTTCCGCACCAACCACGCACCAGCTATTGACTATCCATGCGCTCCGGCACCAACCGTGCACTTCAACATACTATCCGCATACTAGCTACAGACCATCCTAAACTTCCGCGCATTTGTGCACTAAATGCAGCAGCTATTTTCAATCTTCCTCCGGGCAGTCCAGATGATAAAGATTGCTGTATCGCGGTTCACGCTCCATCAGTTGTGCATGGGTGCCGCGCATCAGGATGCGGCCATGTTCCATGAAGATAATCTCATCCATCTGCTCCGCGTAGACCAGATGGTGCGTGACCCAGAGCAGCGTCTTGCCGGCCGTCGACCGAAAAATGGTCGACAGCAGCTCGCGCTCGGTCCGCGGGTCGAGCCCTACCGTAGGCTCGTCGAGGATCAGCACCGGCGTGTTCTGAAGCAGAACGCGCGCCAAAGCGACGCGCTGCCGCTCCCCGCCGGAGAAGCGCTGGCCGGTCTCCCGCATCGGCGTATCCAGCCCCTGCGGGAGACCTGCAACCAGCTCCGCGAGCTGCGCTTGCTCCGCCGCGCGGGCAAGCTCCTCCATCTCCGCGTCCGGACGCCCGAGCCGGATATTGTTCGCCACCGTGGTGTCGAACAAATGCGGGTTCTGGTTCAGCACGGAGATGATCCGCGGGATGCCGTCATCGCCGTAACCGGCGGACGGCAGGCCATTGATGGTAACCGCACCCCCCGTGGGGGCGATGGCCCCCTGGACCAGCTTCAGCAGCGTCGACTTGCCCGCTCCGCTGCGGCCGATGACGGCGATCCGCTTGCCCTGCGGGATGTCCAGCGTCACGCCGTCAACGGAATTCTCGTCGCCGTCGCCATAGGCGAAGCGGACCTCTTCCAGCCGCAGATGCGCGCTGCCGGCTGCTGCATCAACCGCTTCCGGGGAAACGGCGACGTTAGCCGCCGAAGCCCCTGAAGGAACGGCGCTATCCCCACCCGAGATCCGATCCAGCCGATTCAAGGACCCCCGGTACTCGGGAAGGCGCTGAACCGCCTCGGAAACCGGGAGGAACGCGTCGGCCAGAGGAAAAACGACCAGCACGAAGGCCGCGATCAGCGTATAGTCGATCTGCCCGGCCGCCGCCTGGGAGCCGGACCAATAAATCATCGACACGACCGCAATTCCCACTACGAGCTGTCCGATCAGCACCCGCCAGCGGGCCCAGGCGCGCAGCTTGCGCTCCTTGCGCATGACGGCTTCTTCATCCTGTTCATACTCGCGCAGAAAATCAGCCGATCTTCCGCTGATTACCCAGTCCCCGATTCCCATCACGGCATCGGTCAGTTTCTGATACAGCCCGTTCCGTTCCCGCTTCACCGCCGTGTCCATCCTCCGGGTCAGTTTCAGCGAAATATACGGAAGCACCGCGACCAGCACGAAAATATACAAAGCGATCAACAAGGCAAACGTCCAGTCGAAGAAACCGAGCGCAATTACCGCCGCGGCATACAGAAACAGGGCGACGAGACTTGGAAATACAGTACGGATATAAACGTTCTGCAATTGCTCGATGTCATCGGCCAGCGCGCCGAGAATGTCCCCCGTCCGGTAACGGGACCGGATGAACAAGGCCTGCGGCTCAAGAACGCGGTACAGGCGCACCCGCATTTTGGAGAGAATCCGCAGTACCGCGTCATGGCCGACAAGCCGCTCCACATAATGGATGACGGCCCGCCCGATGCCGAATGCCCGAACGCCGACAATAGGCACATACACCAGCAGCACGTTGTAGGGCATCGTGGCCGACTTGGAGATCAGGAAGCCCGAAGTAAACATGAGCATCGAAGCCGTTAACAGCGTCAGAACGCCAAGAATCAGGTAAAGCGCAAACCGGCCGCTGTACATCCGAAAATACGGAGTAATCCACGGCTCCCGCTGCGCCAGTTGCCCCTGTTGTCCCTGTCCCTTCATCGCAATCCCTCCCGCTGCATTGCGGCCAATTGATAATAAGCGCCTTGGCGCGCCATAAGTTCTTTATGGGTACCCGTTTCGGTAACCCGGCCTTGATCCATCACGACGATCTCGTCCATATCCCGCATCCAGTGCAGGCGATGAGTCGCCAGAATGACGAGCTTCCCTGCAAACAGCGGCAGCATCGTCTCCTTCAATTCGTACTCCGTCTCGATATCGAGGTGTGCGGTCGGCTCATCGAGCAAAATCACCGGCCGCTCGCTCAGCAGCGCCCGGGCCAACGCCACGCGCTGCTCCTGCCCGCCGCTGAGCGGACGACCTCCGCCGCCGATGGGCTCGTCCAGCCCGCCGGGCAGGCTTACGATCAAAGCGCCGAGTCCGGCAGCCTCCGCGGCTACTTTCACATCGCCGGGCGAAGCGTCCGGCTTGTTAAAGGAAATGTTGTCAGCCAGCGAGCCGCTGAAAATATAAGGCTTTTGCGGAATATAGGTAATCTGCTTCCGCCAATCTTCCGGGCTCAAGTCACCTAGCACCGTGCCGTTCAATTCGATGCTTCCCGCCGTCGGCCGCAGGAATCCGCCGAGCACATCGATCAGCGTCGATTTCCCGGCACCGCTCTCGCCGATAACGCCGATCTTGCGCATCCCGCTGATCTTCAGATCCACGCCGTCCAGAGAGGGATGCGTTTCAGCTCCCCCTGCTTCCGCCGTTCCGGCCATATCGGCCTTTTCCCGATCTCCGGCATAACCGTCCGAGCCCCTTTCCGCTTCATGCGTCAGGCCCACGCCGCGCAGCACCAATGTACTTTGCGGAGTCCACTTCATATCGGCGCCCGCCGGAACCGGCGCTGCCTTGGCCGCCTCTTTCTCCGCGGACGCGATAATACCTTCCATCGCTTCGCCGGCTTCTTTGCCGTCCAGCGTGGCGTGGAAATCGGCGCCGACCATCCGCACCGGCAAGAAGTATTCCGGCGCCAAAATCAGCACCGTCAGCGCCGGCAGCAGTTCGATCTGTCCCTTCACCAGCGGCAAGCCCAGGCTCACCGCCACGGACGCCACGGACAGCATCGTAAAGAAATCCAGCGCAAACGAAGACAGAAACGCGACGCGAAGCGTCCGCATCGTCGCGGACCGGTAGGAATCGCTGACCCGGTCGATGGAATCGATATGACTCTTGCTGCGTCCCAGGAATTTCAGCGTCTCCAAGCCGCGCAGCGAATCGACGAAATGATTCGACAGCGTGCGGTAGGTTTTTAACTGGCGTTCCGTCTGCTTGCGGGCCGCAAGTCCGATCAGGATCATGAAAATGATCAAAATCGGCAACGTCACCAATAAGATGACCGCCGAGGTTTTGTTCAGGGTAAATACGTATAACCAAACCAACGCCGGAGTAATCCCCGTGGCCAGCATCCGCGGCAGAAACAGCTCCAGGTAGTTACGGAACTTCGTTACGCCCTCAAGCACGAGGGTGACGAGATTGCCCGTGCCTTCCCGGCCGGCAAAGCGCGGACCCAGCTCGAATAACTTGGTCAGCACCTGCTTGCGCAGCGACTGCCCGGTCACTTCGGCAAACCGGTAGGCCGCCTTCTGCATCAGCAATCCACTTCCTTGCCGGGCCATAAAAGCAAGCAGGAACAGGCCGACCCCGCCGGCTTGTTCCTGCAGCTTGGCGCCGGCAAACAGGGCGGAGATGACCTCCGCCAACCATTTTGCCTGCAATATGATAGCAATAGTTTGAATCAGGGTCAGACCGCCCATGATGACAAGAACCGGCTTGATCCCTTTGTATTTCATTAGTCCGCGACCCATTAGTACTCCAAATGCTCCTTTTCGTGAACACGTTTATGAAAAACAAAGTAGCTCCAAATCTGGTATCCCAGTACGAACGGCAGCAGCGTCAAAGCTACGATCGTCATGACTTTCAGCGAATATTGGCCGGATGCCGCATTATGGATGGTAAGCGAAAACGTCTCGCTGATCGAGCTGACCATAACCCGCGGGAACAAACCGACGAATACGGAAGAGATCGAGAGCGCGATGAGCGCGCCCGTCATGCCGAATGCCCAGCCGTCTCTTTGTTTGGACATGAACATTCCCGCGAGCAGGAAGCAGACCAGACCGACTACGGCAAGCAATCCCAGGACCAGACCGCGAACCTTGAACACGTCCGTCTGGAAATAAGTCATTACGGCAAAAATAACGAACAAGGCAGCCAGCGGAATCAATAATTTCTTGGCCAATTTCCGCGCACGCTCCTGCAAGGAACCGGTCGTCCGCAGCGATGCGAACATGAGCCCGTGTACCAGACAAAGGACAACGACGGTAATTCCGCCTACCAATGTATAAATATTAACCATATCGAACAGACCGGCTTTCATTTCCATATCGCCGTCGATCGGCAAACCTTTCATCAGGCCGGAAAAAACGACCCCAAGCAGGAACGGCGGCAGCAGGCTGCCGAGGAAAATCGCCACGTCCCAGGTACCTTTCCACTTCCCGTTCGCTACTTTCCCGCGGAATTCAAATGCCACCCCGCGAGCGATCAAGGCGAGCAAGAGAACTACGAGCGGGGTATAATAACCGCTGAACATCGTGGCGTACCAGTTCGGGAATGCCGCGAACATCGCGCCGCCCGCGGTCAGCAGCCACACTTCGTTAGCGTCCCAGAACGGGCCGATGGAGTTGATCAGCACGCGTCGCTCCATATCATTTTTGGCAAGAAAACGAGTGCTCATTCCGACGCCGAAATCAAATCCCTCCAGGAAGAAGAAACCGATGAACAATACGGCCACAAGCACAAACCAGAGTTCATTAAGAGACAGCATGGTATCCCTCCTTAGAGTACGGATCCGACGAGTGATCGTCGATGTTTTCGGCATACGGCCCCTTCTTGATCGTCTTCACGAACAAGTAGACCATCACGATCGCCAGCGCGGTGTAAATCGTGCAGTAAGCGATCAGGGAGAACAACAATTGGCCTGATGTCACGCTCGGCGAAACGCTGTCCTTCGTCTGCATGTAGCCGAATACCGTCCAAGGCTGACGACCGAATTCCGTCATTACCCAGCCTGCCGTATTGGCGATAAACGGAAGCGAAATGCCCCACAGCATGCAGCGGTAGAAAAATTTATTCGGCTTTTCCAACTTTTTGCGCCACGCCAGATAAGCCCCGTACAAGCCAAGCAGAATCATCAGACAGCCGGCGACGATCATAATCCGGAAGCTCCAGAAGGTCGTGCGTACCGGAGGAATGTAGTCCCCGGGGCCATAGGTTTGTTCATACTCCGCTTGCAGTTCATGCATGCCTTTGACTTCGCCCGAGAACGAGCTGTAAGACAAGAAGCTGAGCAAATAAGGAATCTTGATTTCAAAATTGTTCTTTTCATTATCCGAATCGATATGAGCGTAAACCGTCCAAGGTGCAGGATCGCCGCTCTTGCCCCAAAGCCCTTCGGAAGCCGCCATTTTCATCGGCTGGGTTTTCACCAGGTATTGCGCCTGCTGATGGCCGAACAACGCGGTGGAGAAGGAGGCGACCAAACCTACAATGACTGCGATCGTAAACGATTTTTTAAAAAATTGCACATCCTGCTTGCGCAGCAATTTATAGGCACTGATCCCCGTAATCATGAATGCGCCGGTGGCAAATGCACCCAGCACGGTATGCGGAAATTCCACCCACAATTGGCCATTGCCGATCAGGGCAAAGAAATCGTTCATTTCCGCACGCCCATTGTTGATCTCAAAGCCGACCGGTCTTTGCATGAATGAGTTGGCGGCCAGAATCCAGAACGCCGATACGGTCGTTCCGAGCGCCACCAGCCAGATGCAGACCATGTGGACCTTTTTGGACAAACGGTCCCAACCGAAGATCCACAGCCCGATAAAGGTGGACTCCATAAAGAAGGCAAACAGGGCTTCCACCGCCAGAGGCGCGCCGAAAACGTCACCCACAAACCGTGAATAGTCCGACCAGTTCATTCCGAACTGGAACTCTTGGATAATCCCTGTGACAACGCCGACGGCAAAGTTGATCAGGAACAGTTTCCCCCAGAACTTCGCCATCCGTTTGTATTCCTCTTTCCCTTTGACGACATACATGGTCTCCATAATCGCAACCAGGAGCACCAGACCGATGGACAAAGGAACGAAGAAGAAGTGAAAAATGGTTGTCGCCGCAAATTGAAGTCGTGCAAGCACTAACACATCCATGATTTTTCTTCCCTCTTTCTCACACAATATTAATTCTTAACTAATGTGAATTCTATCACGGAATTATGAAGATACACGGGTAAAAAGTAATAATTTTGTGACAAGAATCACATGATAGATGTCACAATCGTGAACAAAGTTAAATAAACCTTGCTGCGCCGCTGACTTTTCATTTCGGGTCCCGGTTGTGAAAAAACTGTGTCATCTAGAAATCATCTGGATTTCCGTCCATCCACCATATGCCGGATCGTCAGTACCGGGTGGGACCACAGCATGCGCGGACCGGCATATCGCATCACCTCTTTGATCATTTCCCTCGGATCCGGGGCATAGCAGTGGACCGGACAGTCCACGCAGGTCGATTTCTCTTCCCCGAAACGGCAGTATGACAACCGGTTCATGGCGTAACGGTGCATCTCCCGGCAATCCGGGCATAACCCTTCTTGCTTTTGTTCCTTTGGATGCTTACCTTTGCAGAAGATTTCGATCATGTGTCCGACTGTCGCCTTCTCCCGGCGGATTCTTGGTCCTTCCTGACGACGTTCCCGTCCGGGTTCTCTAGTCCTCCTGTCCATCTTCAACCTCCGTCTGTGATATATGATTTTGTATTCGTACCTCTCCGGTCACGGCAATTTTGAGGAAAACGCTTTTTGCCATAGAATCCAGTTGGCGGCCAGCAGCAACGCCGCGTACACATAGGTGCCGAAACTAACCAGGGTAGCGACATAATGCACCAGCCCGAAGCCCGACAGCAGCAGCATAAGCGGAATCATGCGCAGGCCTTCGCTCTGCTGCGCCGTTTCAAACCGTTCGGAGAACGGCAACGCTTTGCTCAGGTAAGCAAAACAAATCACGGTATAGACTAAAATGGCGAGGCCGGCCACAATCAAATCCGGAACAATCCCGGCGCCGAACAGAATGGCAAAGATGACGGCCTCCGCCGCATACAGGGGCAAAATGAGCCGGACCACGGCGGCAATCAGAGTCCCCCGGTAAACCGGAACCCGATCTCCGATCGGCAAAACCCGGTAAATCCAGGCAGCCTTGTAGCTTCCCGAATATTTGAGCATTAAAAGAACGCTCGGCACCAGCAGGGCGCAAAAATAAATAAACAGATACAGCTTGCTTCCCGGAAGTCCGGAGATTCCGCGCTCCGTGCCATTCGTGAACAAGAAAATGAAAGGGAAAATCAGCGAGAATCCGATGGAAGGATACACCTTCAGCTTAAATTCGCGTTCATTTCCCATCATCGTCCAGGCAAACCGAAAAAATACTTGCTCCTGCGGGCTCGAGCACAGCAGGCGGGATACCGCCTTCAGCCCTTTTCCCGCACTCTCTTTTTTGCGGCTGCCCGGGTCGGACAGCTTTTGCAGATTCTTTTCCAGCGAAGGCATCAGTTTCAGATACAATAGGAAGGCCAGCACCGGAACGGCCAAAGCCAGCAAGGAGAGCAAAAGAAACAGCGGATTCCCGTCCCTGTGCAGCATCATCTCGAACGGTGCGCCGAACCACAGCGGAGGAAGGGCGAACTGCCACCATTTCGGCTGGAACGCCGCTTGCTGCATATCCACGAAATCGAAAAGCCGGATCAGCAACTGGTACCCGAGCGCGATGGCGATGGTGAGTCCGATTTGCACATAATTGATGAAGTCCTTCAGCTTCTCGCCATCAAAAAATTTAAGCACTCCCAGGTAAATCAGTGCCGTAATTACGACGATTAAGAGGTCCATCAAGATTATTTCCGCCGCGAATAGCAGGAAAAAGCCGATACCGTGCCGCACAAGCCCTACTGCCAGCGGAACGACTGCGATCGCCCCGGTCAGGAAAAACAGGTAGAAGCAAATATGAAGCGTCTTCGCCATCGCGATGGTTCTGCGATTCACCGGTTTCGTGGATAAGATGTTGCGGTCCCGGATATCCAGCAGCACGGAGGAGAAGTCCGAAATTAGTGAAGTCATGATCATGAACATAAAAATGCCGAAAATGAGGCTCATCTGAAAAATAAAGTTGTCCCCGAGGGCCACAAACATGGAACTGAACGCCCCGAAAATCAGGTACAGCCACAAGGAACCGAAAAACTGGTTTTTTTCCGTTCCGCCGTCTTCCCCATCCTTTTTCCGGGACTTGCCGATAATCGTGGGCACTCTTCTTCCGTCCATCGTCAGCTTGACCTGGAGAATGCGCCGCATCACGGGATAATCCACCCCGATTTTTCCAAAAACGCCTTTGAACCGGTCCAGCACCCGCAGCAAACTCGACTCGTTCATCGGCTACACCTCTTGCACGATCGCCACGAACTGCTCCGCGATCTCCCTATGCTCGTTAAATCCGGTCAACTGATTGAAGATCTGCTCCAGCGACCCTTCCTGGCTCTGGCCCTTCAACTGCTCGAAGCTGCCGTCAGCCACGATGCGTCCCCCATCCAGGAGAATGATACGGTCGCTGATCTTTTCCACGACATCCATGATGTGCGAGGAATAGAAGACCGTTTTCCCTTGAGCGGCCAGCAGGGCAAGAATTTCCTTCACCACCATCACGCTGTTGGCATCCAGCCCGCTCAGCGGCTCGTCAAGGAACAGAATATCCGGATTATGCAGCAGGCTGGAAATAATCAGCACCTTCTGCTTCATTCCTTTGGAAAAGGTGGCGATCCGCACATTGAACACATCCCTCAGCCCGAACATTTCCATCAGGCGCTTCGCTTTGCTCTCCGCCTCCCCGGGACTCAAGCCGTACAGTTCGCCTATAAACGTCAGATACTCCCGTGCCGTCAGCGTATCGTACATTTCCGCGACTTCCGGCACGTAGCCGATACGCTTCTTGTATTCCACTCCGCCGTCACTCGGGCTTGCTCCGAAAATCCGGACTTCGCCGGCGTATCCTTCAACGAGGCCCAGCATAATTTTAACCGTCGTACTCTTACCCGCCCCGTTAGGACCGATGTATCCGATGATTTGCCCGGGGTGCACGTCCAAATCGATGCCATTCAAGACATACCTGTCCGCAAATTTCATTCTTAAATCCCGTAAGGTTATGACGGGACTGTTGTCAAAAGTCATACTCTCACCCTCTCCGTTATGAATCCTATCTTTGTCCTGACTACGATTAGATTGGATATTTTCCAACCGAATATCAACAAAACCTCCGAAAACAGCCTTTGCTTGGAAATTATCCAATGAAGCATCTATCTTTGATAATCCAGGAAGTCCCATATATAACATTACTGCAAAAAAAGACGGAACCCTTCCGGATTCCGTCTTTCTTTATGTTTTATTTGGTTCAACCCCCGTTTATGCCTCTTGCTCTTGACTCCCCGCTGCCGGAATGAAGCCGCTGATATCCACGCCCAGGCCTTGCGCAAGACGCATGCCATAACCGACATCGGCACGGAAGAAATTGCAAATGGCGCGCAACCGGGTTTGTTCCGTTGTTTGCTTCAGATCGTTCACCAGGTTGCTGATCAGATTAGCCTGCTCTTCCGGAGTAAAGCTGCGGTACAATTCGCCTGCCTGGGTGAAATCATCGGTCTTGGCAATTTTTTCGCGGCCGATATGGCCGTTCACCGGCACAACGCTGTCGCGGTACCCCGGGTCCTCTTTCGGGCTTTCTTCCAGGCTGTTCGGCTCATAGTTGACCGGCGACGAATCCTGCATCACGTTCATGAGGCCGTCCCGCTGATGATTGCGAACAGGTGCGTACGGGCAGTTGACCGGAATTTGCAGGTAATTGGCGCCAAGCCGGTAACGCTGGGTATCCGGGTAAGAGAACAACCGGCCTTGCAGCAATTTATCTTCCGACGGTTCGATCCCCGGCACCAGCACGCTTGGAGAAAATGCGGATTGTTCCACTTCGGCAAAGAAATTTTCCGGATTGCGGTTCAGCGTCATGGTACCTACAGGAATGAGCGGATAATGGGATTCCGACCATACTTTCGTCGGGTCAAGCGGATCGTAGCTCCACAGATCGACGTCTTCGACCGGCATCAGCTGTACGTTCAGCTCCCACAGCGGAAAGTTGCCCTGCTGAATCTGATCATGAAGGTCTCGCGTCGCATGGTTAAAGTCCCCGCCTTGCACTTCACGCACTTCGTCCGCTGATAAATTCACCACGCCCTGCTTCGACTTCCATGTGTATTTGACGTAGGTGATTTTCCCTTCGGCATTGATCCACTTAAATGCATGTACGCCAAATCCGTCCATTTGCCGGTAGCTCGCCGGCGTGCCGTTATCCGAAAACACCCAGGTCATCATGTGCGTCGATTCCGGCGACAGCGACATGAAGTCCCAATAGCGGGCAGGGTCCTGAATATTCGTATCCGGCGCGGGCTTCAACGAGTGGACCATATCAGGGAACTTGATCGCGTCACGGATGAAAAATACCGGCAAATGATTTCCGACCAGATCATAGTTGCCTTCCTCCGTATAAAACTTCACCGCAAACCCGCGCGGGTCGCGGGCCGTCTCCGGCGACCCCTGTCCGTGGATCACCGTCGAGAAGCGGACAAACACCGGAGTTTCCCGTCCTACCTCCTGCAGGAAATGCGCCTTGGTAAATTCGGACATGCCGTGCTCGGTAACGAATACCCCGTGAGCCCCCGCCCCCCGTGCATGGACGACGCGTTCAGGAATCCGCTCCCGGTCAAAGTGGGCGATTTTCTCCAGTAAATGATAATCCTCCAGCAGCGTCGGTCCGCGTTGTCCCGCTGTCCTCGAGTTCTGATTGTCCCCTACTGGCGCTCCCTGATTCGTAGTCAACCGGTTATTCATCTATAAATCATCCTTTCGAATTTAATTGCTATTGGATTTAGACTTAATCTAAGTTCTGAATTAAATTCTACCATGCCCGCACGAAAGTTTGCATGAAGGTTAGATGAGAGGTTGATGAATAAATATGGATTATTATATTAGGAGGTAGCTGGAATCATTCCCAGATTAGAAGAAATATAAATTAGATCCTAATCCTTTATGAATAATGGATAGGAAGCATGTTCCAATAAAACAAATACAACGTACAAAATACCGTAATGGCCGCAATGAAGACCCGGCCTGCGGTGCTCCATTTTCCGGAAGTCCGATTCGTGACGGCTCTAACCACCATATAGACGGCTATACCGAACGCGACAAGAGGTAAGGAACCTATTCCCCATCTATACCATAATGGAAAACCATAGGTCACTTTCATCAAGCCATAGATCGTCTGCACGGGCAAATAAACGGAAAAAAGGATAGCTATCGCAGCAATAGGACCGGAGATCGGTTGCTTTCTTTTTCTAATGAACCGGACCAAATAGCGAATAAGACAGATGACCGTCAGCCCGATCCAAAAGCAGCCGATTCCCGCAAAAATCACCAACAATGTAGACGACTGCTGCCAAAATTCCGTCTTCTCCAGGGTAGCTCCGTCGATCCCGGTCATTTTCCATGTTCCTCCCTGCTGGTGGAACCATAGCTTCTGGCTTCCCCCTTGTTCGCGGAAGACTTGGTCACCAATGGAGTAAAAGGCTTTATGCTCCACTTCCCCGCTGCCTAGCGGAAAAACGCCGCTCACCTCCAGCTTGTTACCCGCTGGCTTTACATCAAAGCTGTTTCGCTCAAAAAACGCGATCCATTTCCCCCAGCCATGCTGCGGACTCAAACGGTAGGCGTACCGGCCCTCATACCGTTTCAAATCACCGCCCGAAACTTCCGGCTCTTCCGGAGCGGCTGTTCCTCCGCCCATCCGTTTTTCGATAGCCCCGATTACTTGTTCTTGCAGCTGGCTGCCCCCTTCACCCGTGTTTACGACGACATAAATGCCGATCCGCTCTGAAGGGATTAATACCATCTTGGATGAAAATCCTTCCACATCCCCCGTATGCCACAGTATGGGCGTTCCGTCAGTCAGTTTGCCTCTCATAAGACCATAGCCGAAACCCTCCAACAAGGGATGGGCGGTGTATTGAAGATCCTGCATGGACCGAAGTGTCTCGGGTTTCATAATGGCCTGGCCCTGATATATCCCTTGGTTAAGCTGGGCAATCATGAAATGCGCAAACTCATTCGGTACCACATTGATCGCGCCGCCTCCAGGGATATTGAAATGCTCATAAGGCAGAAGCTGGTACTTCCCCTCTCCCGCATACTGATAGGACTTGGGGGCGACGTTACCCTTTTCCAAAGAAGCGCTCGGCATCCCCAAGGGCTTGAATATATGCTCGGTCAGATAGTCGTTTAGCGTCTGTCCGCTGGTTTGTTCGATCAGATTTCCAACCAATCCGAAATTTATATTATTGTAATCATATTGTTCGCCAGGCTCCCGGACAGGCGGTTGTTTTGAAAAATACTGCCGTAAAAATTCACTCGCCGGGACCGTCTTCCCTTCGGATAGGGAAACGACGTTATACAATACCTGGTCCAGCCCCGAGGTATGAGTCATCAGATCGTGAAGCGTTATCGGCTTCTTTCCGAAAACGGGAACCTTGTAGGTTTTCAAATATTGGTTAATATCCGTGTCGGTCGACAATAACCCCTGCTCCACTTCTTGCATGGCCGCCGCGCCAACCACCGTCTTGGTCAATGATCCGATGCGGATCATCGTGGATGCCGGATCCATCGGAAGCTCTCGTTCGACATCACCGTATCCGTACCCCTTGCTGAACAGAATGTCATTCCCCCTTGTCACGACAACGGCGGAGCCCGCGATGTGCAGTTTATCCATATTTGCTTCCATCACGTTATCCACGACCTGCTCCAGCTGGTCTGCAGTCAAGGTTGCGTCGGGAGCTGCACTTGCTGCGGTCCCCCCGCCCCCCGGCAAGACCAATCCGATCCACAGGATCATAAGCCAATAAGTCATTCTTTTCATGGTAATCCCTCCCGTGGTTAAGACTATCCCCCTATTCTTTCAGAGGCATTTCAGCAACCTTAAATTAACCTTAAGAAAAAGGATTGTAGAGGGGGCAGAGAGAATCAATCTAGCGATAGAGATACTGCCCTGGACAGAAGAGCTACTGAGCCGGAAGGAGATGAGGTAGTGAACCGAACCGTATTGCTGGTAGACGACGAACCGGAAATTGTCGAACTGTTAAGGCTGTTTCTGGAACGGGAAGGCCTTGATATTTTGGAGGCGGGAAATGGCGAGGAAGCGTGGCGGTGCATACGGGAAAATAAAATAGACCTGGCGGTCATCGATATTATGATGCCCAAGCTGGATGGGGTGCAGCTCCTGAAGCTGCTGCGAACCGAATACAAGCTGCCGGTTATTTTGCTATCCGCCAAAAACCAGGACAGCGACAAAATACTCGGGCTGCGCCTGGGCGCCGATGATTTTATAGCCAAGCCGTTTAATCCGCTGGAGGTAGTGGCCCGGATTCAAGCCATACTGCGGCGGACTTATGAATTCAACGAAACGGCGGAGCTCGCGCCGGAGACCCCGGAGCAACTGACCATCGGGAATCTGGTGCTTGATCATAGGGACTGCGTCATTTATAAAGGCGGACGCGAAATTCCCTTGACCTCCATTGAATACAAGCTGCTTACCACCTTCATGCAATCGCCCGGCCGCATTTTCACCAAGCAGCAATTATTTGAGCAGGTTTGGTCCGACTATTATGTTGATGATGCCAATACGATCATGGTCCATATCTCCAGACTGCGCGAGAAAATTGAGGATGCTCCTAAACAACCTTTCTATATCCGAACCGTTCGCGGAATCGGCTACAAGTTCGCCAAAAGGGATGAGCTGCCATGAAAAAGAAAAAAGAGAAGCTCTTCTCCTCTCTTACGAAATCCTATGTCTATTTCGCTTTGACGATCGGCATCGTCAATTCGGCATTGCTTGTATTCGCCGTTCATCCCGAAAGTGCCACCATTGAAATCACCTTGTGGTGGCTGCTGCTGGTTTTAGCGTTGTTCGTACTGAATGTATGGATTTACAGCCTTTGGACCGCCAAACGGATTACGACTCCCTTAGAGCAAATCGCCGCAGCCATTCAGGACATGTCCCGGGGACAATATCATCGTCGCCTGGATGATCAGGCAGGGTTCGAGTTCTCGCTCATCCAACAGCAATTTAATGAAATGGCGGAGAAGCTGGAAACGGCGACAGCCGAAAATTTGCGGCTCCAAAGCAGCAAGCAGCGAATGCTGGTGAATCTCTCCCATGACCTCAAGACGCCCGTTACGACCATACAAGGTTATGCCAAGGCCCTGCAATTGGGGATTGTGGAGAGCGAAGACAAACGGTCGAAGTACTTGGAACTCATTTATAATAAATCGATATTGGTCACTTCTTTGATCGAGGATATTTTCAGCTTGTCCAAGCTGGATAGCCCGGACTATCCGCTTGAGAAAACCCGGGGCGATCTGGCCGAACTTATCCGGGAACTGGCAGCGGAAACTTACGAACAGTTTTATGAAAAAGGAATTTTGCTGAGCCTGAGCCTGCCTCATCGCAAAGTGACCTTCGAATATGACGGCAAACTGATGCGGCGGACGATATCCAATCTGCTCAACAACGCGCGGATTTATAACCCGCCCGGCACGGAAGTCATTATTCGACTGTCGGAGACGGAGCGGGAGGTTCTGCTGGACGTCATCGACAACGGCGTCGGCATCCCGGACGAACTTAAAGAAGTCATCTTCGATCCTTTCGTCCGGGGGGATGCTTCCCGAAGGAGCGACGGCGGCACGGGGCTCGGCCTTGCCATCGCCAAAACCGCCGTGGAATTGCACGGGGGCCGGCTAACGCTGGAGAACAGCCCGGGCAACACGGCATTTCAAATCGTTTTACCTAAAGATGCGGGTGGCAAAGACATCAACTGATCCCCGCAAAAAAAACACCGTCCGGAACTTACTCCGGACGGTGTTTTGAATAATTATTGAATCCCTTCCTGCACTTCCTTCAGCATTTCCGGTACGGACAGCAATCCGCCGCCGGAAAGGTACCAGTAGCTCGCGTCAAGGTAAACGATTTTGCCGTCTTTGTAGGCATTCGTCTTTTTCACGAGATCGTTCTCCACCAGCTTGGAAGCCGGTTCGGCCTGCTTGCCTTCTTCCGTTACGACCGCGTCACGGTCTACGACGAACAGGTAATCGGGGTTCTTCTCGGCAACGAATTCAAAGGAGATGGAGTCCCCGTGGGTATCCGCCTTAAGATTCTCGTCAACCGGTGCAACGCCGAAGACGTCGTGAATGATGCCGAAGCGCGATCCCGGACCGTAGGCGCTGACTTTGCCGCCGGTCGTCAAAATGACGAGACCTTTTTTGCCATTGGCGGAAACTTGGTCATTCAGGGCCTTGATGGAATCGTTAATTGCCGTAAGCTCTTGCTCCGCTTCGGCTTCCTTGCCGAAGATTTCGCCGAGCGTTTTTACGTTTTCCGAGAACGAGCCCATATAATTTGCGGTGTCCACGCCCATAAAGATCGTCGGAGCGATTTTGTTTAATTCCTCATAAGCTTCGGACGAACGGCCCGAGATGAAGATGACGCCCGGATCCAGCGCGTTCAACCCTTCAAAGTCCGGCTCGAACAACGTACCCGCATTTTTGTATTTGCTGTCTTCGTATTTTTTCAGATGGCCCGGCAAATTGCCTTGCGGTACAGCCGCAACTTCCACGCCCAGCTTGTCGAGCGTTTCCAGCACGCCATAGTCGAACACCACTACGTTGCCAGGGTTTTTCTTCAGTTTGGCCTCGCCCAGCTTATGCTTGATCGTAAGCTCTTCATTCTCGGCAGGCGCGGCCGCCGCCTGTTGAGTCGTATTCGTGCTCCCCGTATTGGCGCCGGCATTCTCATTGCCGCCATTGTTCCCGCCGTTACCGTTATTGTTGTTGGATCCGCAAGCGGCCAGAACAACAACCATCATCAGCGTAGTCAAGATCAGACCGATTTTTTTGTTTTTCACCGTAATTACACTCCCGTTTCTTTTTATTATTTGAAATACACGCAAATCTTGTTGCCGCCGATCTCCTGAACCGGAATTTCCATATCGTAAACTTCGCGCAGCACGGACGGCTCGATAATTTCATCCGTCTTGCCTTCCTTGACCACCTTGCCGTCCTTCAGCGCAACAATATAGTCGGAGTAACAGGAGGCAAAATTGATGTCGTGGATGACCAGTACGACCGTTTTGCCCAGCTCGTCGACCAGCCTGCGCAACACCTTCATAATCTGTACCGAATGGTTCATATCGAGGTTGTTAAGCGGCTCGTCAAGCAGCACGTACTCCGTGTTTTGCGCGATAACCATGGCGATGAACGCCCGTTGCTTCTGACCCCCGCTGAGTTCGTCGAGAAATTTGTTTTGCATCGTTTCAAGGTGCATATAGCGGATTGCTTCGTCCACATGGGCTTCGTCTTCCTTATTCAAGCGTCCCTGCGAATAGGGAAAACGCCCAAAGTTCACGAGATCCCGCACCGTCAACCGAATGTTGATATGATTGGACTGTTTGAGAATCGATATTTTTTTGGCAAGCTCCCCGCTTTTCCATTGCCCGACCTCCCGGTCTTCGATCAGGACTTCGCCCTCGTCCTTGGCAATCAGCCTGCTGATCATGGACATCAATGTGCTCTTCCCCGCCCCGTTCGGCCCGATAAAGGAAGTGATCTTTCCTTTCTCGATCTCCAGCGAGACGTTGTCGACGACCTTTTTACCGCCGTATTGTTTGGAAACTCCTCTGACCTTTACCACGATTTATTCTCCTTTAGCAGCAGATAGATGAAGTACACCCCGCCGATAAAGTTGATGATGACGCTTAGCGAAGTGGAGAAGGTAAACACTTTCTCGACGAGCAACTGGCCTCCGGCAAGGGCGATAAAACTGACCAGGGAAGCGCCGAGGATCAACGTTTTGTGACGATAGGTGTTCAGGAACTGATAAGACACATTGGCCACCAGCAGGCCGAGAAACGTAATCGGCCCGACCAGCGCGGTCGAAATCGAAATCAGGATCGCGACGACGATCAGCATCCGCTTGACGACGTATTCATAGCTGATGCCCAGGTTGACCGCATGATCCCGGCCCAAAGAAAGCACATCCAAATACTTGGTAAATCTTGCAAAATAAAGTGCCACGAGCAGGACGCCGACAAGCGACAGCCATAGCAGATCGGAATTGACGTTGTTGAAGCTGGCGAACATTTTATCCTGAATGACCAGAAATTCATTCGGATCGATCAGTTTCTGCAGGAACGAAGTCACGCTAGAGAAAAAGGTTCCGAAAATGAGTCCGATCAGCAGCAGATGATAAATGTTGCGCCCTTCCCTGCGAAACAGCATTCTGTACAACAGCATGGCGAACACGACCATCAGCCCGACCGCCAGGACAAAGCGCAAATTTTTGCTCATCATGGTCAGGGCCGCCCCCCCGATCAGAAAAACGATCACCGTCTGGAGAAGCATATACAGCGAATCCAGGCCGATAATGCTCGGCGTCAGAATCCGGTTGTTCGTAATCGTCTGGAACACCACGGTCGAAAAGGCGATGGCAGTACCCGTGAGGAGGATGGCGATCAATTTTTTGCCCCGTCTCGGCAGGATATAATCCCAGTGCCCTCCCGCATCAATCGTCATAAAAACAACGGCAAGCAGGACGGCGATTCCGGCAAGGGTCCATAGTTTGGCTTTATTGCTCATATGTCTTTCTCCTCAACAGCAGATACAGGAAGATACCGCTTCCGATCACCCCGACGGTCAGTCCGATCGACACCTCGTACGGATAGATGATCACCCGGCCCAAAATGTCGCAGGCCAGCACGAACACCGCGCCCAGCAAAGCCGTGTACGTCAAGTTTCCTTTCAGATTGTCACCGCGAAATATCGTGACCAGGTTGGGAATGATCAATCCGAGAAAAGGAATCGACCCGACCGTCAGCACGACAACCGAGGTAACGAGCGCCACCAGGCCGAGCCCGATGTTAACGACCTGCTTGTAGTTCAAACCGAGGTTGACGGAAAACTCCTCGCCCATGCCTGCGACGGTAAACTTGTTGGCGTAGATGTAGGAAACAGCCACCAGAGGCACGCTGATAAACAGCAGCTCGTAACGGCCCTGCATGATCATGGAGAAATCCCCATACAACCATGCGGACATGCTCTGAATCAAATTGTATTTATATGCAAAAAAAGTAGTCGCCGAACTGACGATTCCGCCGAACATCAACCCGACGAGCGGGATAAAGATCGTATCCTTGTACTTGACCCGGTTCAGGATTGCCATGAATATGTAGGTTCCTAGCAGTGCGAATACAAAGGCTACGGACATTTTGACGAGTGCTCCCGCCGAAGTGAACAAGAGCAGGGCTACCATAATGCCGAAGCTGGCGGAATCCATCGTGCCCGCCGTCGTAGGCGACACGAATTTATTCCGGGTCAGCTGCTGCATGATCAAACCGACGATACTCATGCTGACTCCGGCAATAATGATGCTGACCAGCCGGGGAATCCGGCTGATCCACAGCAGTTCCCAGGCCTCCCCGCTTCCCGGTCCGAACAGATCTAAGAGTGACATGCTCGAGGCTCCGATAAACAGGGATGTAATAGATAGTACGATTAATAGGGCTATTAAAATGGTAAGTGTTTTCTTCTTCATGTGTTCGTCCTTACTTTGCTCCCTCTGGCCTGGAGGAAGTTCAAGTGATTCGCTGCCGGCAGGACAGACGATTAACTAATAATGATATTCATTATCAATTAGCTAGAATTATACCGTGCCAATTTTCACACTGTCAACCGTTTTAAAATTTAAATTTTACCAGGACAACTCTCAATTTACTGCTGAAACCCTATTGTACGAACATATGTTTTTGTATAAAATAAATTGGAGAATATTAGGAACGACCTGTCATCGGCGCTCCTAAACGGAATATACATAGATGCGTTATTTGGAAGGAGTGTCCCCTTTGACCGAACAAACCGAAACACCGAAAGGAAGCAACAAACGAAGGAGCAGGTCCCTTGGACATTACCGGGAAATGCTGACCCGGTACGTATTCCCCCAGCGGAAGCTCTTGATATGGCTGGCTGTCCTCCTGCTGTTGTCCATCGCTTTGCAGCTCGTGAATCCGCAGGTCATCCGCTATTTCATCGATACGGCCCAAGGGGAAGGCAGTTTGACTGCGTTGTATTATGCGGCGGCGATCTTCATCGGCTTTTCGCTGATCCAGCAGGTGATCTCCGTATGTGCGTCCTACTACAGCGAAAACCTGGGCTGGACGACGACCAACCGGCTGCGGGCCGATCTGGTGGAACATTGCCTCTCGCTCGACATGTCGTTCCATAAATCCAATACCTCCGGTGCGCTGATTGAACGGGTCGACGGGGACGTCAACGCGCTCGCCAACTTTTTCTCCAGCTTTATGATTCACCTGCTGGGCAACATCCTGCTCATGCTGGGCATTTTACTTCTATTATTCCGTGAAAATATTTGGATCGGGACGGTCATGTCCCTGTTCGTGGTGGGAGCCGTGTTTGTCATCCAGAAGATCCGCAAATTCACCGTTCCGATCTGGAAGAAATGGCGGGCTCAGAACGCCGAGCTTTACGGGTTCATCGGCGAGCACCTGGAAGGAACCGAGGATACCCGTGCCAACGGTGCTGCCGGCTATGTCATGAACCGCTTCTACGACTTGTCCCGGCGGATGCTGCCGGTGCGGATCCGGGCTTTTATGGGCTTCGGGATGATGTGGGGCACAACCATCCTCGTGTTTGCGCTCGGCAACGCCGCCGCCTTCATCGTCTGCGCCTGGCTCTGGAAACGGGGCGAGCTTACGATCGGTTCCGTTTACCTTGTCTTCTACTATACCGAGCTGCTGGCGAAGCCGATCGAAAAAATCCGCACCCAGCTCGAAGACCTGCAAAAAGCCGACGCCAGCCTCATTCGCGTCCGCGATCTGCTCGGAACGAAATCGCGAATTGCCGACGGCCCGGGCGCTCCGCTTCCGTCGGGACCCTTGTCCGTGCGGTTTAACCGCTTGACGTTCGCTTACGAAGAAGATGGCGAACCGACGCTGCACGAGTTGGAAATCTCCTTGAAGCCGGGCCAAACGCTCGGGCTACTAGGGAGAACAGGCAGCGGCAAATCGACGCTGGCCCGGCTGCTGCTGCGTTTCTATGATCCTCAAGAGGGCTCCATCGAGCTGTCCGGCGTCGATATTCGCAACTGCAAGCTGCACGAACTGCGCAGCGGGGTAGCGATGGTCACCCAAAATATCGAAATTATGGAGGGAACCGTCCGCGACAATCTCACTTTGTTCGATGACCGTATCGATGACGAAAACATTCTGGCCGTCCTAAAGGAATTAGGGCTTGAAGAATGGTACGCCTCGCTGCCGGACGGACTGGACAGCATTCTGTCTTCCGGCGGGGGAAGCCTGTCGGCGGGCGAGGCCCAACTGCTCGCCTTCGCCCGGGTATTCTTGAGCGATCCGGGACTCGTCATTCTGGATGAAGCCTCTTCCCGGCTCGATCCGCTGACCGAAAACAGGATCGAGGCGGCAATCAGCCGCCTGCTGGAAGAGCGGACGTGCATCATGATCGCCCACCGGCTCTCGACGGTACAGCGGGCCGATCAGATTTTGATCCTGGAGAGCGGCCGGATCGTAGAGAACGGTTCACGGGCGGAGCTCGCCGGCAACCCGGATTCCCGGTTCAGCCGGATGCTGGCCGTTGGACTTGAGGAGGTGCTGGCATGAGCACAAGACATTTTTTCTGGAGACTGCTCAGTTACCGGCCTGTCTTCTATTTTGCCAATCTGTTCGCGTGGATGATCATCCATATGGCTCCGTTGTTGGTGGGCCTGATTACCAAGGCCTTCTTCGACTACCTTGAGGGGAGCTATAATTTCCCTTACGGCGTCTGGGGCATCGCCGCCCTGCTTGTCGCTGCCGCGCTGGGGCGGATCGTGCTGATCGCCGGAGGCTTCTGGACCGATGCCAGCTACCGGTTCCGGATCAGCGCCCTGCTGCGGCGGAATATGCTGGCCCATGTCCTGAAGGAGCCCGGGGCCAAGGCAATTCCGTGTTCGCCGGGAGAAGCGATCAGCAATTTCCGGGACGATGTCGATCAATCGGAAGAGGCGATGAGCTGGTCGGTCGATATGTTCGGGCTGATCGGCTTCGTGATCGTATCCAGCTATATTTTGATTTCCATCGACGGGCAGATGACGTTCTTCGTGTTCGTCCCGTTGATTCTGGTCGTGACGGCGGCGCAGGTTGCCACGGCGCGGATCCAGAAATACCGCGCGGCCAGCCGCGCCGCGACGGCCAAAGTCACCAGCTCGATCAGCGAGATGTTCTCCAACGTCCAGGCGATCCAGGTCGCCGGGGCCGAATCGCGGATCGTGCGCCGGTTTGAACGGCTGAGCGACGCCCGCCGCGAGTCGATGGTCAAAGATAAGCTGATTACCGAAGCGCTGTCCTCCGTGTTCACGAATTCCGTGAATCTGGGCACCGGCCTGATTCTCGTCCTTGCCGGCTACAAAATGCGCAGCGGGACCTTCTCGGTCGGCGACTTGTCCTTATTCATTTACTATTTGACCTTCGTCACCCAACTGATCTCCAATGTGGGGAACTTCATGACGTTCTATAAACAAATGGCTATCAGCTTTGGACGTTTGAAGGATATGCTCCAGGGCGCGCCGGCCCGGATTCTGACCGCGCCGGCCTACATCGGGCTCGGCAAGCGGCGGTGGGGCGAAGCCGCGGGGCTTGCGGGCGCGGAAACTGCGGGCGGCGGGGCTGCCGCAGGGACGCGGGCCGAAATTGCCGCGGCCGATGCCAAGAGCGCGAAAGCGGCGGCGAAAGCGGGACGCGGAGGCGGGTTAGCCGCGGAGGAGGCGGCGGAGTATGTTGCGGAGCCGCTGCAAGTCTTGGAGGTAAGCGGGCTCACTTACCGCTACCCGGAAACGGGCCGGGGCATCCAGGATATCGATCTGCGGCTGTCCCGCGGATCGTTCACGGTGGTCACCGGCATGATCGGCTCCGGCAAGACGACGCTGCTGCGGGCGCTGCTCGGCCTCTTGCCGGCCGAAGGCGGCGAGATCGCCTGGAACGGCCAGCGCGTCGAGGCGCCGGCGGACTTCTTCGTTCCGCCGCAGAGCGCTTATACGGCGCAGATTCCGCGCCTGTACAGCGACAAGTTGCGGAACAACATCCTGCTCGGGTTGCCGGACGACGGCGGCAGCCTGGAGCAGGCGCTGCACGCCGCCGTCATGGAAGACGACGTGGCGCAGCTCCAGCACGGCCTCGACACGATGGTCGGGCCGCGCGGGGTCAAGCTCTCCGGCGGCCAGGTCCAGCGGACCGCGGCTGCGCGGATGCTCGTGCGCGACGCACAGCTGTACGTGTTCGACGACCTGTCGAGCGCGCTCGACGTCGAAACCGAACGCAAGCTGTGGGAGCGGCTGTTCCGCGACAGGGGCGAGGCCACCTGCCTCGTCGTGTCGCACCGCAAGGCCGCGCTCTCGCACGCGGACCACATCATCGTGCTGAAAGACGGCACGATTGAAGCCGAGGGCACGGCGGAGCAATTGCTCGCCGTGAGCGACAGCTTCCGCCAGCTCTGGCACGGCGAAGAAAGGCCGGCTCCAGTTCAGGCCTAACGGACCTGAACCCTGACCTGAGCCTGCTGACAATTGAATTCCATTATCGCAAAAAGATGCAAGAATGCAGTAATTCAGGCCAGTCTATCAGACCGTAAGCCTAATTACTGCAAAAGTGCATCTTTTTTGCTGAGTTTGCGGCTATATGGGCGAATATTTGTGATAATGATGTACTTTTGCATTATTAATGCTTACTTCGTCCTGGCGTCGAAAAAATTGATGTACTTTTGCAGTATTTCGGGTCGTATGAGTACTATATGCGTAAAAATAGGGTACTTGGTGCAGTGTTATGGTTTTCCAGGTAGCTTTTCCCCGTACACAGCTTTGTCAGAAGAACAGCTTAACGCAAAAGTTGCTGCTAAATGATTACTGCTGGGAGCAAACAGAAGGCCAGTTCTCCTGACACACCACCTCGGCTTTGAGCCCCGTATCCTAAAGGCGATTGCGCAGCATTCCGGGATGAAACCCTGCCGAATGTGGCATAGTAAAATTGCGAGAAACACATCGCAACGACCCTGCAAAGGAGGATGTTACGTGGAGAATTTGCATGAGTTCGTCGAGAAGATTCACGACAAGCAGGAAAAGGACGAACGCAACCGAAAGAACGGCAAAGGATCGCCTTCCGACCGCCTTCCTACCAAACAGCACGGCACCAAGAGCTAAGAATCGAACCCGTCTTGAACAAATTGGCATTCCGGTCAATAAGACAGGAGCCGCCCCCGATTTAAGCCGGGCAGGCGGCTTTCTGTTTGTTTTTAGCCAGGGTCATCCGTTAGTGATCATAAAGGTCCCTTCCGGAGATGAATTCGTTGGGAACATCGCTTCCCGGAGATGGATTGTTCTTGATTTGGCTCAGCCGTCCCGCACGGCCTTCCCCGCCATTGCCTGTGGCGGCATTTTGTCCGTTGCTGCTTCCGTTTCCGAAGCGCCGGTTATGCTTTTCTCGCTTGCTCGTCATGTTGGGACCCTCCCGATGTCTACTGTGCTGTCTCCATCCGGATTCAGCCTGTTCCTAGCCTTTGACGGAGGGAACGATTTTATTCTTGCGGGCAACGGCGCTTTAGGTTGGTGGTGCTCTTGGTGGTGCTCTTGGTGGTGCTCTTGGTGGTGCTCTTGGTGGTGCTCTTGGTGGTGCTCTTGGTGGTGCTCTGGTGGTGCTCTTGGTGGTGCTCTTGGTGGTGCTCTTGGTGGTGCTCTTGGTGGTGTGTTCAATAGCGCGCCTAACGGCGCGATTTATCGCCCTGTGGGAGGTGCGGTTAACTGTATTGTTGATATCCACCCTGTTCATGGGCTTGAATGTACAAAACAATTCCTAACCAAAGTTGATATATTTGAAAAATATACAGCCTTCTATAATGTATTTATCTATATAAAGGGAGGCTGTTCGGATGCCGATCACGTTTAGACAATATACGAATTCTCCGGGGGTGACCGAGGACTCCGACCGGATCAGGGATTTTTTGATTACCCTGGGGCCGGTTGAGTTTACTTATGCCCGCTGGGATTGGATGATCACGCATACCTCTCTCGACCAGTCGGCAGTGGGCAATATCGGGATGTGGGAACATCGCGGGGCGCTCGTAGGGGTAGCGACTTTCGATTGCCAGCTTGGTACGGCCTATTGTTTAACGTTGCCCGCTTATTCTTCTCTGAAAAAAGAAATGCTGCGGTATGCGGAGGAACATCTCGCGAAAAACGGCGAGTTTTCCATCGTGATTGCGGATACGGATCGCGATTTTCAGCAGATGGCGGCCGAACTCGGTTATTTCGCCACGGAGCATCGGGAGCACGACTCCGTGTATTATCCGGATGCCACGCCTGTCCAGTATGAGCTTCCTCCCGGGTTTACGCTCACGGGGCTGGAGAAATCCCTCGATTTGTTTCAATACGGACGCGTTCTCTGGAAAGGATTTAATCACGAGTTGAACGGCGAGGGGGAGTACCTGCACACGCCAGAGCGCGAACATGCCTTGAAAGCCGAAATGCTGCGGCCCCATGTGGATTTGAGCCTCAAGGTGGCGGCCATCGCTCCCGACGGAAGCTTCGCGGCCTATTGCGGCATGTGGTACGAACCGGAAGCCGGCTACGCCGTAGTCGAGCCAGTGGCTACCGATCCCGTTTACCGGAAGCGGGGCCTCGGAAAGGCCGTAGTCTTGGAGGGAATCCGCCGGGTTCATAGCCTCGGGGCCAAAACCGTTCTTGTCGGCTCTTCCCAAACGTTTTACTATCGAATCGGCTTCCGCCCATATGCATCCGCTACCTTATGGAGAAAAAAATGAGAGAGGACCGATCGGTCCTCTCTCATTCTCATTCTTATTCGCATTCACAGTTTAGGAAAAAAGGTGCTCCCCTCTCCTACTCCTTAATCGTCACCGTAACCGGCGACCATTCGGCGATCACGGTTTGGCCGTGAACGGATACGCTGCCTTCCGGAGTAAGGTCTTTTTCGGTCATGATGCCGAGCGCGATGGTGAACCGGTTGAATTTGATGGGAACCCCGCTCTCCCGGCGGATTTCCGTGCCGTTTACGTAGAAGACGACTTCATCGGTGCCGCGATTGTAAGTGATTTTGTACGTATTAAATTCCCGTGCTTTGAAATCCGTATCTTCCTTGAACACGCAAAAATATTTCGTCTTATCGCTACTCGGCACTTCCACACCAGGGAATGGCAGCACCGCGTAGACGCTGGCATACTTGTCGTTACCCGCAAAAAAATCGAGCGCCGCGCCGGTCGTGAAATCCAGCAAGTTCAGCGATACATAACCGTCATAAAGGTCGCCGGGCGCCGTGTTTTGCGAACGGGCGCGGATCTGCAGTTCAAAGCTGACTTCCCCGGATTCCGGGACTACGACGTCCTCCACGGAGTAGTACATATGTTTGGCATTGTCCAAAATTTGAATTTGATGGTTCTGACGGCTGAGCGGAGCACGGCAGTAAAGAATTCCGTTGCGAACGATAACTACGGCCTCCGGCTCCCGATATTCCCAAAACGATCCGTCCGGCAACGGGAAACCGCCTATTTTCCAAACTTGACCCTCATTTAATATCGTATGGAAATCACCGAATACTTTTTGTTGTTCCATCCTCTTCGACCTCGCTTCCCAAGTAAATGTAAATGAACTCTTACAATTGAATAAAACCTTGCACCAACAGCGCCGCCATCATCACCAAACCGCAGCGGATGGAGGCTTGCAGGGACGCACCCATCAGCGGCAAATAAGCCGCGGAAGGATTATGCGCTTGGAGCCGCCCGTATACCCGGTACAGGGGAATGATCGTAAGCAGCGCAAGCAAGGAGTAAAGCGGCAGGATTCCGGTCACCGCGCATAGAATTAGAAAAATATAGGCCAAAAACAATAAAGCTTTTGAGAATTGCAGCGCCCTTCTTTCGCCCCAGACGACGACCAGCGTATTTTTACCGGCCTGCTTGTCCGCCTGCCAGTGCAAAAAGTGGTGGTTGAACAGCACCAGCGTCGTCAGCAATCCGATCGGCATCGAGAGCAGCACGGATTGATAGCTTATATCTCCGGTCTGCACGTAATAGGCCCCCATTACCGGGAGCACGCCGAAGGACAGCAGAATTGCCACTTCGCTGAGCCCTTTGCCGCGGTACCCGAACCGGATCGGCGGAGCCACGTAAAAATAGGCGATCAAACCGCCCAAACCGCCAAATACAAGCACCGGCCAACCGCTATATAAACTTAAAACAACGCCGCATAGTACGGCCAGTCCAAGCAGCGACCAGGTCATCGAAGAAAACGTACGCTCCGACATCAGACCACCCGACAAAAAACCGGAGTTCGTCGAAATGACCTCCGGCGTCTCTTTGGCCATTACATCGGCCCCGTTGCGGTAATCCCATAAATCATTGATCATGTTCGAAAACAAATGCGCCGCTCCCGCGCCGATCAAAGTAATCACAAACAGCACCGGGTGGAAAACGCCTTTCCACATAAAAGCCCCCAGTGCGCCAAGAAATACAGGAACCAGCATCACGGGAATGACCTGAAACCGGGATGCCTTCCTAAAAGTTGTCCATATATTCACCCGTTGATTCACGCTCCCATGTCCTATAGTGTGTTAAAAATATCACACTTTAATTATACATGATCTTTTTCACATTGGAGCGGGAAATTTTTAGATAGCCATGAACTGGACTAAGGTCCAGTCTTTAACTTCCCCAGAGACCGAAGATACAGCGCCGCTTTTATTGTATGCTGTGAAAAGATGATTACATAGACGAAGGAGATTTGATCCACATGAACAAAAAAACCTGGCTCGGTCCCGTACTGATCCTGCTCGGCGTGTACCTGTTCTTCTTCCGCAAGGAAGCCATGAGTTCGGGCTCGCTCATCGGCCATTTCTGGCCGACGCTGTTCATTATCCCCCTGGGACTGTTTTTCCACTGGCTGTACTTCTCCCTGACGGAACGGAGAGCCCTCGGACTTCTCATTCCCGGCGGAATCCTGTTTACGGTCGGACTGGTCTGCCAAATATCCACCCTGTTCGACAGCTGGCAATACCTCTGGCCCGGCTTCATTCTGGCCCCCGCCGTCGGCCTATTCGAGTTCTACTGGTTCGGAAACCGCAACAAATGGCTGCTGATCCCGATCAATATTTTGGGCGTGCTGTCCCTGCTGTTCTTCGCCGTATTCTCATTCGGAACCCTGTATAACAAGATGATTTTAGGCCAACCGCTGCTGGCGATTGCCCTCATTGTCATCGGCGCCGGCGTCATGATCGCCCCGAAGAAGCGGCGCTTCTAGCATCAAGAAACTCAGGGCTGGGAGTTTGAACATTCTTCTAAGAAAAAGAGGGGCGTCCTATCCCTAACGGGACCGGGCACACTCCCAAGCGAATGATGGAACATTAACATTTCCCGAAGCCGGACTTGCTGCATTTTTGCGGACATGGTCCGGCTTTATTATTTTACGCTATAACTATCCGCCGCTTGACATTTCTGCTTCCTCTTTTTATAATCAAACCATAAATAACCAACGTTGGATATTCGACGTCAAAAGCAAATAATTTCTTGCCGCAATTGCTGAAGGAGAAACTTTGTGACCAATCTGATTGTATTAGCCTTACTTCGCGACAGACCCATGCACGGATACGAAATTCAGCAGCTGATCCAGACTAGCCGGGTAGACACCTGGGCCAATCTGTTGTCGGGATCAATTTACTATGCTTTGAACAAAATGGAGCAAGACGGACTGATCCGCACGGAAGCGGAGGAACGCACGGGCGCGAGGCTACGCAAAATTTACGCCATCACGGAAGCCGGAGAAGACATGTTTCAACGGATGGTCCGCGAATCGTTGACGCTGAATCCCCATTCGGTGAAATCGGATTTTTCGCTTGCGCTGAGCTGGGTAGAAACGGTTCCGAAGGAAGAAGCGATACCGCTCCTGCGGCAAAATTTACAACAGGTTGAAGAAACCCTGGCATTTTGGAAAATCGGCCGCGAGCTCAAGGGAAACCACGGCGCTATAAACGCCTTTGCGGAAGCTTCCTTCGATAACGCGATGGCTCTGCTGCAACTGGACATCGATTACTTGAACCGAATCATCGGTTTATTGGAACAATCTTGATATTTTTTCCCCTTAATTCGTTCTCTTTTGTACTCCCAACACAGACAAATCCCAAAAATGTCCACCTAAAAGTGGACACGACACAATTTAGCTACTTCAAAGATAAAAACCTATATATAGTAAATTTCGAGCGACCGGCATCTACATTTGGATTTTTTTCAAAACGGAGAAGATATCTCTTTTTCAGAATCATGTCCACCTTTTGAAAGACATTGTTTCGGATTTTTCCACGCTGGGTGGACAAATAGAAGGAGATTCCCGTAGGGGAACCATAAGCTTGCGTAGTATAGTATAGTCTATCTCTTTTTTTACCCCAATATCCAACATTGGATATATAATATTGGTCAAAGGAGGATTTAATGATGATATCACCGTCTCTATTAATCGAAGCTAAACAATTGGTCAAAAAGTATGGGCAAAAGCACGCCGTGAATGGCCTAAGCATGGAAATCCGCGAAGGGGAGGTGCTGGCCATCATCGGCCCGAACGGGGCGGGGAAATCGACGACCCTCGATCTTCTGCTGGGGCTTCGCCGTCCCGACGAAGGGTCGGTAAGCTACTGGTGCGCTGAACCGCGCCGTCATATCGGCGTTCAGCTTCAAAGCACCCCCTTCTTCCCCGGCTTTAACGCCAAGGAGAATATGGCCATGTTCGCCGCGTTTTACGGGGTAAGGCTCGCAGACCGCGACGCGCTCGGTCTGCTGGAGCGGTGCGGACTCGGGGACGCGGCGAAAACCCCGGCGGAACGGTTGTCGGGAGGACAACAGAAGCGGTTGGCCATCGCCATGGCGATGGCGCACGACCCGCAGCTTCTGTTCCTCGACGAACCGACCGCCGCCCTCGATCCGCGAGCGCGCCGCGAGGTCCGTGAACTGATTACGTCGCTGGCCGATGGCGGCACGTCCGTGGTGTTCACCTCCCACGACATGGAGGAGGTCCACAAGCTGGCCATGCGGATCGTCATGATCTGCGGCGGCTCCATCATCGCCGACGGCACGCCGGAAAGCCTGCTCGCGGAATACCGGGCAGGCGATCTGGAAGAATTATATATCCGGTTATCCGGGGATCAGGAGGAATAACTTCGATGTACACGATTTTTAAAACGATGTTACGCGGTATTGTCAGGGATACCCACACCCTATTCTGGACGATTTTGTTCCCGATCGCCATGCTTTGCGGACTGGGGCTGTATTTGAATCAACCCGGTTATTCCGAGAGACTGCTATCCGGAGTGCTCACGATGAATGTATTGTTCGGGTCCACGATGGTCACCGCATTCAACGTAATGGCGCACCGCAACCGCGGCGTTTATAAGCTGCTGCGGGCAACCCCGTTCTCCATCGCTGCGTTTATCACGGCTACGACGGGGGCCCGGACGGCGCTGACCTTAGTTGTGAGCGCATGCATCCTGATCACCGGCACGCTACTGTTCGGGATCGGTCTCGGCGCAGAAAACCTGCTAGGCATCCTTCTGGTGCTGCTCATCGGCTCGGTCTGCTTCACGGCGGTCGGTTTTCTTGCCGCCAACCTGTCCCGTGACGAGAGCAACGTCAACATGATCTCGAACCTGATCAGCTTTCCGATGCTCTTCACCAGCGAAGCATTTTACAGCTTGCAGCATGCGCCCGAATGGGTGCGGGTCTTCGGGCAGCTTCAGCCCTTCCACTATTTCGTGCGGGCCATGAACACCGCCGTTACGAGCCCTGGTGTCTTCTCCATGGATTTGTGGACCGCGCTGGCGGCCCTGGCCGGATTCGCCGTTCTATTTCTGGCCGTTGCTATCTTCACCTTCCGTTGGGACTCCGAACGGACCGCCCGGCGCGGCCTGACGTCCAAAGCAAAGCGGCACAGCATCATGTAGACCGCTTAACGTAAGAGGTCCCGCGCCCACGGTTGCCGTACGGACGTTACCGTCTCTCCCGTCTCAATAGCTTCCGCCATGAGCAGACTCAAATATTGATCCTGGGAGGCCTCCGCCAGGCTATAAAAGGACGGTCCTCCTTGAACATACTTCGCCATGTTCCGCAGGCAAACTGCCATAGCGATTTCCTCGTCGCTCAAACGGGCACCCGGAAACGGATTCCGGTACACCCACTCGGAACCGGCGAGAATACCCTCATGACAATAGCCTTCCAGGTTCCCGTCCTGTCCGGTATCCACCCTGCGAAGTTCCAGGGTGACGGGGGTCCGGTAATCCTTGAGGTACCGGATTTCCCGCCCCTCCAGTTCGCCGCGATGCCCCCGGACGAGAATCCGGTGGCGGCGGATCCAGGAGAAATACTGGTCATACGAGAAGTCGAACAGGGCGCTGCGGCCTCCGAATCGCAGCAGGGCCAAATCCTGCCTGGAGTCGGCCAGTACTTCCTTCTGCGGTAACCCGTTACGCCCCGGCCCTTTAATTAAGGGCGTCACGATTTGCTGGCCGCTGATTTCCGCTTCTTCAAAGCCGACCCCAAGCAAATGCCGGATCAGACTGACCCCGTGGTACCCGTGGCCCGCCGACACCTGAACATGGGACACTCCGCCGAGCAGTCCCGAGGAGACAACCGCCAGCCTCGCGGCATGCATCGGCTGATGAATGAACTGTTCGGCCACCTGCACGCGGCCGGCCTCGCCGACGCTGTCGTATAGCCGGAGCAATTCATCGAGGCTTACTCCGGGCGGCGTCTCCGTCAGCACCGGAATATCCAAGCCGGCCAGCCTTGCAATATACTCGGCCGCTACGCTGCGGGACAGAGACAGCACGACAAAAGAAAAATTGCGCCGTTCGAGAAACCCTTCGAGATCGGCGGTCGTTTTAACGCCCCAGCGTTGTTCCGTCTCTCGCCCTTTCGCTTCATCCCGCATCCAGATTTCACTGACTTCAAACTCGTCGGGGAGCGCCTGCGCGATCCGCAGATAAAACTCGGCGCGCCAGCCCCCTCCCATAATGCCGAAGCTGATTTTTTGACTTCCCTTTTCCGGTTGCTCCTTATGCATGTTGTCCATCTCCTCCGCTTTCTTTCAAAACCGCCACTAACCCTATCCCTTCATTTTACTACAAAAAACCGGGCAACCGCATCAGCAGCGGTCCCCCGGTTTCGTAATTGCAAATTATTCGAATTATAATGTCCGGCACTTACATCGTAATCAGAACGGCAAGCCCCAATACCGCGATGCGCGCCAAATTCGTGAGCACGAAATTTTGCACCGACAACGCGAATGTAAATTGTTTGGTCGGCTTCTCGGTGAAGGCCCGGATATTTTTGCTGACCGGAATCAGGGTCAATAAGGCCAATACCAGAAGAATCGGATTCACGCCCAGGAAAAACAAAACAAGGATATCCGCGTAAGCCGCATAATACAAAATCCGGAATAGCCCTAACGCATGCTTCCGACCGATGTATACAGGCAAGGTATACCGTTTGTTCTCGATATCTTCCTCCAAGTCGCAGATGTTGTTGGCCAGCATAATGTTCGCGATCCCGAGTATGGCGGGTATCGAGACCAGGAAAATGAGCACCACCTCCACAAGCTGAACCTGAAGCATCATGACCCCACCTTCGATTTTCAGGGAGGCGAGTCGGTCCCCCACATGAATATAAGCGGAGATAAACATAATGACGAACCCCATGAACAGTCCGGAAAATATTTCACCCAGCGGCATGCGGGAAATCGGGATCGGCCCGAAAGAATATAAGATTCCGACCGCAAACGATAATCCGCCGAGCAGCAATATCAGCCAGCCGGTGTCCAGGAACAAGGCGATGCCTGCTCCTATCGCTATAGCCAGCAGAATAACTATGATAGCGACCACGGCGCCGGGGTTCATCTTGTAGTTAACGATCGCATTATGAATCTCGTAGCCGTAACCGTGCTTTTTGGAAGCTTTTTTGTAATCGTAGTAGTTGTTGATTGCGGTTGTTGCCATATCAAAGCTTAGCAGCGAAAGCAGCATTAAGATAAAATGTCCTGTCTGGAATTCATGAAAACGAAATAAAGCATAAATCGTGCCCAACAAAAAGGGAATCATGCTGGCCGCTTTCGTCTGGATCTCCACCAGCTTGAGGAATTTTCGTAACGCCATCTCCATCATCCTTTTGCAATATCTTAAAAAGATGATATCTAATTTTTTAAGTAAATTCTGTCTTAAAAGTCCTTGACAAACGAGGGTATCCAATGAAAAAAATGGGGATCATCCGGCGTATGTCCTCATCTGATGCGTAAACATAGTGATTGGAAAGTTATTCAACGCCTTTTTAAAAAAATAAAGGATATTTATCTAATTATGTAGAATGAAAAATAGGTATTAAGTACTGTACCTCATATCTCCTACTCACTATCATCTATCCAATACTCTTACCACTTTTTGGCTATAGGGGGATCCCCGGGTATGACGCAAAAGAGATACTCGTCTCTGCTTCTGCCTGCTGTATTTCTGGCAGGACTAGCGCTCGCTTTGTTTTGCGAGTTTCATGAGTTGCATCTGATTTTCGGATTATCGCTGACCTTCACCAATATCGCCCTGCTGCTGCTCATCCGTTGCTATGGGAACGTATACGGCCTTACTGCCGCTACTTTCGTATATGTCGTATCCATTTTCCTTTGGGACAAGCCGTATTTTCAGGCCATCTCTCTGCTGGAATTAGCGGTACTCGGCCTGCTTCTGCGTTGGACCAAACGAGACCGGATGATCCTGGCGGACGGCCTGTTCTGGCTGCTGATCGGTAGTCCTGTCATTCTGGGCGCCTACTATTTTACATACCATACGGTAACGTTCGAGCTTGGGTTGATGATCATTATTTCAGCGGCCAACGGATTGTTCAACGTGCTGTTCGCGGATATTTTATGGAGATATTTGCCGAAACGCAGGTTCAAAAGAGGGGCCTCCTCGCAGCAAAGTCCGCTTTATTTCAGCAAGGTCCTTTTTCATATCATGATTATCTCGATCGCACTGCCCTTTCTGTTCTACATAGTCAATAACAGCTGGAATACATATGCCTCGGTATCGAATCATTCGCTTCAACTTGCCTCTAACACCGGCAAATCCATTTCGGAGGAGATTCGTGACTGGGATCCGGACACCCTTGCGACTACGTTATCTCCAAACACTTCCCAAGCCAGGGAGCTGCAAAATCTGACCCGGCGATACGCTTCCGACAATCAGTACCGGCTCATTATTACCGGTCCCGAAGGAAACGTAATCGCAGACAGCGGGAACGGCGGCGATGCCGCTGCTTTGGCCAGTTCGGTACCCGCCCGGTCGGACTATGTGATCCAGGACAATTTTTTCTTAAGCATGCCGGTGAAGAATCAACAGATCCTGCCGGATCAGGAATGGCATGACGCCAATTACATATATAATGCGGATCTCGGTCCCTTGCCTCTCAGTTTGACGGTTCTGGTCCCGATGCAGCAATATCAGGAACAGATATACAAGCAGTACCTGGGACAATTCATGTTTCTTTTGCTTTTCTTTTTCTTTGCAGCCGTAGCCGGTCATATCATGAACCGCCAGCTGCTGCAAAGTTTAACCCAATTGACGGAGCTGACGACCAATCTTCCGGGGAAGTTATTTTCCGAAAACAAGACGGATTGGCCGAAAAGCCGAATCCACGAGATTCGCTCGCTCATCCGCAATTTCCGGGAGATGTCGAACAAGCTGGTACATATGATTCAAGATTCGCAGCAAAACAACTTGTTGCTCAAAGAGCAAACAAACCGGCTGCAACACTCGGAAAAAAAGCTGCACAGCCTGGCTTATTACGATGAATTAACGGGGTTGCCGAACCGGCTTCATTTCCTGGAGTACACCAAATCGCTGAACCTGGACAACCCGGACAGTAACTTGCCTTTTGCCGTCATGTTTGCCGACTTGAACCGCTTCAAACAAGTCAACGACACCTTGGGGCATACGGTTGGCGACCGGCTTCTGAGAAAAGTCGCACGACGTTTCTCCGGTATCGTCTCCGAGCAGTGCAAGGTGTTCCGGTTAAGCGGCGACGAGTTCCTGTTTGTCCTGCATTATGAGGATATTTCGGATGTTCAGCGAATTGCGCAACATATTTGCGACTGTCTTGATGAGCCTTTCGAGATTAACGGAAGGTCCTTGTATATGTCCGTCAGCGTCGGGATCAGCGTATTTCCGTTCGACGGGGGGGAGATGGACATCATCATGCGAAACGCGGATATCGCCATGTATGTAGCAAAGGAGCAAGGCGACGGCTTCTATCATTTTTATGACAGCCTGATCGAAAATCAGCGCGCGGAAAATATGCAGCTTGAAAATGATCTGAAGAGCGCGCTCCATGGCGAGCAATTCACGTTATATTATCAGCCGAAGATCGATGCGGAAAGCGGAGACGTGATCGGCGCCGAGGCGTTGATTCGCTGGATGCACCCGGACTACGGTGTGGTTTCTCCCGCGAAGTTTATTCCTCTGGCGGAAAACTCGGGAATCATTCTGGATATCGACGAATGGGTGCTTCGCGAAGCCTGCCGCCAAAACAAAGTCTGGCAATCCCAGGGGCTTGCCAAATTTCCCGTAGCGGTAAATATCTCCGCACGGCATTTCTACCAAAGCAACCTCGTTCCTTTGATTACCCGGATTCTTCATGAAACGGGGCTGGAGCCGGAATGGCTCGTTCTTGAAATCACCGAGGGTACGCTGATCCGTAACGTGGAATACGGCGTCCAGATCATGGAGGACTTGCGCAAGATGGGCATCCATATCTCCATGGACGATTTTGGAACCGGCTATTCCTCGCTCAGCCAACTGGACCGCCTGCCGATCAGCGAGATGAAGCTGGACCGTTCCTTTATCCAGGGCCTGATGGATGATTCCAAAAAATCGTCCATCGTCCGTGCGGTGATCGAACTCGGCCATCATATGGATCTCCGGGTCGTAGCCGAAGGGATCGAGTCGCCGGATGAGCTCAACTACCTGACTGAATTGGAGTGCGACCAGTTCCAGGGATATTATTTCAGCAAACCGCTGCCGAGCGCCGAGTTTTCCAAATTCGTACATCATTGGGACGGCTCGGCGTTGGCGATCGAACCGCCTGCCTGATGGTCTTTTTTGCAGATATTCGTTTGCGGCTCCTCATGGGATAAGTTACAATGCATACATACAGCAGTCTTACACAAATTTACATACGGAATGCGGGGTGGGGACAATAGGTTCGTTTCAAAGAGAAGACCTCATCGGTTCGTTGATTTTCCTCTTGATTTTAATTGTCGTCGCCTGGATCAATTTACGCAAAATGAAAACGGGCGCCTATGATTTCAAAGCGCTCCGCAAGCGGGGTCTGATGTGGACGGAAATTGCCCTCGTTCTGTTCTTTATGCAATTTATTTTGCGCAAAGGCGATAACCGGTTTCTGCTGGTGCTCGGCATGGTCGTGCTGTTTGCCGCCAGCCAGTGGCTGGGCGCGATTTATTATGATCGGAAGAGGAATAGGCGATAATAAGCAATCTAACCATTTTAATATTTGCAAGCAAGTGACGAAGAACGTCCCGTTCCCCTCCTAAAAAAAGAGGTGGAGTCGGGACGTTTTTTTATATTTTTAAGAGGGGTGTTTAGGATGGAATTCGAGACAGCACATGCTTCATTTATTGAATACCATTTGCAAAGGAGGACTGGTGAACGTAAAGGCCGCTTGGCCAGAGGTCATCGGGAAGCCGAGAAATTGTTCTGCGCCAACGTCTGGTGGCCGCTTCGAAAGGATTTTGCCGGCCTGCACCCGGAATTCGAAGTCCTTGATTGGCGGGGGCTTTCCTATTTCTGCGATTTCATGTTCCTCTCCGGCCAGATTAGGCTAGTGATTGAGATTAAAGGGTTCGGTACGCACGTAAGGGATATGGACAGGCAAAAATATTGCTACGAGTTGAACCGGGAAACTTTTCTGACCGCATTAGGGTATCAAGTCATCTCTTTCGCATATGACGATGTCGCTCATCGCCCTGAATTATGCATAACCTTGCTGCGAATGGTGCTTAGCCGTTATCAACCCGAATCATCTTCCCAAGTCAGCGTCAAAAGTGTTGCGGAAAGGGAAATTATCCGGCTTGCATTCCAGCTTGCCAGACCTTTGCGCCCGATCGATGTGGAGACTCACCTATCCATGAACCATCGTACCGCAGTGCGAATCCTGCACTCACTCTGCACGAAAGGCCTATTCACCCCTGTAACTGGCGGAGAAGGCAAATACGTCGTGAGATACGAACTCCACCCGAGCGCAGCACAGCAATTATAGTTAGTTGGGTTGGTTGGTGGGTTGTGGGTTGGTGAGTTGAGTCGGTAGGCATGAATCAGATTGCGGTGGGCTGGCGTGCAATGAATCGCGTGCGTCAGATCGCACTGATGAGTATTAGTTACTGGTGAGCGTTAGTTGCATTGGTGAGCGTTAGCTGCATAATTTGCGTCCATTAGATTACATGGCTTGAGCTAGATTATCCTCGTATTGGCTAAATACTGCAATATTACATCATTTAAACTACTTTACTTATCAAACAGGGAGTTTTGCTGCAAAAGTACATCATTCTGCCAGTAAAACTCCCTTTTTTGTGATTTTACCGCGAAATTACTGCACAATTGCAGTATTTACCTTAGCTCCAGGAAACACAAACGTAAAAAAACTGCACTTTTGCAGTAATGGTGCTGACTAGTTAACCTCCATCGACCTAATCCAACTTAATTAGAGTTTTCAACTATAGAAAGAAGGCTCTGGGAGGACATAGATAGGCATGCGTTAGATAGGTGATAGTTTAATTACGGTTGGTTTGGACTGTAGAATGGTTTGCTGTAGATTGGTTTACGATAGGTTGGGTTGCGGTAGGTTGGTTTGTGGTAGGTTAGTTTACGGTAGGTTTGTTTTGCGGTGGATTGCGATGAAGTGGTTTGCTGTAGATTGGTTTACTGTAGGTTGGTTTGAGTTGGCTGGGTTGATGAATCGAGGCGACAGGCTTGTGTTGAATTGAGGCGAGTTCGCTTGCAATGAATCATAACGTACGTCCGATTGACTGATTAGCGTTAAGTTACGCGATTTGTGTGCGTCATTAGATGGATAGGTTCGAGCTTCATTGCATCCGATTTGCAAAATACTGCAATATTACATCATTTCAGTCACTTTACTCAACAAAAAGGGAGTTTTGCTGCAAAAGTACATTATTCTTCCAGCAGAACTCCCCGTTTTGTGATTTTTCCGCGAAAATCCTGCACAATTGCAGTATTTCCCTTAGTCCCAAGAAACTCAAACGCAAAAAACTGCACTTTTGCAGCAAAATTCTAACCATGCTAGCAATTTAGTTAATCCAGCGCACCAAGCAGTGCCAACTCTGCTCCTTATACATTAAACATACGAGGTGACACCGGAGGATGCCGCATTAATAAAGTAGCGGTTGCGCCCTTCCCGCTTTGCTTCATACATCGCCTCATCCGCCTCCCGGATGAGCTGGTCCAGATCGCAAGGGCCGCCTTCGTACACGCATACCCCGATGCTCGGCGTTGCCACGAGCGGATAGCCCTGGTAATGAAAAGGGCTGGAGAGGCTGGCGATAATCCGTTCCGCCACCTTGGAAGCGTGTCTTGCATCGCTATGGGACAGCAAAAGAAGGAACTCGTCTCCGCCAAGCCGGCAGACCATATCGGTATCCCGGATATGACCGGACAGCCTTCCGGCAATTTCCTTCAAGAGCAGATCGCCCGCGCTGTGGCCGAATGCGTCGTTGACTTCCTTGAAATTGTCAAGATCGATAAACATGATCGTCAAAAGGGACGTGCCCTCGTGTATGTATTGATCAAAACGCATATTGAACATCGCCCGGTTAGGAAGGCCGGTCAATTCATCGTGGTAAGCCAGATACTCGACCTGCTCCTCCAGCCTCTTCCGTTCCGTGATATCGATAATGACGCCTTCAAGCCTCTCTAAATGACCAAGCTCGTTAAAATAGGGGTTCCCCCGGATTTGAGTCCAGCGGTATTCACCGTCTTGATGGACAATCCGGCACTCCGTCACAATGCTTCGCTTATCCAGGACCATTTCTTTTTGGGCCTGCATGATGCGGGGCTTGTCCGCCGTCAAGACAATGTCGGTCAAGAGCCGGTAATCGCCCTTAAAAGCCTCCGAGGGCATCCCGCTAATATGAACAATGCCTTCGGACAGATGCATGATGCCATCGCTAAAATTATACGACCAGGTCGCAATCTCGACGTTTTCCAGAATGCTGCTGAGCTGGTCTCCGGTTTTTTCGGCCTTCAGCCACAGGGATTTGGTGAATTTCGTGAAAAACAAAGAGAACGTAGTCGAAAACAGCCCGAACGCAATGATATAGACTACATCGCTTCGCTCCACCGCCGCAAACATTTCATCATGCAGTGCGTAAAACATATAGATGGCTGTGGCAAGGTATAAGATGCCTGACAGTAAAACCGCCCTAAGATCGAGATATAAAAGAGTGAACAAGGGAATGAGTCCCAGAAATATAAAATTAACGAGATAGGGATATTTCAAAGTGAGGCTCATCAAAAAAACGTAAAGCGACGCCACCATCAAAAACATGGCGAGCTCCGGAACGCGGCGACTTGCCACAAGCACCAGCAAACCAATTCCCAGAAGGAGTCCGACCGGTGGATATAGGACGTATATGCTTTTATCTACAATCACGTTGACTAAGAGCGAAATCAAATAAAAGCTCCAAAGCAGCTTCAGCATCAGTACATTTCGCCGGTGAATTTCTTGTACCCTATTCATGATCCGTTCACGCTCTCCAAAAATAGTAATAAAGAACTAGATTCACTTTCTTCCATATTACACCTTTGGGAATTATAAGGGTACTGTTTTATGAAAAAATCTACTTCTCCGAAACCCGTCTTACGGCTTGCGGCCCCAGCAATATCAGTCAAAAAACAGTTATTTGCGAAAAATCCCCTCTCGGACAACAAGGAAATCCATCTCGCTTGGATGGGTTCGTTCACTTGCTTTCCAAAAGGGGATTGCCCTATATTTTCATTCCCTCTGGTCCTCTTTTCCTACTTAGGAACCGTCTCAAGCCGCTTAGTATACATTAAGGCACATACTGTTGCACAATGCCGGTTACCTGCCCGTTTTCGATTGTCAAATGATAAGGGAAAAGGCTCACATCAAAAACGTCGGTTTGCCGGAGCAGACGGTCCAGTTGTTCCAGACTCACCGGCTCGTTCCACGAAATATCGGCATCTTCAACACTACCGGTACGATCATAGATTTGCATCAGGACTTGAGCATTCTTGGCTACGGGATAACGCTCCAGTCGTTCATCCTCATTCACGATATAATAACCGTCCGGAGGGCCGTCGATGCCGGCATCCGGTTCGAATTTGGCGAACACGGCCTCGGCTTCTTTCCCGGTGTACCATTGTATGGGATCGACCGTGATTTCACCACCGTCCGGTCCGAGATTCAGCCGGTCGATATAGACGGTCAAGTGCCGCGATTCCCGGAGTGCGTCCGGTGATTGTTCCGTTTTGGCGGCTCCTGAACTGGACGTAGTTAACGAAGACATTACAACAATAAGGAATAAGGGGAGCAGAACCGTCATTAATTTTTTCATTGCAAGGTTCCCGCCTTTCCGGTCTTCACTATGGACTTATGAACGAAACTTCGATACACCGACCGACAAGTTATACCTGACGTTTATAAGTATAAATAACCTTTTTTCAAACGTTTAAACACGAAGTATTATTTATATTTCCATTATATGATCACACTGCCGGAAAAGGGTCACAACCAGGTTAAATCCGGTGACAAAATCTTTTTCTTTGAAGGCGTTTTAATGCGCCGGGAAAAACGCCAGCTGGATGACGAAGATCACTCCGAAGACATAGAGCAGCGGATGCACTTCCCGACCTTTTCCGCTGACGAGCTTCATCACGGGGTAGGTGATAAAACCGATAGCGATGCCGGTCGCAATGCTGGCGGTTAATGGCATCATCAGCAGGATAGCGAAGGCCGGAAATGCTTCGTCAAAAGATTTCCATTGAATCCGGGCCAGACCCTCCATCATAAAGCAGCCCACAATGATCAGGGCCGGTGCCGTGATGGCCGGCAAAGAAGAGATCGCCCCTACCAGCGGCGAGACGAAGATGGACAACAGGAACAGAACCGCTACGACCAGGGAGGTCAATCCGGTCCGTCCGCCTGCGGCTACCCCGGTTGTCGACTCGATGAACGCGGTCGTCGGGCTCGTGCCGAACATCGAGCCGACCGTCGTCGCCGTCGCGTCCGCCAGCAGCGCCGATTTGGCGCGCGGGAATTCGCCGTTCTTCATCGTGCCTGTTTGCTCCGCCACGCCGATCAGGGTACCCGTTGTATCGAACAGCGTTACGAGCAGGAAGGCGAATACGGTGGAATACAGCCCTTGGCTGAAAACGCCGGGAATGTCCATGTCAAAAAAGACCGGCATCGGCGGAGCGGAAACGACGCCGCCGTCAAAATGAAGCTGACCCGTCAAATATCCGATCACCGCGGTCAGCGCCATGCCGATAAAGAGCGCACCCGGAATACGGCGCGCCATCAGGACGAGCGTAACGAAGACGCCGAAAATCGTCAGCAGCGTTACCGAACGGTGCAGGTCGCCGAAGGTAACGAGGTTGTCGGGGCTGGCGACAACGATGCCGGACATTTTCAGGCCGAGAAAAGCGATAAACAGGCCGATCCCGGCCGTGATGCCGAATTTGAGCGAATCGGGAATGGCGCGGATCAGCGCTTCCCGGAGCTTGGTCAGGCTGAGCAGCAGAAACAGTATGCCGGCGATAAACACGGTGCCGAGCACGGTTTGGTAAGTTAAGCCGGTGGATGCGACGACGCTGGTGAAATAAGCGTTAAGCCCCATCCCCGGAGCGATGGCGATCGGGTGATTGGCGAAAAGCGCCATGAACAGCGTGCCGACGACGGCGGAAATGACCGTTGCCATGAACACCTGGTCGAACGGAATTCCGGCGGCGTGCAGTACGGCCGGATTGACGACCAGAATGTAAGCCATGGCCAGGAAGGTGGTCACCCCCGCCAGCAGTTCCGTTTTGACGGTGGTACCGTGTTGTTTTAACTTGAAAAATTTATTCATATGGCTCTCCCTTTCTTATGTAAAGCTACTTGTTGTTAGCCCTCTAGTATTGTCCGCTTATCCCCTATCGTCGTCAAGCGACCAAGGATTAATTCCACAGACTGTACAGAATTCAAGAAAATTTTAGTTAAAATAATCCTTTTTGGCGGGAAACGATGATATATTTGTCCTTGTGTATTTAAAAGCAAGGCTATTTAGAAGTCAAAGGAGACCACTTTCTTATGATCAGCAACAATGATTCGCATCCTAAGGTCGCCTTGATTACCGGCGCCAGCCGGGGAATCGGCAAAGCGATCGCACTGGAGCTCGCCAAGGCGGGACACCACTTGTTCATCAACTATTTCGGAGATGACAAGGAAGCCGCGGATGTTCAACGCCAGGCGGAATCCCATGGAATCCGGGCGGAAATTTACAGCGCCGATGTCAGTGACCCGGATCAGGTTCAGGCCATGTTTACCGCTGTCGACAGCGTCTTCGGCCGATTGGATATCCTGGTCAACAATGCGGGGATCGCCCAAACCGTCAGCCTTACGGAGATGACGAACGAACAATGGGACCGGATGATTAAAATCCATCTTTACGGCGCCTTCTACACCTCGCGCGAAGCCGCCCGCCGGATGACGGCACAGAAATCCGGCAAAATCATCAATGTCACCTCGGACCTCGCCAGCCAAGGCGCGGCCGACTTGTCGCATTATGCGGCAGCCAAAGGCGGAGTAACCGCCTTTACCAAATCGCTGGCGCGGGAGCTCGCCCCCCATGTGCTGGTAAATGCCGTCGCGCCGGGCGGTACGTTCACCGATGTCCGCTCTTCCCTGGAAGAAAGCGACAAAAACGATGCCCGCTATTTGCTCGGAAGGCTCGCCTTTCCGCAAGAAATCGCCAAGTCGGTGCTCTTTCTCGCCTCGGATGATGCCAATATCTACACAGGGCAGATCCTTGGCGCCAATGGCGGCAGCGTAATGAACGGCTAATCCGGCGGAAAGGATCTCGCCCTGCCCCTTCACGCTGATCGGCCCGGTATGCCGCCTGAAATTCAAAAACCCGATACGCATCGCCATGCTAGGGCGTGCCTATCGGGTTTTTTGTTATTTTTACTGCTGAGGTTGAGGTTTAGGCTGCGGCTCGGTCGGATGATACTCGATCGGAGCCTGCGTCCGGCGAAGGAACAAACCGAGCAGGAGCGCAATCAGACCTACGAACATCGAAATCGTAAACGCATCATGAAGCCCGGCGACCAAAGCGTTCGGCTTTTCCGCCAGATCTTCGGGATTGGCTAAGCCTTGCAAATAACGGGACTGGCCGGAAGAATAAATGCTGATAAACAGTGCCGTACCGATCGCCCCGGACACCTGTTGCAGCGTATTCATGATGGCAGTACCGTGCGGATACATCCGCGGCGGAAGCTGGTTCAGCCCCGTCGTTTGCCCCGGCATCATCACTAGAGAGATACCGATGAGCAGGCTAATATGCAGCGTAATCACCGTACCGACCGGCGTGGTAGTCGTTAAGTCTCTCATGAACCACAATGTTCCGATAACAATGATCAAACCGGGTACGATCAGCGCTCTTGGGCCGAATTTATCGAATAACCGCCCCGCAACCGGCGACATCAGGCCGTTGATCACACCGCCCGGCAGCAGGACGAGGCCCGCCACGAACGGAGTCAGCAGCAGCGCCCCCTGCAAATACATCGGCAGCAGGATCAGCGTGGAGAACAGCGTCATCATCATGACCATCAGCAACGCAGCGGCAAGCGCGAACATCGGATACTTGAATACCCGTACATCCAGGGTCGGTTCTTTGACCGACAACTGCCGCCATACAAACAAGGCCAGTGCGACAAAGCCCGCGATCAGACAAGTGTAAACAACCGGATCGGACCAGCCTTCCCCTTCCCCGGCATGACTGAAGCCATAGACGATACCGCCAAAGCCGACCGTGGACAGCAGAATCGAAATCAGATCCACTTTAGGTCTGGAAAGCTCGGATACATTCCGCAAATAAACGGCGGCAAAAACAATCGAAAATACGGCTAAAGGAATGACGAAGAAGAACAGCCAGCGCCAATTCAGCGCATCAAGGATCAAACCGGACAGCGTCGGGCCGATCGCAGGACCGAACATGATGACGAGGCCGATGGTCCCCATCGCCGCGCCTCTTTTTTCCGGGGGATAGATCGTAAGGATTGTATTCATCATGACCGGAAGCAACAGCCCTGTTCCGACGGCTTGAATAATCCGTCCCGTCAGCAGAACGCCGAAAGAAGGAGCAATGCCGCACACGATCGTGCCGACCAAAAATAAAATCATGGCCGACAGGAACATTTGCCTGGTGGTAAACCATTGTATCAGTAAGGCGGTAATCGGGACGAGAATGCCGATCACCAGCATGTAAACGGTAGATAACCATTGAATGGTTGAAGGGCTAACGTGCAGTTCGCCCATGAGATCGGTGTAAGCGACGTTCAACAGGGTCTCGTTCAGAATCGAGACGAACGCGCCGATAATAAGCGCAATCGTGATCGGAAGCCTTCGGATCCCCTGGGGTTGGGCGGAATGATCCGCGCCCATTGAACCAATATTCATATTATTATTTCCTCCAGACTTATCCAGGATATATTTTTCTATCTATAAGTAGTCTCTATGTGAACAAGGCCAACCGTCCTCCATCAGTCAGAGGATTAGCATCGGCCTTGGCATATTAGTATTAGTTCGAACAAATATACTAGACCGTTCTATATATAAAATTTAAAATAATAGAGCTTTATTATAGAAGCTAGTGAAAGGGACTATCCTCCTCTGCTCCAAATTGGAACGCTATCTCCGGAACAATCTCGGCACCATTTCCGAAGCAATCCGCAACGGATCGCTGCTTTTTTGAGTCAAGCTCATAATAACCGAGCCTTCTATGATCGCGTTGATCATCACCGACAGCTCACGTGCCTCTTCCGTCGAATAACCGGCGGGCGCAAATTTCTTTTGAAACTCGGCACCCCAGCACTCATAGGCGCTGCTGCAAGCCTGGCGGATCGTTTCGTTGCATTTGGCCGTTTCATGGGCGATAATGCCGATCGGTACCCCTAAGGCCTCCCCTTGTTCAAACTGATCTTTCAAAAGCGCAAACATGCTCCGAACCGCTTCAACCGGATCGGAAACGGATTGAAACACGTCTTGAAGCTTCACTCGAGCCAGGTCCTGCGTGTACTGAATGGCTTCGCAAGCGAGTTGTTCCTTTCCTTCGGGAAAATGATAATAAAGCGAGCCCTTGGGAGCCCCGCTGAGTTGAGTGATCTGATTCAGCCCGGTGGCATTGTAGCCTTGATTCGAGAGCAGCTTGGCCGTCGTCTCAATCAGGGTTTTACGGGTAAGATTCTGGTTTGGCATATCACTAACCTCGCGTCTCATCATAAATTAAACCAATCGGTCTATATAATTTATTTCAAATTTGATGCACTGTCAAGAACAATAATCGGGCAAGAGTCGTGTCTGCATGCCAATCGGAAATGAAACAGCCGACCCGGTTCTCCTTATGGACGAACCAAATCGGCTGATAGAAATTCGTTAAGTGCTATGCAAAATTACCAGGCGTAAGCCTTCGGCGCCTCTCCGCCGGGCCCCGGGAAAATCTCATCCAGCGCCTTCAGCGTGTCTTCGCTTAGCTCCACTTCGACGACGCGTAGCGTATCTTCAAATTGTTGAAGCGTACGCGGCCCGATGATTGGCGCGGTAACCGCCGGATTAGCCAGCGTCCAGGCCAGCGCCACGGTCGCTTCCGACTCGCCGAGCTCTTTGCAAAGCGCGGTGAACCGCTCCAGCTGCGGGCGCAGCTTCTCCAGGCGCTCGCCCTGCTTTGCGGTCCGCGAGCCCGGCTGCGGGTTCCAGTTGCCGCCGAGGAGACCTCCGTCCAGCGGACTCCACGGAATGACGCCGATGCCAAGATCCTCGGCGGCCGGCAAGACCTCCAGCTCCGGCAACCGGCAGAGCAGGCTGTATTTATGCTGCTCGGAGACAAGTCCCAGCAGGCCATGATCTTTTGCTTCGTATTGAGCTTTGACCAAATCGCGTCCGGCAAAATTACTGGCGCCGACATAACCGATCTTGCCTTGTTTTAACGCAATGTCGAAGGCGTTCCACAATTCATCCCAGGATGCGCTCCGGTCCACGTGATGCATCTGGTACAGCTCGATATGATCGGTTTGCAGGCGACGCAGCGAATCCTCCAGATGACGGCGGATTTTATAGGCGGACAATCCGGGTCCCTCGTTCGGGTCCACGTTCAGATCGCCCATTCCTCCGTATACCTTCGTAGCGAGTACGACCTTTTCCCTTCTTCCGCCGCCCTGGGCAAACCAGCGTCCGATGATTTCCTCGGTCCAGCCCCGGTGCGGCGTTCCGCCGTAAACGTTGGCCGTATCAAAAAAATTCACCCCGGCATCCAGCGCCGCGTCCATAATTTTGAACGCTTCCCGTTCCTCCGTGCTCGGTCCGAAATTCATCGTCCCCAAGCACAATCGGCTGACATTCAAGCCGCTTCTTCCCAATTTCGCGTACTTCATTGCAACAACCTCCTCGATATATGATGGCTGGCATAACTGAAGCAGACTGCCCTTCCATTATATACCTCGCAGAGGTCGTGGACAAAATATCCGGTTGCGATAGGGGGCTTTTGAGCACTATTTTACCGGTTGACGTAGTATCGTTCTCAGCTTGTCCGGGGCGGTCTTGCGATAATCGCTCAAGTAAATTTCGTGATGCTTCCCGGTCGGAGTAAAACCCCGCTCCTCAATATAGCTATGGATTTGTGCCAGCGTTCTAGGCTCGTCGGCAAATGGACCCTGATGAAGCATCTGTACGCAGGAGCCTTCCTCCATATTTTCAAAAGCCACTTGATGCAATTTCACGGAAGTACCCGGAGAGGTCTGGCCGAGCTTGGCCAACGCCAGATTCCTCGCCTTCTCAACAGCCTCAGCCGTTACATAGTCAGGTTGGCGGATCAACAACTTCCAGTGCCATTCCTCTCTGGGGACAGCCAGCGCATCCTTAAAGGAATCCACTTTACTCTCGACCCACCACTAACCTTCCAGTTTAGCTACGACAAAGTCTTCTCCCGTCTGCTTGTAAATTCCTTTAATGCCATAGGCCAGCTTGTACAAAGACTCCGTTGCGGTTGCAAAAGCCTTGCTGTCAGGTGAACCGTATCCGGTCAAAGCGAGGTAATTATAGGGTGGCAGCGTGAGATATTCGGGATGGCGTGCGGCGGTATAATAGGCGGTGTCGGCCTTGGTTAAATCCAGTTTTCCGGTTTGCTGTTTCATTCGAAGTGACCTCCTTGGCAGTTTTAAGTTAAAGATACCCCCATCTTAAAGGAAAGACCCTGACAGCAGCCTGTCAGGGTTTTCCGCTCAAAATCTATATCTCTTGAGTTTCCCAAATTATGGACAAATTCGTGTAAAATATCGATTAGAAGCAATTCATTAGTAGGTGGGTGAATTCCGTGAAAAAGTTAAAATTATATGCAGTAAAGATTCTGGTGTTTCTGTCCTTGTTCAGGATCCTGTTGTTCTTAATGCAAAAGATTTTCGGCTATATCCGGCTTCCGGATGACTACGAGCTCATTATTCAATTAGGCGCATCCGGAATTATGGTCTTATTGGTACTGTTGCTTACAAGTTTTTTAACCCGAAATGATGATGATGATGAAGTGTTTACGCAAGCCCGAAAAGATGGACAGTAATCATTCCCAGCCCGGACAACACCAGCGAGCCGATCAGCCCTGCCCAGAACGGGCGGATGCCTAAACGGCGGAACGCCGCGAAGTCCACGCCAAGCCCCAATCCGGCCATCGCCATGGCGATAAGGAGATAGGCGGCTTCGACAAGATAGGCCGAGAGCTGTTGCGGAACAATTCCAAGGGTATTTACCCCGCTCATGAGGAGAAAGCCAAGAATAAACCAGGGGATCGGGATGGAACGGAATCCCCGGTTTTGGTTGTGATTCGAAGGATCCGACAAATCCGGCTGGTTCAATGAATCCGCAGACATGGCTTCTCTCCCCCGCCGTCTTCTTTGCACCCAAGCGCCCACTAATAGCGCCACAGGGACAAGCATCGCTACCCGCGTCAGCTTCACTACGACCGCCAGGTCGACAGCTTCTTTTCCGCCAGGGGCTGCCGCCGCGATCACATGCGCAATTTCATGCAGCGTGGCCCCCGAAAATACCCCATAGCCTTCCGGCGTAAGTCCGAAAAACGGATATAGCAAGGTATACGCCAAAGTAAAAATCGTCCCCAGAATCGCTACGATAGCCGCACCTATCGCGGTCTCTTCATCCCCCGCTTCCACCTGCGGCGCAATCGCTACCACCGCTGCCGCCCCGCAGATGGCGGTACCGCAAGCAGTCAGCATGCTTAATTTTGAGTCTACTTTCAATAGTGAGGCAATACCGTAAACGACAACCAGGGTTACTGTAATATGAATCAGAGCTATCATGAGGACGCGCGGCCCGGCTTGAACCATGTCTCCCAAATTTAACCGCATCCCGAGGAGAATAATGCCGAAGCGAAGCAATTTTTTGCTTGAGAACGTTATGCCGCTTACGGCGGGGGCAGGCACGCCAAATATCGCCCGCCAGACCATGCCAAGAATCATGGCGATCACTAGCTGCCCCATGACATTCAAGAACGGAAGAATCGCCATGTATTTGGCTGTAACCGCAAGCAGCAAGGTTAGGCCGAGGCCTTGCACAAAACCGAATTTTTGCCTCCGCTTGTACGGTCGTGCCTTAATCTGTGTCTGTACCGTTTGTGCCATGTCATTCACTCCAAACCTGTTGTTAGAAAGGAACCGCGCGGCCTCACGTTCATGTTATCTCCCGTCGGACGGAAAGTGAAATAGTAATCTGCTATTTCTATCATCAGAAATACTAATGATTGGATTGTTGCGCTTACGGGATCGGGGATACAATGGAATCAGAGAGGGAGTGAAGAAGCTTGATCGTGGAAACACTTCGCGTATTTGTTACGGTGGCCGAGCAAAGCCATTTTTCGCGGGCGGCAGAGATGCTTAATCTGTCTCAGCCCGGAGTTAGTCTGCATATCCGCAATCTTGAAAATGAATTCGGAGTCCAACTGCTGAACCGTTCCCCCAAACATGTGAATCTGACGGAGGAGGGCCAGATTCTGTACCGCCAGGCGAAGCAAATTCTGGCGCTGTACGAAGAGGCAAAACAGGAAATCCGGCTGCTTCATGAAATTGTGACCGGCTCCATTCACATCGGTGCCAGCTTTACGATCGGAGAGTATATTTTGCCGCGTCTGCTGGCGGAGTTTGCCACGGCCTACCCGGAGGTGGAGCTTCAAGTAACGATTGGCAATACGGAAGAGATCACCCGGGGCGTCCGGCTGAACGAGCTCGATCTTGGCCTGGTGGAGGGTGAAGTTCCCGATCAGTCCGATATGCGGGTTACGCCTTACATGAAGGATGAAATGATCGTGGTAGCCGCTCCGGATCACCCTTTAGCCTCACTTCGGCGAGCAGAATACTCCGGCCTGCAAAACCTGGTGTGGATCTTGCGCGAAAACGGCTCCGGCACACGCGCATTCAGCGACCATTTTCTGCAGGAGTGCAGGCTCGCCGTGAAGCAGTCTTATGTCTTCAACAGCAGCCAAGGCGTAAAAGAGGCGGTCGCCGCCGGTCTCGGCGTAGCACTGCTCTCCCGCTGGGTCGTCCGCAAGGAACTCGCCAGCGGCGAACTGCTCGAAATCGAATCCGGCGGCACAACATTGCAGCGCGATTTCTCCCTGATTCGAAACAAACATGCCTCCCCCACCTTAGCCGTGGACATGTTCCTTCAAAAGCTGTTGGAGGTTCACCAGTAGCCGGGGTTTTAATGCTTACGCCTGCATGTGAGATTGGCTTTAGTAATTGGTGTCCGCGAACGGCGTTAGTGATTAGTATGAATGATTAGCATGAGCATGTTTGTTTGGATTCCGTAGGAAGCAAAATGGCCGATGGGGCTGCAAGGGTTCTTTATGAAGTAACTTTGGCGGAGATAGGGAGAGTGGATAGCAAGTGTTGTTATGCATATGGGGAATGGTTGAGGGAAGAGAGGGAAGATAAGTTATATAGGATAGCTAGGTGAGTTTGGTGAGTTTGGTGAGTTTGGTGAGTTTGGTGAGTTTGGTGAGTTTGGTGAGTTGGGTTGGTGGGTTGAGTGGGTTGAGTGGGTTGAGTGGGTTGAGTGGGTTGAGTGGGTTGAGTGGGTTGAGTGGGTTGAGTGGGTTGAGTTGGTAAGTTGAGTTAGTGGGTTGAGTTAGTTGAGTGCGTTGGGTGAGTTTGGTGAGTTTGGTGAGTTGGGTTGGTGGGTTGAGTGGGTTGAGTGGGTTGAGTGGGTTGAGTGGGTTGAGTGGGTTGAGTGGGTTGAGTGGGTTGAGTGGGTTGAGTGGGTTGAGTGGGTTGAGTGGGTTGAGTGGGTTGAGTGCGTTGAGTGGGTTGAGGTGAGTAAAGTTTTTTTGGACTGTCGGTGCTGGTTTCTTAAAAAGCAATGCTCGCACTAGGCTACTGTGGGGTGCATGGAGTTAACTGGAATTCCTGCAGTTAATTTCTCGCTTAACGTTAAAATACAAAAAATAACTGGAAAAACTCCAGTTATTTTTTTCTATCTATTACTTTTTCGCCGTTTTACGTTGAAAATGAAAAAATTAGCTGTAGGTTTTCCAGTTAAATTGGTAATTTGGCCGATTTCGAAGAAATTAGCTGTAGGTTTTCCAGTTAATTCGCTGGAATAACGCTCAGATGAGGCGCTACTCCTGTTTTTCCCGTCAATCCTCGTGGCCCGGCGGCGAGGACGATTGCTGCGGCAAGGTTGATTGCTGTGCCGATCCGGCCAGGCGGAGGGGTTCCTCCGCAGCAGCCGATGTACCGGTGTCCGGGCTGGATTCAACATAGTGCTTCAGCATGGAGAGCTTGTTCTCCCAGAAGCGGTCGAAGTAAGCCAGCCAACGCTTCAGCTCGAGCAGCGGATCGGCGTCCAGCCGGTAGCGCGTTTCCCGGCCGACCTTCCGTTCCCGGACCAGTCCGGCATCGGAGAGGATGCGCAGATGCTTGGAGACGGCGGTTCGGCTCATCGGAAAGTGGCCGGTCAGGTCTTTCAACGGCAGCTCGCGGTCGCCGAGCAAACCCAGAAGCTCGCGCCGGGTCGGGTCCGCGACCGCCTGAAAGACATCTTGTTTCGGCGCGGTGGCCGTGGACGTCATCGTTAACCTCCGACGTAGGCGGACAGCTTGTTAACCAGTCCGGCCCAGCCTTGGTCCATCCGGCCGCGGACAATGTCATGGGGCTCGCCGAACTCCGTCACTTGAGCCGCGGTCCAGCCGCCGTGGATGAGCGTAAACTCGATCTGCCCCTCTTTTTCCACCAATTCAAAGGTCAGCGTCCAATCTTTACCCCAATTAAAAGACAATCGGTTCGGCGGATCCACCAACGTTACTTTGCACGGGGATTGCCCGAAAGGTCCCGCCTGCAAATGAAATTCATGTCCCACCACCGGCTGCAGATCATTCGGCATAAACCAAGCCGATAATCCCTCCGCCGTAGCGACGGCCTCCCAAACCTTCTCTGCCGTGGCATGCAATAAAATGGTATGCCGGATATCCGGCAGCGTTTCATTCATCTTATCTTCCATATTCCATCATTCTCCTCTTCATTAGGAAACCTTATGGTTTCATTTTCAAGCATGTTGTTATTATATGAAACCAAACGGTTTCCTGTCAACTGGAATTAAGGGCCGTACTCCCCCTTAGGGTGTGAATACGGCCCTTCCTTCATTCCAATAAGTCATGGTTTTCTAAACCCGCGCTGGGGAGATGAGGTCAAATGCTATTGCGCTCCGTTATTCCCCCACGGTAATCTCGTACAATCTTGCAGTTTTCTCGGCCGGCAAGACGACCTTCAGCTCCCCGTCTTCGGCGTTCCAGAGACAATCGCCCGCAAAATCCCGCGGATAGGCGCGGCGCACTTGAAGCGGCTTGCCCTTCAACCAGTCCAGCTGGATGGTAGTCTCCGCCGGCTCGTTCGCACGGCCCGCCTCCGCAGCCCGTACCCGCCAGACGGCCAAGTATACGCGGTTGTCCTTGCGAAGTCCAAGGCTTATCCATTCGTCCTGCTGGGTCGGCAGACCGAGCGGCCAAAACGGCAACGCCTCCGGAATATCATGACGGATCGTCTTGTAGTAATCCAGCGCTTCCTTGACCAGTTCCCGGCGGCGCGGGCTCAGTTCGGCGAGATGTCCGCTCTGGTGTACGCGAAGCAGCAGCGCGTTCACCATATTGAACACAACCTCTTCGTCATCGCCCTCTCGCAGCGGATACGACCAGATCGCCGACTGCTCCGGCGTCAGAGCCGATGGTGAAGCCGCCGCGATAGCCGCATAGTTCACGTAGTCTTCCTGATCACTCGTGGACTGGATGCTGTGCCGGCTGAGCATGGCATAGTCCATCCGCATCCCGCCGCTGGAGCAGTTCTCGATAACCAACTCCGGGTATCTGGCAAAAATCCCGTCCAGCCACTGCAGATAAGCCCGGTTATGCTGGAGGAGCCCGTCCCCGAAGCTGTCGGCATCCCGTTCCGTCCCGATTCCGGCATTAATGTTGTAGTCCATCTTAATGTAGCCGACTCCATAATCCTCAACCAAACGGCGGATCACTTCCGTCGCATGCTGTATCACCTTCGGATTGCGGTAATCCAGTTGATAGCGGCTGCGGTCCTTAACCCGTTTGCCATGACGCATGAAGAACCAGCTATCGTCCGTATCCTTCAGCTTCGGACTATTGATGCCCATGACTTCCAGCTCCAGCCAAAGGCCGGGGATCATCCCTTTGCTGCGGATGTAGCCGAGGACATATTTTATCCCTTCCGGGAAACGTTCCTCCGACGGCAGCCATTCGCCCACGCCGTCCCACCACTCGCCCGGCGCGTACCAGCCGGCATCGATGCAGAAATACTCGCTCCCTATTTCCGCGGCCGCATCGATCAGCGGGATCAGCTTGGCCGTGGTCGGACTACCCCAGAGGCAGTTCATGTAATCATTAAATATAACCCGCAACTTGCGGTTATCTTCATTGGGCCGGCGGATCACCCGGCGGTATCGGGTCAGCGCCCCGATGGCGTCATCGAAGTCCCCGTTAACCGAACCGACCGCGGCCGGAACGGAAACGAACTCTTCGCCGGGCTCAAGCTGCACCCACCAGTGATTGTCATGCTCGGTCGGACCGCTGACCAGCAATGCGAGATGATCATTCTGGTCGATAATCTCCCAATGCCAGGACCCGTTATGCTCGATCTGCCAGAACAGGACGCTTCCCGCCTCCTCATTCTCCAGCACCGCCATCGGAATATGCTCGGCCGCGGACCAGGAGCCGGTATTGCTGCAGGAGATCCGCTTGGAAGTCCGGTCGGTCAAATGGGAAAGCCCGAGCTCCGGCAGACGGTAGGATCTCCACTGCAATTCGCTCTGCCAGCCCGTATGAGGAATGAACAAGTTCATTTTGTCATCCCGGGACATTTCACCCTCTTTATCGATCCCGGTCAAAGCGAACGTGGAAACATACTCCACGCCCAGTGCTTCCGTTCCGCCGTTGCTCAATACCACCCAGATGCGTGTCACCGGAATCCCGTCATAAAATTGAACATGCTGCACCGCCCGGAGGTCTGTATCGGGGTCCTTCAGGGCAATTTCCAGCTTGCGGCCAAGCCCGTTCCGGGAATCTTCATGACCGTCATACCGCATCCGCAGACCGGGATACGTCGCCCGGTGCGTTCTCCCGTGATACTCCGCCCGGTCCTCGCCGGTAAGCTGCAGTTCCATCAGGCGAAAACCTTGTTTTTGCGTTTCGCTTACCGACTCCTCCTCATAGGGCTTGGCACCGAAATGAAGCAGCCGTACGTCCTTTTCGCTTGTCACTTCGAAAATAAAATGAATTCCATTTTCCGCAAAATCGAATCTTTGGGACATTTTTAGATGCACCTGCCTTTTATCATCGTCATCGTTAAATAGACTTAACGCAGCACCGCCCGGTGCTGCGTTAAGAGTTTGCGGCCTTTAATTATTGGGCGGAACCGAGTTGTACCCAAGCTTGCTCAATTTCAGTTACGGCTTGGTCTTTATTTTTGCTGCCGCCAATGTAAGCTTGCATAATTTCACCGAATTTTTGATGGAACGTATCCAGCGAATAGTTGACGGACAGGTCGCCCGATGCTTCGTTTTTCAGGATTTCGTTCATTTGTTTCGGCATGTCGAGTTCCGGCATCGGAGCGTCCTTGATCGGAGGAATGACTTTCGCCACGCTGGAGAACCAGTTTTTCCCGTACTCGGAAGTATACAGCCAGTTGAAGAACTCGACGGTTTCTTTGACTACTTTGGAATCCTTATTGATCCGCAACGCCTGGTCGGCACCCGTGATGATTTGGGATTGTTCCGCTTTGTCGCTCACCGGGTAACCGGCAATGCCGAGTTCGAAGTCCGGCGTGATTTTCTTGATAGCTTCTTCGTCCCATGCACCCTTACCGTTCATAATTGCTGCCTTGCCTGAAGCAAAGTCACTCACTTGCGCGTTGCTGTCGCGTTCAAGCGGTTTATCCGTACCATGTTTTACTGTGGTGTCTACGTATGAGAAAAAGTTGTTGTACAGAACCGGGTAGTCTTTGATTTTTGCATCTCCGGCAATGAATTTGTCAACGAGCTCTTTAGGAGCTACGCCGGCATCCTGTGCCGCCGCATCAACAAAGTGTTGGAAAATATGTTTCCATACCCACCACTCTTTATACGCGTTGGCGAAAGGAATAGTTCCTTTGGCTTCCAGCTTGGCGATGGCATCGTCCATTTCAGCGGTTGTTTTCGGGAAAGAGGTAATCCCGGCTTCATCAAAAAGTTTCTTGTTGTAGATAATGGAGAACAGGTTGCCTTTAACCGGAAGGCCAAGCACTTTACCGTCGGAAGAACTCATATTGGCACGAACGGCATCGGTCATCGCTGCGGCCAACGGCTCATTGGTAAGATCGGCGCTGTATTCGGCATAGGTGTCGATGTCCCCGCCCGCGGTGGTTTGGAACACGTCCGGCGTACTTCCGGCGGCGATTCTCGATTTAAGTACCGTGTTATAGTCCGCTTGCATGATCTCGAGGTTGATCGTTACGTTTGGCTTCACTTTTTTGTATTCTTCGATGTAAGCATTAAACGCATCCGTGTACTCCGGAGAAGCCGTAAACATGTTGATGGTGACTTTCTTGTTGTCGTCGGCAGCCCCGTTGTTCGCCGCATTTCCTCCGTTGGCCCCTTCATTGGCACCATTGTTGCCGCCGCAAGCGGATAACAGTCCCATGATCAGGGTCAAGCTGAAAAGGGTAGCCCAAATCTTCTTTTTCATAAATGTAACCCCCGCTTTCTTGGTTGTGTTGTGCTAGTGGTCTTGCTTGCTATGGTCCTTATTCTAATGAAAAGGGTACAGGATAAAAATGTAGATAAGTGGTGAGTTAAGGGTAAAAAAGTGATGTTATGACATAGTTCACTTTTTAACCCCTTCCGCACGCTGACTTCTGTATTCGGACGGAGAGACGGAGTAATAGTTCCTGAAGGCTTTGCTGAAGTAATTCTTATCCTTGTAGCCGAGCATTTCCGAAATCTCCTGGATTTTCAGGGAAGAATCGTCCAGTAGCTGCTGGGCCTTGTCCATCCGCACTTTTTGCACATATTCATGGATTCCGTACCCGAACTGCTGCTTAAACAGCTTCATCAGATACTCCCGGCTAAGAAAATACTTCTCCGTAAACATGGAAATCTTGATATCTTCAAAATAGTGGTTATCGATATATTCTTTAATATCGTCCACATGAAAAGAGCGGTTTCCCGACATCGATTGGCGAATTTGCTCGTTGTAATATTCCAGTATCCGCATTAGGAGGTCTTCAAATTCATCGAAGGACGCAAAATCCGTTTTCAGATGAAAAGAGCGCAACGCCCGTTCTCCGCCGGAAGACGGCATTTTGTCGGCCGGGACGCCGAGTTCCAATGCCATGTCGTTAAAAAGCACGACGATTTCGCGGATCATGCGGTCCGCATCTCCCAGGCTGAAAAACTCGGAGGCTCTTACCTTTTTAACGAATTCGCCAAGCACCGTTTTGGCCTGATGGATATTTCCCGCTTCCAACGTACTTCGAAGCATCGGCAGCCTCCCGGTCAAGGAATGAATGTCCCGGGTCGGCTGCTTGTCCTGCGTTCCGATGACCGCCTTCCCCGTAAGTTTCAACAAATCAACCGAATGGACCGACAAACTGGCGGCCTCATAAGAATCCGACAGCTCCAAAGCATTCATGCAAGAAGCGCCGACGCCCCCTGCGCAGATAATGCCGAACAACGAGCTCAAGGTCGATACGACCTTCTTCATCAATTGTTCCGAGCGAAACATCAGCTCCTGAGGATAGCCGCCGTGTGAGGTGTAAACAGCAATGACCTCCCGCTCCTGCTTCGGGTTAGCAAAACTGAAACACTGAAGGCCCCCGTCGGACATCTCGTTGATTACGTTCGCCACGGCAAAATACAACAGTTCCGTATCGGAGTTGAAGCGGCTGTCGCGGATCGACTCCATGTTGAGGATCCGGAACACCAATACGCCATAGCGAAGGCTGCCGTCATCCGCGCCGATCAGGGACAGAAACGCACTATTGTTCTGCTTTTTGAAACTGCGCTCCAAGATCGACAGATATATTTTTTCCTTCAGCTTAGGCAATGACATGTTGTAGGCAATATTGCGGGTGATCGACTCGCTGCGGATTTGGCGCTTCGCCTCCAGCAGTCCGATCGCTTTACGCAGCGCCTGGTTTAGGTCCTGACGGTTAATCGGCTTCAACAAATAATCAATCACCTTGGAGTGAATTGCCTGACGGGTAAATTCGAAATCGTTATATCCGCTAATCACAATCGTCAACAACTCCGGGTATTCCGTCTCCACTATTTTCAAGAATTCCACGCCGTTCATTTCCGGCATTTTCATGTCCACCATGACCAAATCCGGCTTGTGCAGCTTCAGCATCTCCAGCCCGGATTTCCCGTCCGTCGCCTCAAGCACCTCATCAACCTGCAGACCTTCCCAATCGCCCAAAATGGTTATCGCTTCGCGCAGCGGCTCCTCGTCATCAATAATGAGCACTTTATACATGACTTTGGCCTCCCCGCGGAATCAACATTCTCATTCTAGTTCCGGTCTCCCCGCTTTGTATTTCTAGTCCGGCTTCTTCCCCATATAACAGCTTCAGCCGGGTGTTCAGATTCTTCAATCCGATGTTCTCCCCTTCCTGCTCCTCCCATTCCGTGCGGAATGACTCCAGAATCTCCTCCATGCGTGCGGGCGGTATGCCCGGACCGTTGTCTTCCACCATAATTACCGCCTGGGTCTCTTCCAATTCGGCTCTGATCTTGATCCTGATTCCTACCGATACCTTCTCTACGGCATGCTTGATCGAATTTTCAACCAGCGACTGGATCGACAGTTTCGGAATTTGGAGCTCCATCAGCGAGTCGTCCCATTCGAGGGTAACATCGAGCCGGCTGCCGAATCTTGCCTTTTGCAGAGCCAGATAACGATCGATATGCCCGAGCTCCTCCTTAGCGTATACGATGTCTTTCCCGCTTATGCAATATCGAAGCGTTAATGCCAAAGCATCGACCATATCGGCCACTTCGAAATCTCCGCTTTTCAGCGCCTTGGTCGAAATCGCCTGCAGGGCATTGTATAAGAAATGCGGGTTGATTTCCGCTTCCAACGCTTTCAGGATCGCGTTCTTTTCCACCAGCTTCATTTTGTACCGCTCATTGATCAGGTCATTCGTTCGGGTAACCATCCGGTTGAAATGCCGGGTCAAATAGGCGAGTTCGTCCCGTCCCTTGACCGGCGCCTCCACGTCAAACGTCCCTTCACTGAAACGTTTCATTTGATGGGACAACCTTTTGAGCGGCTGGGTGATGGCGTTGGCGATCAGCGTCACCAGAATGACGGAGATCACGAGAAACATCAATCCGATGAGATAGTTCAAATCCCGCGTTTTCCGCGCGGCTTCATAAATATTGCTGTAAGGGATCGGTTTAATCAGCTTCCATCCGTCCTGCTCGCCGACATTATAAACGATCAGGTACTTCTTTTTGTCCTCGGTCGTCCAGGTGATCGGTTCCTGCTCCTCCCGTTGTCCCAACCCGGTTAGCAAGTCCGCTTGCTTGAGGCGACGGTAGAACTCCAGATCGTCCAGGTGAAAAGGCACGTTGTCCGGATCAAGGAACAATAGGTGCTCTCCGTTTTCAAATGGAATGTCCTTCATGATCTCATCCTTCATCGAAGGCTTCAAATAGAATGAAATGACGGCCCGCGGCTCCTTGGAAGCGATGGAGCGGATCACGCGGTGATAAGCCATAAAGCCGGGATCGTCGATCGCCGAATAGCCCGTATTCTCGTTCGGGTCGGCAAAAGACTGATAAGACCGGTTGTTGGGGCTTGCCATGGCCTTTTTGTACCAGGACTGGTAAGGGATTTGGCCCTCATAACTTACCCTTACCTTAATATCGTAAGCCTCCTGGGTAATCGAATAATATTTGCCCTGACCGACCAGGTAAAGATATATGCTGTTTAAATCCTTCCGGGAATAAAAAAGGCTCCGCAAATAATCCTCCAGGTACATTTTGGCGGCGTAATCGTCTTCTTCATTCAAGATAGCCCGGATCAGTTCGTCATACCGGATCTGCGGCAGCGACAATTGCTCGATTCCGGCCAGATAATCCTCCAGGTTTTGATTAACCAGCTTTAAATTGTTGGCCGTACTGGACATGCTATTGTCGACGGATTCCTTTTGAATCATCTGATACGAAATGATGGTCAAAGATCCGACAACGAGGATAATTATCGTGGAAAAAAACAAAATAAGCTTATTGACCAGCCGTCTCGACATCCGGTCGATCAAGCTCCTTATTGCTCTTTTCAAGCGCTCAAGCATAGTTCTCATCCTTCGGAGGGAGGGCTTCCTGTTCACTCTTTTACAGTTCACCTTTTTACCCTTAACTGTTTTCTTAAATCCATTTAGGGCAGAATAGGCCCTGTTCTATAATACATTATAGACGTTGTTCAAAAAGTCAAATGAGGACTTGAGCATTCAGAAATCCAAGAGCGGTCGCCAAGATCGCTTGCGAAAAAAGAGGTGCATTATGTTGAAGCTAGGGAGAAAACGGGCCGAAAGACTGGAATTCGGAGCATTTACGCTTCCGATTCTGATTAGCGTCATCGCAGTGTTTTACTATCCGTTCATCATGACTATTCGTTACTCCCTGACCAAATGGAACGGGATTTCCAAACACCCGAAATTCGTCGGGCTGGATAACTTCAAGCAAATTTTTATGGGGGACGCCAACTTTACGAACGCTGCCTGGTTCACCGTGAAATATGCCATCCTTTATATCGTGCTTGTCAATGTGCTGGCCATTTTGCTGGCCCTCGTGCTGGACATGAAGCTGAAATCGACCAACTGGCTGAGAGCGGCATTCTTCATCCCGTACATCCTCAGTTTAGTTATCGTCGGTTTTATCTGGAAATTTATATTCATGCAAGGATTCGAATCGTTAGGGGAAAGCACCGGATGGGGAATTTTCCAGCTCAGTTGGCTAGGGAAGCCGGGTCTGGCCTTCATCTCAGTACTTCTGGTCTCGCTTTGGCAATCCATCGGTTTCTATCTGGTCATCTACATCGCCGGGTTACAATCGGTACCCGATGATTTGAAGGAAGCCGCCACCGTGGACGGTGCCGGACCGGTACGCCGGTTCTTCAATATCACCTTGCCGCTCTTGGCTCCTTCGATTACGATTTCCGTATTCATGGCGCTTACCAACTCGATCAAAGTGTTCGACGTCATTCTGTCGCTGACCGGCGGCGGCCCTGGCGGAACCACTTATTCCGTGGCTTACGATATTTACCGCGACACCTTCCAAAACAATTTGTACGGATACGGTACCGCGAAGGCGCTCATTCTGTTCGTAGCCGTGCTCATTATCACCGTCATTCAATTAACGATCTTCAAACGCAGGGAGGTTGAGGCCTAATGAAATCGAAAAAAACGGGACGAATCGTTCTGGAAGTCGTCATGGTCATTTTGTCCTTGATATTCCTGTATCCGTTATTCCTGACCATCATCAACTCCTTGAAAAGTTTCTCCGAGGTCATGACCGACGTAATCGCGCTTCCGAAAGCGCTGGCGTTCGAAAACTATACCTACGTATGGAAATTCATCAACTATCCGCGGCTGTTCTTGAATAACGCCGTGATTACGATTCTGGGTCTGGCGGGGATCGTCCTGATCTCCTCCATCGCCGCTTATAAGCTGGCACGGACAAAGTCAAAGGCAAGCTCACTCATCTATTTCCTGTGCATTATGCCGATGCTGATTCCGTTCCAGTCGATCATGCTGACCGTGCTGCAAATGGCGAAAAACCTGAATCTCTCCGACAGCACTTGGGGGCTTGGCATTTTGTACTGGGGCTTCGGCGCCCCGCTGGCCCTGTTCATCTACCACGGCTTCGTCAAAGGGATTCCGAAAGAAATCGACGAAAGCGCCACTATCGACGGCGCCTCCGGTTTCCGGCTGTTCTTCAGCGTCATCTTCCCGCTGCTGAAATCGGTGACGACTACGATCATCATCATCGACGTCATGTGGATCTGGAACGACTTCCTGCTCCCGCTCCTGATGGTCAACGGCTCGCCGGATACGAAGACACTGACCCTGGCCGCATACACCTTCGTCGGACAATACACCTCCGACTGGCAGTATGCCATGACCGCCATGGTAATGGCCGTGCTGCCTTCGATCATCGTCTTTATCTTCCTGCAAAAATACATCGTCAAAGGCGTAGTCGCCGGCGCGGTGAAAGGCTGATCCGGCTCGATCCGATCGAGTGGATCTAGTGGATCGGGGAAAGAAAACGACTCGCAAGCACTTCGGTGCTTGGCGGGCCGTTTTTTTGTTTCGGGTAGGGTCCAAACTTGCTCCTCCCCAGCGTGACCTTTGCAAAACCCGAGTATGGGCTATGGGCTCCCCCTGGTTCGGGTCCGGTGTTCCGACGCTAGCCCTTCAACTCTGCTAGGTGCGGAACGGTTAATTTGATGAGTACAGGTTGGTGCCGTGAGGAGGAAAAGCACTGATGGTGTTCGTTCTCGGTGGGGCTTGGGGGGTGGGGAGTTACTTCGATGCTCAGCGGGGCTCGGGAGTGGACGGTTACTTGAATGCTAAGTGGGGCTTGGGGGCGGAGAGTTACTTAGATGCTCGGCAGAGCTCGGGAGTGAAGAGTTACTGGAGGATCGCAGGGACTCAGGAGTGGACAGTTACTTGGATGTTCGCAGGGACTCAGGAGTGGACAGTTACTTGGATGTTCGCTGGGACTCGGGAGTGGACAGTTACTTGGATGTTCGCTGGAGCTCGGGAGTGGACAGTTACTTGGATGTTCGCTGGGACTCGGGAGTGGAGAGTTACTTGGATGCTCGCTGGGACTCGGGAGTGGACAGTTACTTGGATGTTCGCAGGGCTCCGGAGTGGAGTGTTACTTGGATGCTCGCTAGGGCTCGGGAGTGGAGAGTTACTTGGATGTTCGCTGGTGCTCGGGAGTGGACAGTTACTTGGATGTTCGCTGGTGCTCGGGAGTGGAGAGTTACTTGGATGTTCGCTGGGACTCGGGAGTGGAGAGTTACTTGGAGTCATTAAAGTTTCATCTACTATGCAGAGGAGGTTGGGTGCTGTCCATGCTGTTCCAGTTTTAGGGGCGAACGAACGGATTCGACGGCTAATTGGCAAATTAACTGGATTTCCTACAGTTAATTTCCGCATAAAGGACCGGTCGATCAAAATAGCTGGATTTTCTACAGTTAATTCCCCCAATTCGTCCGCTTCAGCTGCAAAATCCTCAAATTAGCTGGAGGTTTTCCAGTTAATTATTCAAATACCTCCCTTTCGCCAAAAATAACTGGAGGTTTTCCAGTTAAATTCCCACCAGATACGGAATCCTAGTCTCATACCGCAGCCAACATCAAGGACAAGCACCAATCTAGCCGACCAACCGCCGTCATGCAGCGAAACTGAAACAACGCACGCTTGGAGCCTCCGCAAACGATACAAGAAACCCCAACTTTCAATTTCCCAGTTACTTTTGGTATGATAGTGATCTAAAGTAGGTGAGTAGCACATACCTTTTCATAACCAACAAGGTATGGTCATATTCCGCTGTTCACAAGCTAAACTAACTTATCCAGGAGGTATCGAATCTATGTCTGATCTCAATTATGGTCTCCATCCTGCTATCGATTCCAATAACAGACAGTTATCCGCGATTCCCCTGTCCATATTGGATCTCGCACCGATTACTGCCGGAAGTACGGCAACTCAATCTCTGCAAAATACGCTCGATCTCGCCCGGCATGCCGAAAAATGGGGCTATCGCCGCTTCTGGCTCGCCGAGCATCACAGCATGCCCGGCATCGCAAGCTCGGCTACGTCCGTCGTAATCGGCTACGTCGCCGCCGGAACGAGCACGATCCGGGTCGGTTCCGGCGGCATTATGCTGCCGAACCACTCGCCGCTCGTCATCGCCGAGCAGTTCGGCACGCTTGAGTCGCTGTACCCCGGCCGGATCGACCTCGGCCTGGGCAGAGCGCCGGGGTCCGATCAGCTGACCTCGCAAGCCCTGCGGCGCGGGCCGGGCAGCGACGGGCAGGATTTCCCGGAGCGGCTGCGCGAGCTCCGCGATTATTTCCAGCCCGTATCGGGCTCATCGATGCGGGTCCGGGCCATTCCCGGCGAAGGCCTGAACGTCCCGATCTGGCTGCTCGGCTCCAGCGGCTTCAGCGCTCAGCTTTCCGCCGCGCTGGGCCTGCCGTTCGCCTTCGCCAGCCACTTTGCGCCGGATTACTTGCTGCCGGCGCTAGATCTGTACCGCGGCCATTTTCAGCCGTCGGAATTTTTGGAGAAGCCGTACGCCATGGCCGGCGTCAACGTAATCGTAGCCGATACGGACGCCGAAGCGCGCAGGCTCGCTACTTCCCAGGAGCAGCAGTTCCTGAACCTGATCCGCCGCCGGACCGGCCAGCTTAGCGCTCCGGTCGACAGCATGGATTCCATTTGGACACCGCAGGAAGAAGCGCTCGTCCAAAGACAGCTCGGCTTCTCCGCCATCGGTTCGCCTGCAACCGTACGCGCGCGGCTGGAGCAAATCATCCAGGAAACCCAAGCCGATGAGCTGATCGTGGCCGCCCAGGTTTATGACCATAAGGCTCGTCTGCGTTCTTACGAACTGCTAGCCGAGCTCAAAAATAACTAATTTATTCCCAGGGCTGTCTCCCGGATCATTGATTTCTTGAGACAGCCCTGTTTTTTAATCTAACTAAAGGCCACGAAGTATCCAACTCTATGACCATTTTATGAACTCGGATAAAAATAATTGACCACTTATCAAATCACCGTTATATTTATTTGTAATATATTAACAAATTTTGAACTTAGTAACTCCCGAATTTTATCAAATTAGAAAGAATAAAGGTGATTTGTATGAATACTGCGGCCCCCATTCTCAAACACCTAGATGACTTCATAAAAAAAGAGGACTTAAATCTGCGCAAATTAGCCACTTTAGCTGATATCAATGCAGGTACGCTTAGCGCGATCTTTAACAAGAACAAAGTTTTTACGGTAGAACATTTAGATAGAATTACTTCCGTGATGAATTTACCCGAAGGTCATTTTTACACTCATTACATTGAAGAGTACTTAAGTAATTCCACCCCGGATTGGCGGCGGGTCCGGCCTTTCTTATATCGTTGCATGGAGCTGGACAAGCTGGACTGCATTAAGAAAATAAATGATATATTAATGGAAAATTTGATGTATTCACCTTTGCTGTTCGAGACTGCCGAGGACTTTTTTCAGAGGGGGAAAAAGGAAGCCTCCGCTTTATTATTTGAGAGTATATCTTCCAGTGAAAAGCACCAGCATTCGGAACGGCTCGCCTTTTGCCAATATCGCCTATTTTTAATCAGACAAGGTACGGATCAGGAACAAAATTACCAGGCGGCGATCCAATTTGAACTTTATGTAGACCGGCTTGATGAAATCGATCAATTGGATGCATTGAAGGATTTGGCGAACACCTATCGGGCTTTTTATAAGTGGGACAAGGTAGACAAGCTTGCGCAAGCGCTGGAATACAAGGGAAAAGTACAATATTATTGGGCACATCATTCAGAGGAAAAAGACAATAGAAAAAAGCCAGGCAGGCCATTATTCTTTTATTCGGCATATGCCAAATTACTTCGCGCTTGCGTAAGTGAGGCACGGAGGAATTATGAAGAAGCACTGAATTATACCTATGCTTATCTTGAATTAGACTGGGTAAAGGAGTCAGACCCGGACACGATCCATTGGATAGAAATTTTAAAAGAATGGGCACAAGCGAATATTTACGCATACAAGCTATTATCAGGCGATGTTGGCATACTTCCCCAATACTTGGAGTATATCAAGCCCAAAAAGGACGAAATACTACCTGCTCTCTTCAATATTGTCGATGCTGCCAATCGATTTAATCTTAATGTAGACGATGCACTCCTTCAGTTTAGTGCTTATATTAACGATTATATTGAACAACCACAGACCATAGGGTCATATACCAATCAATTAATCGCTAATGCTTTTGCCGACTTTTCGCATGAATTAGCCTACTATTACTTTAATAGGAATAGGTATCTCGATGGATTTAAATATGTACTTGTTAGTTTGGGATTATCTTCAAAAATAAACAAAAGAAGTAGTATAATAAAAGCAGTAGGATTGTTTGAACGTTATAGGAATCTGGCATCTTCTGAAACAATGACTACTTATCAAAATTTGGTCAGTGAGGTGTATGAAGATGAAAAAGAGAAGACCGCTTTATTATTTGGCAACTAGCATGTTGTTATTGGCTGTTCCCGTTCTGGTCCAAACACCTGGGCTTGTTCAGCTATTAGGCTTCACGCATGGTTGTGGCTAAGTACTTACTTGAAGGGCAACTAACGAAATTTAGGATTTGACGTAAAACTGCAAAATACCAAAAACCACCGGGAATAAGGCCAAGCCTTGGATCCGGTGGTTTTATTATGTTGCTGCAATTTCCATAAAAAATATTTGACCATTTATTTAATGTTAATTATGTTTGTAATATATTAACATTTTAGATTATGATTTATGAACTAAAATATAAAGGTGAGTTGTAATGAGCAATAAAAAATCGATTTTAAAACACCTTGATGATTTTATACAACAAAAAGCTCTAAATTTGCGCAAGTTGGCAAAACTAACCGACATTAACGCAGGTACACTGAGTGCGATCTTTAACAAGAAAAAAGTTTTTACGGTAGAACAATTAGACCGAATTACTTCCGTTATGAACTTACCCGAAGGTCATTTCTACTGTCTGTACATTCATGAATATTTGAGTAATACAACTCCAGATTGGCGCAGAGTTCGACCTTTTTTGTACCGTTGCATGGAGTTAGACAAGCTTGACTGCATTGAGAAAATTATTGAATTATTAATGGAAAGTCTGATGTACTTATCTTTATTATTTGAGACTGCAGAAGACTTTTTTCTGCAAGGAAAGGTGGAGGCGGCCGCTCTATTATTTGAAAATATAGCTTCCAGTGAAAAGTACCAGCATTCGGAACGACTCGCATATTGCCAGTATCGGCTATTTTTAATAAACCAAGGTACGGACCAAGAGCAAAATTATCAAGCTGCGATTCAATTTGAGCATTATGTAAGTAGGCTTGATGAAATCGATCAGCTAGATGCATTGAAGGATTTAGGTAACACATACAGATCAATGCGTCGATGGAGCCAAGTATATAAAGTAGCTGTAACTTTGAATAATCTGGCAAGGGCTCAATACTCTATGTCACACCACAATAAGAGAAAAAGACATGAGTCTTATAAAAAACCATCTAGACCACTTTTCTTTTATATAGCTTATAGCAACATGCTTATAGGGGCTGTTTACTATGAACAAGAAAATTATGAGTTAGCTCTTCAAATAGCCAAGAAATCCACTAATTTGGATTGGATCATTGAGACCGACGAGGAGACACTGCGCTGGAAAAATCAGTTTCAGGAATGGGCTCAAGCTAACGTCTATTTGACTCAATTAATGACTGGAGATACGGAGGCGCTAGCAAAGTACGTTAGATTCATCAAGCTAAGAGCAAATGAACTTCTTACGGGGTTATGGAATATTATGATTGCTGCAAACCGGTACAAGATTGACGTAGATCATATTCTCAATGAATTTGAAGCGGAAATATTATCCCTTCAAGAACAGGCAGGAAATGAATTTAACAACCAACAAATTACAGATGATCAAATTGTCGGTTTATTATCTGAATTGGCAGATTACTACTTACTTAGTGGAAAGTATGAAAAAGGAATCTGGTATATGTCGGAATGGATGAAAAAATCAACTATAATTAACGATGAGCGTTCAATTTCACGCTATACGAGACTCTATGACCATTTTCGAAACCTAACAATAACCCGAATAGACGCTTAGCAACGATTATTTGTACTTAAAATGAATTTTCATAGTACAGGGGCTATTCAATCTGAACATATCCCAAAAACCACCGGAAATAAGGCCAAGCCTTGGATCCGGTGGTTTTATTATGTTGCCGTATTTACCTCGATCACCTCAGCCGATCATGGCTGAGGCCTGGTGCTGCAGCTGGTGAAGCTGCTCCCGAATCGCGGCCGCTTCGCCGACGACGATCAGTGCCGGGTTGCTGAGCTGAACGGCGGCAGCCAGCTTGTGCATCTCCGTCAGCGTGCTGACGAAGGTGCGCTGGCGGCCCGTCGTGCCGCTCTCGATGAGCGCCACAGGCGTCGATCCGGCCTTACCGTGCCGCAGCAGCTCGGCGCGGATTTCCTTGAGCTGGCCCACGCCCATGTAGATGACGAGCGTATCGACGGCATGGGCCAGCAAATCCCAGCGGATGGGCGGCCCGCCCTGCCCATCGCTCTCCCCGGGGCAGCGGCTGCCCGTCACGCAGGCGAAGGAAGCCGCCACCCCGCGATGCGTGAGCGGGACGCCGCTGGACGCCGCCGCGCCGATCGCCGAGGTGATGCCCGGAATCACCTCGTAAGGAATTCCCCGGGCCGCCAGCGCCAGGACTTCTTCTCCGCCACGTCCGAAGACGAAAGGATCCCCGCCCTTCAGGCGGACCACCCGTCTCCCTTCCAGCGCGTATTCGACCAGGCGCCGCTGGATCGTTTCCTGGGACATCGCATGCTGTCCCGGAGCTTTACCGCAATAGATCCGTAACGTACCGGAAGCGGCATAGGAGAGCAGTTCCTCGTTGACGAGGCGGTCATACAGGATGACATCGGCCGCGCGAATGGCCTTGAGCGCCTTGACCGTGATCAGTTCCGGATCCCCGGGTCCCGCCCCGACAATACTTACGATCCCCGGCCGGATCATGCTCTCTCTCCCGTTCCGGGCGCGCCCGCCGGGATCAGCCTGTGATCCGCCGGAGCATCATTAGAACCTTGGCTGTGCAAACCGGAAGGAGACGTGCGGCTTGATCCTAACGCGGTTTTCTGTTTTTGCGAAACATACAATCCTAAGCCTGTGAGCAGTACCCCGCCGACAAAATTGCCGACCAATACGGGAAGCTGGTTCCAAACCCACCAGTCCGACAAGCTGACATCGGCCCCAAGCATCATCCCGGCAGGAATGACAAACATATTAACGACCGCATGCTCGAACCCCTGAGCGAAAAAGATCAGGATCGGCAGCCACATCGCGATGATTTTCCCGGCCGTGGACCGCGAGGTAAAAGCCATCACGGCCCCCAGCGTAACCATCCAGTTACAAAGCACGGCCTTGATGACTACCAGCCCCATACCGGACATGCCCATCGTTTTATAGCCGAGCGTCTTGGTCTCGCTGGCCTGAATCAGTGTCTGTATCATTGGATGGCTCATATCGGTACCCATTTTGGTAATCGTTAAGCCATACAATGCTGCGTATACGGCGCACCCCAGCAGATGACCGGCAATGACCCAGCCGTAATTCGCCAGCATCCGGGATACCGATGTTTTACGCTCCAGAACCGCAAGCGGGATGAGCGCAAAGCTGCCGGTCACCAGTTCCAGGCCGAGCAAAATAATGATGACGAAACCGACAGGAAAGATCAGCGCGCCTACGATCCCCAGCGAAGTTTGCGAGGTAGCGGTAAAAGCCAGTGTCGTAGCGCAGGCCAGAATCGCACCGGCCAAAAAACCTTTGACCAGCATTTGAAAAGCAGTCAAGCGGGCCTTATTCGCCCCCGCCTCAATCATCGATTCCAGCACTTCGGCAGGTTTTACATGATCCATCGGTCTCATCCTCCTTTTTAATCCAGTGTGATATAAACGGAGCCGGTGGCGGCATCTACTTCCGTGTCGTACACGGTTACGGAACCGTGATCCGGTTCTTGCACGCGGCCGCTGTGCAGGTCAATCTTCCAGTCGTGCAGCGGACAGTGAACGGCCGAGCCGCACACCATCCCCTCCGACAACCGCCCTCCTTTATGGGGGCAGCGGTTCTCTATGGCCCGGACACTGCCGTCACTGAGCTTGAATACGGCGATTTCCTTATCCCCGACCGCAAAAGTACGCGCCCCTTGCTCATCAATTTCCTGCACATGGGCCACCTTGATTTTCGTCAACATCGCCGTTTCCTCCCAACCTATGAATGAGTCCAACTATTTTAATTCCTCAAATTCCCGCACCTGCGCCGAAGCTATCCAACAACCGGCTGAACGCTGGGCAGAGGTTCGAAATTTTTACGCAAGCCTTCATTTGAAATAATCTCTTTCCACGGATCCGTCGTCCGGCTCAGCGTTTCTTCGATCCGGCCCGCCAGAACTTGCCGTTCCTCAGGATTTTCCAGCACCGCCTTAATCGTGCCAAGCCCCACTCGTTCCACCCACTGGGCGGTACGTTCGTTCCAACTGGCCTGTTCGCGGTAATATTGCAGGTAGGCGGCCGTCCATTCCATGACCTCATCCTCCGTCTTGACCGTGCAGAGCAAATCCGAGGCCCGCACTTTCACACCGCCGTTTCCGCCGACATAAAGCTCCCATCCGCCATCGATGGCGACGACGCCCAGATCCTTGATCGTCGCTTCCGCGCAGTTGCGCGGGCATCCCGAAACGGCAAGCTTCACCTTCCCTGGCGTATTCAACCGCTCAAAAGCTTTCTCCAGCCGAATCCCCATACCGATGGAATCCTGCGTACCGAACCGGCAGAACGTCGAGCCCACGCATGTTTTTACCGTACGCAGCGCTTTGCCGTAGGCGTGGCCGGACGGCATATCCAGCTCTGCCCATACCTTGGGCAGATCCTCCTTTTTCACGCCGAGCAGATCGATCCGCTGGCCGCCGGTGAATTTCACCATCGGCACCTCGTACTTCTCTGCAACCTCGGCGATTTTCTTGAGATCGGCAGGAGAAGTCACACCGCCGTATATGCGAGGCACGACGGAGAAGGTACCGTCTTTCTGAATGTTCGCGTGATACCGCTCGTTGGCGAACCGGGATTCTTTTTCATCCATATATTCGGTAGGCCAAAGCATCCCCAGGTAATAGTTCAGGGCTGGACGACATTTGGAGCAGCCTTCCGGCACCCGCCATTCCAGTACGTTCATGACCTCTTTGACGCTCTTCAGTCCCATTGTCTTGATGCTATCCACAATCTCCTCACGGGCAAGGGAGGTGCAGCCGCAAATTCCTTCTTTAACCGGTTCTCCGGTCACACCGTCTCCGTAAAGCTGCAGAAGGCCTTCCACCAGCGGTTTACAACCGCCGCAGGAACCGGAAGCTTTTGTGCATGCTTTAATCTCACCAACCGTGCCGCAGCCGTCTTTGACCGCTTTCACGATCGTGCCTTTGCTGACGCCGTTACAGCCGCAGATGATTTCATCATCGGCCATGGCCGCAAGCCTCGCGCCCTGCGAATCTCCTCCCGACCCCCCCGGTGCAAATCCGAGCAGCAGCTCTTTTTCCTTTCCCGCCACCGATTCTCCGCTCTTTATTTTCGAAAAAAGGGAGGCTCCGTCCGTCGTATCTCCGAACAAGACGGCTCCGACGAGTTTGTCGTCCTGCAGCACGATTTTTTTGTAGGTTCCTTCCAGATCGTCCTGAATCCGCAGCGACCGCGTTCCGGGAGCATCCTGGAAATAGCCTGCCGAGAACACGTCGACACCCGACACCTTGAGCTTGGTCGAAGTGACCGACCCCATATATCCGTTTGTTTCTACCCCGGCCAATCGCTTGGCCAGTACGCTGCCTTGTTCATACAACGGGGCAACAAGACCATAGGCAATTCCCCGGTGCTCTGCGCATTCACCAACCGCGAATATGCCGGGCATGCTTGTTTCCAAATAATCATCCACTACTATACCGCGTCCTACTTGAATCCCGGCCGATTTCGCGAGCTCCACGTTCGGTTTGATGCCTACCGCCATCACGACAAGGTCGGCAGACAATGAGCTGCCGTCAGCAAAATCCAGCCCTTCAGCCCGGCGATTCCCCCGGATGCCTGCCGTCTGCTTTTGCATCAGAAACTTCATTCCTTGGGCTTCCAGTTCCAGTTGCAGCATCTTTGCCGCAGGTTCATCGAGCTGGCGTTCCATCAAAAAGGGATGAATATGAACCACCGTCACGTCCATGCCGAGATGCAGCAGTCCTCTGGCCGCCTCGAGTCCGAGTAATCCGCCACCGATGACAGCCGCTTTGGCGTATTTTTTGGAGGCTTCCATCATAAGATCGCAATCCCGAATATCCCGGAACCCGATCACGCCCTCTTTATCCGCACCCGGGATCGGAAGCATAAACGGATTGGAGCCGGTCGCCAAAATTAGTGCGTCATATTTCGCCTCCACTCCCGATTTGGAGATTACCCTCTTGTTCCCTGTGTCGATTCGGGTAACCTCGTCTCCCGTATACAGGCTAATACGGTTTTCCGAATACCAATCCCAATCATTGATCACGATGTCCTTCATGTCGGATCCGCCTGCCAGTACCGAGGATAGCATAATCCGGTTGTAGTTCGGATAGGGTTCGGCGCCAAATACGGTAATCTCATAGGTGTCCGGTGCCAATTTCAATACATGTTCAATCGTACGCACTCCCGCCATCCCGTTGCCTACCAGTACTAATCTCTTTTTTTCACCCATGTTCGGTTCTCTCCTCCCGGTCTTTCCTCATCTCTCGCAGAAGTGCAAAATAACACAAAAAGCCCGCTCCGCCGGGGAACAGACATGAATATAGCATTCATGACTTTCCCTCTTTCATGCGAAGACAGGCTCCGTTGCCGCTTCACCGAACACCCCATTGTGTCCGGAAGAAATATAAAATTTGATTTGTTGACGTTAATATAACCAACAATTTTGATAATGTCAATATATATAACATAAAAATAAAATAAAATCTAAAATATGTTAGGTTTCATAACTTAAATTGTTAATTAAATGGAAAAGGTCTTGCTCTTAGCCTTTTTTTCATCTTTTTTAAGAGATGTTGTGAAAATTATATTGATTTTTCAGAAATATAGCGCCAAAATACAATTAAAATCATTGCCAAACCGAACCCGTGTCAGGTTTTATGACTAAAAATATTTGGAACTAAAACTTTAAAGTCCGCTAAAGAGAGGAGGGTTATACTCCCGATGCGCTTTCTTCTGGTTATTCGCGAACAGACTTCCCCAAAAGATACGGATCCGGTCAGGGACATTTCCAATTCCAATTCCAATTCCAGTTCCGCTTCCTATTCCATCGCCGAGCCTGAGGTCATGCTGAAATGTAACGGATACCAGGTGTTCACCTCCAGTTTGGAAGAGGAGATCCGGCAAAGAATCCGGGAAGCGGATGCTGTCGTCCTTGACTTGCCTATTGCCGGCATTACCGGCTGGGAACATCTATTGTCAAAATGGAAGGCCGTTCCGCTCCTCTGGTGGTGCAGCCCAGCGACGGCCGCTGCCTCTTTGGAGTCCTGCGAAGACGACATCGCCGTGGACGGCATCCTGACCCCATCCATGTCTGCTCACGAGCTGCATTGGGGTCTTCATCTCGGTGCCAAACATTTTTTTGAACGCCAGCACTGGATGGATGAACGAGCTCAGCTCGTCTCCCGGCTCGAGGAACGGAAATGGATCGATCTGGCCAAGGGGATCTTGTGTGAAATTAACCGAATCCCGGAAGCGGAGGCTTACGATGTTCTCCGCAAGCGGGCGATGAACGAGCGGAAACGAATCGTGGATATCGCAACGTCGATCGTCAAAGCGCACCAACAATTAAGAACTTAGCCTGAACAAGACGTACAAGAGGAGGATCTTCCATGAACATGACAGAGATCTTGAAGGAAGTGGGCCGGGGCAAGCGAGGTGCCCGCGACCTGAACTATGAAGAGGCTCTCGCCGCGGCGGAGATGATTTTGAACAGAACGGCATCTCCGGCTCAGATCGGCGCCTTTTTCCTGGCGGAACGGATCAAGATGGAGAGCGTGGATGAACTGTATGCCTTCGTTAAAATCTGCCGCAGCCATGCCGTCCGCTCGCCGCGCCCGGATGGACTCGATTGCGCCGGCCCTTACGACGGAAGAAAATCATCCTTCATGGCCGGCTTCGCCACTGCCTTTGTCGTAGCTGCTGCCGGAACACCCGTTACCTTGCACGGCACCGAGTCGCTTCCCCCTAAATGGGGAGTCACTTTGCCCGACCTGCTCCGGGAAATGGGCTTGGGCGATACCCTACTAACCCGCGACCGGGCGCTACAAACGGCCGACCGGACCGGAGTTTTGTTCGTACCTTCCGAATTATGGTGCCCGCCACTCGGAAGCCTGCGGGAAATCCGCGAAGAACTGGGTCTGCGAACTATCCTAAACACCGTGGAAAAGCTGGTGGACTACAGCCACTCCCCTTATCTCGTGTACGGCGTGTTCCATAATACGGTGTTTGACCGGACAGCCCAGCTTCTCCAAAGATTAAATTACCGCAAAGCCTTGATCGTCCAAGGCGTGGAAGGTTCGGAGGATGCATATATCGACCGCCCTACCCGCACTTACTACGTCGAAAACGGAGACGCAAAATTGCATGTGATCGATCCGGAGGCATACGGGTTGGAAGCCACTATTCCGGACACCGATTGGACGGCCGCCGAGCAATTGCGGATCACGGAAACCGTGTTGACCGGAGAAGCCCCTGTGGCGTTCATCAACCAGGTGATCCTGAACGGAGCGCTTCGCCTCAACCTGGTCGGACTCGCCGATTCCGTGGAGGAAGGCATTTACACAAGCAAGTCTCTGTTGGAAAGCGGGCAGCCTTGGCAAGCATTTTGCCGATGGAAAGAAGGAATGCTTCAAGGGCAATTGGCTAAGCACTCGGGGTAGCCGATTGCCCTTGAAGCCCTAGCCAACCCTGGCTGATTAAGCTTGAGTTCGTGATCCTTGATTGGCTTTCCGAGATCCTCAGCGAGTGCGAGTCACGGCTTCCAGATCCGGTAGTTTCCGCTTAAAGCCATCAACGCGAACAAGTAAAGGCAATTGTCATAATATCTCCGGCCCCCGGTCCGCAGCGGCGTGTTCCAGAACAGATCCACGCTTGCCTTTGCCTGCGGTCCCTCTGTGGCCAGTGACGCCATGGCATTCGTCGCCAGCAGGCCGACGGGATGCAGCGATTTTTCATCGAACGGTTCACCGGCTATCGTATATCTGCGATAATCGTCCGGCTGCTTATCCGCGAAAAAGGCCTGGATTTTATCCGCTGCGCCGCGTTCCCAAGGCTCCGCCCCAAACCATTCCCAATCCAGCCCCAAATTTGCCGCTACTCTGTACGAATCGCTATAGAAGTGGCCGAATCCCCGCTCGTTGTTCGGCGTCCCGTCATAATGGGCATATTCCGGCGCCAGCCCGGTTTCGGGGTGACAGGAGATTTTTAAATATTCCCGACTGGCTTCAGCCGCCTCTTTCCAAAATTGCCGGTCCTCCGGGTAAGCCCACAGCGCGAACAATTCATAGAAATGCGGCAGATGATAGGAAGGGTCGGAGAATTCGCAATTTGGAATGAACTTAATCAGCTTGTTATCCGGATTCCACATCGGATGGCCCGTACCCTTCTCCCCTTTGTGAATGCATATGCGGAGTAAATCCCGCGCCTGCGTTCCGTAGTCGAAAGGCGCTTCCCGGTCACCCCAGCGGTGGGAAGCAAAAAACAGCGCCATCGCAAAATACTCCTCGCCATCCGGAGCAGGCCCGTCCGACAGCCTTGTTCCGTCCGTAGCGCAGGACCAGGCGAAATAACCCGCGTTTTCTCCTTCGGTCATATACATATAGGTCATCGTCCATCTCCACAGGCGGTCGAATATATCCTGACGATCCATCTGAACCGCCATCATCATACCGTAGGACATCCCTTCCGTCCTGGCATCGAAATTCCCCGTATCCATCATGTATCCCATATCGTCACCGGACTGATGATAAATCCGCGTGTCTTCGTCGCCTTCAAACATCGCCTGCCAGGTTTGTTCCAAACGTTCGCGTATTTCCTGTTCGGCATATCCGTATTCTGCCAGCAAGTTCCTGTATTTCCCCGTATAAAAAGCTCCTGTTTGTCCAGTCAATGTACTGACCATCCTTTCATCTTCCTTATGATAGCGCTACCACAAAAGTACCAAAGGAAACCGGCGCGATCCATGTGCAGATCGCGCCGAAATTTACCCAAATCAAGCTTTGCTTTCGGGGATGCCGAAATATCGTTGCGCATTCCCGAAACAAATGTCTTGCACCATTCCGCCGATATCATCGTAATCCGCAGGCAATTCGCCCTCATCCATCCATGTTCCGAGCAATCGGCACAGCACCCGCCGGAAATACTCATGGCGCGGGAAAGACATAAAGCTGCGCGAATCGGTCAGCATGCCGACAAAAGCGCTAAGGACTCCGACCGAAGACAACGCCTTAAGCTGCTGAAGCATCCCTTCCTTTTGATCATGGAACCACCATGCGGCTCCAAGCTGCAGTTTTCCGGCCGTCTCTCCGGACTGAAAGTTGCCGATCGTCGTGGCAATGAGTTCGTAATGGTAAGGGTACAAACTGTATACGATAGTTTTCGGAAGGCGGTCGGCTTTGTCCAATTCGTTCAAAAACGCGTTCAACGAGACCGCTAAATGATAGTCCAGAATCGAGTCGAAGCCGCTATTTTTCCCCAAATGCGCAGTCATCCGTTCATTATTATTGCGTATCGCTCCAATATGCAGTTGCATGGCCCACCCGCGGGCATGATACATTTCGCTCAGACGCAGCAAGGTGAACGTCCGGTACTTGGCTACCTCGGAAGCATTCAGGGTCTCTCCGTGCATCGCTTTGGCAAAAATACTCCGTACCTCCAACTCCGTTGCTGCTTCATACGGGAACTCCCCGAAACCATGATCGGATAACCGGCACCCGATCTCGTGGAACTCCCCCATCCGCCGTGCCAAGGCCTGGATCAGGCTTGCATAATCTGTAATATGTACTTCCGCCCTGCATCCAAGTTCCTTCATATATCGGTTAAAATCAGCCGCTTGAATGTCCAATGCCCGGTCCGGCCGGAAGGTCGGAACGACGGTAGTATGCATTCCGCCGCTTTGCCGTATCTGCCGGTGCGCCTCCAGTCCGTCCGCCGGATCATCCGTTGTGCAAGCCACCCGCACATCGAATTTTTGCAGAATGCCCGCAGCATGAAGCGACCGGTCCGCGAGTTGCTCATTGCAGCGGTGCCAGATGTCTTCCGCATTTTCCCCGCTAAGCCGCTCCTCGATTCCAAAGTGACGCTGCAGCTCCAAATGGCTCCAATGATAAAGCGGATTTCCCGCAAGCCTCGGAACGGCGCCTGCCCAAGCCTTGAATTTGGCCAAATCGTCGGCGTCGCCGGTAATCAGGGACTCATCAATGCCCAACCAGCGCATCGCCCGCCACTTGTAATGATCTCCTTCCAGCCACAGCTCGGTCAGATTGCGAAAGCTCCGGTTTGCGGCCACATCGCCTGCATTCAAATGATTGTGATAATCGTAGATAGGCATCCCGGCGGCATAGCCATGATAAAGTCTCTTGGCGCTGGTGCCGTTCAAAAGCAAATTTTCCAAGTCCCACTGCTGCATGTTCCGTCGTCCCCCCGCGGATTCAAATAAAGTAAATAATTGAAATGAGGCAGTTTTATGAAGAGATAAAATTTTTCCATCTTTTCAGTTCCATACTACCATACAAGTATGGTAGTATGGAACAAAATAGGAGGTGATCGTTTGAAAGAATTGTTACATTCGCAGCCGGGTTCAGCCGGGAACAGTGTATATGCCCAGTTAAAGCAGCAGATTGTCTCTATGGAACTCCCTCCGGGAACGGCCTTGTCGGAAAAAGAAATGTCCGTCGCCTTTCAGGTCAGCCGAACCCCTGTCCGGGAAAGCTTCGTTCGCCTGGCTCAAGAAGGGCTCGTTCTGGTACTGCCCCAGCGGGGGACGCGGGTTTCGCTGATTGACCCGGACCTCGTTGAAGAGGCGCGGTTTATGCGGGAACAATTGGAACGGGCCGTCATTCGGTTGGCTTGCCGGAGCTTTCCTGCGGAACATTTGGCCGCTATGGACAGCAACCTGGATCAGCAGCGGGAAAGTCTGCAAAAGCATGACGAAGAGTCCATGTTTGCGCTGGACGAAGAGTACCACCGCATATTGTTCGAAGGCTGCCATAAGCTTGGCACGTGGTCAGTCATTCAGCAAATGAACGCTCATCTGAACCGGACCCGGGTTATGTGGCTGAAGACGGATCCGCATTGGGATCATTTGTATGAGCAGCACCGTCAAATGGCCGAAGCCATCCGTTCGCAGGATGAAAACCGTGCCGATCAGATGATGAAAGAACATTTGACTTTAAGCATTGCGAATCTGAACGTGCTTCAGGAGAAATTTCCGGACTATTTCACTGCAACCAAGTAACAGTAACCGTAACGAGGCTCACATAACTTACATTCCTATTTTCATACTTAATAAGGCGGTGAAGTCATGCGAATGGTATTTCGCTGGTTCGGCGAAGGCAATGACACGGTTTCGCTGGAACAAATAAAACAAATCCCCGGTGTGGAGGGCATTGTTTGGGCTCTTCACGATATCCCGGCGGGAGAAGAATGGCCGTTGGAGCGGATTATGGAGGTCCGGCAACTGGCGCATCAACACGGTTTGCATATTGAGGTTGTGGAGAGCGTGAATGTCCATGAGGACATCAAGCTGGGCCTTCCCACCCGCGATCATTATATCGGCAACTACATCCGGACGATCGAAAAGCTGGCCCAGGCCGGCGTAAAGGTGATCTGCTATAATTTCATGCCCGTATTCGACTGGGTGCGGACCGATTTGCACAAGGGGATGGATGACGGCTCGACCGCTCTTTTTTTTGAACAGGCCAAAATCCGCGGCGTCGATCCTTTCGAACTGGTAAACACGATCAATCAAAACAGTGCCCTGACGATGCCGGGTTGGGAACCCGAACGGCTCGAGCATCTGACTTCCTTGTTCGAGGCATATCGGGACGTGTCGGAAGAGGATCTTTGGGACAATTTGAAGTATTTCCTGGATGCGGTAATCCCTGTCGCGGAACAAAACGGGATTCTGATGGGCGTTCATCCGGACGATCCGCCTTGGCCGATTTTTGGACTTCCACGGATCTTGACCAACCAGGCCGGTTTCCGCAGATTCCTTGCCCTGCACGATAGTCCCGCCAACGGTATCACGCTGTGCAGCGGATCGCTGGGGGCCAACCCGGACAATGATATCGTAGACATGATCCATGAATTCCAGGGCCGGATTCCTTTTGCGCATATCCGTAACGTCCGGGTATTTGAAAACGGGGATTTCATCGAGACTTCCCATCGTACGTCTGACGGAACGGTCGATATTCGCGGTATTGTTAAAGCCTATTATGACAGCGGTTTCAATGGGTATTGCCGGCCCGATCACGGGCGCCATCTGTGGGGCGAAATTTGCCGGCCCGGCTATGGTCTGTACGACCGGGCGCTCGGGATCATGTATTTATGGGGGCTGTGGGACGCTTTTTCCTCACAAGCAACTGCGTCCACATTGAAGGAGGAAGACGGTTATGTGCCCACTGCCTAAACATGCATCTTTAGAAGGGAAAACAGCGGTCATCACCGGCGGTTCAGGCGTGCTGTGCCGGGCGATGGCGCTGGAACTGGCCCGCCAAGGCATGAAGGTGGCGGTATTGAACCGCACCCTGAGCCGCGGCGAAGAGGTTGCGGAAGAAATCCGCCGTCTCGGCGGCATCGCGATCGCGGTGGCCTGCGACGTCACGGATGCGGATAGCGTGCGCGATGCCGAACGTGCCGTGCGTGAAAAACTCGGCCCGTGCGACGTTTTGATCAACGGTGCCGGAGGCAACCAAGCCAGCGCCAATACGACAAACGAAATTTTCCGGAATGAGGACTTGGCGGACCCTGGCGTGGCCACCTTTTTTGACCTTAGTCTGAACGGCGTGCGCACCGTCATGGACCTTAACTTTGTCGGGACGTTGATCCCGACGCAAATTTTTGCCAAAGACATGATCGGGCGGCCCGGAGCGACCGTACTTAACATTTCGTCCATGAGCGCCCCTTGCCCGATGACCAAAGTGCCCGCTTACAGCGCGGCCAAAGCGGCGATCAACAACTTCACCCAATGGCTGGCCGTGCATCTGGCCGAGTCCGGCATCCGCGTCAATGCCATGGCCCCCGGCTTCTTCCTGACGGAACAGAACCGAAGCCTGCTGACTAATGAAGACGGATCGCTCACCGAGCGTTCCCACAAAATCATCACCCACACGCCGATGCGCCGCTTCGGCGTTCCGGAGGACCTGCTCGGCACGCTGCTCTGGCTCGTCGACGCCGACACCTCCGGCTTCGTCACCGGCACGGTCGTGCCCGTGGACGGCGGCTTCATGGCGTACTCCGGCGTGTAGTTGCCCGAGCAGCGGGCCGCACGCGAGATAGTGCGCGTGCGGCGACGGGACGGCGACGGCGGAGGCGGTGGCTGATGGGGCCGGGATGGGGCCGGCGGGGCTGGTGCGGCCGGGACGGCGATGGCGGAGGCAGTGGCTGATGGGGCCGGGATGGGGCCGGCGGAGGCGAAGGCAGATGCGGACTGGTGCTCATATGAGACACGGGCGAGATGCCGGGCGAGGCGGGTCATGGGGGGCGGGCACGAGGTTGCACCGACGGGAATGATACCGCTGACGTAGGGCAGTGCCACGTACGGGGCGGGGACGAGATGGGAAGGTAGCACGATGGCGAGCTCGCGGGACGGGGACAGCGGAGGCGAATTCAGGTGCGTGCTGCGCCCGTATAGAGCTCCGGGCGAGGCGGGTCAGCTTGCAGTATGCAGTACCCGGTCCCGGTAAACCGCCTCACTTGCGCTAGAGTTGCTGAAGTTAGCTGGAAAAACTACAGCTAATTTCCCCTGATCAGACCGATCGAGCCAATTAACTGGATTTCCTACAGTTAATTAGCTCGATATTCCGCTTTATAGCGCAAAAAGGACAAAATAACTGGAGGTTTTCCAGTTATTTCTCTATACAGCGAGATAAAGGCAAAATTAACTGGAAGTTTTCCAGTTAATCTTTGTCCGAAGTTCACATTAATGTTCTACCCAGCAAGAATACCGTGAAGACCATTTACTTGGTTGTAAGAAGTTAGGTTTGCTTTGCGCGTTGGCTGGAATTGTCTTTAGCTGGTGCAACTCGATATCAGTTCGACAAATAGGACCTACAAGTAACATCTATTCAACTGGTGCATTAGTGGAACTGGTGGAATGGACGCCGCGCTTACAAGCAAAAGATCGTCCTGTCCTGCGACGATGGCGGGCAATCCCCTTGGACTCAAACCCAAAAGGCATCGCCCGGAGCATTAGATTCCAGGCGATGCCTTTAATATTGTCCTCGAGGGGTGGAATAAACGTAGAAATGTCTTTCAAATAGTGGACACTTTTCTGTGAAAGGGATATATTCTCCCCTCTCCCCAAAAACCTATATATAGCGTGGTTCAAGATTATAATAACTAAATATTGAGCGCAAAAAGGATTGGGGAATTATCCCCTTGTGTCCACCTTTTAAAAGACATTTTAGCCATTTGTCCATCATTAGAGAACATAGAACATAGAATAGTGAACAGATAATTGAAAACAAAGGGTTAAAATTATGGCGAATCTCTTAATAGATCCTTCTCCCCCGCTCATCCGGCACCCCGGATTTACGGTAGAAATAAGTATTGATCACATCGCGCCAATGCTTGGCGTGATCTCTCTGCTCCATTAATCTGGATTCCACCGCTTCATAGCGCTCGGCATCGATTTTGCCCGCCAAAGCGGACCAGATCAAACTCAGTCCTTCCGCCGCTTCGGCTCCCGCGAAATGCGTGTCGTATATGTGTTGAATGACCGTGCTTCCGGAATGTAGCCGGTGGCTGTACGGCACGTGATGGAAGAAGAGGAGTAATTCATCCGGACACTTTTTCAGCGACTCGAACTGTTCCCGGTTTGGGTTATAATACTGGGTTACGTATCCCGTACCCGTTGCGGCCGTCCGGTCCACTCCGATACCGTCCCGATCGGCAAAATGATAGGTCCCCCAGCGCGAATATTCGTAGCCGTCCACGTCAGGACCGTAATGGTAATGAGGGACAACCATCCAGCCAACGCCCAGCGGGGACGTATAGCTTTCGTAAATCGGCCAGGAGGCCATGAGCATTTGACCGATTTTTTCGACGACGTCCTTGTCGTTTCCGAACGTCAACCGCGTCCACTCATCGGCAATGTCTTCGGCGGACAAATCCGGGTTCCAGATTAACCGGCCATAACCGTACAAATTGGCCTGAGCCAACGGATGTCCCGTCCAGCACTCCCCGTTGCCGATATTGGACACCGCTGCCACGCCACTGAATTTCATGCCGAATAAGGAGCCTTCTATGATGTTTTTTACTTTTCCCGCTGCGCTCACCGCATGGGTATCAAAGTCGAAGACCTGCTTCCACTGCGGCACCAGATAACATAAATGCCGCTGTTGTCCGGTATACTCCTGGGTGATCTGGAATTCGAGCACTTGATTGGTTTGGCTCATCGCCCCGAACAGAGGAGATACCGGCTCCCGTACTTGAAAGTCCATCGGACCGTTCTTGATCTGGAGCAGGACATTGTCGCGGAATTTGCCGTCGAGCGGCCTAAAGTGATCGAAAGCCGCACGCGCGCGGTCCGTGGACCGGTCCCGCCAATCCTGCATGCAGTTGTATACAAAGCAGCGCCAGATGACGAGCCCGCCGTGCGGCTCCAACGCTTCGGCCAGCATATTCGCTCCGTCGGCATGGTCGCGGCCGTACGCAAATGGCCCCGGCCGATGCTCGGAATCGGCCTTGACCACAAAGCCGCCGAAATCGGGAATATGCCGATAAATCCGGTTTGCCGTTTCAACCCACCATTGCCGCACGTTTAGATCGAGCGGATCCGCGGTGGCGATGCCTCCGATGGCCAGTGGGGCAGCGAAGTTAATGCTGAGGAACAGCGCGATGCCGTAATCGCGGAATACTTCCGCCACGCGGGCTACTTCAGGCAGCCCCTCTTCCGTAATGAACCGGGTTTCGATTTCATGCACATTCACATTGTTGATCGAAATCGCGTTGATGCCTACCGAAGCAAGCATCCGGGCGTAATCCCGAATCCGCGAAGTATCGCTGACGATTTTTCCGCCTTCATAGAAGATCGAGTCGCCCGCATAACCCCGTTCAATCGAACCGTCGGCATTATCCCATTGATTGATCATCCGCAGCCGGTTTACCGGTCGCTCTTCTGCCTCCAGTTCTTCCGGTCGAAGACCGAGCGCAATGCCGCGAAGCAGATGGAAAACTCCGTATAATACGCCTGAAGGAGATCCTCCGATCAATTCAAACCGATCTCCCTCGTCCGTCGCGATCACTTTCAGCGAAAAGGCGTCTTCCTCCTTTTCCCAACTTCGTCCAGTTCTGCCCGTCCCTACGGTATCCCCCGCTTTTAATTCGATCCGCAGGAAAGAACCGCCGGCAGGGGCTTTGTTCATAAATACGGGATCTATCCGCAGTATGGACTTCAGGCCTGCCTTCAGTTCATTCGCCGCAGCCGCGCAAAGACTCGAAGAATCTCCCGCCATAACGACCCGGCCCAGTAACTCTCCGTACTCGCGACGAAATTCGGCACCGGCAGCTTCGTTATATTGAAGCCAGGTTTTATACAACGTACTCTCCATTCCCATGCTGTTTTCCTCCTGCAAAAGTACTTTAAAATGGAAAGAAACACCCCAATGGAGGGCGCTTCTTTCTTCTTTCCTGCTTCTTTTTATTTAAAATAGCTCCGCTTTCGCCTAGCATGCTGCAACCGGACTCATCTACCGGCCAGTTTTGCCAAACGGTCGAACGCAGGCTTTGGCTGATGCTGCTCGTCGAACAGGAAGGGCCAGTTTTTCCGGCCGCGCACCGGGAAATCGTCCAACCAGGTATAGTCATCTGCGGCGCCCCAGAACGTAACTCCGCTGATGAATTCGCGATACTCCCTCAACAGCCGGAATACGGCCTCATACACCTCGGCCTGTCTCGCCAGCATCCCCGGTTCCGGCTTGACCAGGTCGGTTCGTTTATCTTCAAAACGGAATACCGATACATCCAGTTCCGTCAGCTGTAATTGCAGTCCCAAGGAAGCGTACTTCTCGATCGCGGCCCGGATGTCGTCCAGCGACGGATCGTACAGGTTCCAATGAGCCTGCAGGCCGATACCGTGAATCGGCACACCCCGGTCCAGCAAAGACTTGACCAAGGTATAAATCTTGTCGCGTTTGAGCGGATGCGACTCGTTGTAATCGTTATAGAATAACAGCGCGTTCGGATCGGCTTCATGGGCAAAGCGAAACGCTTCGGCAATAAAGTCGGGGCCGGCGATATCAAGCCACTTCGACGGGCGGAACAAAGCGTCGCCTTCATCGGCGATCACTTCATTGACCACATCCCACGCATAAATATGATCTTTGTAGCGCCCGACCACGGCCTGAATATGGGAACGAAGCCGTTCCAGCAGCAATGCCTTACTGGCGGTCCCGCCATGGCTGTCCTTGAACAGCCAGTCGCCCGTTTGGTTATGCCAAACCAGTGTATGGCCGCGCATGGCCATACCGTGCTTACGGGCAAAGGCGACAAGCTCATCTGCTTCATCGAAGGTATAGGTCTCCTCTTCCGGATGCACGCTGACAAACTTCATTTCGTTCTCTGCGGTGATGCTGTTAAAGTGACGCTCCAACAAATTTTCTTGCGTTCGGATCGTGCGGGGATTCACCGCCGCGCCGATCCGGAAATCATTTGCAAACCAATCCTTAAGCGCAGACACGGCCAAGTCGGTTGAACTCACTTCAATTACCTCCTCTTGTCTGCCGGGTCACAAACCAGTCGAAATGAGCCTTTCCTGAAGCGGCTTTTCCGTTACCGCTGGCGTAAAGGCCGATAACTACCCCTGTAAAGCACATTTTCTTCACAAAGTCTTCCGGTGACAAGGCACGGGCAGGCCCGCCGCCGAGCCTAATCCATTCCTGTCCGTCCAACGAGTAGTACATCGAATACTCGGTGACATCGGAACGGATTTTTAAATAGACCCCGTCGGAATCCATCGGCACTTCGGCAGCTATCAACCATTCGCCCCTCACGGTCAACCTGACTCCGATCGTTCTCCGTCCGGCCTCCTGCTTCATGAAGATTTCGTAGTGGGCGTTCTCATCCCTTCGGGCGCAAATTCCGGCCTCTTCCCCATCCATGATCGAACCATATTCAAGATAGGTACTCCATTCCGCTTGTACATGCTGCTGTCTTCTGCCGACAAAAGCCACCTGGCCGACTTCATTCAATCCTGCGGCCTGTCCGCGCAAAGTGAGCCAACCGGGCCGCTCCTCTAAGGACCAGCTTCCCTCTGCAGGGTTGCGCAGGAAGGTCCAAATATGCGATAGCTCGCTTCTGTCAAAATCGTCGCTTCCTTCCGAAAACGCCGTCGTCTTCGCCATTGCCGGCGAACCCCCCGGCAGCCGCATTACGCTCATTTCCAGATTCACGATGCCTTCATTGTTGTCGATCATCGGCCAGCCCGCTTCATTCCAGCTTACCGGCGCAAGGAAGGTTTCTCTGCCCAGCACGCTGTAACCCGAATCGACGAGCCGCACGCCAAGGAACACCGCCCACCAATCGCCATTGCTGTCCTCGACCAGATCGGCGTGCCCCAGGTACTGAATCGGATGCTCGATGCTCCGATGCGTCAGGATCGGCTGCTCGTACAACTCGAACGGCCCGTACGGATTGGAGCTCCGACCAATAATCTCCCGGTGGTCCTTCGCGGTTCCGCCGGAGGCGGTCATGATGTAATACATTCCGCCTATTTTGTACAAATGGGGACCTTCCGTCCAGGGACCGCCGTCGCCTCTCCAAATGACGACCGGCTCGGACAAGGCCTTCCCCGTAGCGATATCGATCTCGTACTGGATCGCATGCGAATCGTAGTCCGCACCTTGCTGGGCGGTCACGTACACTTTGCCGTCATCGTCGAAAAACAGGGACGGGTCGATTCCGCCATACGGAACGAGGATCGGATCAGACCAGGGACCCGCAGGATCCGTTGCGGTCACATAAAAATTGCCGATCCCCCGTACATCCGTCGTAATCATGTAGAACGTTCCGTCATGATACCGGAGGGCCGGCGCATAGATGCCGTCCGAGCTTAACCGGCCACGCAAATCCAACTGACCGGGCCGGTCCAGCACATGCCCGATTTGCTCCCAGTGAATCAGATCCCGGCTGCGGAAGATCGGCACGCCCGGGAAATACTCGAAGGAACTGCAAATCAAATAAAAATCATCCCCGGCCCGAGCGATGCTCGGGTCGGGGTAGAATCCCGGAAGTACCGGGTTGGCGTAGGTTACCTGTTGTTTGGGTTTAGTCATTATTCTTTTACGCTCCCTACATTCAGTCCGACTACAAAGTACTTCTGCATGAACGGATATACCAAGAGGATCGGCACGGAAGCGACTACGGTTACCGCAGCCCGGATGGATAACGGAGTTACCATCGAGATGGAGTCCTGGGTCATGCCTGCCCCGTTGGACACGGCCGGGTTGCTGTTCGCGTTCATACTGGAAGATATCAGCTTCATGAGCTCGTATTGCAGGGTACTGAGCTCCTGTCTGGAAGACGTGTACAGGAAGGCGTCAAACCATTGATTCCAGGCCCCTACTGCCACAAATAGGGCAATGGTGGCCAGAACCGGTTTACACAGCGGGAAAATGATTCGCCAGAAGATCTTAAAATCCCCCGCGCCGTCGATTCTCGCCGATTCGACCAGGCTCTCCGGAATCGTCCCGATATAGGTACGGATGACGATCATGTTGAACGCGCTCATCATCGAAGGGATGACATAGACCCAGAAGGTATTGATCAGGTGCAGGTCCTTCATCAGGAAGTACCCCGGAATCAGACCGGCGTTAAAATACATCGTCAGTATGAAAATTAACGTAATCGGTTTACGGAACACATATTCCTTGCGGCTCAACGTGTAGGCGAGCATCGTTGTCAGAAAAATGTTAAGCACCGTCGAAAGAACCGTTCTAGCAACTGAAATTCCAAAAGCATTGTATATCGTGCCTGAAGCAAAAACCGCCTTGTAGTTTTGCAACGTAAATTGTCTCGGCCACCAGTATAGCCCGCCTCGGATCGTATCGTTGCCGGCGTTGAAGGAAACGACGATCGTGTTCAAAAACGGATATAGAGTGACAACCACGAGAAAGATCATAAAGAGGGTATTGAATGTATTAAAAAGAATCGGCTCAAGTTTTCTTCTTCCCATCCGTCTATTCACAGCGGCAGCAGTTGCATGCCCAGGGCTGATTGATTGATTTGCCATGTCTATAACAGCCTCTCTTCCCCTAGTCGTTTAGCGGTCCAGTTTGCAATAAGCAGCATCGTGACGCTAACGACCGTTTTAAATATACCGCCGGCGGTAGCCATGGAATAGTTCCCTTGAGCAATCCCGTATTTCAAGACAAAGATATCGATCGTTTCCGCCCAGTCTACGACGAGTCCGTTCCCGAGCAGATACTGAATTTCAAATCCGGCTTCCAAAATGTGCCCGACTTGCATGATCAGCAGGATAACGATAGTTGGTTTAATACCTGGCAGCGTAACGTGTCTCATCTTGCTGTATCGGCTTGCGCCGTCTATATCTGCCGCTTCATATAAAGCAGGGTCGATAGAGGCCATAGCGGCCAAATAAATAATCGTATTCCAGCCGACCTCTTTCCAAACATGCGAGGCTCCGACAACGCCCCAGAAGTATTTCCCTTCGCTGAGCCACAAAATCGGCTCTTTTATCAAATGGAGCTTCATCAGGAGGTCGTTGATAATCCCGTCGGAAGCAAGCGATGTAGCTACGATCCCGGTTACGATAATCCAGGACAAGAAGTGCGGCAAATAAGAAATCGTTTGTACCGTTCTTTTCCAAAAAATCTTCTTGATTTCATTCAGCAGCAAAGCCAGTATAATGGCGGTTACAAATCCGAGTATCAGGTTGATGATACTCATCCCGAGCGTATTTCTCAGTACCCGCAAGAAGTTATCGTCCTGGAACAAAAATTTGAAATGCTTGAATCCCACCCATTTTTGGTCGCCGAAATCGAGAGCGGGCTTGTAATCCTGAAAAGCCATCGTCCATCCCCAAATAGGGACATAGGCAAACAGGATGATATAAGCTAACAGAGGAACCGACATGAAAATCAATTGTTTCTGGTCTTTAACGAGGGACCATGTAATCGGCTGTTTCTTCGCTTTTTTCGGCTTCCGGACGGCGCTTTTTTTTGTTAAGGTCTCATCCATGTTCTTTTCTCCCCACAAAGCCTAATATTTCGGAAAATGGAAGGCGGTTAGCCTTCCATTTTCCGATTTTGAACCAATACCTTATTTCACGGTCCAGGTGTCAATTCTCCATTGCAGAACTTCATTGATACGGTCTTCATAAGATTTGATATTGAGCTTGCCGATTTCCTTGGCATAGTCGCTCCATACGGATTCGAATTCCGCCGGTTTGGCCAAAATCGCTTTCGGCAAATATTTGGTCGACAGATCGTTTTGCTTCGTATTGACGATTTTGGCTTCGGAGCCTTCCACCAGATCCACGGACCATGCCGGATAATAAATCGGGTTCTCCGGCGCCGGGCTGAAGAAATCTACATAGCTGTTAAAGCCGTAAGCTTCAAGGAACTTCTTGTCATACTCTTTCAGGCCTGCTTTATATTCTTCCGGCTGAGCGGCTGCGTCCGTAGCATTGCCGTCTTCGAAATAACCTTGCATTTTCGGGCTGAATTTATAGAAAGCGTCCGCTTTGTTAGCCAACTTCCAGGTGGCATCCGTAAAGTCATCGCGTTGCTCCTGAGTTTTCATGAACCGGCCTTCTTCGTTCACGATATAGTCTTCGCCTTCAATCCCCCAGGAGAGGACTTTTTGCCAATCCTCTTGAATCATACGATCCCACATTTTGAGAATTTGAACGGCTTTATCTTTGCCGTTGACGCTGATCCCGAAACCGTTGTTCAGGTTAAGTGCCGGACGGTCCAAATAGTGGTCTTTCGTGTTTTTGTCATATACTAACGGAAGACCCACATAGGTTCTTTCCAGTTTTTGCTGAGTCGTCAAAGCATCCTCGGCGCTTTGGAAGTTCCAGTGCTGGTCAAACATCCCGAGAACCGTGCCGCTGGAAATTTTGGCCAAGTATTGGTCGTAGTTTTGAGTGAATGTTTCTTTATCGATCAGGCCTTGGGCATTGACTTCGTTCAGCTTTTGATAGTACTGCTTGGCATAGTCTTTATCCGCGAACACTTCCGCTTTGCCGTCCTTCACGACGACGCCGCCATCGTTCGGATGACCGATCAGATGCTGAGGAGCATTGAACAGGCCCCAGTTTCTCCAGTCATAGTTCAAAATTTCAAAACCGATCGTCGGGCTGCCGTCGATGGTCGGGTTTTTCTCTTTGTAGTTGGCGATCAGGTCGAAATACTCGTCAAGCGTTTTTACTTGAGGATATCCTGCGTCTTCCAGAACCGCTTTTTGAATCCAGAAAGCCGGTCCGGAATACCAAGTGGTGCTCACTTCGCCGTTATATGCCCCATAGTTCGGCAGGATGTAGATATGGCCGTCGTTAGGGTCCTTCATCATGTTCCAGTACTTCTCATAGTGTTTCTTCAAATTCGGAGCGTGTTCTTCGATGAGGTCTTCCAGCGGAATAAAGGCACCGGCCGCCGTCAGTTTCGTATTCGCCGTCATAATGTCCGGATAATCGGAACCGGCAATCATAACGCCGAGCTTTTGGTTAATATCTCCGGCCAGGAATTCCATCTTGACAGTAACTCCCAGCTCGTCTTTCATCTTTTTGTAAATCTTGTTGTCCGGTGTCGGCTGCTGGCCGGCTTCCCCGATAAATGCCGTGATTTCGAGCGGTTCAACCTTGTCTCCGGTATTGTTTCCGGATTCTGCCTGCTTGCCGTTATTGCCGTTTCCGGAATTTGCAGTATTGTTGTTGCCGCCGCATCCCGACAGGATGACGCTGAGCGATAACAACATGATCAAGCTAAGCCGGAAAATTGATTTGGACTTGCCCCCCATGTAAAGCACCTCCGCATATATTTGTTACATCCGGACTTGAAAGCCCTTTCATGTAACTTATCTTTATTTTAAAAGCGCTACCAAAATGGAACTATATCGCAATTAAAGCATTAACCCCAAAAATATTAGATCATGTTTTTAAACTCGTTTGGCGAGACTCCCATCCGCTTCTCAAATTGTTTCAAAAATTGTCCGTAGTTGAGATAACCGACTTTCTCGGCAATCTCGCTGTTTTTTAGCCGGTTCTGTTGCAGGAGCGTCACAGCTTCCTCGATTCGCAGGTTATGTACCAGTTCGTTAAAGCTGATGCCGTTTTTCCGCAGCAGGAGCTGACCCAAATAGACCGGATGCAGGTAAAATATCTCGGACAGCATTTTTATGGTCAAGGTTTCCCGGTAGTGTCCGCGAATGTATTCATTAATTTCCTGGATGATACCTTGCGATTTGCGCGCTTGTTCCTGAAGCATGAGATTGATGGTATCCTGGCCGCAACCGAGTAAATACCCCATCAAGTCCTCAAGGAGAAGAACCGCGTCGGACAGGCTGGACAGGAGCAAATTGTATTTCGCCAATAGCGAAGACGCCGGCTCTCCTTCCAGACCCCGCAGGTACTCCATGATTTTGTACATCAGATGAATGACAATCTTCTTTACGATTTCCGGAGCTATCGCCATTTCCCGGAAGCTTTGTACTGCCGAACCTATGGCTTCCTCCAAACCGCAGATATCCAGCAAATTCATCGCGCCAATGATTCCGTCCATAAGCCGGATTTGGTCATAATGGTACTGAAAAACGACATCTCCGACCGATTCGTATTCCTTAATTTCGGCGTATCCGGAGTCATAAAAATTGTGCAAAATGACTTCGCTGGCCTTTTTATAACAACCCGCCAGGTTTGCCAGCGAAGATTCTCCGGCTCCTATAGAAATAAAAACGCGGTAGGGAGAATAGGACTGCGATAATCGGGTCAGGATTTCCCAGGCTTCGTCCGCATATCCCCTTGATGGGGTATAGCCGTATACAATGCCAAAACAGTGCATCTCCAAATCGATCAGATACATTGCTTCCTGATTCCGTATCAAAGAAGCCGCAGTTTCCCTCAGCAGCGCATACGCCTTCGGATCACATTTGACGAGGCAGAAATTCCATGCCTCACGGCTGGCAGACAAGTGTTCCAGAATGGCCGAATCGGAGGGGGGTTGCAGCTCCTCCATAACCGCCTTTTTAAGCAAGCTGACCGTTTCTTCGTAAGATGCGATCCGGCTGATGTTTTGTTTTTCATATTCCTGAAGAAGCTCTTGATACACCGCCTTGAGCTCCTTCTCGGCTTCATCCTGTTCGATCGGCTTCAGCAAATAATGGACGATGCCATAACGCATCGCCCTCCGTGCATAATCAAATTCGCTATAACCGCTCACAATGACGAAGCTGACTTTCCGGTCGCCGTTCTTTTGCCAGGACTCGATCATTTCCAGCCCGTCCATAAGCGGCATGTTCACGTCCGTTACCACGAGGTCCGGATTCAGCTCCCCGATGCTTCTCAATCCCTCCGCCCCGTTGCTGGAGGTTCCGCAAATTTCATAGCCAAGCCGCTCCCAATCGATCCACAGCTGCATGCCTTCCAAAGCTCCAGGTTCATCGTCAATCAAGAGCACTTTAAATCTCACGCTCATTCCTCCCCGTCCAGTCCTTCTTGTTGATTCAGTTGCTTGATCGGAATTTCAAAGGAGACCTCCGTTCCTTCATTCGGTTGGCTCACCATGTCAAAGCGAACCAAATCATCGTAATAAAGCTCCAGTCTTCGATACACGTTCCGGATTCCGATGCTGTTGCCGGAAACATTCTCGCTCCGCACGGCCAGTATCATCTCCCTCAGCTTGCCCGGCTCGATCCCCTTCCCGTTGTCGGAAACGGCAATGCGGAGCCGTCCGTCGGAGAGCGTCGCGCTGACGGTGATGATTCCCGCTTCATCAACGGCTTGAATTCCGTGCTTGCAGGCATTTTCGACAAGCGGCTGGATGCTCATTTTCGGTATTTTATAGTGAAGCACATTCTCGTCAATATCAAACCGGTATTGGAATTTATCCCTGAACCTGAATTTTTCGATTTTTAGGTACATTTCGGTAAACAGGATCTCTTCCTCCAGGGTCACCAGGTCCTCTTTCCAGCTAAGCAGTCTCCGCAACAGCTTGGACAGGCTCTTGATAATATCCGTCACCTCGGAATAATTGTATTTGGTGCAGACAACCAGAATCGCATTCAGCGTATTGAACAGGAAATGAGGGTTCATCTGGCTTTGCAGAAAGTTCAGCTCTGCCCTTACCCGCTCCATCTCCAGGCTTTTCTTCTGAATCTCCAATTTATACACGTTATTGATCAGAGAGTTGATCCGCGCGGTCATCATATTGAAGTTCTGGATCAGTCCACCGATCTCGTCGCGGCCTTCATCAATCCGGATCAGGTCGAACTTCTCGTTCGTGACCTTCTGCATATGCCGGGACAACCGTTTCACCCGGTAGTTATACGATCTGAGCATGATGTAGATAAAAACGGACGTAAAAAGCGTTATAACCGCAGCCAAAACGCCGATGGAAATCTGCATATCGAGCATGGCCTTCGTCACGCGCGTTCCCTGGGTGATCCCGACCAGCTTCCACCCCTTAACGTATCGGGCCGTGCCGATGGACACCGTATGGACATCTTTTTCCTTCTGTTCGCCGCTTAAACGAAACAACGGGTAGGCATCGGTGACTCCCCGCTGATAGCCGCTTTCCGCGGACATAATGATTTCGTTCTTCTCGTTGACCAGGTATAAATCAAGATACTCCTGTTCCCGGACGATTACATCATAAATTTTACTGAGGTCGATATCGATCCGCAGCAGCTTGTAAAACTTATCGAAAGAATCGAAGTAGTCCATTTCTTCAATTACGCTAAGATAAGGGACCGTGGAGGTCAGGTTGCTCACTTCGGTAGCCCGATAGGCGGCCACCATGACAGGGTCGCTGGATTCGTTCCATAACCGGTACCAATCGCTGTTTTTAACCTCCCGGTCGATTACGTGATAATTGCCTCCCGAGACGACCGTCGGATTGTCCGTGTAGATGCCGATGCGCAAAAGCTGATTGTTTACCGGAATATAGCTGCTTAACCGGTTGCGAAGCTGTTCGTCGAACGTTTCATAAAAATCCACCGGGTTTTGATAAGTCCGGTCCAGCATTTCGTAAAGCGTTTTGTCCGTATTTAAGGCATGGCTGACCGCCACTCCGCCGTCCATGAAGTCATGGATATCCTTTCTGGCCCGTTCCAGCGAGATTTCCAGGTTCTGCTGCTCCCGCTCCTTAATGAGGTCGGACATCCGGTTCATCACCACGAGATTGATGATGATGATCGGCAGCAGCACGCCGACCAGATAGATCAGGATAAATTTATAATTGAGCGGGATATCGTTCACGATTTTTCTGAACTTGAATCGTCTTTTCAACATGTGCGCACCGTCCTGCTAATGATCTGCCTGCTTGTTCTCCGCTTCATGTTTATATGCCGAGGGAAGCATCCCCGTGCTGCTTTTAAATTTGCTGATAAAATAATCCGTGTTCGGATAGCCCACTTGCAGCGCCACATCGGATATTTTGATCTGGGTTCGCTTCAGCAGGCTTTTGGCTTCCTCGATCCGTTTTTCGTTTAAGTATTCGTTGAAGGGTTTGCCGGTTTCCTTCTTGAACAATTGACCCAAATAGGTGGCGTTCATATGAAAATGCTTGGCCAAGTCCTGAAGCTGCAGCTTGTTCTTGTATTCCCTGTCCACGTATTGAATGACATGAAAAATCGTATTATTCTCGTTTTGCAAGGTCAGCCGGGAAAGGAAGGAAGCCGCCTCCAGGCACAAATCCCGAACATACGACTTTAGCGCGGGATAATTGCTTATGCCGCTCAGGCTGCCATGTTGTTCCCACATCCTTTTCATCAAAACGTCCGGCTCTCCGTTCGTATCCGCAACCTCTCTGCACAGCGTCAGCTCAAGGTCGGCAATATGAGCCTTTGCGATTTCTATCTCCTGTAGACCAGAGGCGAAAGAGTTCAGGATCTCGTCAACCAGGCCGCGGATTTTGCTTTCATCATATGCCGTAACCTTTTCGGACAGCTGTTTGATCTTTTCTTTGTAGACATCGACCGTCCCTGACGGCTGCTTGCAATACTTATAGTAAAACACGCCTTCTTTCCCCTGACAGCGCTTGGACTTGCCAACCTCCAGCGTTTGCAGGTACAGATCGCGGATGGACGAAATCCCCTTCAGGGTTTCGCTTAGCGTTACTATAACGGGCCGCAGCAAGCTGTCCGACAAGTCCCTGTGCATCCGCAAACAGATCTCCTCCAGCACGGCAGAAGGGAAATTATCCTCCTGCACGATTATCCCGACTCTTCCCGAGATATCCTGAAAGGACCGATCCTTCTCCTGCGCAAAATATCCCTGGATTCGCTGCCTTAGATCATCACAACCGGGAACGGCCTCAACCAGCACGCATCTTAACTCCGTTTCCGTCTCCAAATCGAGGGAACGGGCCGCCTGGTGCTCCAGAACCTCGTTATATTCTCCCTGAATCAACCGGTTCAGGAGATTATTCTTGAACAGAAACTGCACGCGGCTTTGGCTCTGCTCCGCGGCGTGTTCCTCCCGGATTCTTTTTCCGACCCGGTCCAATATGGTTTCGATCTCTTCCTCGTCGATCGGTTTCAGTAAATATTCCGTGACCTTGTGCCGCATCGCGGTAAGAGCATAATTGAAATTATCGTAACCGCTTAAAATGACGAACTTGGGCGGCCGTGTCAGCGTCTTGTTGGACTGCTCCACCAGTTCCAGCCCGCTCAGGACAGGCATGTTGATATCGGTAACGACCAGTTCCGGCCGCAGTTCCTGAATCATCTTCAAAGCATCCGGTCCGTTCAAGGCCTCCCCGCATACCTGAAAGCCGTGATTCTTCCAGTTAACCATAGTGCGGAGACCCTCCAGCACCCAAGGCTCATCATCCACCAAAAGCACGTTCATCACTATTTTCACGCCCCTTCCTGGTTGACTCTTCATCTTTATGAAAGCGTACTCATAATTCAATGCTACCATACTTGTATGGTAGCGAAAACTAAAACATACATGGACTGCATAAATAAAGGTAGCACTGGAAATTTAGCGCTACCCTTATCGTTATATTCAATTCTGTTTAATTCAGTCCTAATTCATTCATAAATATGCATTATTTGGATCTAACCTATCAAAAACTATCTCTAGCAAACCGGGATGGATATAAGAACCATACCTATTTCCAATTATAGTAAATGGGCGCTTTGAAGTTAGTATCCGAATTAAAGGTTTTATCTTCTAAATCTTAGGTTTATACGGAAAAGGCAGTCGCGCAGTCCGGAACCGTCTTAGGGAAACCGCTGCATTCTGACAGGTCTCCTCCTAAACTTGAAATTTAATACCCTCCGCGGATATGCTCCGCAACCTCGCTCCGGTAAAATTCGCGCAAGCGCTCCGCTTCTTCCGGAGAAAAGGAAGGAACGTCAATCGCACCCAGATTATCCTCGACCTGGCGGACGTTTTTAAAGCCCGGGATGACGCAGCTAACCTCCGGACAATCGAGGATCCACCGCATGGACGCACGGGCCATATCGCCCCGTCCCTCGGCGATCCAGGACAGCCGGGAAGCCAGCTCCACGCCCTTGGCAAACGGCAATCCGGCAAACGTCTCGCCCACATTGAACGCCTCGCCGTTCGCGTTAAAGTTCCGGTGGTCGTTCGTACCGAACGTGGTCTGCTTCGTAAACTTGCCGGTCAGCAGCCCGCTCGCCAGCGGCAGCCGCACCAGAATGCCCGCGCCCTGCTGCGCGGCTTTAGGAAACAAGGCTTCCGCCGGTTTTTGCCGGAACAGGTTGAAGATGACTTGCAGCGCCTTCACCCCGGGAACGTCCAGACAGAACAGACCCTCTTCCACCGTTTCGACGCTCACGCCGTAATGACGGATTTTGCCCTCGGCCTGAAGCTTGTCCAGTTCTTCAAACACCCGGCCATCCTTCAATATCTCAAACGGAGGGCAATGAATTTGATACAGGTCGATACGCTCCCGCCGCAATCGCTTCAGGCTGCCCTCGCAGAACTCGCGAATCGAAGCCGCGGAGTAGGTTTGGGGATCATGAATATCGCCCGCCCGGCAAAACTTGGTGGCGATATGAATCTCATCCTCTTTGCCTTGTGTCGCTTTCGCCAGCAATTCTTCCGCATGGCCCCCGCCGTAAACATCCGCCGTATCGAAAAAGTTGACGCCCTGCCCGATGGCAAATTCCAGGCCGCGCAGCGCCTCGGCATCGTCCGAGTTGCCCCAGTCCCCGCCGATCCCCCACGTGCCGAAACTGACTTCGCTGACCTGCAGCCCTGTATTCCCTAATGCCCGATACTTCATCCGTCCATCCCTCCAGGTTCTTTATCTGCCTTTGTGCTCGCACATTAAGAGAGTAATCAAAAAAGCGCTTTCCTGCAACCCGGGTTGCGGAAAACGCTCTTTATCATGGACAAAGTTCTTTATTCCGGCCTCTGAATGGAGAATACCGCTCCTACTTTGGCATAGTCGTTGCCGGCAAGCCGGCTTACCGCGCCCAGCTCCGCCGCATGGATCCGGCCGTTCTCATACACGGACTCGTGGATATGAAAGCGGACCACCCGGCCGATCAACAGATCGGCCGCCGGTGCTTCCTCCGTGCCGCCAAGCGGAACCGCCCGCTCCAGCACGCATTCCATCCGAACCTTGGCCTCGGCCACGCCGGGCACCGGGATAACCTCGCTCGGGACCGGCGTGAGTCCCGCCAAAGCGATCTCGCTCTCCTCCGGGGGCAGTGCGGCCGCCGTCTCGTTGATTTGCCGGATATAGGACTCATCCGCGATATGGACGACGAAGGAACCCTGGTCCACTGCGTTTCGGGCGGTATCTTTAGGGTGGCCCTGTTTGCGCTGGACCGAAACGGACACCATCGGCGGATCGGCCGTCACGATATTAAAATAGCTGAAGGGGGCCGCATTCAATATGCCTGCCCCGGACAACGTGGTCACAAAGGCAACGGGTCTCGGGATAATGCTGCCCGTCAGCAGTTTATAGTTATCCCGTTCGCTTTGCTGATCCGGATTAATGGATAACATGGCTCCAGATTCCCCCTTCCTTGCTTATGCAAACGTCCGCTGATACCAAGCCGATGCGGCATCGATTTCGGAGGATGTCAGTTGGTGGCCGGAGGCTTCCCAATGGAGCGTTACCGCTGCCCCGGCTCCGCCGAGCAGGCGTTCGAGCTCCTCCGATTCCTGCGGCGGACAAAGCGGGTCGTTCCGTCCCGCTCCGATGAAGACGGGCGCCCCGGACAAATCCGGAAGCGCGATGCCCCGGCGCGGGACCATCGGATGATGCAGGATCGCCCCGCGCAGCGCGTCGCCGTAATGAAACAGCAGGCTCCCGGCAATGTTCGCGCCGTTGGAATACCCCACCGCCACCAAATTTCGGCGGTTAAAGCCATAGCTGACGGCAGCTTCATCCAGGAAGTCATTCAGCTCCTTCGTCCGGAATACGAGATCCTCCTCGTCAAAGACGCCTTCCGCAAGCCGCTTGAAAAAACGCGGCATGCCGTTCTCCAGTACATTCCCCCGCACGCTCAGCACCGAGGATTGCGGCGAGATCATTCCCGCCAGCGGCAGCAGGTCCCGCTCCGTACCGCCGGTACCGTGAAAGAGTACCAGCACCGGCGCTTCCGAGCTGGTCCCTTGCTGAAAAATATGCTTCATTCCTTATCCTCCTCCAATACCCGAACCTCGATCGGTTCCAAATTTGCTTCGATCAGCGCCCGTTGCTCTTCATACCACTCCGGCAGCATGAGCTTTTCACCCAATTTGTCCGCAGGCTCATCCCGGGCAAAGCCCGGAGGATCGGTGGCAATTTCGAACAGGATGCCCCCTTCTTCCCGGAAATACAAGGCATTGAAGTATTGGCGGTCGACAATCGGGGTGACCTGATAGCCAAGTCCCGCCAATTTATTTCTCCATGCCGCGTGCTCCTCGTTATCTTTGGCCCGCCAGGCAATGTGATGGACGGTTCCGGCACCCCCGGCCCCGTACTCTATCGGCTTCACGTTGATATCGATAATATTACCTAACTCTCCCGCCGTTTTGTATCGGGCGTAGGACCCTTCCTCGCCTATTTTTTCCATGCCAAGCACTTGTTCCAGCAGATGAGCCGTCTTTTCGGGGAAGGCGCTGTACAATACGGCGCCCCCGAAGCCCTTGATCGCTTTATCCGCCGGCACGCCGCCGAACGACCAGGTACTGGCAGGGCCTTCCGCCCGTTCTGTCAATTCCAGCAGCAGGCCCGAATTATCCCGGAAATGCAGCACTTTTTCGGAGAAATGCTCTCTGGTTTCAACGGATACTCCGAACCGCAGCAAGCGAGCATGCCAGAAGTCAAGACTTCCTACCGGTATCGCGTAAGTCGTGATCCCGACCTGACCTCCGCCAATCCGGCCCCGCCGTGAACCCGGGGAAGGGAAAAACGTAATGATCGTTCCCGGACTCCCTTTCTCATCGCCAAAATAGAGATGGTACACTTCAGGAGCGTCAAAGTTAATGGTTTTCTTCACCAGGCGCAATCCCAGCACCCCCGAATAAAAGTCGACGGTGGCTTGCGCGCTTTGAACAAATGCAGTGATATGATGAATTCCGGCTGTACGTTGAGTCATTTTATTTTCCCCCTCACATGTATTTTACGAATTCAGCGACAGGTTTACGGTAGCCGCGCGGACGCTGGCTGGAACGATCTTCTTTGCCGATGGCGATCAGCATCACCGGTACGTAAGCTTCGGGAATATCCAATGCTTCACGCAAAGCCTCCGGGTCGAAACCGATCATCGGACAGGTATCCCATCCCAGATCCTTGGCAATCAGCATCATCTGCATCGCCGACAAGCTGGCATTGCGGATCGCGTCTTCGCGCTGGAACGTCTCGCCCCGTTCTTCATAGAAAGCAAGCGTGGAATCCACGGTCATATCGTACTCCTGTTTACTGAGCACTCCCAAGTTGAGCAATCCTTCGTTCAGCATGGCTACGTCCTTGTATGCCTCAGGATCCCCCAACACGGCAATCACCGCCGACGCCGTCTGCACTTTATATTGTTTATTCGCGGCTTCGTATACTTTTTCCTTGAGTTCCGGGTTCTTAACTACGACATAACGGGTATGCTGCAGGTTGAACGCCGACGGGGCATATTTGACCAGATTGAAAATGGCATCCAAATCCTTATCGGGAATTTCTACGCCCTTTAGAAATTTATTGGCCGATCTGCGGTTTTGTAATAAGGTAGTAAAATCGCTCATCTCATAGTCTCCTCATTTCTTCGGTTTTCATGTTTCACTCTCGATTAGAACAACAAGGCATCCAGCGAGTAATCGCCCGCACCGATCAGGGCCACCCCGGCGGCAACGGCAATGATCAACAAATTGTATTCATATCCGTTCGCCGTCGACCAGTATCCGTTCTTGCCATGCACCGTGACGATCGCCATAATCATCGTAATCGCTATAAGCACGGCACCGAGAGGAGTCAGAAATCCTGCAGCAAACAAAATCCCGCCGACAAACTCGCCCGCACCCGCCATAACGGCCATCAGCACGCCCGGTTTCAACCCCAGAGACTCCATCCAACCGCCCGTGCCTTTCGGCCCGTAACCGCCAAACCAGCCAAACAGCTTCTGCGCACCATGCGCCATGAAAGACAAACCTACAACCAACCGTAAAATCAACAATCCAATAGCTATACTCATTATGAATTTCTCCTTTAATCAGTTTTTTGTTTTATATAAAGAATCTTGATATTAAGATATTGGTTCTGAAAAGAGCCCCGAACCTTCAGTCCGGTTCAGGTTCCGGCTCCGCTATTTGAATCCCTCTTGGGCATACTTCCCCAGCTTTTTCAGCAGCTCTGAAGCGATCTTCTTTTCCTCGGCGCTGAGTCCGTTCGTAGCTTCGGCAATCACATCAACATGCTTAGGAAATACTTCTTCAATGAACTTCGATCCCTCCTCCGTAATTTCCGCGAAGGTCAGGCGACGGTCTTCCGCACAAGCTCTGCGGCGGACGAAGTTCCGCTTCTCCAACTTGTCGACGACATAGGTGATATTGCCGCTGCTCATCAACACTTTCCCCCCGATCTGCTGGATCGGCTGCGGTCCTTTATGGTAAAGCAGTTCAAGCACGCCGAACTCCGTACGCGTCAACCCATACTGGCGGATATCCCGGTCCGTGTGGGCACTTACCCATTGGCTCGCCCGAGTCAAAGCGATATGCAAATTCAACGCATCTTCCTGATCGTAAGCCATAAGATTACCTCCTTTGCACTCCAGTTATCTCGATCTGTTTTATCTCGATATCATTTATCTTGATATTAAGATAATATATTTAAAAACCTTTGTCAAGCATTTCAAAAAAAATGGGCGTTGATCATGGAATATCGCCCATCCCGTCCAGAACCTTCTCTAATTTCGCCCGGCTCATCATCTCATGGCTCACATAATGTCCATTGTAAAAGAAGGCAAACGTCGTCCAAGGGGCGGGGGCCCGTTGCGCCTCATCCCTGGTCCGAAACGGATAAGCCCGAAACGGAATGCCTCTTTCTTCTGCAGCTTGTCTCCACTCGGGCAGAATGCCCGCTGCAAACGGACATTGCGGGGTATAGTAAATAACGACCCCTTGCTCGTCAACGGCAAGCGATTTGGCAGTGTCCCGGAATATGGGATCCGGCGCGGCGGCATTCCATTTTAACACGGCCAATTCGTAATAAGGGCCTGCTTCGTCCGCTATCCGGAATCCGTGGTGCAGAAAAAACTTCCGGTCGCTCAAATACGGCATCTTCTTGCCGGAAAGCACATGGACGACTCCGTCCATGCCTCTATTCCTCGCATCCTCAATACAGTGCTCCAACAACAGGCGGCCGTGACCTTGCCCTTTGTATTTTCCGCTAACCCAGAGGCAATTAATCATCATGTAATTCGGCGCATCCACGGGGACCCATGCCGCTTCCGCGGGCAAATACTCAATAAACACTTTAGCCCGTTCATCCAGCCGGTAAAACACAAGCCCTTCCGCCATTCTGTCTTTGAGCCAGTTTTTCTTGCCATTCACGGCCTCTTCATAAGGCTTGGCCCCTAAAGCGCAGCAGATATGCTCCCTGTCCAGCATTTCCGGCGTCATCTCCACCCATTCCATGACTTTCTCCCCTTCGTTAAAATTCCACGGCAATATAGATTGAAACGACTGCGTTCCCAGGGTCGAAATCCTGCAGATCGTATAGCTCATAATCCCCGGTAAAAGTCCGCTTCTCCGCTGAATCCTGAAAATATGCCCAAATTTGCCCCCATGCTTCCGCCACTACGGTTTGAACAGGCCCTTTGCGGGATTGGAATACAAGGTAGTCGGAAGCCGGGATTACTGCCTGTTGGAGACCGGTTTCTATACCTGTTCCATAGCTGATTTCCGTGCCGATTCCAGTACCGTTTCCGACCTCGGTCCCCTTACCGGATTCCTGACCTTCCCCTGTCTCCTGAGGTTCATGCCCGATGATTACGGTGTAAGCCCCTGACGCATCGCTCTCATAATCGGTATATAAAGCATAAAGCGTTGTAGAATCCGCTCCGCCGACAGCCGCGGCTATATTTTCACGATAATACCGTTCCCATAACTCCGGCAAGCGTCCGTTTGGCCCCGCTTCCGCCGCATTCGTCGTTCTGGCTCCGATTCCGGCCAGTTTGATCTCGGTTTGTCGTACATATTTTGTCGTCATGATTCTTTGCACCCTCCCCCATGAATATTTACATTCTACAAGGGGAACGTGGACATCTGTATGTCCAGTTTACCGGGAAGACAGGGTAGAATAATTGGCGTCAAATTATGTACCGGCTCTTCTTCCCGATATTTCAACATCCAGATCCATATAGGGAGACGATCCGCTCCGCCCGTGCTTTAATTTCCTTAGCCAAAGAATCAGGGTACTCGACCTTTACCAGATCTCCGAAGCCGAGTATCAAGGAATAGAACCACTCGTCCAGAGAAAAGCTCCCCTGAACCGCAAAATCTCCGCCCTGCAGCGGGATAATTTGTTCCGGAGAAAACATCTCGCCCATCCGATAACGGGCCTCGGGCCGAAAGATCAGCCTGATCTCGCATTCTTCCTTGCGGGACCAAGCGGGATCCCAGCTATAACCGTCCAATGCGGGAGCGTCCCGCGGAGTAAAAGATTCCGGCAGCAGCGACAGCTCCGTTACCCGGGACAGCCGGAACATCCGGAAATCCCCGCGCAGCCGGCAATATCCCTGCAGATACCATGCCGATCCTTTCATTACCAAAGCGGACGGCTCCACGATTCGGATGCTCTCCGTCCCATCCTGGTTAATATAGCTTAGCTTCGCCAGTTGTTTGTCTTGAACCGCCTGTCTGAGCAGCGTTACTTTTTGCTTGATGGCAGGTCCCTGACCCCAAGGTTGAAAATCAAAAACAAGGCTTCCCCCTCCGGACTCCAAAACCGATTTGTCCGCGGGTTGCAGCAGCGTTTTGAATTTCTCCTGCAAATCGCTGTAAGTCCGGTCCTCCATCGCATGAGTCACTCCTTGGAGAGCAGCGAGAAGCGAAGAGACTTCCCCCGGGGACACCAGATGCCGGTCCAGCTTATACCGGTCCATAATTTCGAACCCGCCGCTATTTCCCTGTACCGCCGTTACCGGAATGCCTGCCCGGTTCAACGTTTCCATATCCCTGTATATCGTTTTGACGGACACTTCAAACCGTTCCGCCAGCTCTTTGGCGCTCATCCGGCCCCGGTTCAGCAGCAGCACCGTCATAGCCAGCAAACGTTCCATTTTCACCGCGGCCTCCTCCTTTCTCTTCAGGACTAGCTACCGTTGAAGACTCGTTTTATCGTGTATGCGCCTGAGTACGCGGAGCTTGGAGTATCCATTCCTTTTCCAAGTAATCATGACCCTTCGTCACGTTCAGCGTCCGCAAAAATAACTGTATACCCTCCAGCTAATTTCTTCGTCTTCCTCCATTGAACTAAATTAAATGGAAAACTTCCATCTAATTTTACCGAAATCCATGAATCTTAGCGGAAATGGAGGAATTAGCTGTAGGTTTTACAGCTAATTTTCGCAAATCGCATAAAACAGCGAAATTAACTGGAGATTTTCCAGTTAATTCCCCATTCGCGAGTAGGATCACGCAGCAAAAAAGCCCGGCAATCTGCCGGGCTCTCCATACTTTCCTTACCACCATCTATTCCATTGCAACTTGCTTATTTCGCCGTATATCCGCCATCGATCGGAAGCTCGACCCCGGTAATGTAGGACGATTCGTCCGAAGCCAGGAACAGCACGCCCGCCGCGATGTCTTCAGCGAGACCCAAGCGAGGAAGCGGGGTTACGGAGTGGAACCAGGCTTTCATTTTCTCGTCTTCCATCAATCCTTCGGTCATCGGCGTTTGGATAATGCCAGGATGCACGGAGTTGCAGCGGATGTTGTGCTTAGCAAAGTCAACCGCCGTTGCTTTTGTAAGCATGCGTACGGCACCTTTACTTGCGGTGTACGGGCCTGCGCCATTCCCGCCGGTCAAACCGGCGATGGAAGAAATATTGACGATGGAACCTCCGCCGTTGTCGATCATGTGCGGGATGACGTATTTTTGACCCAGGAACACGCTCTTGATATTAATGTCCATAACCTTGTTCCAAAGCTCGACTGTAGTGTCCATCATCGGCGTAGGACTGGAAATGCCGGCGTTGTTGACCAGGATGTCGATTTTGCCGAATTTCGCAATCGCTTCATCCACTACCCGCTTCCAGTCCTCCTCGGAAGTAACGTTATGAACCACGCCGAGCGCTTCGCCGCCGTTTTGATTAATTTCTTCCGCGGCAGCCAAGACTTTATCTTCCTGGATATCCGTAATGACTACCTTGGCTCCTTCCTTGGCAAAAAGAAGCGCATCGGATTTCCCCATGCCTCCGGCGGCGCCTGTAATAATAGCTACTTTATTATCTAATCTTCCCATGTTGATTCCTCCTGATTTTATTTAGGCTCGATGGTATCCGGTTCCATACCGGGATTTTGCTGCAAGGCGACAAGCATCTTTTGGTAGGATGCCACTAGCAAATCCAACTCCTGCTCGGTGAATTGAGACCAGAGGTGACGCGTCAGTTCCTTGTACTTTGCTAACAACCGGTTCTCAACTTCCCGGCCCTGTTCCGTCAGGGACAGGTTTACACTACGCCGATCCGTTTCGGACGTTCTCCGTTCAAGGTACCCCTTACGCACCAATTTATTCGTCAGATTCGTCACTGCGGGCAAGGTTACATCCAGCTCTTGAGCCAACTCCGAGCTATTTCGCTGTTCGGTTTTGCTCAAAATCTGCAGAATCAGATATTGCTGCGCAGTCAGATCAGGATCCAACAATTTGCCGTACGAGACCACGAACTTAGTCATCTGTTGCGAAAGCATCAATGAAAGCAAATCTCCTTTGTCCAGACTGATCACCTCGACACCAATATAATAAATATTATTCTTAAATAGTTAATACCTTTTAACTATTATAATTTAATAATACTTCTCGTTTTAGAACGAGTCAAGAATGTCACTATGGGAGTTGTTGTCTCTGTAGCCTTTGGCATGGAAGATGAACCGGATTATCCTTTATAATAAATAAACACAATAAACTAAATATATTAGGAGGGAATAGAAATGGAACTTCAAAACAAAACAGCTATTATCACAGGTGCAGGTAAAGGGATCGGTAAGGCGCTAGCGGTTGCTCTCGCCAAAGAAGGCGTAAATCTCGGTTTGATCGCACGTACCGCAGCTGACTTGGAATCCTTACAGCAGGAGCTCGGCAAAGAATATGGGATTAAGGTACATATCGCTCCGGCCGATATTTCCGAGCAACCCGAGGCGGCGGCTGCCGTGTCCAAGCTCATTGAGGAGCTTGGTTCCGTAGATATCTTGATCAACAATGCAGGGATCGCCCAATTCGGCACCTTGATGGATATGGACCCTGCAGACTGGGAGCGAATCATCCGAGTGAATCTGATGGGTACTTATTATGTTACCCGTGCCGCCCTGCCTCATATGCTTGAAAAACAAAGCGGCGATATCATCAATGTTGCCTCGACAGCCGGGGAGCGCGGCTTTGCTACGGGTTCGGCCTACTGCGCCTCCAAATTCGCCCTGCTCGGGTTGACCGAATCTCTGCTGCAGGAGGTACGCAAGTCCAACATCCGCGTCGTCGCCCTTACTCCTAGTACGGTGAATACCGAACTTGCCGAAAAGGCGGGGCTCAAAATCGGAGACGAAGACCGGATGATGCAGCCGGAGGATGTTGCCGAGCTGGCCTTGGCTACGCTGAAGCTGCCGAAGCGGGTTTTCGTCAAAACCGCAGGCATCTGGACCACCAACCCGCAGTAAGCGGCTATGCTCCCATAGAAAAGCCCGCCATCCATGAAACCTGGATGGCGGGCTTTTTTACGGCCTCATTTCTTCCGGACTCCCGCCCGCGGCCCCACGTTCATAAAAACATTGATGGCGAACAAAATGACGCTTACCACAACCAGCGTCGCACCGATCGGGATGATCGCTTCAAAGGATTCCTTGCCCTCCAGCACAAACGCGAGACCGATCATCATAATCGGAAGGCCGATGGAGTGGGCCCAAAACTGAATTTTGCCCAACATGCTTGCCGCCGCTTTAGGAAATAACCAATAAATTAAGCCTGCAAGAGCAAAGGAAGCCCAGCCGAGCAGATTGACATGCGCATGTACCCCTGTTAGCTTGTAATCATGAGCCATGGACATGTACATCCCCAGCAACACCCCGATGACAAAATAAACCACCGAAACTTTAATATACGTGACTCCCGTAATCGTCATGCGCTTCACCTCAACTTTTCACAAAAAGTTCAAACGCTTGATTCCTCACATTGTATTCACGCAAGCCTCCATTCATGACCACTCTTCAGGAAGCAACCGGGCATAATGGGGGTGCTTATACCGGTCGTCCACCAGAAGCAGTACGCCGTGATCGTTCTCCGAACGAATAAGCCGGCCTCCGGCTTGAAGCACTTTGTTCATCCCGGGAAAAACATAGGCATAATCGAATCCGTCCTTGCCCTGTTCATTAAAATAATCCCGGATGATATCCCGCTCCAGGCCGATTTGCGGAAGCCCGACGCCAATCACGGCCACCCCGGTCAACCGGTCACCGACCAGGTCGATCCCTTCGGAAAATATGCCGCCCATCACCGCAAACCCGACCAGCGTCTCCTTATTGCCGGCATCAAAAGCAGCCAAAAAATCCTCCCGCTCCGGTTCGGACATCGCTCCTTGCTGCAACAGGAAGCGGACGTTCTCCATGGGCTCGGCGGTGACCTGCTCATAGATAAGATTCATGTAGGCATAGGAAGGGAAAAAATACAGATAGTTGCCGGAACGCCCGAGGGCCAGCTGCCTCAGCAATTCCGCGAGCGCATCTTTGGTCTGCTCCCGGTCCCGATAACGGGTCGAGAGCGGATGAAGCCGCACGTCCAGCTGCTCACGGGCGAACGGCGAGGGGATCGACACCGTATAATCCTCCGGCGTCGCGCCAAGCATATCCCGGTAATAGGACAATGGCGACAGGGTCGCCGAAAACAGGATCCGGGAGCGGAATCCTTTTCCCATCTCCCGCAGCAGGTGCGAGGGATCGAGGCAGAACATTTTCATTCTCAAGTCCTTGGGAGTTACCTCCGCATAAGTGACATAGCGCTCGTCATACAATTTGCCGGTTCGGACAAAGCTCTGTACGGCAAAATAGGTTTGCAGCAGCAACGCCGCCTCTTCACTGCCTGCGGATGCCGCCCCGGGAGATGCCAGTTCCTGCTCCGCGTGGAGGATGAAATCCTCGGCCAGGTTGAGCAGTTCCTCCGGTTTATTCCGGTCGATCCGGTGCGGCCCTTCCATCTCTTTGCGCAGCTTGATGAAGAACCCGTTGACCGCCTTAGCGGCGCGGTATACCGCGGGATTCACCCCTTTGTATCCGCGCTGCAAGGCCAGAAAGTCGGCTTTGTTCAACTCGGCCGAGTACATCTCGCGCGCCCGGTCCACAAGGTTATGGGCTTCGTCCACCAGCAGCGCCGTCCGGCTCTTTTGCTCGCCGAACATTCTTTTTAAGGACACTTTGGGGTCAAAAATATAGTTATAATCGCAGATCACCGCATCCGCCGCATAGGCGAGATCGAGCGAATATTCGAACGGGCAAACCCGGTGTTTCCGGGCGTATTTCTCGATCACTTGCCGCCCGATTAAGGTCTCATGGGCCAGGATATCCAACACGGCGCCATTAATCCGGTCGTAATATCCGTCGGCATACGGACAGTCCTCTTTACGGCAGCTGACCTCCTCCCGGAAGCAGACTTTTTCCTTTGCGGTAATCGTAACGGCATGCAGATGCAGCCCTCCCGACTGCATAAGCGCAAAGGCCTCCTCGGCCGCGGTCCGGGTAATCGTCTTGGCGGTCAGGTAAAACAGATGCTGCAAATGTCCCTCCCCGATCGCTTTTATAGCAGGAAACGTGGTGGAGATTGTTTTTCCGATTCCGGTAGGCGCCTTGGCGAACAGGCTGACTTTCTCTTCAATCGTCTTGTAGACGGCTCCCGCTAATTTCCTTTGACCTGCCCGGTATGTCTTGAACGGGAAGGAGAGTTCCGAGATGCTCAGATCCCTTGCTTCCCGATGGTTTCGCAGCATGTTGGCGAATGGAGCATATTGGGCTACCACTTCCTGCACGAAAGACTCCAGCTCGGCAAAATCCGCCTCCCGGCGATAGCGTTTCAGTTCACCGGTCGGAAGCTGCATGTACGTCAACTGAATCCTCATCCGCGGCAAATCGCGCTCCCTGGCCACCATATACGCATAGCATTTAGCCTGCGCCCAATGCACCGGATACGTCTCTTCCGTAATGAACGCCAGGTCCCCCGAGGTGGACTTGATCTCATCGATCGTCAGCAGCCCGTCCTCTTCCGCAAGCAGCCCGTCGCAACGTCCATCCACGACAAAGAGGAGATCCCCGCAAGGAATCTCCGCCGATACGTACACTTCCTTCTGGTCCGCATCCCTGTACTGCCGCTGCACTTTTTGATGGGCCTTCGTCCCCTCGGCCAGCGCGGTCATTGTACGGAACCCGCTGTCCAGATCCCCGCTACGGAACACATACTCCACCAGGGGTCTTACCGCTATATTTACCACCGGATTGGTCATCTTTTCACCTGCTGCACTTTAGTAGAACATTTGTTCCAAGTATAGCATAACTTGGGGGAGCAATTGTATTGCGATTAGTCGGAGAAACGGAGGTTGGATATGGAATAAAGTTTATCAAGTGTTTGAATGGTTTAGTGTTTGGTGTGTTGGTTATATTGTACGTTTGTTGATGGAGTTGTAACCTCCAATCTTACAAATCTACACATATTCCCTATGCTTTATATGATTCTGATTTAATAAAATTGTCCACTAAAAATTTATCATCTTCACTAAGTCCCTCAAAAATCTCGTTAGACTTAATCTTTGCATCCTTATGACTTAAAAGAGATAGCGTAGCTATTGCAACATGTCCGAATTGCCATGGTCCAATAAACTTACTGTCTGTTAGGAGTTTTCCGAGTTCGGCCAGCCTCTCTACAATTCCTATATCACAGTAATTTCTCTCAATCAATTTAAACATTGCCATAGTAACAACCCTTAAATTTTTAGCTTCCAAGCATACTAATAAATCTTCATTTTTTATTGTATCAGCCTTAATTTCCTCTGCTAATTCAGCTATTGAGGCCATAATATCTTCCCTTCGTAAAATTTTATTCGTCTATTGGGCCATATCTATCAATAATATATTACATGGGTTATATGTGATATTGGTTGAATGATTGGTTCATTCGGCACTGGGTAGCCCCACCGAAGAAAAAAACCTTGAGAGGCAAAAAGCCAATCAAGGTTAATTTTGTTCATAGATATGAATAAGGTCTTTCCTCGATAAGTTTTGTCAGTATGCTTCGCTTATCGGGTTCAATATTAAACACAATTTCCTCAAATCTTTTTACTGAGTGCTCCGTTTCTAGCCAACTTAATGCTGCCAAAGCAAAGTAGGCGTTATTGTATTGTCCTAGAACCTTTGGCTCTTCATCTAACCTTTTAGCTAGATGAGCTAATTTTTCCAAAACGATTTCATCATGTATTTTCAACTTTACAACTTGGAATATAGCATTAGCTTTAATTAAAATATTTGAATTATCAAGGTAACTAAATAAATCATTTTTGGAAATGTCATTCTTTTTAATTTTGTCAATTATCTGTTGTATGTCTCCCATCCTTTTACCTCCCCAGTATTTCTTGTCTCCTTGCTCTCATTTCTTGCAAGATGAATCTACCTGCATCATAATCACGAATTTCCCTAGCTAATTTTATTTCTTCCATATAACCCCTGTATTCAAGTCGCCAAAATAAGTCGCTATCCGCAATCACTCTCATTCCTGGATGACCTAAATCAAAATCATCTAGCATATGCCTGTATTCATGTCGAACTGCACCGATTGAAGCGTCAGGGTCAAGAATCAAGCGTCCGGGGCTACCAAATGAAGGTTCGTAGGCAAGTGTACCTGAACGATAATCAACTTTGACTCCTGACTCTTCTACATGTCTTAAAATTTTATTATACTCATCTGCATGTGAATCTGCGGCTGAACCAAGATTTTTACGAAGAGCATCTCCATAAGTATTAAGTCTACCTTCACCCGCCCCCTCCATAACCGAACTAACCATCTTTTCAGCCCGATAAGCATCGATAGCAGCGGTCGGGCTCTTGTAGATCATTTTCGTCACAATGTCGGCGGGTTGCGCGAAGGCTACGGCCAGATCTACGCCGTTGTAGATCATTTCCCCGGTTTCCCCTCCAACAGCAACGTACGCATTTTTCATGAAATTGGCGGTATCGCCTGCGTTGGAGCCTTGAAAACCATTCCATATGCGCGATAGGCCGCCGGTAAAATTGCTTGCTCCATGGGTTGCAATAAAGGCCCCGAATAAACCGCCGGCGACCGTCGGGGAGGTTACCGTCCCTACCGTAACGCCAAAGGCCGCTTCAAGCCCTCCGCCGATGGTCTGCAATACGCCGACCCCGACCTGGCCCCATTGAACGCCGGGAGAAGTCTCTATTTCGACATACCGGTCTATAATTGCCTTTAAGTTTTCTTCTGTAAGAACCAGCGAATCTCCTTCTAGCTTTTGCTTGGTCATTGCGGCTTCCAGCGGAAGGAGGGTGTCCATTCCCCACTCCTTGGTTACGGGGACTTTTAACAAATACTGAATGGCAGCCATCTTGTTCCCGCTTACTTCCGGAAGCGAAATTCCGCCAGCGCGCGCATCCCGGCTAATCATGGCCAATGCCTCCACAAGCTTGGCTTCATCGAGCCACCAATTTTCCTCGGTATATATGCCGCTGTTCCAATAGGCTTCCTCAGCCTGAATCAAGTCGCCGCTTAAATCGGCCATTACTGCATTCACGTCTTCTTCATGATACGACAAATTGGAATTTGCAAACACGGCAAACTTGGAATCGTGCCCAATGCTCAAAATCGTCTCCGGAAACGCCCATTCGCTGTTCACCAGATTTTGCACAATTTCGGATACCGCCGAGCTGTCCAGCTTATTGCCAAACAAAGCGTAGGTACTGAGGGACCCGTTCCGGATCCCGTCAGCCATAGACAAGACTTCGTCTCGCGCTTCGGGAGTCGTTGCCTTGAAATACAGATCGGTCAACATCAGGATCGCGATTTGCTTGTCTTCGGACAGCTTGGCATCCTCACTGCTCCATATGGCTTTCGGCAATAACGTCCAGTCGCTCAGACGCGGATCGTAAACACAGGCATTCAGCGCGGAATCGGTATAATACGCGGAAAGGTTTGCCGAGACCAGGGAGTCGGAAATCCCCAGTTCCCGCAATTTTTTACGGAATTCTTCCGCTTGCGAATGCACCTCATTCATATACGGCTTATTCCCATATTGGCTGTACACGGAATAGGCGGCCTGGCAGCGCGCAAGATTTTGGATGGCCGAGTTGATTTTCATCAATTGTGCCGCTGCTTGCTGCTGCTCCGCCATCGTTCCGTTTTGCATTTGAGCCAACAGTTCCCCGATCTGCGGATCGTTTTGAAACGACGCTAGCCGAATTTGGAGAAACCACTTCTGTGCCTGATGAAAATATCCCTTCAGCATCTGAACAACCGAAGGTTTTTCCGTTTTATCCGTTCGATCTGCGGAAGAACCAAACCGGGAAGTATTAGAGGAACTTAGTTTGGCTAGATTGGCACTCCAGCTAACGGACGGTTTCCGGGATGCCATTTGAACCACAAGCTGTTCAGTTTCCGTATATTCGTCTGCGGTTTTCTTCAAAATCGTTGTTTTTTGATCCAAACCATCACAGACCAGGACAGCAGAATCATGCACTTCGTCCAGTGCCCTCTCCACTTCAAGAATGGCAAGCCCGACATCCTGTTCAGGATAGGATCTTCGAATATCGGCCAGAAAAGAACGGATCTCTCCGGAAAGTCCTGTCTCGTTATTTTCAATCGTTCGATTAAAGCGCATCAGTACTTGCGCTAATCCCAAAATCCGATCGGGATCCACCCGTTGCTCCATCCATCGGCTCCCCCCAAAAATATAAATATCCCGCCTTATCTTGATATCTCTTCCCCAACACGATGAAAAAGACATAAGAAGTAAGACGGGATCATGCACTTGCTTTGCAGCTAATTATTCAAGTCGTCAAACATGGAACCTACTGCGGTAATCCAGATCTGATCCAGTTCTTCCACGCCTTCCATGCTGCTTAGCGTTTTGTAGGCGTGATTTCCTTTCGTCAAATCGATGCTGTCCATCGAAACACGAATGTAATACTCGCCATCCTGCATGTTCGCATGCGTATATAGCGGAAGATTATCAGGATTGATCTTGATCGTGACTTTCGTCGTCTCGGTAATTCTGTAAATATGCTGGCCATCTTTAACGTATTCCCGGTATTTGTAATACAAGTTCTTGCCTTCCGTCTTGGACAGGCTATAACCCTCCATTACCATTTTCCAAAAATTATGGGTATAGCCCCCGCGTTCTTGGGAGTGCGGGATCTCGTTCACTTTTTTCGTATAGCGTTCTTGTGTCGTATCGCTTCTGTCCAGCACCTTTAACAGTACATCGCCATTCACTCCGGTGTTATTCTTTGCCGTCAAAACCCCGGTCTTTTTCGCAAAGCCTCCGCGGTTATTGGAATCCAGTTTTTCATTCCGGACGTTGACCGGTTCCTTGGCGTCATTAATATAAATGAGGTCCGATTCATATTTAAAAGAGTTGATTAGTGAGTCTACCAGATCCTGATGGTCTGCGGTTTCGTCCGTGGTCTGTTTATAAGTCACCGTCTTAACGGTAAAAGTGTATTCCCCGGCCGGGTTAAAATAATAGCCCGATTTGATCGGGTAATCATATTTCTGCAGTTCTTTATCGGTTGCAAAAACCGCCTTGTCATACTGCGACTTCTTGTTCGTCCGCTTGCTTGCCGCGCTTCTCGCCTGGTTGTACTCTTCTTCCATCGTACGTTCCGCACTTACGGTGACGACTCCGCTGGCCTGTTGGGTAAATTCCCGTTTATACTGCCCGGGGACCGTCTCCCATTTGTACGGTTTTTTATCTTCGCCCAAATGATTCATCCAGCGTACGACGTCGAACTTATAAGGCTCATTCACCCAGTACAAATTCTTTTGCAGCGATTGCGGGCTGTTTTGTTCGATCTCTTTCTTGAAATCCGTAGGTGGAGGGACCTCTTTCATTCCGTTATAGACGTACATTTTGAAAATGGAAGGGAGCTCTCCGGTAGTGAAATTCGCAGTGGCTGTGTCCGTAATGGTCTCAGTATACGTGGTGCAAATATCTTTGCCATCCTTATCCTTGCCATTGCAGGTTTTTCTGGTTACTTCATAAGTGTACGGCCTGCTCACAGAGCCGTAGTAAGAGATTTCTCCGTTCCTCATCAACGGGGTTCCAGGGTCTTCCCACTTGAGGTAGGATCCCTTAGCAGGATTGTCCCCGAAATCCTCCCGCATAATCGTGTATCTGGCGATCGGGGAACGGGTAAAGGATTCCCCCGGTTCATTGATGTCCGGGTTGGGGGTAGCACTAAAATTCCGGTATAAATCCCTCGGATCCTCTACTACATTTAACCGCCCCTCTGCATTGGCACCCTCCTTCCACTTTCCTTGAGGAAGCTGCAAAGTTGCTGTATTTGATGGAAGGTCCTCCCTGTACTTGATCGACAGGGCATCATAAGGCAAGGACTGCGGAACCGTTAGCTTGATCGCATCCGGATCCGAATCCAGAACATTATTGGCTAAATAATCTTCCTTCGGCGAGTCGCCGTCTTTATTGATTTTAAACTGAACCCTTATATCGCTCTCAGGCATAATAAATGAGGCAATTAATAACCTTTTTCCGCCCGCGGGAATAGTGAGATTCCCTTTCTCTGCGAGTGCGTACCCCGTGAATGTCAGGCCGTCCGCTGCCGTTAATCGCTTGCCGTCGCTTTTTCGGGTGATGATCCATTCGTAGGGGGCTGTGATCGGCTCTTTAAAATCCGACCTTATCCGGACACTTACCAACACTCCTTCTTCTGCCATCTCTGCGGAAGGAAGGGTTTCGAACTCGGCGGACAGATCGGGTCCTTTATCCAGGGCAGAGAAAGCGGCGATCGGAATTCCAAGATATGTCGTTCCGCCATTTTTGCCTTTTATGTAGATGCGGCCGTAGCCTTGGGACAGATAAGTCGGAGGCTGAATGACGTGAACGTAATCGATCCATTTGCCTTTACCATTGTTTGGTTTTTTGCCTTTGGTATACACAACTAAGTTCGCACGATCCGTGTTTTTGTGATACATGAGTCCATCGCTGTATTTTCTCCCGCCATACTCGCGATCCAATCCGGCCTGAATTAATTTTTCGAATGTGCCGTCGGGAAGGTACTCTTTCAGATTATCTGGGACGTTTTTCATTTTGAAGTGGTCGAAATCATTTCCATAAACGTTAGAAATCTTTTCCCAAGGAGTTGAGATCAAATTAAAGTTATGAATTTGCTTTCCGCTCCACCCGGCGTCCCATGGAAAGTCTTTTGTTGAGATAGGGTCCCCATTCCTTGAATACCCGGAATAACGATACATATTTATATCGGGAAAATAATCATCGTGACTCTTTCCATACACGATTTCAAATCCGTAAAATTCAATAGACTTATTGTTTAATCCTTCCTGAATTCTTTTTTGAATAATACCTTCTTGATTGAAATATCCCTTACTAGTGCGCTCTAGGAAATAATTTTTAATGCCATATATATCTACCATGTCTTGGTTCGATCTTTTCAATACTTCATCCGGTGCTGCCGAACCCGCCGCCTTTAACTCAGTTAAGAGTTTTATAATTTTGTCATCCGCTGCTTTCTCAGCCGATACATTTGAAGAAGGAAGTAGTCCGAACAAGAACATAAATATTATAATCAGCACACTGCCTTTTTTCATACTGCACCTACCTCAGATATATCTTTACACTTACATCGGCATTCTCTTGAGAACCCACCCAAAATTCATAGGTGTCATCCTTAAATACCTTAGATTCGAGAATATCTTCACTTACCTTTTTCTTTTTAACGTAAGCCATTATGCCGTCTACCGTTTTGGAATCTACTTGTTGTCTTAGAACAGCTTCCATCTCCTCGACTTGTTTTCCATAATCATTACCAACTGCCAGGAATGTAATTCTCAACCCTAGTACAAAGCTCCCGGACTCTAATTTGGCATTTTTACCTGCAGATGGCTCATCAATTCTCAATTGCGACCCCGTATTATAGTAAACCTTAAACCCATGAATCACATCTTCTTGAATCTCATCCTCACCTGAGGATGTTCCGCCTGGATTGGTTGGGTTAGTTGGATTTTCAGGGTTAGCCGGATCTGTTGGTTTTGTCGGATTTTCAGGCGCATCCGGGTCGGCAGTCGAACTCTTTGGATCTGTCCCTTCTTCCGAAGTATTCGAAGAGTTTCCGTTATCCGTTGTAATCAACACCGTATTGATTGCCGCATCCCATTCCACCGTAGCGCCGAGTCCTTCACTCACAAAGCGCAGGGGGACGAACGTTCTGCTTTCTTTACGGAGAGCGGCCGTATCCATTTGTTTCTTTTGTCCATTAACGGTGTACGCTTTTTTATCCAAGGTCAAAATAATGGAGTCGGAATTCAAAACCACCGTCACTGTTTTTGTGGCTGACTTCCAGTCCACATCCGCACCTAAAGCTTCGCTTACAAAGCGCACCGGCACTTGTACCCGCTGATTTTTGTCCGCAAATGGCTGGGCGTCGGGAAAATAAATACGCTCTCCATCCACTTCCACCCGTAGCGGCATTTGGACTGCCGCCCCGAACGAACTGGCCGGGAGAATCGTAGCCAAAACAAGAATTGCCGTAAGCATGGATAGTACCTTTTTCATAATATTATCCTCCTTGATTTCAATAGATAAATTCTTCCAAAATACAGTATCTAACTGGGTATTTTACTAGAATGACCCATTTTATACAATGGCTAAGGTATCTATATTACAAATTTTTCATGGTCTATGCATATAACAAAAAAAAGCTTATTCAAACTCATAATTTGAGTTCGAATAAGCTTGATGTGTCCAATTTCTTGACTAAGGTCGATTAATGGCGTTATTACACTTAGCGACACTGGTTATATAATACAGAGTTTGTCTTCAAAAGATTCTTTGAACCATTCATAGTTCTCATGAATTCGTGCCTTATCAACATCACTTAACTCTAAATATCTTCTTACAATCGCATTGAGAAACTCAGATGAAAGGGACTCTCCAAATGGTTGTAAACTATCGGTTGATAAATTGTCCATTATTGCTCCTAACAATGCCTTGGTTGAATTTGGTGATTTTAGTTCAATAATTTCTTTTGCTCTTTTTTGGTCGATTCCATAAAGCAAATTAAAGGCAATCGCTTGAAGAAACTCATCCCCAAATCATTTTCAAGTATTTCAAGACAGTAAAGCCCTACTATTTTCTCATCCCTTATGGAGAGTTCTGTTAATGTAGTAGTAACTTCATCAAAATTCTCTAAGTTAGTTATGATTGCAATAAGTTCATCATTATTCATACTTGCAATATATGTTTCATAATTTTCCGCGCTATCCAACGCTTTTGCTAATTTCTTATTGGGGATATACACTTTTATTTCTCCTGTAGTTAGATTTTTCCGTAAATAGATGACTTACTCGATCTTAGTTGTTGGTGCATCTGATTCTTCAAGCCACTGGCATGTTTAACGAGGGCATTCCGCCTTGCTACCAATTGACCTAATGTCCAGTACAAGTCCTGTGGATTCGTATCCGGCAGTTCATCGAGCCTTGCAAGGAGTACCTTAGCGATGCAGAATGCATCCCAACTGTCACTCTTTTGGGTCGTGGCATGGCTCATTCGTTCATTGTAAGACAATGCTGAATTGACTTCCTTAACAATTTGCTTCTTCTCGACACGGTGTACGGCTAACGCTCTGCCGTTGCCGCCCGTATCTTCCAACCCGTAAATAGGGGTCAAGCCTTTTGTCGTGTGCTTCTTGACGAACTTCATCAATTCGTCGAAGGCAGACGGTTTGTTTTCAATCTGAATTTCACCAAGCCGCTCGTTCCAACAATTGATGATAACGGCGGTATGATGGGCTTTATGTAAGTCTAAGCCGACATAGATGTGATACTGCTTGTAATGACTCAAAAGACTTCACCTCTGATTACGGATTCTGTCGTGACGTAGGTAAAGAATAGGGGCAACCTCAGTTCAAGCGTTAACCTTATCGGTTCGCAGTGGGACGCAAGCCTCTCTATTCCTTGCCTTGAAAGTCACAATTTATTTCAGTTCAAAAGCCAAAAATACTTTTGCCAATTTCAAATGTAAGAGTTCCATACGTACTTTGTCTTCCAATTGATGGACAGCAAGCAATACTTCTTCTGCCACCAGCTTGTCAAAAATATTGCCATATCGGTAGATATGGTCAAATATTGCATGTTGGCATTGTTCCAACGTTTCGAGTTTCTTGTAATAACTGTCTTCCTGTTCGACGTAGCCATTGTAGATTTCCATTTTCTCCATGCCGCCACCGCCTATATAATGGCTTGATGAAGCCCACTAGCTTGCAACACTCGTTCAGTATCCGCCGCAGTTTAACAGCGGGCAGGTGGCTAGCCTTATACGTTCCCTGCCTTTTATATGTTAACTGCTCGTCAGCAGAGTTCTTTCTTCGCTGTAACAATCGCTGAAAGGTTCAATTAAGTTGCGGACGATATGAAAAAAATTTCGTTTTAGTCGTCCTACTCTTAATAGTGACGGTATCTACCCTAAAAGATGCAATTTATTGCTACATTTCATCCTCCCTATCAGGGCGGCGCATTCTACAGTTGTGAGTAAATTTGAAAAAAAACGTAAGAAAACGAAGATAACAAAAAACAGGTTAATTATGGTGGTATCTGACCATAATCAACCCGTTCAATGTAACGGAATAGCGTTATTCAGGTTATAAAATTAAAGCATTTGATGTGCGTACAACCAATATGGAGAAATCTTTATACGGGTATTACATGGGTTAGATGTGTTATTGGTTGAATGATGGGTTCATTCGGCACTGGGTATCCCCCTCAAAGAAAAAACTTGAAAGGTATGAAATCAATGTATTACTCTATTCACCCAATAAAAACCACAGCATCTCCTCGTTGAAAAGCAGTAGGAAGCTTAGTTTCAAGAAGAACAATTCTTGATAGTATTTGTTCTTGCACATCACCCTGTAAGTTTCTTTGTGCCCAGTCTTTAAGTAAACTAAGTTCATGTATCAAACAAACAGCATCTTCTTTTGTGACATCTATTCCATACCTAATACCCACAATCCACTCTGTATTTATTGACTCAATTGCAGGTATCCAGTATCTTTCAAAGAAATTTTGTGTAGCTATTGGAATACTAAAATGTTGTTCAAATTCGTTTTGTGGTTCGAGAATTATTGCTGAAACAGCCACAATCAACTTCCTCCTTTTCCAAACTCAGCAGTAATAGTATAATCCGGGAATTCTTCTTTGAGTTTTTCAATAACTTTCTGCACAGCTTCTCTCAACTCTGGTGTATCTGCATTCATTCTAAAATTAAACCTTCTAACATCTTTTATTTCATCAAGTGTAGGTATCTCGACACTTCCATTTATCGTCGGTCTGGTATGATCAACTTTTTGAAGATTTAGTATTCTTTCCTTTGTTTTTGCATAAATTTGTTTTTGGGCCCATTTCTCAGCGGTTTGGAATGGTTTACCTGTTTTAGGGCTAATAACCGATAATCCTTCAGCGCTTTTATCTTCATGAAAGACTTTATTCACTAAATCTATTTCATCAAACTCTCCTAAAGGGTTTCCCTGTTTATCAGCTATTTCAACCTCTTTAGAATATGGAACTCTTGGTGGAACATTACCCGTCCCCTCACCTGTTCTCGGAGGTTCGACCGCTTCAGGCTTTTGCACATCAGGATTCTTTGAGGGATCTTTTGGTATATCCAGATCTTTAACAGGGAAGTCCAAATCAATTTTCGACTCGACTACAATAAATACCTTCTTGATCGATTGTCCAATGATCCCCCCGCCGATTACGCTAGCCACTGTAGATAGAGTGTTTTCCCCCACCATTCCGCCGATTCGTTCCCGCCTACTCTTAATAGTGACGGTATCTACCCTAAAAGATGCGATTTACTGTTATTTCATCTTCCCTATCGTGGCGGCGTATTCTACAGTTGCGAGTAAAATTGAAAAAACGCAAGAAAACGAAGATAACAAAAAACAGATCAATTATGGTGGTATCTGACCATAATCGACCTGTTCAGTGTAACGGAATAGCGTTATTTAGGTTATAAAACTAAAGCATTTGATGCGCGTACAACCGAAATGAAGAAATCTTTATACGGGTATTACATGGGTTATATGTGTTATTGGTTGAATGATGGGTTTATTCGTTACTGGGTAGCCCCACCAAACTATTATGAATTTAATTCAGTTTACCCTATAAAAACAACTGCATCCTTACGCTGATATGCAAGTGGTAGTTTATCTTGGAGTCCTGCAATCCTTTCAAATATCTTAGCTTTTTGTTCCTCATTTAAAGATTTAGCCGCCCATACTTTTATAAGTATTAGTTCCTCAATGATATGTGGTACATCTTCCTCCTCTACATCAACACCTGTCGCGAAGAGGTCTGTCCATTGTAATCCTAATAATTCAATCGCTGGTAACCAACACTCTCTAAAGAACTCTTCCGTAGCAACTGGAATGAAAAAGTTCTTTTCGTAATCATTTTGTGGATCAAGAATTAATGCGCTAATAGCCATAATCTATTTACCTCCAAAGATTGCACTAAACTTATAATCTGTGAATTCTTGTCTTGCAGAAGGGCTTCCGCGCTTTCCAGTGGGTGTGAAACGATTTGCGCAATACCCTCAGCCGTGTTATTGACGCTATTCTCCAGTCCGAGATAAAACCCTCGGCCGAATGCCAGCAGCTCAAATCCATCAAGCATATGCTCCTTGTAGTCTTGGATCCCCTGTTTTAAACCACTAGTCCTCTCTTCCAACTGCCGATACGCTTCGGAACGATCCCGATATTCCAAATATTCAAAGGTACGGGGGTCATATCCTTTTGAGAGCGCAAACCCCCAAAATTCGAGGACATGTTCATCCATCGTCACTTCCACGGACACTTCACCGGGAAAGAGCTCATACCCGATTTCATCAAGATACTGACGAAGGAGCATATTCAGGTTTATTTCATTCTTTACCAGTTCGTCGAGTTCCTCCGGCTCCTTGGTCTCGCTGACCAGCTTGACCCGCTTGGTTAGGTCCGCTGGATTACCCGCCCGCATACCTACTGTTGTCGTTTGGAATGTTGTCTGCTGTATGGCGTTTTTGATTTTTTGCTCCGTTTCTTTTTCTACCCTGACATAATCCTGGGCTACACGCTTAAGCGTATTCGCTTTGCTTCCTAGCTCAATATCAATCGAATAGATCAGTTGTTGAATTTCAATGTTTAACCTGTCCACCTCAGAGGCAGCCGATTGAACGTAGTCTTCCGGATACGCCCGCCTAATATCGCTAATCAAGTTAGAAATTTCCTTAGTGAGACTTGCTCCGCTTTCACCCATCCTTCGGCCCAAACGAAGCATCTCGGCGGATAGAGCCTGTATCCGGTCAGGGTCCACTTTCTGATTCACAATATTTCTCCTTTCTTTCCTTCTGCTGCTCACAAAAAAGAACTCTTTGCTACATTCAACCGTAGGGGCTTACTTCATATAAATTTTCACACTAACATCTGAATTTTCTTTGGACATTACCCATAATTCATAGGTATCGTCTTCAAAGACTTTAATCTCTAATACATCTTCACTCACCTTTTTCTTTTTAACGTAAGCCATTATGCTGTCTACCGTTTTGGGATCTACTTGTTGTCTTAGAACGGCCTCCATCTCCTCGACTTGTTTTCCATAATCGTTACCAACCGCCAGGAATGTAATTCTTAACCCTAATACAAAGCTCCCTGACTCTAATTTGGCATCCTTACCTGCAGAGGGCTCATCGATTCTCAATTGCGACCCCGTATTATAGTAAACCTTAAATCCATGAATCACATCTTCTTGAACTTCATCCTCACCTGTTCCACCAGGATTGGTTGGACTTGCCGGGTTGTTCGGGTTGTTCGGATTCGTTGGGTTGGTTGGATTTGTTGGGTTGGCCGGATCGGTTGGTTGGGTAGGATTTGTCGGCGCGTCAGGATTGGAAGTCGTATCCTTTGGATCTGTCCCTTCTTCCGGAGTGTTTGAAGAGTTTCCGCTAGCCGTTGTAATCAGCACCGTATTGATCACGGCGTCCCATTCCACAGTAGCGCCGAGCCCTTCGCTCACAAAGCGCAGCGGGACGAACGTTCTGCTTTCTTTGCGGAGAGCTGCCGTATCCATTTGCTTCTTTTGTCCATTTACGGTATACGCTTTTTTATCCAGAGTCAGGATAATGGAGTCGGAATCCAGTACCACTGTGACTGTTTTTGTGGCTGATTTCCAATCCACATCCGCCCCTAAGGCTTCGCTTACAAAACGTACCGGCACTTGTACCCGCTGGTTTTTGTCCGCAAATGGCTGGGCGTCGGGAAAATAAATACGCTCTCCATCCACTTCCACCCGTAGCGGCATTTGGACTGCCGCCCCGAACGAACTGGCCGGGAGAATCGTAACCAAAACAAGAATTGCCGTAAGCATGGATAATACCTTTTTCATAATATTATCCTCCTTGATTTCAATAGATAAATTCTTCCAAATTACAGTATCTAACTGGGTATTTTACTAGAATGACCCATTTTATACAATGGCTAAGGTATCTATCTTCCAAATTTAGTATGATCCATGCTTCTAACAAAAAAGCTTATTCAGACTCATAATGTGAGTTCGAATAAGCTTGAAGTGTCGAATTTCTTGACTGAGGTCGATTATTGGTATAATTACACTATTGCTCCATCCGGCGGAAAAATGTAGTGAGAGTTCTGCGTGTTGGTGGTATAATTATCCAAATATAAACGGAGGTTATACCGATGCCGCGATATATCGTTACACTGACAGAGGAAGAGAAAGAAACAAGAAAACCATCATCGTAAGGTAACGGGTGAGATCGAAGCGAGAATTTGTGCCATCGCCTGCTCCGCGCCACCGGATGGGCGTTCGCGCTGGACGATACAAGCCATCGCGGATGAACTCATTCGGCTGGAGGTGGTCAAATTATATAACCGACAGCACCGTTTGCGAAATTATGAAAAAAACGAGATTAAACCGTGGCTCGTCAAGGAATGGTGCATTCCAGAAGCCAGTGCAGAATTTGTAGCCAAAATGGAGGATGTACTGGATGTCTATCAGCGTCCCTATGATCCCAAGCGTCCGGTTGTTTGCATCGATGAAACCAATAAGCAACTGATCAAAGAAACCCGAATTTCCTGTGCGTCGGGTCAGCCTGAAAAAGTGGATTCGGAGTATGAGCGTAACGGCGTTGCCGATGTCTTTATGATCTTTGAACCGCTTGCGGGCAAACGTGAAACCATCGTCACCACAACCCGGACAGCTGTAGATTTCGCCCAGGTGCTCAAGTATACATCGGATGTCCTATACCCGCATGCCAAGAAAGTGGTCCTGATCACCGACAATCTCAATACGCATTCGACTGCCTCGCTCTATAAGGCATTTTCACCGGAGGAAGCTCACCGTATTGCGAATCGGTTTGAATGGCATCATACGCCAAAACATGGGAGCTGGCTGGACATGGCGGAAATTGAAATTGGCATTATGTCGCGGCAGGCCCTGGAAAAACCACTATTAAAAAGATCATGCAACTTAACAATCAGAAATCTATGGAGGGTAATGCCTCAACAGTCGGAGGTATCTATGAAAATTCAAAATATAAAAATTGGCAACATCCCATCCATTATTTGGGGTGATAGATCAGACAAGGTATATGTCCATGTTCATGGCAAAATGTCATGCAAAGAACATGCTAGAGATTTTGCTGAAATCGCTGTGAAAAAAGGATATCAAACGCTAAGTTTCGATTTGCCTGAACACGGGGAACGAAAGGACAGTAGTTATCGTTGTGACATTTGGAATGGCATTAATGACCTTACTCTAATTGGAGACTATGCCTTTTCAAATTGGGATCATGTTTCTTTGTTTGGGTGCAGTTTGGGAGCGTATTTCAGTTTGAATGCTTACACAAATAGTAATTTTGTCAATTGTCTGTTCCAATCACCTGTATTAAACATGGAATATCTAATTAAACAGATGTTTAATTGGTTTGATGTGACAGAAGAACAACTACGCATACAAAAAGAGATTGTAACCTCTGTTGATTTGCTGCGTTGGGATTATTATAAGTTTGTAAAGGAACATCCGGTTAAAAAATGGAATATTCCAACTTCAATCCTTTACGGCAGAAAAGACAGTATGCAATCTCTGGAAATTGTTAAGGACTTTGCGAAATCACATGATTGCAAGTTGGAAATCTCTCAAAATAGTGATCATCCTTTTATGCAAAAAGAGGATGTAAAGATAGTTCATGCATGGCTTGAAGAAAACATATGAGACTATGAGCATAATACGGATTTGAAATCCTAATTAAAACAGACCGAATCCTTGACTATAAGAATTCGATCTGTTTTTTGCTACATCCCCAAAATCCCCAAATGTACAGAGGCGCCGTCAGCATAAATACGAGGCATGCGAACAGGATAGCGGGCGCCGCCCACTCAAACTGTCCGTGCTTCCGGTAATCAAAATAGGCCGTCCCCAGCTTGACGAAGAAAAACACCGCCATGATCAGGTCGATGGCCGGAAACACCACTTTATTGACGACGGATTTGATCTGGGCCGAGGCATCGTTCCAGGTGCTTTCAATGGCTCCGGACACATCTCCGGACGGAGCAGCATACGCTGCCACGCAGAAGCACAGCAAACCCAGCAGCACCAGCGTTCCAGCAATGCCAGCCGTTTTCGTTTTGCTTTCATCGGGATTTCCTCCCTCCAAGTCACAGAACCACCCGTTCAACGGGTGGCTTGATATCGCCCCTATAAGGGGCATTGTACTGGCTGCGCCTAAAGGCGCGGTTTCGCCAGCCATGATTCCGGGCTACCCCTGGAAGGGGTTACTTTCTTGCTTTGTCTTCGATCCCTTCGGTAAAAAACAGTCAAATACGTTGCCTTCTATTAAATAATCTGGATTTTTAGTCTGTCCAGGTAGCTTAGGGCTTTGCTCGATGTCATATCCATATTCCGCTATAATTTTTGCAGCTTCATTCTCTCGTGTACGTCCTCTTACAGTTTCTAAATCATCCTGTGGCCGAATTCTTGCTGGATTTCCCCTTGGAGCAGTATTCGGATTTGGAGAATTACTTGGTTTAGTTAATTTATCCCCACTAAACTCGAACTACCTTTACCCGCCCCCTCAGCCACTCTCCCCCCATCCGCTACCTCACCTGTTCTCGAGGGGTTCGACCGCTTCGGTTTTTTGCACATCAGGTTTCTTCGGAGGATCTTTGGGTATATCCACATCTTTAACAGGGAAGTCCAAATCAATTTTCGACTCGACTACAATAAATACCTTCTTGATCGATTGTCCAATGATCCCCCCGCCGATTCGCTCCCATCTTTGGCCCGGGCTGAGTTCCTTTAATTCCGTATATAGATTCGTTAAAGCCTCCCATTGGTTTACCGATGCCTGTTTAATGTAACCAGCGGGTCATCCTTAAACTTGCCCGTTTCTTCATTCAGATTCAGATAAACCTGCTTGATCCTCTGCAGAAGGGCTTCCGCGCTGTCAAGCGGGTGCGAAACAATTTGCGCAAAACCCTCGGCCGTATTGTTGACGCTGTTCTCCAGCCCGAGATAAAACCCTCGGCCGAATGCCAGCAGTTCGAATCCATCAAGCATATGCTCCTTGTAGTCCCGGATTCCCTCCTTTAAACCGCTAGTCCTCTCTTCCAGCTGCCGATACGCTTCGGAACGGTCCCGATATTCCAAATATTCAAAGGACGAGGATCATAACCTTTTGAGAGCGCGAACTCCCAAAATTTGAGGACATGCTCATCCATCGTCACTTCCAAGGATACTTCTCCGGGAAAGAGTTCATATCCGATTTCATCAAGATACTGACGAAGGAGCATATTCAAGTTTATTTCATTCGTTACCAGTTCGTTAAGCTCCTCCGGCTCCTTGGTCCCACTAACCAGCTTGGCGCGTTTGGTCTGACCCGCTGGGTTCCCTGCCAACAAATCGACCCTTGTAGCTTGGAAGGTCTGCTGCATGGCGTCTTGGATTTTTTGTTCCGTTTCCTTTTCTACCCTGACATAATCCTGGGCTACACGCTTGAGCGTATTTGCTTTGCTTCCTGATCTGTCCCTTCTTCCGAAGTATTCGAAGAGTTTCCGTTAGCCGTTGTAATCAACACCGTATTAATCGTGGCATCCCATTCCACCGTAGCGCCGAGTCCTTCGCTCACAAAGCGCAGGGGGACGAATGTTCTGCTTTCTTTGCGAAGAGCAACCGTATCCATTTGTTTCTTTTGTCCATTAACGGTGTACGCTTTTTTATCCAAGGTCAAAATTATGGAGTCGGAATCCAAAACCACCGTCACCGATTTTGTGGCTGACTTCCAGTCCACATCCGCCCCTAAGGCTTCGCTTACAAAACGTACCGGCACTTGTACCCGCTGGTTTTTGTCCGCAAATGGCTGGGCGTCGGGAAAATAAATGCGCTCTCCATCCACTTCCACCCGCAGCGGCATTTGAACCGCCGCCCCGAACGAACTGGACGGGAGAATCGTAACCAAAACAAGAATTGCCGTAAGCATGGATAGTACCTTTTTCATAATATTATCCTCCTTGATTTCAATAGTTAAATTATTCCAAATTACAGTATCCAACTGGGTATTTTACTAGAATGACCCATTTCATCATACAATAGCTAAGGTATCTATCTTCCAAATTTAGTATGATCCATGCTTCTAACAAAAAAGCTTATTCAGACTCACAATTTTGACGGAGGTCGATTTAATCATGGTGGTATCTGACCATAATCAACCTGCTAGATGTATCGGATAGCGTTATTTAGGGTATAAAATTAAAGCATTTGATGTGCGTACAACCGAAATGGAGAAATCTTTATAAGGGTATTACATGGGTTATATGTGTTATTGGTTGAATGATGGGTTCATTCGGCATCCACCCCTCCAAAAGAAGAAACCTTGAAAGGCATGAAGCCAATCAAGGTTAGTATAGAACTTGCCTATTTCACACCTAAATATTTGTTTACAATTGACTCATTTGCTGGATGAATGATAGCCACTCCATCAGACCATTCCGTTCCGTCACTATTCAAAGTGCGGCCGCACGTATCACACTCTAAAATTAATTTTTTCTCCGCTGTCTTCAGAACTTCAGCAACAACATAATTCAACTCATCATCTTTACACCTTGGACAATCTTTTCCTGAACGAAGTTTAACCAAATCCCAAAGTGTGTCACTTAACCTCATTACAAAAGAATCCACTGTATCTGGCTTTAAATTAAACATCCTTTTTGATTCTTGATCAAGCAATATCTCCGGCTCTTTTGAAATATAGTCATATATATCAACATCCAAAATTGGGCTAAGTCTATTCCAATATACTGAATATTCCAACCCCGCCTTATTCTTTTTTATCCAATCAACCAAAATTAAAAAATAATCGACATAACTGTTAAATAATAAGGGGTTGCTCATTAAACTTTTAAAATCTTCCCAAATGAAAGCTTCCAATGTTTTTTCAAAGTCTTGCATTTCTATCATCCTTTCCTAAATCTCAAGCCTCATGGTGCTGATACAGGATAAGTTGTAATCAAATTACCTGCTTTGTCTGTAAAAATTTTTATCCAAGTGGTTTCTCCACCACCATATTTCAAGGCTGAATTACCAACAACCTCTCCAACATTTACTGTTCTAGTGAACTGACCCCCACCGATGTCTGTAACAGTAGATTTGACAACGTCTGAACTCTGTAGAATTTCCTTTAACTTATCCGGCGCAATTGAGAAAATCGACCTACTATTAGCTAATGGTCTGTTAAAATGCCCTTCAAGAATATGATCAAACCCTGCTGAAACTGGTTCACCTGTATCTCTTAATGGAGTAAATCTGGTTCTCCCATTCGCAATATTTATCCTTGATTGTACAGTTCCTAAACCTGATGTAACTTCACCCGTCCCCTCAGCCACTCGCCCCCCATCCGCTACCTCACCTGTTCTCGGAGGTTCGACCGCCTCGGGTTTTTGCATATCAGGCTTCTTCGGAGGATCTTTGGTTATATCCACATCTTCAATTGGGAAGTCCAAATCAATCTTCGACTCGACTACAATAAATACCTTCTTGATCGATTGTCCAATGATCCCCCCGCCGATTACGCTAGCTACTGTAGATAGAGTGTTCTCCCCTACCATTCCGCCGATTCGTTCCCATCTTTGGCCCGGGCTGAGTTCTTTTAATTCGGTGTATAGATTCGTTAAAGCCTCCCATTGGTTTACCGATGCCTGTTTGATGTAACCCAGCGGGTCGTCCTTAAACTTGCCTGCTTCTTCATTCACATTCAGGTAAATTTGCTTGATCCCCTGCAGAAAGGCTTCCGCGCTTTTCCCTCCTAATTCCATAGGAATACATTTCAAAAAAAAGCTTATTCCCGCTCCTTTTTCGGAACGGAAACAAGCTTCTTTTCGGTTCAACCGTAATTCACGCTTTTAATTTTAACCAGTCATATTTAAAAAACAGGGTCATCAGCAGATTCGAGAGAAAATGGATGACGAACGGGACGAGAATATTGCCGGTTTCGGCATAAACCCAACCAAATACCAAAGCGGGTACTGTTATGTTCAAGAGCATCAGCGGTTTTTTGTAGTATTGCACATGAAAAGCGAGGAACAGCAGGGCCGTCGCCGGAATCGCCAACCATTCCTTCTTCAAAAGTAACAGCAGCCCGTTCTGAATAAGGCCACGGAATAGCAGTTCTTCGAACAAGGCCGCCGAAAACATGAACCCTACGATTTTCATCAGCGAAAGATGTTGATAGTTCTTGTTGGCGTCGTCAATATGCTTGGAGGACAGGCGCTTCACAAGAATAACCCCGAGCAGCAGGATTCCCGTTAAGGGAATTACGGTATAGAGCGTCCACTCCAACGGAGACTTTCTAAAAGATAAGATATTCTGCTGACTATACGCCCCTTGAACGATCAGAAGCATAATAACCGCGGCGCAGACCAAGGAAAAGGAAAAGAACACCGCGATCGCCTCTTCCAGTTTGGATTCCCTTTTTTTGCTTTGGCCGGAGTGACCGTTATTCAACGTTTCCTTCATCTAAATATATCCCTCTTTATCCAATCCGGATATTGCAGGCTTTTTTGACTATTTTACCTGCTTCATAAAGCTCTCCAAAGAGCTGCCCTTCACCTTAATATCCGGGGTAATCCGGGTGTTGGCCACATTGTTCTGCATCACGTTCCAATAGTGGTTAACCGCGAACACCATCACTTTATTCTCTTTATCCTCAAATACCCGCTGTCCAACGCCCTTCCCAAAGGTTGGGCGCCCAATGACCGTAACGTTATCCGAGTAAGTTTTCAGTCCCAAGGTCAGCAATTCAGCGGCACTGGCCGTGTTCTCATCCACAAAAATATGAATCTTTTTGAAATCAATAAACTCCGGATCGGAGTAATAGTTGTACGTATATCCGTCGTTGTATATTAAAGTGCAGGTCACCAAATCCGGGAGAAGCGCATCCAGCATATTGTTGGCACTGTCGGTCAAACCGCCCCCGTTGCCGCGCAAATCCAGGATCAGCGTCTTGCCTTCCGGTTCCGGAATTTCATCCAGGAATTGAATGAACTGATCATCTGTGTTCTTGCTGAAACCTTCGATTTTGAAATAGCGGATGTCTCCCATATCCTTATAGATGATATCCTCGTCTCCGGACTCGGCTAACTGATCGTATAATTCACCGTAGACCATAAACGTAAACCGATCCTCGGACGATTTCGCTTTATCGATCACGGCAGCCATTTCCGGTTGGGATAGGGACGGGTTCTCCAGTTTGGCGAGCGTGGTACCCATTTTGTCTGCATCTTTATTGTAGAGGTAATTGTCTTTAAAAAACTGCCCAATCCGCTCTCCAAGCGGATTTTTTCGATCTTCCAGCGCATCCTTTACATAAAGCGCCGTACTGTCCTCGGAATAGATTTCTAACGCCTTTTTGCTGAATTTCTCGGCTTGTTCTTCATTCCCCAAGGCCAGATGTGAAGACGCAAGAAAAGACCAGGCCTCGTAATCTTCAGGATCAATATCTACGGCTTGCTGAAAATAGGTAATCGCTTCTTCGTCATTTCCGAGGTCATACTGGCATTGACCGGTGTACCACGGAATATCCGAAGACGCGGGCGTCACCGATTGCAAGGCCGTTTCTCCAAAGGCGGCGCATTTGTAATATCTTTTGCCCCAATCCAGGGCCTGGAGTTTCTTGACGTACCCGTTTTGATCCAGGGGCGCTGCCTTAATGGCCTTCTCAAAATACGGAACTGACTTGGTGTACCATCCGTTGGTCACGTAAGCATCCCCCATAGCCATATGTATGTCCGCCGTATCCGCTCCGTCCTGATAGATTTGCTCGGCATTTTTCAGGTCCCCCTGCGCGCCGTAAACCTTGATCCTCCAAACGTCGACCTCCGGCAGCTCCGGGAAAGTCAACGCCAACCGATCGAAAAGGGCCAGAGCTTCGTCATATTTATTGTAGCTGTAATAAATCTCCCCAAGCTTCTCCCGGGCTTCCCATTGCTGCGGGAACTTCCCTCCGGCCTCCTTGTAAAAGGAGACAATGTCATCATACTCCGCCGTATTCTCAAGTAATGCGCCTTTCACTCTGTACCCGTCATAACGATCGGAATATTTTTTAAAATAGCTGTCGGCATGCTTCTCCGCCGTTTCCTCCTTATCCAGGGCCAAAAGAGCGTATATTCTGTATTCTTCGGCGTCGGCATCGGAGGGTTCATACTTCAGGTACGTATCAAACTGTTTCAGGGCATCCTCATAATCTCCCCGATCATAGTGGATCAGGCCTTTTCCGTAATACGCGCTAGTGTTCTCCTCGTTAAGTTCCAGGGCTTTGTCGTAACTCTCCAGCGCTTCATCGTATCTAAATAAGCCGTACAAGGCATTCCCTTTATTGGAGTATTCCACATCATCGTTCGGCAAAATAAGCAAGGACTTCTCGATCAATTCCAATCCCCGAGCGTGATCGCCAAGCTCATTCCAGGCCCAGGCCGCATTGTTGAAAGGAGAATCCAGCAGCTGCGATCCTTGCACCTCCGAATCCAGATTCTTCAGACTCGGGTCCTGCTCATATACGAGATTTATCGCTTTTTCCAGGTGTTCCAGGGCTTCCTCATACTTCCCCTCTTCATTCAACAGGTAGCCTTCATTATTGGCCAGGAAAATTTTCTTCTCTAACTCCGTCGGGACGGTCGCTTCCCCATTGCCGGTACATCCGCTTAGCAGGAGGGTCCCCGCCAACATAATTCCGCCTATTGTCACTCCCGTGATTCTCTTCACTAGATCCCCCTCGTTCAACTTCAACTTCTCTTGATGAAAACTAGGTACTTCTGTATATGTATGTTTCGATTTTTATCCTTGTTTTTCCTTTTTAATATCGAACCGGAAATGATTTATTCCATTAAAGCGTTATCACCCAAAATTTCCCCTTGATCTTATTCCGCTTAAGCTCAATAATTAGGAGCTGAACTTACTTTTTCACAGTAAATTGAAAGGTGTACTCCATGAATACAACACAAACGATTTCCAAAAAAACTGCCGTGAAAGAACCTTTTCCGATCGCGCTTTTGTCATTGACCGTCGGCTCGTTCGCCATCGGCATGACCGAATTCGTCATCATGGGGCTGCTGCCGAATGTGGCGAACGACCTGCACGTCAGCATCTCCGCCGCCGGACAGCTGATTACCGCTTACGCTATGGGCGTCGCCATCGGCGCGCCTATTTTGACCTTAATGACCCAGCGGATCCCCCAGAAAAAACTGCTCTGCCTGCTGATGATCCTGTTCATCCTCGGCAACGGAATATCGGTGTTCGCACCGAACTATGCCGTACTGATGGCGGCGCGGATTCTGACCGCGCTGACCCACGGCACCTTCTTCGGCGTCGGCGCGGTCATCGCAGCGGGCCTCGTCCGACCGGAAAAACGTGCCGGAGCGGTATCCATCATGATGGCCGGGCTGACGATCGCCAATATCGTCGGGGTGCCCCTCGGCACCTTCGTCGGACAGCAGCTCGGCTGGCGGGCCTCCTTCGGCGCCATCGCCGTGATGGGCGTCATCGCACTTGGCGGGATTTTGCTGTTCGTGCCGCATCTGCGCCAGGAACAGCAGACGGGAGTAGCCCAGCAAATCCGCGCGATTCTCCGCCCCAAGCTGATGCTGTTCCTGCTGATCGGAGCGCTTGGCAATACGAGCCTGTTTGCGGTGTTTACTTACATCGCCCCTTTGCTCCAGCAGATAACCGGCTTTGCCGAGCATAGCGTTACCTGGATACTGGTGATCTTCGGTTTTGGCGTAACGCTCGGCAACATGGTAGGCGGTCGGCTGGCCGACTGGAAGCTCATGCCTTCCCTGCTCGGACTCTACCTGATGGTAGCCGTTGTTCTGGGCATCTTCACCTTTACGATTCAAAGTCCCGTGCTTGCCATCATCACAATCTTCTTCTGGGGCTTCGTCTCGTTCGGCGTGATGCCGGGCCTACAGGTGCGGATCATGAACCTGGCAAAGGCGGCGCCGGCGCTTGCCTCCACCGCCAGCCATTCGGCCGGAAACCTGGGAAATGCTGCCGGGGCCTTTATCGGCGGTCTCGTCATCAACCACATGGGACTCTCGTCGCTGCCATGGGTCGGATCGCTAATCGTCACTCTCGCCCTAGCAATCGGGGCAGTAAGTTATGTTCAAGAGAAGAAACAGTCCGGCGATGGACGCCTAACCTAATACGTCATGCAGCGGCCCGCCATCTTTTAAAGTTGGCGGGCCGCTTTGTTTTTCGCTGCTTTATGGGATGAATGCTATCAACGCCGACGGCGTAACCCTTCCATAAAGTAATCCATCGCTTTCCGGAATTCGTCCGATAAGCTTTCCTGTTCCAGAAATGCCGTCATATCGCGGGCGATGGCTTCGGGGTGATCTCCATGCCGATCCACGAATTTGGCAAATTGCTCCCACCGCCCGATATCCTGGTGAAAATCCGCCTTGTCGGTCGGAACGCCATGGGACTCAATATAGATCTCAGTATCATAGCGGTACATGCGATCAAGAAGTCCAAGAAAATTTCCCGCTGTGTACGAATAAGGACCGCCATACACGGATGGACCCAGCGCATCGCCCAGGAATAACGCTTTATCTTCCCTAACGTACACAAAACAGCTATCGGCTGCGTGGTCTCCTCCAACATGCTGAACCTCGCAAGTTACTCCGCCCAAATCGATTTCCAGCCGGTCTTGGAACATCATATTCGGTTTAATCACCCGCATGGACGTTATGTCATCATACTCTATATGCATATGTTCAATGGTCTGATCACTGATGATACCCTTCTCCGCCAGCGTTTCGAGTACCGAATCGGACCAAGCCAAGCCGGCGAGAGGGCGAAGCGCCTCGGCGGTTCCGGTATGGGCGATTACGGGAACATTCCAGGCCGGAAGGCCAAAGGTATGATCCCAATGCCAATGCGTCAGCACTACCAAGTCCGGAGTGCGGTATCCTAGCTGTCTCAGATGCTCCTGAAAAAGAGCCGCATGCTGCGGGGAATTTCCGGCGTCGATCAGCAGGCTCTTGTCCCTTCCCTGCACGTAGCCTAGAATCGGCCGGTCGCTTTCATGCTCGGCGTGCATGATTGTAATATGCTCGCTAATCCGTTCAAACCTGTTCATTTCGTAACCATCTCCCTTAAGCGTAGTATACAGGGAATTCAGGGGAAATCACTATCCGTGTTATGCGTGGTTCCTTGAACTCCGGACGGGCTTCCCCATTCTATTAAACTGCAAATGTACATTATTTCTGCTATACAGCGATTTGTTTGTGCTAAATTCCTGCAAATATACATCATTTTCGCCTCCAAACCACCGTTTGGCCGCCTTAAGCGTAAAATTACTGCACTTTTGCAGGATTTCAGATTCAGGAAGAGAGATCAGCCGCGAAAAGCTGCACTTTTGCAGGAATTTACTTCTCCAAAGCCTTTACGCCTTAAGAAAAAACGTCAAGAAAGTTCACCCTGACTGTCCTTTTGAGTTTCGAGGATATCCGAGATTTGATTCGTGTCTGAGCAAATGACCTGGAATAGGGCAGCCCGCAACCCGCCGGATTTTATAGCATTTTAACCGTTTAGCTAGTAAGCAATCTAATTGACCACAGTCCAAAAAATAGCTATATTTGTAATATAACGGAATAAATTGAGATTATTTCATCAATGTATTCTATATAAATATAAAAATTTAGTTTTGGGAGTGGTTCTGTTGAAATCCACCATGATTCTTACGGAACTCAATTCATACATCAAGCAGCACGAACTCACCATAAGACAATTTGCATTGGAATTGGGGATTAACGTCGGAACAGTTAGTCATATCCTTAATGGCACACGCAAGCTGACCGTCAACCAATTAGATCGAATTACGGAAGTGATGGGATTTCCGAAGGGGCACTACTATACGGAATTCATTCGTGAATATTTGGAGGAGAATAATCCTGACTGGCGCAGAATCCGCCCCCTCCTATTTAATTGCGTAGAGCTGGACAAATTAGACTGTATCACCGAGACCGTGAACTTGCTGCTGGATAATTTGATGTATTCCCCCTTGTTATTTGATGTAGCGGAAGAATTATTTCAGTCCGAAAAATACAGCGCCGCAGAAATCCTGTATGAGAATGTGGCCGATAGTGAGCGGAAGCAGCATTCCGAACGATTAGCCTTGTGTCAGTACCGTCTATTCACGATCCGGATCGGGAAAGACCAGATGCAAAACTTCAAAACCGCCTGCCAATTTGAGCCGTTTGTTGACCGGTTAGATGAGATACTACAACTCGATGCTCTTAAAGATTTGGCCAATGTGTACCGTTCACTACGTCTATGGGACCGGGTGGAAATCTTCGCCCGGGAAATGGAACATAAGGCTAGAATATTGTATTTTACCGAAGAACACTCAAAGAATACATTTTTTCTTGAACAGCAAAATAAATTGAGCAGACCGCTTTTTGTATATATTGCATATGCAAAGCTCCTAGATGCATGTGCATCCGAGGGAAGAGGCGATTATGGGCAAGCCTTGCAGTACACTAACGAATATGCCGACTTAAGCTGGGTAAAAGAAACGGACGAAGCAACAAAATACTGGATGCGCTTATTTATTGAATGGGCTCAAGCCAATACTTACTCAAACAATCTTCTGAACGGAAATTTAGAGGTGCTTTCGGATTATGTAGCTTATGTTGAAAAAAGGCCTAATGAAATCCTTTCAGCTCTATTAAATATTCTATACGCCGCAAACCGGTTCAACTTTAATGCCGATTCCATTCTACAACTGTTTAAATCAGAGATTAAGGCGTATGAACCGCAGACAAATGATATGTACGAAGATCAGGTTATTCCCGATCACTTTGCGGGGTTTTTATACGAGTTAGCTCTTTACTACTTACGTAATTGTGATTACATAAACGGATTTAAAATTACGATGCAAGGATTGGAATATTCAGTTAAAATAAACAAAGAAGACATTATTATTAAATATGTTGGATTGTTTGAACAATTTAGAAATGAAGCATCATGCGAAGTCAGTGAAATGTACAAAAATCTAATTAAAAAGGTGTGTGCGGTCCTATGAAAAGAAAAGTAGCCTTGATCTTGGCGAGCATGATTTTGTCGTTCGTATTCATTGTCCCTGGTTCTACTTTGATTCTGGAACCCATCTTCACTAGTTTTGTTCAACATGGCGGAGCTTAATCGGATAAGTATTTTTCTTGAGCCAGCTTATAAAGCTGGCTTTTTATTTATTTTGTAAAAGAACTCTTAAATGACGAAAACCTCCAAATCATATTTGGAGGTTTTTACTATTAATCTTTAGTACATTATTATACCAACTCCCGCTCACTCCGCCTCCCGCAGCCGCTCGACAATCGAGGCCTTGGATAGCCAGCGGTACGCCGCAAGGGTCACAGCCAGCGAAATCGCCACCAGCAGCGGAACCGCGGAGGCGATCGGCCATACGGACATGTGGAACACCGTGAAGGCCATATTCTCCGAAATGCTCTTGGCAATTCGGTAAGTAAGATACAACCCGGCCGTGCCGCCGATCAGGCCGACGAACAGTACCCCGTACAGGCCTTCGTAGACCAGCGTTTTTTTCAATTGCTTGCGGGTCATCCCGACGCTTTCCAGAATGGCGAATTCATTGCGTCGCGAAATGATGCCGGTGATTACCGTGTTAATGTAATTCAAAATGCCGATCAGCGCGATGATGAGACTGAGTCCGTAACCGATCGTCTGGAAGATTCGGATGAAGCCGTCCATCTCTTTTTTGTAGTCTTCCCGGGACTTCATCATCAAATCCGGATTGGAATCGACCATGCCCTGGACCGTTCTCATCACCTGTTCCAGTTTGGCGGGATCGACATGAAGGGTGGCCGACATGATGCCGGGATTTTCTACCGAACGGGCAAACTCCTCCGCCGGGAAATATACTTTAAAGCCCGCAACGTTATACGACTGGGTTCCTGCCGCATAAAGCGCATCCGACTTGAGTACCGCCATAACTTCATAGCTTTTGCCCATGCTGTCCAGCTTGATCCGGTCGCCGGGCCGATAATAGACCGCATACAAGTCGTCGCCTCCGTCCAGCAACGCTTCCGAAATCAGTACATAATTTCCGGTGGCGAATTTCTCGCGATCAAAACTGCCCATAACGATATCGTTTTTTTGGATGACGTCGTACCAGCCGGGGCCGATCCCATGAACCTGAAGATCAATAATCCCCCTGTCCAGTATGGAGGTGAATATGGGAGTATTGGGATCCTCATCGACAGCAAGCGGTTCTAGCGTCTTTCGAATGGTTTCGTTCATTTTTAACTGGTCGCCTTGAAAGTAAACCTTATCCGCGCTCTCTACCCCATCGATAGTCCCCAGCGATTTTACGACATCTTCCGTAAGCGCGGCGGTTCCCCCTTCCGAGTACCGTTGGCTTCGATCCGGCATTTCCTTCACGACGATATCTCCAGAAATAAACGTACTCAGGTACTTATTCACATCAAACGATGAAATCACGGTGTAAATAATGCTGAACAAGATCAGGCTTAACGATAAAGACGCCAGCATCAGAATCAGCTTCTTTTTATGCCGGAGCAGGTTGGCCAAAGCCATGCGGGACAGCTTGGCCCCTTGCGTCGAGCGCTTCGTCTTTTTTCGGCCCGCGCCGCTCAGTCCGGTAAATCTTACGGCTTCGACGGGCGAGATGCGCGAGGCGGTGCGGCCGGGCTTGCTGGCAGCGATCCGAACGGTAAGATAGGAGAATAGCGCAGCGCCTATGAAAATTAGCGGACTTATCGAATGTACGCTTTCCTCCTCCAAGGAGGAGAAGGTCTTCATCATCGGCATCAGCCAAAGGCCGACCCCGTAGCCCAAAGCAAGTCCGATCGGCAGCGCGATCAAAAACAACCGGTTCGCCTGCATCGTAATGATTTTCCTCAACTGCCTTGGCGTCGTTCCGATCGTTTTCAGCAGGCCGTAAAACTTAATGTCCCGGACCACCGAAATATGAAAAATATTGTAGATGAGCAAATATCCGCTCAGCATGATGATCAGAATTAGCCCGGCATATGGCAGTACATTCATGGGATCCTCGAAAATCCCCACGCTGGAGTACGCCCAGTTCACTCCGTAGTCCGCCTTGATTCCGGTGTCCGCCATCACTTTCTTGATTTTGTCTTCAATCCCGTAGGAGTTATTGAACATGACATCCAGCCGCGTTGTGTTTACATAGGTTCCGGTCTGCTTCGTTTGCTCCGGATCGATATGCGAGAGGTTCTCCCGGACAAAGGCTTCCGATAAAAAAACCAGCCCCGACATGGCAAGATACTGATCCGCCTCATAATATCCGGACAATTCAAAGGTACGCGATACCTGCTCGCCGTTGATATCCATATCCAGATCGACCTTGGCCCCCAATTGATGCGGTACGCCGAGCAAATCAAGCGCCCAGGTGTTCAGGACGATTTCATTTTCGCCCTCGGGCAGTTTCCCTTCCTCTAACCGGATAAAGCTATGTTTGGCCAGACTCTCGTCAATCTGGTTGATCTCCATCTTTGAATCACGAAATTCGTCATTCACGGCATACCCGATGAGCACGGCTTTCCCGTATTTTTTAATGGAAGGATGCCGTTCCAGTTTGTCGGCTTCTTCCGGGCTCAGGTATTTAAAACTGCCGTGGAAGTCGCTCCCCGCCGTCCTCATCTGCGTCTGCTCCATGGACCGGTTAATGCTAAAGCCCATCGTGAACACCGACGTAATCAACAAAGTCGTCAATACGACGGCACAGATAATGATCAGGTTACGCATCCGATTGGTCCGAAGGCTCCGCTTGGCCAGCCGGGTAACGGCTTTTCCATGATTGGTCGCAATGTTCATGGCCTACCTCCCGGCTCCGCGTAGCGGTTCGGGGCGGGCCAGGATTTTTCCGTCCTCGATCCGGATGATCCGGTCCGCCGTCTGGGCGATTTCCTCGTTATGGGTAATCATCACGATGGTCTGATCGAACTTTTCGCTTAACTGTTTGAGCAGAATCATCACTTCTTGGCTAGTCTTGCTATCCAGGTTGCCGGTAGGCTCGTCCGCCAGCACGATGGACGGCTTCGTCGCCAGCGCCCGGGCGATCGCCACCCGCTGCTGCTGTCCGCCCGACAGATTGGACGGCAAATTACGAACCTTGTCCTTCAGCCCAAGCGCGCCGATAATCCGGTCGACATGCTCCTTATCCACCGGGGTTCCGTCCAGTTCGATCGGCAGCACGATATTTTCATAAGCGTTCAGGATCGGGATCAGATTATAGTTTTGAAAAACAAACCCGACCGACCGGCGCCGAAAAATCGTGAGATGCTCGTCATTCATGCCGAAAATATCATTTCCGTCGACGTAGACCTTGCCTTCCGTCGCCCGGTCCAACCCGCCCATCATGTGCAGAAGCGTGCTTTTGCCGCTTCCGCTCGTTCCGACGATGGCGACGAATTCCCCCCGGTTCACGGAAAGTGTGATGCCGTCCAACGCTTTGACTGCCGACTCCCCGCTGCCGTAGTATTTTTTTAACTGATCGATTTGCAAAATGGACATGTCCTGTCCTCCTTCAGAGACGTATCTTTGCTATTCAAGAACATAAAAGTCCATACCTGACGGTACAGACTTAATGTAGCAAACCAATCTGACACCCCGGTGTCTGAAAAATAACGGAATGGACATATTGCGCCTCTCAAAGCGCCGGCAAGAACACCGAAAACACCGATCCCGTGCCGGGCACGGAGGACACTTTAATGTATCCGCCCTGGGACGTGAGAATTTCGCGGGTCAGGTACAGCCCGATGCCGACACCCTCATACTGCGACGTTTCCTTGCTGCGGTAGAAGCGTTTAAAAATATCATTCCACTCGCTCTCCGCGATACCGATGCCGGTATCGGCGATATCGATCCGGGTAAACATTTCGTTCGCCCGGGCCGTAATATCGATGCTTCCTCCGGCCGGTTTGCTGTATTTCACCGCGTTCTCCAGCAGATTAACGAGCGCCTCCGCGGTCCATTTCGGATCATGCCTGGCCATCGTCCCGGGATCGCAATGGATGCGGACGTCGATCCCTTTTTGCTCCGCACCGGCATAAACTTGCGAGACGGCTTTCGTTACCGTTCCGATCACCGGATGCAAGTCCGACCGGATCGCGATGATGCCGTTTTCCAGCCGCGACATGTTGACCAGGGACTGGATCAGCCAATCCAGCTTCGCCGACTGGTCCCGGATGCTTGCGACATGCTGGCGTGCCTCCACGCTAAGGCCGGGGGTTTCCTCCAATAGCCCGCTGTACAAAATAATGTTGGATAAAGGGGTTTTCGTCTGGTGGGAGATGTCGGAGATCAGTGCTTTGATGCTGCTTTTTTCCGCGTCCAGCTTTTGTTTATGCGTGCTCGACATTTCAAAATAACGGGTCACTTTATGCTCCAGGGAGGACACCGCGCTCTCCGTATACCCGGTTTGACGCGGCTGGCCGCTGATGGCCCGGTCGACAATCTCATTGAGCACCTCGGCGGTAATGGAGGCTTCCGCCTGCATCGTCCATATCAGGGCTCCGCCCAGGAGCAGCAACGCAAGCACGAACAAGGCCGAAGCCCAGCCCATTGCCGTATCGAATCCGGTAACATACGTTACGATTCCGATATAAACCGCCGTCAACAGAGCAAAAGTGCCGCCATAGACCGCATATAGGAAGGCCCGGCGGCGTTCACGGTTAGTCCGCATGAGAAACTCCTTCAGTCCGGGTCCAAAGATACCCCAGTCCGTAGACGGTTTTTATGTAAACAGGCGAGGAGGGCTCGTCCTCGATTTTGGAGCGAAGTCTTTTCACCGTGACCGTCAGGGCATTCTCATCCACGAACTCCGCTTCCCGATCCCATACCTGATCCATCAACTGCTCTCTCGTCAAAATTTGGCCCCGGTTGGATACGAGCACTTTCAGCAGTTTCTGCTCCGTTTTGCTGAGCGGCAGGCTAACGCCTGACTTGCGGAACTCCATTTTCCCGAAATCAAGGCTAAGCGGGCCGATCGTCAGCTTGTCTTCATGCAGCGCACGGCTCCGGCGCAGCACGGCCATTACCCGCGAGCGCAGCACCATCAGGCTGAACGGCTTCGTGATATAGTCATCCCCGCCCAGCTCGAAGCCCAGGACGATGTCGGATTCCATATCGTTCGCCGTCAAAAATATGACCGGCACCCGGGAGGTAGCCCTGATTTTTTCGCAAAAATCGAGCCCGTTGCCGTCAGGCAGATTGACATCCAGCACGATCAGATCGATGCCCCCTTCGGCAAACCGCTGCTCCGCAGTCGCCAAATCGTAGGCTTGTTCAATCATGATTCCGTCTTGAGCCAGGGTGAGCGCGATTCCTTTATTTAAACTAATGTCATCCTCCACGATGAGCAGCGTCGTCATCCGGTTACACTACCTTCTTTCCGTCCCGCGTGATTCTTGCGGCGCCTGCTTGCATACCGGCCTCATCCCGCGGCGATTTGTTGTCCATGTGTTGGCCTTATTATACACAAAGTATCCATTCAAGGAAGCGTCATCCGCCTCATTGTACATTTGCTTCTACTTTTTACTAAACGATGCGCAGGCTTACTAAGTTACATATTAAAAACGCGTCACAGCACGCAAAACCCCGGAACCCGACGCGGCTATTGCACTTCATCAAGCCGCACCGGATTCCGGGGCACATTCATTTTATGGGGTTAGCCAATCGACTTTACCGGAGGCAAGGTCTACCTCCAGCCGATCCGTATTCACGATTTCTTCCATACCCTCAGGGTTACGTACGAGCTCGTCGAAGCGAATGGTCACCGTCTCTTCCCTCATCGAGTCCACTTCAGCGATAAATGTGGAACCGATATCGTTCTCATCCCTCGTATTATTCTCCCATCGCGTCGTGTTCTTCACTCCGGTTGCGATATAGAAGGCCTCTTGCCCGCTTAATCTATAATCGTCCGAATCGTGGAATCCCGGTTGCCCCTCGTCGAACTTCTCCATTTCCAAGGTGATCAGCCGGTCGTTGTACGTTTTGTATAGCACCTGATAAATGAGATGCTCATCGGCTCCCAAGCTCTGGAGCAGTTCCCTATTGTCAGTCTCGTTATGGCCGGATGCCTCGCCCAACGCCTTCAAGCTTCGGGACGAAGCATTATACAACGCCAGGCGTTCCTCCGCAATCTCGCTTCGGTCTTCGTTATTACCTGATCGCACAAGCAACAAAAGCCGGCCTTCATCCAGTTCATAGCTGTATACATCCGAGACCCCGTGCCGGTAAACTTCGCCCAATCCGGTAAGGTCATATAATTCGGTCAGAAACGGGGCATCCTCCGCACCGGTATTGGATAAATAATAGGTCCCTTTCGGCTCGGCATTCGCGCCTCCGAATTGTTTTCCCTCATAGTCCACGGTCAACGAATTTTCGGCAAGCTCCAATGCGACATCCTCGTACCCTTCATCCGTCAGCCTGAACTTTCCCAGCTCCCCATCCCATTCAAAATCCGATTCCATCGACCCGATATGGTGCGAATATCCCCTGACAACAGACACGCTGAGGTGATATCTCCCCGGTTCTTCCGGCGAAACGGTGATTTCGGCAACCCCGGCGTTAGCCGGACTGTAGCCCGAAATGAGGTAGCGGCCGGTTACGGCGGTCTCTGCGGTACTTGCGGCAGCCTGTTGTGCCGGAACCTTGACCGGGGCCGCCGGGGCGGGGCTCGATAAGGGAGGCGGTTCGGAAACCGGAGCGTTCCCTGCCATCTCTTGCGTCGAACACCCTGCCGCCATAATGGCACACGTCAGCAAAAAGAGGGAGCCGGGTAAAAGCCGATAGTTAAATTTCTTGAAAATAGTCATAAAGTGAGGCGCTCCTTTGTGCTTAACCCTGGGAATCCGCCGTGGAAGCCGCCTCCTCTGCCGCTCCTAATTTGTTGGATACCTTCTGATAAATATAAGAAATCCCCAACAAGACGATGCCAAAGCAAAAGTATGCAGCGATCTTGCTGCCGGTCGTCATCAGTTGCAAATCGAACAGCAGCATTTTGCCGGTCGAAAACAAGGTCAAGCCCAGGCCGATCCGCCGGATCAACAAATATTTGTACCGGAATCCATAAGTGATATAACCGATCGCGAGCAACAGATATACGGCGCTGAACAGCCAGCCGATGTGGCCGAGCCGGAGTTGAACGCCCAAAATGGCGGTCATGATGCCGAACAGGTAGACGCCCGCGATGATCGGGTACCATTCCCGCTGGCCCGGATACGGCTCCAGAATGCTGATGATCAGATCGCGCCCGCTGAAAAAGACGAGCAGATTGAATCCGATGAGAATCATCAGCGCCACATAGTTCTCCGCGGAATTGTACGCGCCGTCCGCATGCAGCGACGGAACCGTCAAAGTCACCGCCAGGCACGCGAGATAGCCGAACCCGTACAAGATGCGGACGTAATGCTTCACGAACGTGTCATAAAGGACTGCCACTTTGGTAATGGCATATGCCAAAATGAGGGTGATGGCGGCGATCAGCAAGATTTTATAGAAATCGTACAACTCCGAACCCTCAGGCATGATCCGCTTATAAATTCGTCCTGTCTCATAGACCAGATATAACCAGAAGTTAACTAGCGCCACATATTTAAATACGGAGAGAAGAGATCTGTCCCCCGGTCTATACCGCCGCGCGTCTCCGTCGTCCTGCAGGCGGAAGGCGTAAAACAGGGTAAGCACGATCAGCCCGAGCGAAACGAAAGTGTACTTCCATGAATAATCCAAAGAATCCGTATCGAACAAACTAAGGAAACTATCGACAAACAGGAATATGCCCAGACATAGCCCCACAATGCCCCAGCCGATGCGCTCCAGCTGCCGGTAACGGTAAAGATGGCCCAGTATCGTGAGCACCATGCCTTCGATCAGCCATGCCAACGACATATAATGGATGCCGAATTGGAACGGAATGACCAACAGCGAAAAGGTCAGGGAAGTGCCATAGAAGAACAGGCGGGTCTCCTTTTCCTGATGCACGTGTCTCCGGGACAACCGGGCAAGCGCAAAGTAGGTTGCGCAGAACAGGAGCGCAAGCAAACCGCTGAAATCATCCCAATCCGCGGATAACAGCAAGCTGTACAACGTCACGCAGTTAATGACCGTATTCAGGACCAGTAAAGCAAAATCCCACCAGGTCAGTTTGGTTTTATTCTTAAACGGAACGTAAAGGGTAATTCCCAGATACATGATAAAAGTAACGACGGCATATAGCATGCCGACCGCCGTATGCTCCGCAATTGAGACGAGCACCAGCATGGAAAACATATTGAACAGAAAACTTATGTAATTCACGACCACCCAATTTTTCCGGAACGAAATCAACAGGATCAACGCATTCAGCAGGAACAAATACCCCATCGCCACGTAAACGGCGCTTCCCTCCAGACCGAATGCAACCATATAGGAAAAGAACGGAAGATAGCCGCCTACCAGGCCGAAGGAGCAGATCGTCCGGGATTCATACCTGAGCGATAACAATACGGCCGTGGCCGTAATTATAATGGAAAGAATCATTCCTATAGCCAAGCCGATAATTTCAAGCAAGAAATAGCTGTAGAACACCGACCCGTACAAGACCGAGATGCCGCCGCCCAAAATCCCCATGGCGAAAACCGTCTTGTTTTTGCGGAACAGCCACTCTCCGCCGGCCAGCATAAGCGCCCCTAACAGGAAAAAAGCGGCGCCCTTCATATAGCCGTTGAACCAGGTGGAATAGGAATATTGGAATGCCGCGCCTACCGCCAGGATGATGAGAAAAATCCCCAGCTTGTTAAACCAGTTCAGGCCGATTTTCATCTCGATCCGATTCTGCTTCATGCGCCGCTGCATCGTCTCTTCGCTGACGCCTTCCGAAGCCAGTTGTTCATAGCCTTGAGCCGCGTCGCTCCGGATGGTCCGATCCTCGGTCAGTACGCGCTGGCGATGAGCCGCAATCCGGTGATTCAGTTCGTCCTGAAACTGTCCCAGCTTGGCGGTAATGACTTCCTTGTCGGCCCCAAGGAATCTGTCCGCTTGTTCATACAATTGATGGATACGCTGCCTTGCACCATGTTCCACGGCATCAAGCGAATTCATATGCCCTTGCCCCATGGCCGTAAAATAAGTCTCCAGCTTCTGCCGCGACGCTTTGATCAGACTGAGCTTTTCGTCCAGAATCTGCTCGGATAGCGCGTGGCGCAGCGAGCCGTTTTCCTTTTCCAGCAGCTGCAGCCGGGCTTCCAAAGCGGCTACCCGCTGCTGAACCGCCTCATGCTCCCGTCGTAATGTTTCATTCTCCCGCAGGGCATCATTTGCTTCGAACTCCGCCATGAGGTCCTGGTATTCCCGGGCAAGCTGATTTTGTCTGTCCTTGATGGAATTAACCCGATCTTTAAAATCCTTCATCCCTTTCCTCCATTACCGGTTTGATGGTTTTTACTCATTTTACTACAAAACCGCATCGATTCCCTTGTTTTTACAAAATTGTTTCCAGGTCCAGGAACATAACTGGACCTCCGCCCGGTTTCACGGCTCCAGGCAACCGATATACTGAAGACGACACCCGATATGTAAATGAAAGCGAGGACGCACGATGAAAGCGGCCGAAACCACAAAATTAAAAAGAGTTATTCAATGGGCCTGGATGGGATGGGAACAATGGTTTGAGCGATTCAGCCGGGCTCGTTCCCTTTATTCCGGTGAATACGGCATATGTAAAATGTACGTGAACAAGTATCACGGGCCAAGCATCTCTTGCCAGGACGGTACCTGGATCCATACGGGCGACTGGATCGGGGAATTGCATCTGGATAACCGTCTCATTCTGGAGATGCTGCGCACTTACGACGACAATCAGGTCGCGCTGCGTGTCGCCCGGCTGGCTCGAGGGTCGATGCGGCAAATCTGCGCCGAGATGAGGACTCTTCCCCAACTCAGTCAGGTGAAAGCGCTGCAGGGCATCACCTTACTGCACAGAGGTATTACCCACGGAATGGGTTTTGAAACATATCCTCTTAAACAAGGTACCTTTCGTTCCTTGACCACTTATTACTTAAGATTATTGCTCACGGTGTTTCACCCGCGAAACGGGAACCGCATCGGACCGCACGCCGAGAAGCTGGTTCCGCTGCGTCTCGTGATGAGCCGCGATGCCCTGATTGAACGGTTTTCTCCGGCAAAAACGGCATAAAAAAGCCCCGTAAGACGGGGCTTTGTATGAGGCCTTTGAGCGAAGTTAACCATTAATTTTGAATTTGGCGAGCGCCTGATGCAGTTCGCCCGACACTTCCGACAATAAAACCGCCGAATCGTTCAATTCCCGGATGGCATCCAACTGGGTGGAAGCGGACTGCGTAACTTGCCGGGAATTCGAACTGGTCACACGGGCAATTTCCGAGATGACCGTTACCGAGGCGGTAATCTCCTCAATCCCGGCAGACATTTGCTCGGAGGTGGCGGCCAGGTGTTCCATCTGCTCCGCGATTCGGCCGTTGCTTTCGACGATTCCGGCAAAGCTGCGGTCCGTCTCCCTCGCCAGTTCCAATCCACCGGTTACTTTCTGCATCACCGTTTCCATGGCTCCGAGCGATATTTTCACGTCTTCCCCGATCTCGCGGATGACTTCCGAAATCCGGTGGGATGAAGTCTCGGATTGTTCCGCCAGCTTCCTTACCTCCGAAGCGACTATCGCAAACCCGCGTCCCTGGTCCCCGGCGCGCGCCGCTTCAATAGAAGCATTCAGGGCCAGCAGATTGGTCTGCGCCGATATCTCCCGAATCAGACCCAGGATCTCTTCGATTTCCCGCGACTTCTCGTCCAGCCGTTGGATGGTCCGGTCCGTTTCCTGAACCGAAAGAGATATCGAATCCATTTGTTGCAAAGTTTGGCGGACATGGCTTGCTCCGGTATCGGCCTGCCCTTTGGAACGAACTGCCGATTCGGAAACCTCGAGCGCGTGCTCGGCAATATTCTGGACTCCGACCGATATTTCCTCCACCGCTCTGGCATTTTCAGACGTACTTTGGGTCTGATTGTCTGCCCCTTCAGTCACCTGTTCCATCGATTCCGCAATCCGGAAAGACTCCTCCGTCGTTTTCTCGGCAACCGCTTTTAGCCGTTCCGTGGAGGCCGCAACCTTCTCGGAGGCCAGCAATCCCTGCCGGATCAACGCCTTGAGGCTCTCCCCCATCTTGTTGAAGCTGCCGCCCAATCGGCCTATTTCATCTCCCGACTTATCCTGGATGATGGCGGTAAAATCGCCCGTTCCCGCCAATTCCATTGCCTGCGTCACCGCCATGAGCCGTCTTTGCATGCGCTTGATGTACCAAACGACAACGACGCAAGCCACAAGCATGGCCATGACAAACACGATGGCAAATGTCGTCATGAAGTCCTGCTGAATGCTCTGGATCAAATGTTGGGATGCCCCGACATAGAAAATCCCTATGGTTTCGCCGCCCGAATTTTTAATCGGCTCGTAAGCCGCTTGATAGTTTTTGCCTAATACCACGGCTTTGCCGTAATACTTTTCCCCTTGTTTCAGTACGACCTCGGCCACCTTATCGGAAACCGTCGTTCCTAACGCCCGTTGCCCTCCGTCCATCACGTTGGTAGCAACCCGCTTATTTTGTTGAAAAATCGTAACCGTATCTTCGGTGGCCTGTCCGATTTGGTCCACGACTTCCTCATTATCGTTCATTTTGGTATCGCCCTTAAACAATTGCCCTTCCCGGATCTCCCAATCACCCGGATATTGCGAATCCAACCACTGACGGGCCAGCTCCAAATCGCTCTTTGCTTTGGCCGTAGCGAACGATTCAATGCCCTTTTTCATTTGATCCACCGCTACTATTGCTGTTACCACTGCGAATGCCAACAGGATATTGACGACGATCAGGCTGATCTTGGTTCCGATACTTCTGTTCCGCATTTTTGTTACCCACCTTCCCTAATGTTGCCAGCGTTCTTCCATACCGGGCCTGCCTGGTAATCCTCAATCCGCAGCGGAAGTAAATCTATTATATATGCGGATATCCTTGCCGAAAACTAGAAAAACGTAAAAAAAAATCACAACCTGTAAAAAAGTCGTGAAAATTGTTCCATGAGAAACATTTTTGTCGATTTTTGCAATATCGCTATTTTTTGTAAATATAAATTTTCGTCCGGTACATATCCCGGCAAGTAACGATCCGGTCGGGCGTCCACCCCGGAAGCGCAAAGCAAATGCTGATAACAGAAGTCCCCGCAGTCAATTCTTCGCGAAAAAGCGGGTCAAGCCGCTTCATGGCCCCGGGGAATAAATAACAGATGACCGCATCCGCCTTCCCATAGGGATATTTGTATAAATCGCCTCTTATAAAAGAGACATTGCGGACGGAACTCCAGCGAGCCGTCAGGCGGGAAACCGCCAACGGTATGTGCGAATTTTCGATACCGACGATGTTCCAGGACGGATTGATTTTAGCTGCCTGTAAAGCAAGCGTCCCCCATCCCGATCCGGCCTCGACGATATTCGTAATGCCGCCGATCCGCCTAAGCTCCGCCATAGCCGCATGCCGTACCGGCACCGAAGTCGGCGTAGGCGAAATCCCGTTTCTCCAGCTTGTAATTACGATGGATAACAATGCAGATATGCCTAGTACAAAGAATAATGCAGATATTATAGAAGAAAAGGTATCCATCCTTCATGCGCCCCCTTAATAAAGCGCGCACGGATTCCCGTGCGCGCCTTGACTCCATTTTATCCGGAGTAGAAGGGGAATTACAACAACAACCTGAAGCTTAATCCCGGTCTAAGCCCCCGTAGAATAACAAATAGTTTTCCAACTGACTGCTCCAATAGGCATCATCATGACGGCCGCCCGGAGCGACATGCAATTCGTAGGATTTCGTCTTTGCACCCTTCAGGATGCCTTCCAGTTTATCGATCGCGGCCTTAAAGTCATCCTGGTCGCCATAATCCAGATAAATGCTCAATTTATTCAACTTCCGGCTGGCTGCTAGCGCAAGCGGATCGTTATTCGCTCTGGCGTCCGCGTTCGGGAAGACCAACTTCTCCAGCGGCTCCCACATGTCGCCGACAAACAGCGCCGGCGAGTGCCCGCCTACCTTACCGTAGACTTCAGGATGCTTGAACCCGATATGAAGCGCCGCAAAGCCGCCCATGGAGGTTCCTCCCAGATAGCGGGCCTGGCGTGATTTTATGGTATTAAAGTGAGTGTCGACGAATTCGACGACGTCTTTGGAAATATAGTCCTCATACTTGCCCGTGTGCAGCACTCCGGCATCTTCCGGTTTGCCGCTCGCGGCCGAATACCCGGAAACGTCGGAGGAATTGACGCCAAAGCTGTTATTGATCCGCGGCGCGACGATGATCATCGGCTCGATCTTTCCGCTGGAGATGAGAGCGTCCGCGGTTTCGGTAATCTTCAGGGTATTGAACCACTGGCTTTCGTTTACCGTGTAAGAATGGAGTACATACAGAACAGGGTATTCATCCTGCGCATTGTAATGCGGCGGCAAATAAACGCTCATATGCATTTCCTTTTGCAGGGACTCGCTGTAAAAATTAACGCTCATGCTCGCCGAGGATGTACGATCTTTCTGCACTTTCGCCAAACCCATCTGCGGCCCCCCGACAAGGAAGAGCAGCACTGCGCAGAGCATCACTTTGAAACATTTCATGAGACCAGCTCCCTTTTCTTTTTTCTGTTCGATAAAATCTTATCAATTCCGAATTTCGCCGTGTATTGCTAATCCGCAGCGTCTTCCTGCAAATCGGCAGTAAAAAAGACGCCTCCGTTAGAGGCGCCTCTCATAACTGACGGGGAAGTCCGTCAACTGTTCTTATTCAACATCCAGCAATAGGCATTTCGGAATTCCGCAGGGGAATAACCGGAGTATTTGCGGAAATTCCGGAGGAAATGAGCATCGTCGGCAAACCCGATCCGGTCCATGATTTCTGCCGTAGGGAGCGTAGTGTTGCGAAGCATGGAATCGGCCATCTGCATCCGGATTTTATTCAGGTAAGCGATCAGAGACAAGCCGGTAGACTTTTTAAACTGCTCATTTAAAGTCGTTTTGTTCACATGGAACTTGGAGGTCAGATCTTCCAACCTGATTTTCTCGGTATAGTGCGTATGCAAATATTCAAGCACCGGCTTTACCGACTCCGGAACCTCGGAGGGAATGATAGCCGGTGAAAACGTCGTCTGCTGATAGATGCGCCGGATCAAAAACAACAGCTCCAACAAATAGGAACGGCTACGGCAAGGCCAATGGGCATCGGGTTGAAAATGCAAATTATAGTCGATCTCCTTCAGCAGTTCATCCGCATGCCTTGCCACGGATGGATCGAGCGGTATGCCGCCATAATAGCCTTTGCTTCGCTCCAAAAACGGCTCCAGCACCCACAAATCCTGCATATCGGTGGAGGCGGTCTCTTTTTCCGCATGGGCATGACCGACTGACTCTCCGCCGGGAAGCAGACCGTTAAGCCGCTCATTAAGCACCCTCGGCTGAAAAAACAGGGCTTTGGCCGTGACCCGGGTCGTCGAAGGCAGCGTCACGGTTTCACGGTCATGAAAACAGTAGATCGCCGAACCCATGACCGGATAAGCAAGATCCCCTATCTGCATAATTCCCGCGCCTTCCAAAACCAAAACCAACCGGTAACCGGACAACTCGTCCCCGTCCCCGGATAGCGGGGCTTCAGGGCAATAGGACATTCCCAGCCGATAGCCGGGATAATGAATTTTTCCCTCGGTGAAAGGCATCATCACAAACAGGACCTCCTCCCCCTTTAAGATAACATATCCTTCCATCGGTGGAGAAGATCCTTATGATGCCGCAAATTACGGCTCTACTACCACTTTCCAGTTATGATTGCATTCGGCCGGAATTTTCCCCCGCTCCGTAATATACTCTTCGACCAGTTCAGCGGTATCCCTCAAAATCTCCCGGACGATCTCCTTGCCCCGAAACATCGCATAGTCCCCGCCACCGCCTGCTCGGTAGCTGTTCATAACGACATCCAGCTCCATTTCATCCGATAGCTCCACACCGTCATACTTCAGCCGGGTGACCCGGGAGCCGGGAGGTCTGGCAACGTTCAGCGTATATTCAATGCCTTCCCACATGTCGTAATTGTAATGCTGGGCTTTAGGCTCCAGATACGCCGGGTTGACCGCGGGATTCCCATGGGCATCCATGACGAAATAACATGCCGTCTGTTCCAGGGCCGCCCGGATGTCGCGTCCGGTCAGCCGCAGGACGGTCAGCGTATTCGGATACATAAAATTCGTGAGCACATCCCGCCGAGTAATGGCCTCGCCGAAGCCCTTCGACGCTTCGCTGAGCAAAGCCGTGCAGGACACCGACACCCCCGCGCTATCCATCTGTACACGATTGGTGAATTCGATGAAGGGATGCTCTTCGATCCGGCACGCTAAAGGGCTGGCTAACGTCATCCCGGCCTCGCTTTGCCCGATTTGCTCATCCAGCCATGCCTGTGTCCGGTCTTCCAACTCCCGGCTGAGGTTCAACACGGCCGCATCAGGCTTCACAAGCCGATCGGGCTTCAGCAATTCCGCCCGTTTTTCCGTAATGACCCAACGGCCTTGCTCCGAAACGAGATCTATGCTGATTTTTCCCAGCGCCTGGCCGTTGCAACCGGGCTGAATGATCGTCACCCCATGCACTTCCCCGGCCAGAAGCCGGTGCTGGTGCCCGGTAACTAGCACATCGATGCCCGCTATCTCCGTACAGATGGTATAGGCCTGATTCTCACCGGTCGGTTTTTCGCTTGGAGCGCCGGTCTGCAAATCCGCCTCAAATCCGCCGTGATAGGACACGACCAGCACGTCCGGCGCCTCTTCCTTCCGGATACGGGGCACCCACGCTTTCGCCGTCTCCAGAGCATCGTGAAATTGCAAACCCTGGATATGGGCGGGGTTCTCCCAGTTTGGAATGTAGTGCGTAGTCAAGCCCAACACCGCTACCTTAACCCCATCTATCATTTTTATAAGATACGGCTGGCCAAAAGCGGGCTCTCCGCTTCGCTGTGCCGTTATTCCCGCCGATAACCAGGGAAACGCAGAATCCCTCATGACATTGCGCAGCGTCCCGAACCCGTAATTGAATTCATGATTGCCCGGCACGGCGGCGTCATAGTTCAGTTCGTTGAGCGCAGCCACGGCGGGATGGACCCCCGTTTTGTTTTTTATCGCAAAAGAAGACAGCGGAGACCCCTGAATCAAATCTCCATTATCCAACAGCAGCAATTCGGGGCTGTGCATCCGTTCTTTGCGGATCAGTGCCGCCAGCTTTCCAAAACCGAGGTCACACTCGCCTTGGCTCCGGTAATCGGTTGGATGAAGATGTCCGTGGATATCGCTGGTCGCCAGCACCGTAATTGTTTTTGTTTGTCCAGAATCCATAGCAACCTCTCCTTCTCCAAGCATTATTCTAGAATTCTAGCATCCGACATGCAGTTTTATATTAAATTTCATGACTTTACACAAATTTTTCATTCCGCTGACGGCACGTTAATAGTTGCTTCGTATAGTGGAACAAGAAAGGCTTGGAATTGTCCAATAAAAAAAGTGGAGGTCATATCCTTTGAGAAAAATCACGAAATTGATCATGCCCCTGTTCTTATCCATCGCCGTAATCAGCGGCTGCGGTGCCAATGAAGCCGCATCGAACACCGGCGGCAAAGCGGCGGCTAACGCCGGCCAGGAAAATTCGAAAGCCGAGAACGCCAGCAACAACAAGGCTTCCGAAGATACCGGATATGCTCCGGAGAAATTGACTGTACAATTCGTCCCTTCCCAAAATGCGGATACACTCGAAGCCAAAGCCAAGCCGCTGGAAAAGCTGCTGTCCGACAAGATCGGCATTCCGGTAGAAGTCAGCGTGTCAACCGACTATAACGTAATTGTTGAAGCGATGGCTTCCAAAAAAGTCGACGTAGGCTTCCTGCCTCCAACCGCTTATGTACTCGCCAAAGAGAAAGGCGCCGCCGAAGTAATCCTCCAAGCGCAACGTTTTGGCGTTAAGGACGAAACCGGCGAACCGACCGACGAACTGGTCGACTTCTATAAAGCGATGATTATCGTCAAAAAAGATTCCCCGATTCAAAAAGTCGAAGACCTTAAAGGGAAAAAGATCGCTTATCAAAACGTAACCTCCTCGGCGGGGTATGTATGGCCGGCAGGCAAGCTGCTGGAAGCGGGAATCGATCCGCTGAAGGATGTAGAACCGATTACGGTAAAAGGGCATGACCAAGGCGTGCTTGCCGTGTTGAACGGCGATGTTGACGCCGCCGCGATTTTCCAGGATGCCCGTAACGTCGTAAAGAACGATTATCCGACCGTGTTTGAAGATACAAGAGTCCTGACTTATACGGAAAAAATTCCGAACGATACGATCAGCGTCCGTTCCGACATGAGCCAAGAATGGATCGAGAAGCTGCAGAACGCCTTCATCGAGATCGGTAAGGACGAAGAAGGACACAAGATCATTTCCGAAATTTACACGCACGAAGGATATGTTAAATCCGAAGACAGCCTTTTCGATATCGTCCGTGAATACGGCGAAAAGGTAAAGACCGAGTAGTATATACACAATTTAAAAAACGACCCGAAATCCGGCTTTTTGGACGAACTCCTAACAGAGCACACGTTCAAAAGGCCGGGTTTTCAGCACTGGAAAGAAGGAATGCCTCGTGATCGAAATCCGCAACGTATCCAAAACATACGCTAATGGAACCAAAGGACTGAACCATATCAACCTGACGATCGGCCAGGGGGAATTCGTGGCGATCGTCGGATTGTCCGGTGCCGGCAAGTCGACCCTTTTACGGTCGATGAACCGGCTTCATGATATTACCGAAGGCGAAATCATCATCGGCGGCAAATCGATTACAGCAGCCAAAGGCAAAAAATTGCGCATGATCCGCCGGGACATCGGCATGATCTTTCAGAGCTTCAATCTTGTGAAGCGTACGTCCGTGCTCCGCAACGTGCTGGCCGGACGCGTCGGCTATCACTCCACCCTGCGCACGGTTGTGGGCCGGTTCCCCAAACAGGATGTAGAACTGGCCTTCCAGGCGCTGGACCGGGTGAATATTGCCGAGAAGGCTTACTCCCGCGCCGACGAATTGTCCGGCGGGCAGCAGCAGCGGGTCGCCATAGCCCGGGTGCTGGCGCAGGAGGCAAAAATCATATTGGCCGATGAACCGGTGGCTTCCCTGGATCCGCTGACGACCAAGCAAGTCATGGACGATTTGAAACGGATCAATCTGGAATCCGGAATTACGACGATCGTGAATTTGCACTTCATCGATCTCGCCCGGCAGTATGCTACCCGGATCATCGGCCTAAGAGCCGGAGAAGTCGTCTTTGACGGCCCGGTGTCGGAAGCTACGGACGAGAAATTCGCCGAGATTTACGGACGGCCGCTCGGCAAGGAAGAAATGTTGGAGGATGCCGCCGTATGAATGCTAATCCGGAAGCGGAACAACAGGGACGGCGTGCGCCGATCCGGCCCAAGCCCCCGGGCAAAACAAAGCATTATCTGACCGCGGCTTTTATCCTGCTGCTGATTTGGGGAAGCGCCGTGCAGACGGATTCCACGCTGAGCGAACTGGTTCGGGGCTTTCCCGATATGCGCGATCTGCTTTGGGATATGTTTCCGCCGAGATGGACCTATCTCGACAATATTCTGGAAGCGATGCTGGAGACGATCCGCATGGCTCTCGTCGGCACGACGATCGGAGCGCTATTGGCGATTCCGGTGGCGCTCCTTTGCGCCGCCAATCTCATCAAAAGCAGATGGATCTATTATCCGGTCCGCTTTCTGTTGAATCTGATCCGGACGATTCCCGACCTGCTGCTGGCCGCGCTTTTCGTCGCCATCTTCGGACTCGGCCCGTTGCCGGGGATCTTCGCTTTGTCCGTCTTTTCGTTAGGGCTAATCACCAAGCTTACTTATGAAGCGCTTGAGGCCATCGACCCCGGTCCGTTGGAAGCGATGACCGCCGCCGGGGCAAATCTCGTACAGATCATCGTTTATGGCGTAGTCCCGCAAATCCAGGCTCATTTCGCTTCGTTCACCTTGTACACGTTCGAAATCAACGTGCGTGCGGCAGCGGTGCTCGGGCTCGTCGGAGCCGGCGGCATAGGCCATTATTACGAAGTGACGCTCGGATTTTTTGAATATGACAAGACGTGCATGATTATCCTATTCACCCTCGCCGTCGTCTTGATCATCGACTATATCAGCACAAAACTGCGGGAGAGACTGTTATGACGAAGTCATGGAACGAAATCGCACCCAAGCCGAAAAAAAGTCCGCTCCGCTGGTTCATCTATATCGCGCTGGCCGCTGTTTATGTCTGGGCCTTTGCCGGCATTCCCTTCGGCGGGATCAAGGAGACGGCCGGGCAAGTGACGAAGGCGATTGCTTCGGGCCTGTTCTCGCCGGATTGGGACTATGTCTATTTGCCGGACGGAGAAGATCTGCTGCGGGGACTGCTTGATACGCTGGCCATCTCTATTTTGGGAACGCTGATCTCCACGATTCTGTGCTTTCCCTTCGCGTTCTGGTCGGCAGCCAATATGAGCCGTTCCCGCTTGACCTCCGGTTCCGGAAAAATGCTGCTCAGCCTGATCCGGACCTTCCCCGAAATCGTGATGGCGCTGCTGTTCATCAAAGCGGTCGGGCCCGGATCTTTTGCCGGCGTGCTGGCGCTCGGCCTGCACTCCGTCGGCATGCTCGGCAAGCTGTTTGCCGACGAGGTTGAGCAGATCGACCCGGGGCCTTCCGAAGCGCTGATCGCCGCCGGAGCGACCCGGCTCCAGATTTTAAGGTTCGCCGTGCTGCCCCAAGTGCTGCCCGGATTTATGTCCTACACGCTTTACCGGTTTGAAATCAACCTCCGGTCCGCCACCATTCTTGGCGTCATTGGAGCCGGCGGCATCGGCACTCCGCTTATTTTCGCTCTCAGTTCCCGCAACTGGGACCGCGTCGGCATCATCCTGCTCGGTATTATCGTCATGATCACGGTCATCGACCTGATCTCGGGAGCTATCCGTAAAAAGCTGGTCTAATCCGGTCCTGAAGAGATGAATAACTCCGGAATAATCCTCCATAATAGGAAAGGGCAACATGACAAACAAGGAGGACCGACCATGCTTGACAATCTGGAAAGCGACTACGACTGCGCAAGTGCCGGAGACGATCTCCATCAGCTTAAACAGGAGCTTGCCGAATTGCGGGGACAAGGCGCCGGGGATCAAGAAACACAGGAACGCATCCACCGGTTGGAAAATCAAATTTCGTTCATTATGAACAAGTGCGATATTAACCGCTAGATGTTGGAGCGGGCCTAACCGCCCGCAACCAGCCGGACCCTCTTTGCCGGACCGCCGGAAAAGGGGGTTCTCCCTTTTTTGGGCATCATTTTTGTCTAAAAGTTATATGGCCGCTTTCCTAAAGTTTGTGTTACGATTTTCCCTGTTCGGCACCGTGTAGGAACCCCGGACCCCGAACCGAAAATCAATCCGCTTCATGGAGGACACATGACAAATTCGCAGCCTGTTCAGGCAAAAACCAAACGCAGTATCCGAGTTCTTTTCCCGATGCTGACCGTATTTATCGGCTTCTTTATCTTCGGATTTTCCGAAAATGTAAAAGGTCCCGCCATTCCGCGCATCCAGACCGATTTTCATTTGGATGAGATGCAAATCGGAACCCTGCTGTCGCTGAATTCGCTCGGTTATTTGCTCGCCTGCTCTTTTACCGCTTTTCTCGTGCGAAAATGGGGCGTCAGATGGGTCAGCGTCCTCTCCTTCGGCCTCATGGCTTTTACGGGAGTATTGATGTTTTTCTCCAGCACGTATCCGGCTTTGTCCGGTTCCTATTTCCTTATGTACATCGGCAACGGCATGCTGGAAATCGCCCTCGCGGTGCTGGCGGCGCAGATTTTCGTAAAAAACATGGGAACCATGATGAATCTCGCCCATTTTTTCTACGGACTCAGCTCCATCGTCGCGCCCATGCTGGCCACCGGACTGATGACGCTAACCATCGGAGAACATACGCTGGATTGGAGAGGCATGTACTTGGTCATTTTGCTGCTATCGCTCATTCCTATGATCCCGGCCCTGCTGGGACGGTTTCCTGTTAAAAGCGTAGCCGAAGAAGACCGGATCCCGGTCAAATCCTTCATGCGCGACCCGGTAATCTGGCTGTTGGTGGCTATTCTCTCGTTCGGAGTCATCTCGGAAATGGCGGTCGGCGGCTGGCTGGTCAACTTCCTGGAAAAAGCTTACCGCTGGGACACCGGCACGGCGTCCGGAATGCTATCCGCATTCTTTCTCTGTTTCACCTTTGCCCGGCTTGTCGCAGGGCCCATTACGGATAAGATCGGATATACGCTTTCCCTGATTATATTTGCCGGATTTACCGGGATCTGCACCTTTGCGGCCATCCTGGCGGGGGAACCGGGCGCGGCCTTATTCGCCATTGCCGGCGTCGGCATCGCCCCCGTCTACCCGACCGTTATGGCCTTGATCGCCGACCGCTACCGCGGAAATAGCGATACCGCCATCAGCTTCATTGTCACGATGATAGGGGTAGGTAGCGTCCTCGGTAATTACTTAATCGGGGCAATCACCGGCGGCATCAAGCAGCTCTTTATAACGAGCCAAGGCCCGGAGATCGGATTGCTTCGGGGACTGCAGGCAGGCTATGCCTTTATCGGCTTTTGTGCCGTGATTTGCTCATTGGCCAGCCTGGTCTTGTACCTGTATTTGAAGAAGCGGAAGGAACTTCTCTAGAATCGGGCCTCGGTATCCGCAGAAAAATAAAGGTACCGGATAAAAGTTGTACTTGAAGAAAGGAGCTTTGTTATTTATATAGAATTGTATAAGGAACTTATTTTATCCATTTGAGGGAGGTTAATTGTATGTGGTTTGCATTTTTGCTCGTAATCGCGATGTATGTCTTGTTTGCGGGCGCCTATTTTTCGCTGGCGAAGAAGGCCGGACTGGACCATATTGCCTGGTTTGCTTTCGTTCCGATCCTGATGAACATCCTGCAGCTTCGACTGATCAAAGAAAGCGGCTGGTGGGTGCTTATGTACTGCGTGCCGGTCGCCAATATCGTATTCTCGATTATCTGGCAAGTCAAATTGTTGAACGCTTTCGGAAAGAACGGAGCCTATGTCCTGTTTAATATTTTTCTTCCTCCGGTATATGCCATTCAGTGGCTGGTATGGGGATACTCCAGTTCGACTACTTATCAGCTCAACAATCCATTCCCTCCGAACGGTTACGCAGCTTAATACATAATTTCCGATTATTCAATGAAAGAAGAAGACCGGGCCCGTTCACTGAACGGCCCGGTCTTTCGCTTCTCAAAAAGGGTTCAAAACATGAAAAAACACGTTCGGTGAAGCCATGCGGTAATAGTAGCTGCACCAGCCGGCTCCTTTGTGATTGAAGCGATTGACCGAGCTGTACACCAGCCGCTCCTGCTCCAGTTCCTCAATCACGCTAATACGCCCTTCCACGTAATCAAGCAGCCGGAGAGAAGCCGTATCCAGCCGGGTCAAGACCCCGCCGTAGCGGATGTCGAGCACCTCCCAGCCGAATGGTTTGAACATGCGCAGCCACTGACTCCGGTGCGCGGCCCGTAGCGCCTTTACGGCCTCGGCGATTGACGGCAGCACGTCCCCGGCGATCGCTCTCAGTGCCGCACAATCCCCCGCATCATAAGCCCGCTTCAGGTCGATACCGATCTCGCTTTTTATCTTCAACACCGCGCACAGCTTCTCCGGCACCTCAAAGATGTAATCCAGCTCCGCGTCCTTCGTGCGGCGGCTTTGGATGTCCTGCTCCAGCTTCGCATAGTGGGCGGACATCTCCAGCCCTTCGATCTGTTTATCGAAAAGGCCCAGCAGCACGTCCTGGTACAGCAGGAATTTCGAAGGATTGCTCTGCTTCCGGTTGTCCGGCTCCGCCCCCGGCGTCTCGTCCAGGTCCTTCAGCTTCAAGAACGTTTCCGCCTCAATCCCGGTGCAGAACTTAACGCGCTCGGCCACCTGTTCCCAAGCCGGTTTGCCCGCCGTGTAGGCGTATTCCGCATAAAACTGCAGACCCAACAACGCCCCGAACGGGCTGCTCTCCATTCCGTCATCGCCCCACATCGTCGCGTATACTTCCTTGATGCCTTCCCGTTTGCAAACCTGGAGGGCGGCATCGGTCGCATTCAGCGAAAGGCCGTAATTAACGCCGAACGTATTAAACACCCACACCGCGCCCGCAAAAACAAGGTTACAGCCGAGCGGGCGATGCTTGGCGATCAGCTTTTCATAATCCTCCTGCTCCTGATGGGCATAATCCCAGTACACCATGTCGACATCCTTCGGAATGCGACGGGCCATCTCCTCCGGAATCGGCGTGTCGGCGTCATAATGCTCGCTGCCGTCGGCGGAGGCGAATTTGAGGAACATATCGCTCCACATCATTGGCTTTAACCCGAGGTTTCGCGCGGCCTCAAGCACCCTTTCCAGATGACCCGTCATAATATCGAACCGGCTCCGGTAACCGTTCCGGTCCAAATATTTGCCCCGGCCCAGTTCCTCCGCCTCGTCCATCCCGATATGAATCTTGCGGCTCCGGAACGGGGCACTGACCGCCTCCAGCATGTTTCCGATCAGCGCCTCCACCGCTTCATCGCCAACCAGGAGGGCCCCCTTCGTATCTTTATATCCCGATACCGGCTCCCATTTAAGGAATTCCTCCAGATGCGCCAGTGTCTGAATGCTCGGAAACGCCTCGATGCCGAACTGATCCGCATAATCGTCGATCTCCCGCAGCTCGGCCGGCGAATAGCGTCCCCGCATATATCCGAAGTAAGGTTCGCCCTCGATCTCGTAAGTATCCTCCATATAGAGCATGACCGAATTCAACCCCATCAGGGCCATTTTTCGCAGCATGAATTTGAAGCTGTCCACCGTCAACACGCCGTTGCGGGACAGATCAAACATCGGCCCGATCGTATCGAACTGCTGCTCTTCCTTGATATGAAAAGCTCTCCCGTTCCGGCCATACTGCACGAGCAGTCCTAGACCGCGATAAAACTGATGCTTCCGCTCATAATGTATGTACGCTGCTCCGTCCTCCAGCCCGACTTCCAGCCCTCCGTCCGACAGCCCCACCTGCACCGGCTGCCCGTCTGCGGCTTCGATGAACGACAGCTCCTTCGCTAACTCCCCGATTCCGGGCAATAGTCCCGCCTCGGCAGCAATTCCGGTAAAATGCAGCTTCATTCGTTCTTCCTCCCTTTACGTAAAGCGTTTACAAAGATTGTACCTTCCCCCCGCCAATCTGGGTAGGGAAAAAATCCGCTTATCGGGGCGTAATTCTGTCTATTTCGGCCGTCTTCAGTCCGGCCTTCTTGCTTCTTCTTGCTTCTTCTTGCTTCTTCTTGCTTCTTCTTGCTTCTTCTTGCTACCTCTTGCTTCTGCTACTGCTCCTGCCTTATGCCTTATTCCCCCCGCTCCTCATTCCTAACTTACCACCACTTAAGTCGCTTAGAATGCCACTTACCTCGCGGCACAGTCACTTTTTTATCGTTCAATCTGCTTGGTGCTCAAAGTTACTCCTTCCGGGTTCAAAGTTACTTGAGACTGCGCAATTAACTGGAAAACCTCCAGTTAATTCAGACGATCCGTCTCTTCTGCAGCATTTAGCTGGAAAACCTCCAGTTAATTTCGCGAAATTGGCCTGATAGCTGCTAAAACCCTGAAAATAGATGGAGGTTTTCCAGTTAATCTAAGATTTTGGCCGTCTGGCCGAAAAATAGATGTAGGTTTTCCAGTTATTTTAGCTGCTGGAGCGACTTAATCCAAAAAGACAGGGTGCTTTTAACCTGCAAAGCAACCCTGTCTTTATTTACGCTATCCTATTCGCACCCTTAATCAGCCAAGCTTACAGCTCGATGCTCAGCTCACGGACGCCACGATCCGCGGCGATCGTCACGCCCATCGCTCCTTCCGAGGCCGTCCCGCCGTCGGCCGACGAAACTTGAGCGATGCCGCGCAGCACCAGCTTCCATGGCTTATCCGCTCCTTCGGCGGTGACCGTCAGCTTGCCTCCCTGACGGGCTACCTTCACTTCCAATTCATGCTCGCCTTTGGCGTTGCATACGGAAGCGGATGCCGCCTGTCCGTCGCCGAGCTCGAACAGATGCAAGGCCACGCCGTCGGCGTAATCGTAGTCCGGCCGCAGATCGTTCGCGCCCACCGCGATCAGGCTGCCCGGGCGGACCATCAGCGGCAGGCTGAAGTAATCATGGCGCTCCTGTACCCAGCGGCCGCCTTCTGCGACTTCACCGCTCAAGAAGTTGGCCCACCGGCCTTCCGGCAAATAATACTTGGCCGTGCCTTCGTCGTTGAAGATCGGAGCGACGAGAAGCGAGTCGCCCAGCATGTACTGGCGGTCCAGCGTTTCGCAGGCTGCGTCGCCCGGAAACTCCAGGACCATGGCGCGCATGACCGGCACGCCCGTCCGGGTCGCCTCCACGCTGGTGCCGTACAGATACGGCATCAGCGTGGATTTCAGCTTCGTGAAGTGGCGCAGCACGTCGCTCGCTTCATCGTCGAATAGCCATGGCACCCGGTAGGACTGGCTGCCGTGCAGGCGGCTGTGCGAGGACAGCAGGCCGAAGGCGGACCAGCGCTTGTACAGGTCCGGGGTGGCCGTGCTCTCGAAGCCGCCGATGTCGTGGCTCCAGAAGCTGAAGCCCGACAGACCTAGCGACAGACCGCCGCGCAGCGTTTCGGCCATCGAGTTGTAAGTGGCCGAGCAATCGCCGCCCCAATGGACCGGGTACTGCTGGCCTCCCGCCGTCGCCGAGCGGGCGAATACCATCGCTTCATTTTTCCCCTTCGTCTCTTCCAGCACTTCAAACACCGCTTTGTTGTACAAATGCGTGTAATAGTTGTGCATCTTGACCGGGTCCGAGCCGTCGAAATAAACCACGTCCGTCGGAATGCGCTCTCCGAAATCGGTCTTGAAGCAATCGACGCCCATATCGATGAGCGCTCTCAGCTTGTCCTGATACCAGCGCACCGCCGCCGGATTCGTAAAGTCGACAAGGCCCATGCCGCCCTGCCAGCGGTCCCATTGCCAGACGTCGCCGTCCTTCGTTTTCACCAGGTAGCCGTTTTCCTTGCCTTCATCGAACAAGTACGACTGCTGCGCGATGTAGGAGTTGATCCAAACGGAGATGTTCAGGCCCTTGCTTTTCAAGCGGTTCAACATTTCTTGAGGATCCGGGAATACATCCTTGTCCCACTGAAAATCGCACCAATGGAACTCTTTCATCCAGAAGCAGTCGAAGTGGAACACGTGCAGCGGAATGTCGCGCTCGATCATGCCGTCGATGAAGCTGTTTACCGTGCCCTCGTCATAGCTGGTCGTAAACGAGGTCGTCAGCCAAAGGCCATAGGACCAGGCCGGCGGCAGCGCCGGTTTTCCGGTCAGCTTGGTATAGTTGTTCAGCACTTCCTTCAGGTTGGAACCGCCGATGATATAATATTTTAACGTTTCGCCAGGTACGCTGAACTGCACCTTGGACACGACTTCCGAAGCTACTTCATAGGAGACGCGCTCCGGATGGTCGACGAATACGCCATAGCCATAGTTGGAGAGATAGAACGGTACGTTCTTGTAAGCCTGCTCGCTGCACGTTCCGCCGTCTTCGTTCCACAGATCGACGACCTGCCCGTTTTTTACGAACGGCGTAAACCGTTCGCCGAGCCCGTAAATATATTCGCCTACACCCAAATCCAGCTGTTCCCGGATGTAGGTGGATTGATCGGGCATTTTCATATGTCCCGGGCTTTTGTAGCCGCTGCCCGTCAACCGCTTGCCGTCGTAAATGAAATGCGTGCTCCAGCCTTCGTTTTTGTTGACTTGAACACTGAGCCTTCCGCTGGTCAGAGTAGCGATCTCCTCACCGTTTTCGACCGATACCTGTGCCCCTTCGTCGACATGCTTCTCGAATACCGGCCCTTTCGGCAGCTTGCCGCTGTGATGGACCAGTTCCACCGCGATAACGTCCGGCATGGGGGAAGTGTAGTTGACGGTCAGGATCGCGGTATTCAGCGTATCGCCCCGCGTGATGATTTTTTTGCAGGAAGCCAGTACCGTCAGTTGCTCCGGCGACGTACGGACGCTCCGAACCTCCACCGGATAGTTGAGCGTGACTCCCGGTCTTACGTGCCAATACCCATCAGTAAATTTCATCCCTGTTCCTCCACCTGTCTATATATATTTATAAAAAATACTGCCTAAGCTCCGGCACGATATCGAGCGGCGATTGGCCGGTCAACGCGTTCACCAGATTTTTGGCCGCGGACATCGCCATATTGATCCGGGTTTCGGCCGTGGCCGACCCGATATGCGGCAGGGTCACCACATTGTCCATCCGAAGGAGCGGATGACCCGGCGACACCGGCTCCTGCTCATAGACATCCAGACCTGCGCCTGCGATCCATTTTTCCTCCAACGCTTTAGCGAGCGCTTCTTCCCGAACCGTTTCCCCACGGGATACATTAATAAAGATGGCATTTCGCTTCATGAGCCTGAACAGCGCCTCGTCCATCAAATGCCGGGTTTCCGGCGTCAACGGGGTCAATAAAAGCACGAAGTCCGATGTACCTAGCAATTCCTCCAGCCCGCAGTAGGTCAAGCCAAGCCGCTCCTCGGCTTCCGGCTTGCGCCGACGGTTGTAATAAGCCACATCCATCTCAAAACCGAGGCTCGCCCGGCGGGCTACCGCCTCGCCGATCCGGCCCATGCCGATGATACCGAGCCGTTTGTGATGCACGTCCAGCCCGTACAGTTCCGCGTCCATGCCTTTTTTCCATTGTCCTGCTTTCACCAAGCGGTCGAGCTCGGTCACTCTGCGAGCGGACGACAGGATTAACGCCATCGCAAGGTCGGCTACCGTATCATCCAAAACATAAGGAGTATGGGTGGCCACGATTCCCCGCTCTTTTAAAGCCTGTAAATCCAGGTTGTTGTATCCCGCCGACAAATTGGCGACTACTCTTAGCTTCGAGCCTGCGGCGAGCACCTTTTCATCAATTGGCGTTCCCGTCACCAGCAGCCCCTCGGCATCTCCGACTTCCTCCGCCAGCTTGGCGCCGGTAATGTCTCCCGGACCTTGCCAATAACGGCACTCGCAATGTTGTTCCAGGAACTCCGCCGCTTGCTCAGGCAAATCCCGCGCAATATATACCAAAGGCTTCATGCTCTCTCCCCTTTCATAGGCAGGCGGTGCAATTCCACCTTTAATCCTTCATGGCCCCGGCCGTAACCCCGCCGACCACGTATTTTTGCATGGATACAAAGATGATGATGATCGGCAAAGCCGCCAGCGTAGCCACTGCCATCAGGTTGTTCCATTCGGTGCCGTACTGCCCGATAAAGCGGTACAACCCGAGCGTCAGCGGGCGAACTTCGTTGCTGGAGGTCAGCGTCAGGGCGAAAATAAAATCTCCCCAGCCGAACAGGAAGCAGAAGGCCCCGACCGTCATCAGGCCCGGTTTTACCAGCGGCAGGATGATTTTGGTGAAGGAGGTGAACTTGTTGCAGCCGTCGATTTTCGCCGCTTCCTCCAAGCCGCCCGGCAAAGCCAGGAAAAACGGACGGAGCGTAATGATGGCAAACGGCAGCGAGTGGATCAGGTCCGCGAAGATCAGTCCGGCAAAATTGTCGATCAGCTGGACCTTGGAAAACATGATATACAGCGGCATCGCCATCATAATTCCCGGCAGCATCTGAATCGACAGCACCGAAATCATAATCAGCGCTTTCCCCTTGATAGAGAGCCGTGCCAAAGCGTAGGCTGCCGGAACCGACAGGAGCAGCGACAGAATCATGGTTCCCGCGGCGATAATAAAGCTGTTTCCGATATAGCCGATCATGTCCTGGTTGCGGACAAAGTTGTTGATATACGATTCGAACGTAGCCGCGACCGGCAAAATATGAGGCGGATTGTGATAAAGCTCCGTAACCGGCGTAACCGAGGTTTTAACCATCCAATACACCGGGAAAAGAAAGACGATCATAATCAGAATGCCGATCAAGGTTCCACCGGCGGAACGCCATTTTGTCTTAGTCATTTAGTGGACCTCCTCTTTGCTGGACATTCTCAGGTACACGATGGAAATAACGATCAGGATCAAGAACATGATCATCGACACCGAAGCGCCCTGGCTGAATTCAAGCGTCGTGAAGGACATCTGATACGCGTAAATCGGCAGCACGGTCGAAGATGTCACCGGTCCGCCCGAGGTCATGATGAAAATCAGGTCGAACACTTTGAACGTGTTGATAATGCCCAGAATCAGCAGAACGAGAATCGTCGGGCGCATCAGCGGGAGGGTAATATGCCGGAATTGTACCAGCCGGTTAGCCCCGTCCAGCTTGGCCGCTTCGTACAGGTGATCGGGCAAGCCTTGCAGGCCGGATAACAGAATGATCATGTTGAACGGAATCCCGATCCAGATGTTCGCTACAACCGTACCCAGCAAAGCGGTGCTTCCTTCACTCAACCAGTTTACGGGCTGATCGATGATCCCTAACGTTTGCAGAAAATAATTGATGACCCCGAAATCCCCGGACATCATCCACTGAAACACGGTGCCGCTAATCACCACCGGCAGCATCCAGGCCAGCAGCATTAAGGAACGGAACAAATTGCGTCCCGGAAATTTCAAATTAAAGAACAGTGCGAGCGCAAAGCCGATCGTAAATTGAAAGAACAAGCTCAACACCGTAAATACTACGGAGTTTTGCAATGCTGTATAGAATACGGGATCTTTCAAGGATTTAATGTAATTGGAGAAACCGATAAAATCGTGTTTTCCGCTCAAGTTGTACACATTGACGTTTTGAAAGCTCATAATCAGGTTGTAAATTAACGGAAACCCAATGAAGACAACCATAAACACTAGTGCCGGCAATACAAACAAATAACTGTTCCACGATGAAAACCATTTCGCTTTACGGGACAGCGTATAACTCCCGCTTGCTCCTGACTTGTGGGACATAACCTCTCCCCCTATTTCTGTTGGTATGAGGGATACGCAGGGATAAGATTCCATCTCTATCCCGCGTATCCCGCGGAACTATTCAAATGCTGTTATTTTTTCAGGAGCGGCTCAATTTTGTCGCCGGCTTCTTTCACCGCTTGCTCCGGCGTCTTGCTTCCGGTAATAACTTGTTGAATCATGATTTGAATCGCCTCGGACATTTTCGGATATTCCGGTCCGTAGGCTCTCGCTTTGGCGACTTCCATCGCATCGGCAAACACTTTCAGATCTTTGTCATCCTGCCAGAACGGGTCCTGCAGCAGGTCGGAACGGCTTGGGAGACGCCCGGCCGCCTGATCAAACGCTTTCAAACGTTCAGGCTCATTGGCGAATTTGATAATATCGAATGCGATATCCTTGTTTTTGGATGCGTTCGTAATCGCCCAGTTTTCCCCGCCAAGAATGGTGCCGCCTTGCTTGTTCTCCGGCAATTGGACAACGCCCCAGTTTACTTTGCCTTCTTTTTTCAGGAGCGGAATCTGCCAGGTACCGTTGATCATCATTGCCACTTTGCCTGTAGAGAACTGCACTACGGTATCGGATTGTTTCTGGTTGATGACTTCCTTGGACATATAGCCGTTCTTCACCATATCCTGGAGCAGCGTAGCCGCCTCGATCGTACCCTCGCTGTTGAAGTTCGTAATATCGGAACCGGATTGGTACATCAGAGGAAGGAACTGAAAAGTGCCTTCTTCGGTTTTCACCGCGGTCATCGAAAAGCCGTACACATCATTCGTAGTCAGTTGTTTGGCGGCTTCTTTCAGTTCTTCCCAGTTCGTTGGAGGCGTCAAGCCTTTGGCTTCAAACATATCTTTGTTGTAATAAAGCGCCAAGTTGTTGCTTCCGATCGGTACGCCATAGTTCTTGCCTTCATACATAGTCGAGGACCAAGGACCTTCGTAATATTTATCCGCTTGTCCCCATTCCTTGATCGGTTCGGTCAAGTCCGCCAGAATGCCCGCAGCGGCAAAAGCCTGATGATCGGGGTTGTCCAGCCAGACGATGTCCGGCATTTGATTGCCGACCGATCCGAGCAGCAATTTGTTTTTTATATCCGCAAAAGAAATATACGTGCGTTCGATTTTTACGTTCGGGTGAGCAGCCTCGTAATCGGCGATGATCTCTTTCAATGCGCCTTGGGTGGCTTCACTGGTCATCGAATCCCACCATTGAATGACAACCTTGTCTCCATCTTTGCCGGAATTGCCCGAATTGCCGGAACCCGACTCCGTTTTTGGAGCACATGCCGATAACAATACAACCAATGCCACCATTGCCATCATGAGAGCCCTTACATTTTTGAACATGACCTTTCCCCCTACTGAGTTGTTTATTTGCATGCACTGCCGTTTTGTCCTGATGCCTGTAAAAAACGGTAGGCAGTTATGCCGACATCAAATCCACTCATCTTACCAATCATAAAATGATGTACGTACATCATTTTTGGGATAAAAAACAGCGTTATTACGAATTAGCCGTTTAGATGTAATAACGCGCGTTTTCCCTGGTCACCAGTTCCAGCTTGGTGATGTTTTCTTTCAACCCGACCTTGTCGCCGGTAACGAGATGGTCAAACATCGACTTGACCGTCAGATACCCTTGATTCACCGGGTCCTGGCAGATCGTCGCGGTGACGATCCCTTTCTTCATATATTGATAGGTTTCTTCCGTCATATCGTGACCGATCAGGACCGGACGATTCTCCGGCTTGAGCTCCTCCAAGTGTTTGGCGACGACGTCGAGCCGGGCGCTGGACACGTAAATACCGTCCACTTGCCGGAAATAATCGGCAAAAGCCTCGGGAGATTCATAATCCTCCTGGCTTAACTTGAGCGGGCCGATCATTTCAATCTGATCGTATTCCGCAACCACCTCGCGGAACCCCGTCACCTTCTGCTGCATCTGAAAATTGGTGTAGGACATCACGAGGCCGACCCTGGTCTTGCCTCCGAGAAACTTGCACAACGCATCCGCCGCAAGGCGGCCGGCAATCCGGTAGTCGCAACCTACATAGAACAATCTCTTGCTGAGCGGCGAGTCGCTGTTGAAGGTACAGAAGGTAATGCCTTGATCCACGCCGCGGTCGATCAGATCGGCCATTTCCTGCGGATCGTTCGGCGATAGCGCAATCGCGTCAAACTTCCCCGAGTCGATCAACTGCTGCACGATCTTCTTTTGGAGATCCAGATCGTATTTCTCGGAGCGGATGATACTGACGTTGAGACCGTAGTCGCGGAATTCATCGATTGCGATCTGAACGCCTTTCTCAACCTGCTTCCAGAAATATTCCGGAAGTTCCGGGAACACAATCGCCATGGAGTAATCATTCATCCGCGACAAGAAGCTCGCCGATTTGTTGGGCATATAGTTCAATTCTTTGATCTTTTCCATGACCTTCTCGTAGGTTTGCCGCTTCACGTTTCCCCGGTTGTTCAATACCCGGTCCAGCGTGGCGACGGAAACCCCGATTTGCTTGGCCAATTCTTTAATCGTCAATCGTCTCTCTTGTTCCATACTCTATCCTCTGCCATTCTATTTTTCTTGGCTATTAAGAGATTGCTCGCGGGCCGCTCTCCGTGCACGAAGTGAAGTCCCGGCTCGCCTAACACCTCTTTGATGGTTTTATAATAACAACCCGAAACGGAAGTGTCAACGCTTTCATGATTGAATTTTAGATATTTTTGATGTACGTACATCATTTCACATTCCAGATGGATTGTTGAGCCTAATTTTGCCCTGTCTAATGCCCCTACACCTAGTAGACGAAGATGATAGAACGCCCATGTAACCCATGCCTGTTCCCGCTCTTAGGCCATCCTCTATCCTTCTACCTCTCGGGTGCTAGAAGCTCTAGTTGCATAGTTACCTCAACGACAAAGTTGCTATATACTCATTCAGTTGCCGGATCCTCAAAGTTACTCCTGCTGGTGTACAAGTTACTCTTGCCGGTATTCTATAGTTACTCTTGCCGATATTCTAGTTATTTACGTTTCAACGATACAGTTACAATATCAACTCGTTCAATCTGTTGAGTGCTCTAAAGTTACTCCTGCTGGTGTACAAGTTACTTGAACAGCGTAATTAACTGTATAACCTCCAGTTAATTTAGCCAATCCGGCTCATTTGCACTATTTAGCTGGAAAAACTACAGTTAATTTCGCGAAATCGAGACGATTTATGCTATAACCCGGGAATTAGATGGAGGTTTTCCAGTTAATTATCACGCATCCCCGCAAATCCCAAAAATTAACTGTAGGTTTTACAGTTAATTGAACTCCCACCAGCCTCAAATAGAGCCCGGCCACAAAAAACTGCCTCGGAAACGTTCATTTCCGAGGCAGCCTGGGTGCTATTGCGATTACGATGGCGTTTTCTCCATCCGTTTGATTTGCTTGCTTCTGAGTTGGCCGCAAGCGGCGTCAATGTCGGTTCCGTGCTCCAGCCGGACGCTGACGCTGACGTTTTGTTTTTTGAGCGTATCGTAGAATGCCAGCACGGCCTCCTGATCGCTCCGTTGGTATTGACTGTGTTCGTCGACGGGATTGTACGGAATCAGGTTCACATTCACGTACGGTCTCCGGTCTCCGATTAACTCGGAAAGCTCCAGCGCATGCTCCCGCTGGTCATTGACTTCCCGCAGCAAAATATACTCCAGCGTGATCCGCTGGTTCGTCTTGTCCAGATAGTAGTCGATGGCCTCCATCAACTTCTCAATCGGAATGCCGCGGTTAATCATCATAATCCGCGTGCGCAGCTCATCATTCGGCGCGTGCAGCGATACGGCCAGATTGACACGGAGATTGAGATCCGCGAATTCCCGGATCTTGTCGGCCAGTCCGCTGGTCGATACGGTGATATGCCTTGGCCCGATCGCAAGCCCCTTCGCATCCATGACGGTCCGCAAGAAGCTTATCAGATGCGTGAAATTGTCAAACGGCTCGCCGATGCCCATAACCACGATATGGCTGACCAAATCTCCTTGACCAGCCTCGTCCAGGAAAAGTTGGACTTTCATAATCTGCTCCGTAATTTCTCCGGACGTCAAATCCCGGCTCTTCTTTAGCAGTCCGCTGGCGCAGAAGCTGCAGCCGATATTGCAGCCCACCTGCGTCGTCACGCAAACCGACAAGCCAAACTTATGCCGCATCAATACGGTCTCGATCAGATTGCCGTCTTCCAGCTTAAACAAAAACTTAACGGTACCGTCAGCCGATTCCTGCTTCGTATGCACCGCCAGCGTTTGTATGGAAAAATGCTCCTCCAGCAAAGCCGCAACCTCCGGCTTCACTTCGCTCATGGCTCCAAATTCGGTTACCCGCTGGCGGTACAAGCCGTCCCACACCTGCAAGGCGCGCGATTTCTTGTGGCCGTGGTCATCCAGCCAAGCTCCAAGCTGATCTAAGGTCAATCCATAAATGGATGGTTTATTCATGTTCCTGCCTCTTTCTTTTGAAAAACTATAAAAAGTAAATTGCATACTGCCCTTAAATTCAACCAATCTGCTCTATTGTCCCAAATTTTTAATATGAACACAAGCAAGTAATGGATACCATATTATGCTCATCGGCGTGAACCGAACCGACCGGCAAACTTTTATTCCCTCCGCAAAAGCACTATACTAGTCATGAATCAGGATATAGGCCGTTCAAGCCGATATTAAGGCATATTAACGCCCCATTGAAAGGAGTTGTTCATGATGATCGTAGTAACCAACCGGATCAAGGTCAAAAAAGGAATGGCTGCAGCCATGGCTCCCCGCTTTACCGCGCCGGGCCCGTTAGACTCGTCAAAAGGCATCATTAAAGTGGAGGTACTGCTCACCCAGAACCTGAGCGATTACGATGAACTGAACGTCAACACCTACTGGGAATCGATGGAGGACTTTAGCTCGTGGAAAAACAGCGATGCTTTCAAGGCCGCACACCAGCGTCCCGAATCCGGTTCACCGGAGGAAGCGAAGAAGGAATCCCCGATTCTGGGCAGCGAGATCATAACTTACGAAGTGGCTTCGGTAAAAGAAATACGCTAAGACAGATACAAAAAGGCTGGCGGGAAGTTTCATTCCCGTCAGCCTTTACTTGTTGTTCCCTTGCGGTTGCAGGGTACGGTTACCGGATCAGTCGCGGCTTGCGATTTTGGCAAGCAACCGGACCATTTCCAGGTACAGCCATACCAGCGTAACCATCAGCCCGAACGCGCCATACCATTCCATGTATTTCGGGGCGCCCTGTTCAGCTCCGCTCTCGATGAAGTCGAAATCGAGCACCAGGTTCAGCGCAGCCACGATGACGATCACGACCGAAATACCTATGCCGATCAGCGAACTGTCATGCAGGTACGGCATGCGAATGCCGAACAATCCTAAAATAAAGCTCAGCAAGTAAACGAGCGCAATGCCCCCGGTGGCGGCAATGACGCCAAGCTTGAAATTCTCCGTAGCTTTAATCAGTCTCGTCTTGTATGCGATCAGCAAAGCCAGGAATACGCCCATCGTCAATAAGGCGGCTTGCAGGGTGATGCCATTCAGAAGCGATTCATATTGCGCGGAAATAGCCCCCAGGAACATCCCTTCCGCAATGGCGTAAATCGGAACCAGATAAGGCGCGGCTTTAGGCGAAAAGCTGACAACCAGGGCCAGGATAAAGCCGATGATCGCGCCTCCGATCGCCATAGGAATTACATTGTACCCGTCAAAATAAAGCATCCAAGTGCCGAACGCGCTGCCCAAAAGGATTACCAGCGTAATAAACGCTTTGTTTACGGTTCCTTCGATGGTCATTGCATTCATGCCGGAGGAATATTGCTCCGGTCTTTCAAAAGTAGTGTCTTTCAATGTAGGATTACCACTGCGTCCAATCAAGAAATTACCACCTCATTCATGAATTTCTTTCATAATATCATATTTCGTCCAAGAATTATGCAGCTTTTTTAGCCCCGTGCTTTGGTACCCCTCGTGAACCCTTATACCGATGAGAACGGTCCAAAATCGGCTTCTCCAGGAGAAAATACGATAATGAAGCGATCGCGTAAGAAACTGCAAGGACGCCAAGCGAAAGCCAAATCCAGCGGTCCAGCTCCATGATGCCCCCAAAGTGAAAATCCTTGATCCAATACTTGACCGCTAGCGTCATTAACAGGTTATGCCAAATATATAGCCCGAATGACACCTTGGCCGTATACCGGAAAAAAGGATTGTCCATACCTATGCCGACCCAGCGGGAGAACGGAACCGTCATGAGGAAGCAGCCGATGAGGATCGTGAAGAACGGAAAGAAGAAAGGTTGGTGCTGGATGCTCAAGCTGAATTCCGGTTTATGCCGGGATATCCAGAGAAAGAGCGCGGCGGTAATCAGAGCGACTGCGCTCAACACATCGAAAAGCCCCGTGGCACGAAGCTTTGCTGTACGCTCGGCCTTCTGAAAACGGCAAACCAGACCGGACGCCATGATTCCGATTGAAAAATGGCCGAAGAACCCGACCGGATTGTAATTGGGCATCCAGAATTTCGCACCGCCGATGAGCCCGTAATCCCAACCTCGCAATTCCTCACCCGGCGTGAAAAACCGGTGAATCAACTGGTTGGCCGCAACAATCACAACCAGCACGCCGACCCAGTAAAGCATCGCTGCCGGAAATGATCTCTTTTTGCCAAACAGTTTAAACAGACCATACATAAAGAGCGGCATAAGAATATAACTGAAGACTTCAAAGCTGATCGACCAGAACGGTCCGTTGATTTCCGAAGGGAAGAAGGTGGTGTAGTGGAATCCAGAGGTGAAGGTCAAGCCGGTTAAGGAGCGAAGCCAAAAATGCTGTGAATCAATGTTTAAGGTTAGCACCAGAATCATGCAGAGGATAAAAGCGAAGTAATAACCCGGCATGATCCTTGCCGCTCTGCGGACGACGTACTGTTTGATGCTGGGATATTCCGCGTCGTTAAGGTAGCGCTTCCAAAAAGGATAGGCCAGCAAATACCCGCTAAGCACGAAAAAGATGCTGACGCCTACATTGCCCAGAATCAGGAATGATTGCAGCTCCTGAACCGAAGGCTTTTGCAGGTATACTGCCATTGTTTGTGCAAGATGATGAAAAATAACGCCCAAACACGCCAAGGCCCGGAGCCCGTCGGCACCGGACAAATGGTTCGGCTGTTCTCTCAATGAGTTTTTCAACGTGAATCCTCCTTTTAGTTATCTGACTTTTCTATGTAGTACTGTCTTCTGTCTTGCAACCTGTCGGCGGAACATCTGCACGCCTGAGTTTCTTCGCCAGCAGACAGATGTTGTCGATAATTCACCTCCGTTGAACATCGCGAATAAAACGGTTTTACGGTCTTCCCGTACTATATCAGTATGTATATTCCATCCGAGCGCAGCATTCAAGATAAACCGCAGTCCGACCATTCTCCCTGTTTCTTCCTATCCTACCACAGGTGGTTTACTTCGGAAGAGAGTAAGTTCTTCTTTTCGGAAGTGTAATTTCTTACTTTCGATGAGTATGAACACCGATATGGATAGCCCAATTAACTGGAAAACCTACAGGTAATTCGCTCATTTGAGGCGGGGCGCAACAAATAGATGGAAAACCTACAGGTAATTCGGCCGAAAGGCGGGGATTAGCTGAATTCGGGTTAAAATAACTGGAGGTTTTACAGTTAATTCTTTCCCGTAACTAGTATGCGTAAAATTAACTGGAGGTTTTACAGTTATTTTTAAAAATTTACTATTAACACCAAATCCAATATAGTCACCACGCATAATTTAGCATATACTGGGTCTAGAAGAGACGAAGAACGTCCCGTATCACTCGGAAGAGTGAGGCGGGGCGTTTTTATTTTTTAGCGAGAGGATGAATAGGCATGGAATTTGGGGAAGCGCACGGTATGTGGATTCAACGACATTTGGCGAATAGATCGGGGGAACGCCGGGGACGGCTGGAGCGAGGCCATGCCCACGCCGAAAAGCTCTTTCTGCGCAACGTCTGGTGGCCGCTGCGGGGTAACCTGGAACATCTCCATCCGGAATACGAAGTATCCGATTGGCGCGGTAGGCCTTATTTTGCAGATTTCGCCTGGTTACCGGGGTATGTAAAGCTAATGATCGAAATCAAAGGATATGCCTCGCACGCACGGGACATGGACCGGCAAAAATTCAGCAACGAACTAAACCGCGAGACCTTCCTTTACGCAATGGGCTGTAACGTGATCTCCTTTGCTTATGACGATGTGGAGCAGCAGCCCGAGCTCTGCATCACTTTATTACGGTTGGCAATGAGCCGGTATCAGGCTGAACTGGCTCCGTCTAGCCGTGCTATTTTCGCCGAGAAGGAGCTCATTCGTCTTGCCGTTCAAATGGGCGGGCAAATCCGCCCCAAAGATGCAGAGCTTCATTTTGGAGTCGATCACAGAACAGCCGTCCAAATGCTGCGAAAGCTGTGCGACAAAGGCTGGCTGCTCCCCTCTTCTCGGGGAACCGGCCAAAGGCTCGTGCGATACGAGCTGGCTCATCATGTTTTGGATTACTTTAATTGACTGGAGATGAGTTGGGCGGGTGCCGGGATAGTACGGGGGTTAGCGCGGCGAAAATGGGGAGGAGATTGCGGACCTCTAGTCGATTCACGATACTTTAGTGCGAGCAGGTATTATTCTTGCCAAGTTACTTTAACTAACTGGAAAACCTACAGGTAATTTGTGCGTTTGAGGCGGTTGGCGGCATTTAGATGGAAAACCTACAGGTAATTCGGCCGAAATGCGAGGATTAGCTAAGTTTGGGTTGAAATAACTGTAGGTTTTACAGTTATTTTAGCCCCGGGCTTCTTTTGTTCGAAATTAGCTGTAGGAAATCCAGTTAATTAGGGTCTGCGTGAGAGGGCGGGTGAGGGGCCGAGTATGCGTTCAGACAGGAGGCAGGCGTGGGGCTGGAGCGCTACTTGAAGACGGCGCGAGCCACTGACTGGACGCGCTATTCGAAGACGGCGCGAGCCACTATGCGTGGGGCCGACCGGCTGCAATAAGACGGCGCGAGCCACTGGCCGGAGCGCGACATCCTCAAATTAGCGGCGCGCCAGCCTCAAGCCGGCCGTTGCCACCCCTATGGTGCTGTTACACCAGAAACATGGCCACCACCGTCGTTACGCCGAGGCCGATCAGCACCGGCTTCAAGTTGCGGCGCGCCAGCTCGAACGGGCTGACGCCGCAGATGGCCGCGGCCGGGATCAGGGCCCACGGGATCAGCGTGCCGCCGCCGACCCAGATGGCGGCGATTTGCCCGAGCGCCGTCAGCGTGGCGGCGCCGGAGTGCGTAGCGACCGCAAACAGTTGGGCGATCGACCCGGCGAGGGAGATGCCTGAGAAGCCGGAGCCGTCGAGGCCGGTAATCGCCCCGGTCACGACCGACGTTACGGCGCCAACGGCTCCGTTTAGCGGAACGCTGCCCGCCAGCGCGACGCCGAGGTCATTCACGATCCCGTGCGAAGCTTCCGGGAGCACTTTGCCGAACAGGTCCGTGAAGGCCGAGTCGCCCAGATAAAAAAAGGCGGCGATCGGGATGACCGGACCAAAGACTTTAAAACCGAAGACGAAACCGTCAATCAGATAGGACGTCACTTTTTCCAGCCCCTGATTGCGATGTGCCAGCAACGTGACCGCGATCAGAATGATCACCGCGGTCCCCCCTACAAGTGCCGTGGCGTCTCCGCCCTGCAGGTTCAGCCAGAACATGGCCGCTACATCGGCCAGAAACAGAAGCGGGATGAGGATGGCCAGCGTTCTTTTCGCGCCCGGCGAAATAACGGCTCGTTCCTCCTCTGCTGCACTTCCGGAAGATCGCAAGGCGCCGGCTGCGCTTTTTTCGGCGACAAGCCCGTCTCTCCACGTTCCCCGCTGCATATCCCTGCGCATCATCCAAAACGCGATCACCGTGGTGACAGCCCCCATCACGATAACCAATGGAACGCTTGCCGCCATCACCTCGTTTACCGGCAACCCCGCCGCGTCCGCCGTTAATTTCGGCGCTCCTTGAATGATATAATCGCCGGACAACGCGATCCCGTGGCCGAACAGATTCATCGCCACCGCGGCCCCGAGTGCGGGAAGCCCGACGCGGAGCGCCACCGGCAAAAGCACGGCGCCAATCAGCGCCACCGCCGGAGATGGCCAGAAAAAGAAAGAGGTCACCATCATAATGAGGCCGATTCCCCAAAAAGCGACCGCCGGCGTACGGATAAACCGGGTCAGCGGTGCGACCATCGTTTCATTGATCCCCGTGATGATCAGAACCCGGCTCATGGCGACAATGATCGAAATGATCATGATCGTCCCCATGAGTTCTTTTGTAGCATAAATAAAGGAGTTAAATATTCCCGAAACCGAGCCGCCGAGCGTCTCCGTCGCAAGCAGGCCGAGCAAGAAAATCCCCGCCACGCAAATCATCGTCGTATCGCGCCGCTTGATCAGCAGCGCCAGAATGAACACGATAAACGCCAAATAAACGTAATGGATCGCCGTAAGCTGAATTCCCATTACCCAACCACGCCCTTCCTTGCTTCCAAAGTGGTGCTATATGCTATGCGTGGGCCTGGGCATCGGTTCGGAACCGGCCTCGGATAATATTTCGAAATTTAATATATTATTTTTAAAAAAAGTTAATTACAAAAATATAGCAATCCTTTATGCTTAATAGGAAGTAATTTCCTTAGTAGATTCAATAGACATCAAAAATAGATAAACAACAGCTAAGGGTATCAAATTAGCCAAGGGGGTCATCGTACGGATGAACAACAAAATCATATTTAAAGTCATGACTACAGCAGCACTCCTCAGCGCTTTTGCCTTTCCCGTATCCGCGGCGGCGGAACTGACCGACATCAACGGGTCTTACGCCAAGGATGCCATCAATGAACTGGTGCAAGCCGGCATTATCAACGGGAAAGGCGAGGGCAAATTCGACCCTACGGGAAAAATCTCGCGTCAGGATTTTGCGATCATTTTGGCCAAATCTTTGAACCTTGATTTGCAATCCGCTCCGGCAACGGCTACCTTCACCGACGTGCCGGCCAGCCATTACTCCTATCAATTCGTGGAGGCCGCGGCAAAAGCAGGCTTAATCAAGGGACAAGGAGACGGCAAGTTCGGCTTGGGCCAAAATCTCTCCCGCCAGGATATGGCGGTTCTTTTCGTACGTGCACTGGGCGTTGACGCCGCGGGGAAAGGGGCCGATCTTAAATTCTCCGACGCCGCCCTAATTGCCGACTACGCTAAGGACGCCGTCGCAGCGGCCTTGGAACTGAGGCTGATTTCGGGCAACACGGACGGGACGTTTAACCCTGCAGGAAACGCGGAACGGCAAGCCGTCGCTCAAGTCGCCTCCAAATTCCTCAAAAAAGCCGAAGAGTTAAAAAACCAGACTCCGCCTCCGTCGGAAAATCCGGGGACGGGAAGTCAGACATCCCCACCTCAAACGCCGGCTCCGACAACGCCTCCGGCGACTACCGGGAATACCGGCGGTAGCGGAGGCAGCAACGGGAGTAGCGGAGGCGGCGGGGGAACCACCAACCCGGGCACGAATCCCGATACTACCACATTGGCCGCCCCTTCGCTGTCTTTCTCCGATTCCAGTACCATTGCCGTCGCTTACAGCGAAACGCTGGATACCACGCATGTTCCCACAAAAGAGGATATCAAAGTCAGCGGCATGGACGGTGAGCAAATATACCCTCTTTCCATTCAAAGCATCGCCATCCAAGGCAAGTCCGTCCTTGTGAAACTGGAACGGGGCCAAGCTTTGGATGCCGAAGTCGAGGTATCCTACCAGCCTCTGGACCCCGACCGTGCGATTCGCAGCGCGTCCGGCAAGCTGTCCCCTGTATTTTCAAACAAGCAGGTGGTTTACCGGACGGATGACCCCCTGGCTTTGTTAAGTAAAGTTATTGATGAGGCGCAGGGTCTTCTGAGCTCGGCCGAAGGGAACAGCGGAAACACCACCGGGAAATACTCTCCTTTTGCGGTCGAGTACCTGGGCAGCGCTGTAAACACCGCCATCGAGGTACAACACGATTCCATGGCGACGGAGGAGCGAATCAAGGAAGCGATCGATGCGTTGAACCAGGCCCTTGATGAGTTCGAAGGCTCCTTGATCCAACCTTTGGAGGTCACCCAGGTGGCCGGGGAGTTCTTCCTGAAGCCGGGCACCGCCACAAAAATTGTGCCTGCCGAGGGGAATAACACTTATACCAAACAGAGCCTGAAAAATTTGATCCAGGTTCAACGGAACGGGGAAGATCAGTTCTTTACCACGGTGAACAACAGTGAAGATGCGTCCCTCGGTTTGATGACGAACGGCGAGGTGATCGGCAGTATCGAGGTACGTTCGTCGGACGAGCAATGGGTCACCGTAAGCAATATGGGAAGTGATGGCCTTTCCGTTAGCGCAAGCGCCTCAGCCACCGAGCAATCGGAGGCCGAATTGATCTTTACCGTAACGGAAGCCGGAACGACGGTTAAAGAGGTTATTATCCCGGTAAGATTCGATGCCCAAAAACCGACCGCGACCAGCGCCACTTACGATAGCGGGGTCATGACGGTCACCATGGACGAGCCTCTGTACACTATCGGATATGAAACCCCGTTACCGGGAAGTATCAGAGTTGATTATTTGCTTGCCGGAGATCCGGCTCACCCCATTCCGTTAGATCTTACGGACTTCACCATTGCGCATAGGAACGGAGAAGATACGATCATCATTGCCCTCACGACAGAGGGTATGATGAAATACCCGCCGTTTCCGCTTCCCGTTCCGGCATTCCAAATCGTTTTCAATCAGATGGGGGACTTTGTGGGAAATAAGCCGGAACCTGTGATCATCCCGATTTCCTTCCCGCTTCCTCCTTATGAGCAAGATTGAGGTTCGCGCCTATCGCGGGGCATTGCCCCAAGCGTATAGTGCCTTGATGCCGAAGGAGCTCCTGTCTTTCATGCAGGAGCTCCCTCCGTCTTTTGCGGCGCTGGGAGCGAGCCTGGGCGAACGGCCCGTCGGATTGGCCGTGGCCAGCTTGCATGCCGACGGCCCGGCTGCCGCGAAGGCGGCGAATTTACGCGCGCTCGAGATCGACGCGCGCTACCGCCGCCAAGGCATCGGCCGCCAATTGCTCGGCATGCTGGAGCAGCTGCTGCGCGAGAACGGCGCGGCCGGGATCAGGGCGGAGTATGTCGGCCCTGCGGAGCCGGACTCTATGAAGGCCGCCTTTTTGCGCAACTGCGGCTTTGCGGCGCCGACGCCCGGCATTCATGTCTGGAGCGGCCCGCTGCGGGAGATCCTTGAGGATCTCCCGCGGATCAGGCGGCTCGAAATGCCGGCCGAGTTTTCCTGCGGGCCCCTGTCCGGGCTCCGCCCCGGGGAACGTGCCGCGATTGCCCAGGGAAAAGGCGTCTGGTATCCACCGATCCTCGACCCTTTTGCGGAAGAGGAGTGCATTGATCAGGAGCACAGCTTGATTTTGCGGTATCGGGATGTACCCGTGGGATGGATCATTCTGGAGAGGTTTGACGAACGCACCGTACTCTTCAAGAGTATGTTCGTGCGGGAGAAGCATCAGCGTCTTGCCCGTGCCATAGCGCTCGGGGTTGAAGCCGGCCGCCGGATTATCGCGGAGGGCAAACTTACGGAAGGCATTTATTTCGTGGAGGCGGATAACGAAGACATGGTCCGGTTCATGAATCGGCATATCGACCACCCTGCGATTCATAAAGAGATTTTGTGGAGAACGGTCAAATCGCTTTGACCGTTCTTTGCTCCGGATCGGCAGCCCCAGCCGGTTTGCGTCTTTTGCGGCCGACTTGAATTTGCCGATAGACCTCTTCGTTAATTTCCTTCAGCGTAGCCGGGTGGATCAATTTGCAGGTACTCATGTTCTGGTAGTCGGATTCGTTGATTTTTCCCTGTTCCAGAATCTGATCCAGCGCAGGGAGGCGAAAATCCTTGATCGGCAAATACGCAAGCAGGATCTTTTCTTTTTCCGTTTTGATATACATTTTAAGCCCGGATAACCGGGGGAAAATCAAAGACTTGTAATCCAGCTTGATGACGAGACTCTCCCGGCTCGCATTCCGGATCGAAGGAATATTGGTGGGCAAGGAAACGAAATAAACGATTTGCTCAAAGGAATAGTCCATATTCGGAATTTCCAGATGAAGCATACGGCTTAGCTTACGTGCCCTGGATTTTAACTCCTGACCATAAAAATAACGCCCGCTCCCTACAACCATAAGTATGAACAGCAACACAATCATAAATGAAGATAATCCGGTGACCATCCTTCAACCCTCCTAGCACACCACTCGATTTTTGCCTGACTCTTTTGCCTGATAGAGCGCCTGGTCCGCGGTATCCACTAGCTCATGCGGGGTCAATGAAGGCATCTTGCGGGACGAAGCCACGCCCAGACTCACCGTCAGGCGTCCGGCCGGCTGTTTCTCTCCGCCGGGGAACGAAGCGCTCTCCACCTGGGTCCGTATGCGCTCCGCCACCAGCACAGCCTCTTTCTCCTCCGTATCGGGAAGAAGAACGACAAACTCCTCGCCCCCAAAACGAAACGCCTGATCGCGCTTCCGGATCGAGCCGCGGATGACGTCGGCCAATTGAACCAATACTTCGTTTCCGAGCAAATGACCGTTAGTATCATTAAAATGTTTGAAATAATCGATATCCAAAAGAATGAGCGCGATCGGCGGCTCGCCGGAAACCGGCCAATGCTGGGTGAGCAGAGACTGAAATGCGCGATGATTATGTAGTCCGGTCAATCCGTCCTTAAGTGCCATGTCCTCCACCTTCATATAAAGCCGGGATTGGTGGATCGCAATGGCGGCCTGGTTAGCCAGCGGCAGCACGCTGTCGATATCGTTCGCCGTGATCGGCTTCTTGTTGACCGGATTGTCGATCAGAAGCACTCCGACCTTGATCCCCTGGCTTACCAGCGGAAACACGGCCAGCTCGCTCATATTAAATTCCCGGCCCAGCATTTGCAGCACCGGATCGCGTTCATCGGCCCTGATTTCCTGAAGATGCCGCGGAGTGTCTCCCTCCAGCACTTCCGCCAGAAAATTAGGCTCGTTCAGCGGAATTTGAATTCTTTTCACCCGTTCATTCAGCTTCAAATCCGACGACGATTTCTCTTTCTCCTTAATTTCTATCAATTCCACGAGCTTGTATTTATGCTTGGTAATCCTGTCCCAAATTGCGTATCCTTCTTCGGCGCTCATCGGCCCCGTCCCCATAATGCCGTGCAGCTTCGTCCCCTGTTCGTTCATCAGCATGACGAAGGCCCGGTTAAAGCCGAGGCCGTGTCCCGCCGTCACCGAAGTCAAAATCGTTTGCAGCAGTTTGTCCAAATTAAACGTTTGCTGCATGGATAGACTGACTTCCTTAAACACGTTCAGCTGGCGCGAATTTTCCGTGAGCTTACCTAGCCAGCCCTCGCTTTCGCTTTGTAAATGCCCGATATGCCTGATAAGCATATAAATGCCCGCCGTAAACAAAAGGTAAGTCGGTCCGACCGATAAATCGCTTACACGACATTGCGCATATAAAATCAACCAGGCCACGCCGGTGCTGATGACGCCTCCCCATAACCCGAAACTTAGCACCGAGACACCTATAAACAGGAGCAGCATCCAATTCGTATGCTGAAAATCAAACAGATACCCCTGGACTTCGACCAGCACCAGCGAAGACATGATTAGAATCCATCTATTCAGCGTAGCGTTCAGTTTAAAACGAAAAACGTTGGCCAAAACCGCAATCAGGATCGTTAGAAAAAAAACCAGACTATATTTTGCAATCATCGGCAATCTCTCCTGGCTCCAAGGTGACTTAGTTAGTTCGACCTAATTCCATTGTACCACCATTGCTTATCCCATCAAGCCGAAATAAAAATGACGCAAACCTGTTGGGAAAGCGGACATTTTTTGTTACAATGGTTGAAAATCGTTGAATGCAAAGGGGATCATTATGGAATACATCAGCACTAGGGGGAAAGTAGCGGGCATCGGCTTTATCGACGCGGTCCTGATGGGACTGGCCGACGACGGCGGTCTGCTCGTACCGAAGCATATCCCGCAAGTATCGGATGACACGCTGGCACAGTGGCAAAAGCTCTCCTACCCGGAGCTGGCCCTTGAAATTTTTGCGTTGTATATTGACGGGGAAATCCCGCGCGAGGATTTGAAGCAACTCGTGGACGACAGTTACAAGACGTTCCGCGACAAGGAAGTCACTCCGCTGCGCCGGGTAAAAGACGGGCTCCATGTACTTGAGCTGTTCCACGGACCGACGTTCGCTTTTAAAGATATCGCGCTGCAATTTCTGGGGAACCTGTACTCGTACATCTCCCGCGAAAAAAATTCCATCATCCACATTCTCGGCGCCACCTCCGGCGATACCGGGGCTTCGGCCATCGAGGGCGTACGGGGTAAAGAAGGAATTAAGATCTGCGTTCTGCACCCGAACGGCAAGGTCAGCAAAGTGCAAGAGCTGCAGATGACGACGGTGGATGACGCCAACGTGCTGAACCTGTCGGTGGAAGGCAACTTCGATGACTGCCAGCGGATCATCAAGGAATTGTTCGCGGACGTAGCATTCAAGCAGGAATATCACCTGCGGGCAATTAACTCGATCAACTTCGCGCGGATTCTCGCGCAGACCGTATATTACTTCTACGCCTACTTCCGGCTTGCGGACTCGGGTGCTGGGACAGGAACCGTTAACTTCAGCGTGCCTACCGGCAATTTCGGAGACATCTTTGCAGGCTTTCTGGCCAAAAAAATGGGGCTCCCCGTCGGTAAACTCATTCTCGCCACGAATGAAAACAACATTCTGGAACGCTTCGTGAACGAAGGCGTCTACCAGCCGGGGGAATTCCATATGACGTACAGCCCGTCGATGGACATCCAGGTCGCGAGCAACTTCGAGCGTTACTTGTACTACCTGCAAGGGGAGGATGCCTCAGCCGTCTCCGATCTCATGGAGGGATTCCGGCAGGAAGGCCGGATTACCGTGTCCGGCGAGACGCTTGCGCAAGTGCAACGCGATTTTGCCGCAGCCAGCGTGGAGAACGACGACTGTCTCGCTACGATCGGACAGGTGCACGATGATTTCGGCTACCTGCTGGACCCGCATACCGCTTGCGGCGTGGCCGCCGCGGACCGGTTCACCGCAAAAGGCGAAGTCACCGTGGCCTTGGCAACGGCTCACCCGGCCAAGTTCAACGAGGCTATCGAGCTGATCCAAATCGAGCAGACGTTCCCGGCGCAGATTCAAGCGTTGTTTGACAAGCCGCAGCACCAAAAGCTTGTCGACGGCTCGAACGACGCCGTGAAGGCGGAACTGCTGAAATTCTTCTAATGACGCGCTAGCCAAGGCTGGCCCCGGTCATCTCTAGATGATTGTGGGGCCGGTCTTTTTATTTAACTGGAAAACCTCCAGTTATTTTGGAGCTTAGGCCCATGATTCGCGAATTAACTGGATAACCTGCAGGTAATTTTCAGGTTTATGACCCTTTCGGCCGGTTTTGAGGAGATTAACTGCAGGTTTTACAGTTAATCCTGGCCAGAACGCCGAAAACGGGAAAATAACTGGATGAAATCCAGTTATTTTTTTGCAGAGGGCGACGAGTCGGTGGCGAGCAGGCCTGCCATTCGGTATCCGCGGAGAAGATACAGGCAGGAACAGAAAATATCGGGGAAGAAGCCGGCAACGAGGAGACTGCGAGCTGAGGCACCAGAGAGACCCGGTACCGAGGAGACTGCGAGCGGAGGCACTAGAGAAATCCGCTACCTTAAGGGACCCGCCGTGCGGACATAACGGAAAGAAAACCGGCGGAGCCGCCCAGGAGGAGGACCAAGAGCAATTCGCGAGAACCGGTTCCGCGACAACTATGTTTTTTTCCCGAATTGAGATAAAATGTGATTATACAATAGGCAAACAAATGTTCGAGAAGGAGTGTTGGCACCGTGAGTCCTACCCGTTGCGCCTGGGTCAATACCGACCCGCTATACATCGCCTACCATGACGAAGAATGGGGCAAGCCGCTTTACGATGACCAAAAGCTGTTTGAATTGCTCATGCTTGAAGGGATGCAGGCGGGATTGAGCTGGTATACCATTCTGAAGAAACGCGAAACTTTCAGAGAGGCCTTCGATCATTTCGACCCCCAACGTATTGTCTTGTATGGACCGGACAAGGTAGAGGAATTAATGCAAAATCCGGGAATCATCCGAAACCGCTTGAAAATCCAGGCGGTCATCACCAATGCGCAAATCTACCTGGATATCGTCAAGGATGGCGGCAGCTTCGCTGAATACCTATGGAGTTTTGTGGACGGCAAGCCCATCGTAAACCACTGGGAAACCATCGCCAGCGTCCCTGCTTCCACCCCTCTCTCCGATGCCATGAGCAAGGCTTTGAAGAAGAAGGGGATGAAATTCGTCGGCTCCACAATTCTTTACGCCTTCATGCAAGCCTCCGGCATGGTGAACGATCACACGCTCGATTGCTTCTGCAGAAGCGGGAAAGCGTAAACCTCGAACCATCCGAATGCCAAAAAACACCTTACCGACATCGAGGAGAGACGCCATAGAGCGTGTATCATGCGATGAATGGAAAGGTGTTTTTAGTTATTTCATTCTACTTCCACCACGACTTCGGCCCATGCCGTCGACGCCGGTCCATGTTCAGGAAACGGAATATAACGTGGGCTATTGACGGTAATCAGATAATATCCGGGATCGTCCAGCCGGATATCGCCGGCAAACTTGCTGTTCTTGATGGCCAACTCTTTCGAGTCGACGCTCCTGTATACCTGGCGACCCAAGCCTCCCGCAACAGGTTCGTATTTCTGAACCGCCAGCGTCACCTGATCGAAGCTGTCGCTTGCTTTCCTAATGTTACCCGCAAAATGAATCTTCTCGCCTTGCTTGACCCTTACATATCCTGCTCCCGGTGAGGTAAAGGTTACATGCATTTTGCCCTCCTCCGTCAACGCGACCGGTACATCCTCAGGGTTCGGCACTTTGCGCAGCACACTAAAATCGGCGGTTCCCGCAGAGATCGCGAACAGCTGCATCGGATTGACGCCGGGGCGCAAATCCACCGTGAATTCCATACGGTTATACAGGCGTCCGTCCAGGGCAATGTTTTTATCCGTCACTTTGCCGGTGCCGCCGCCCCAGGCTCCGTTACCCAAGGAGGACAAGATCTGCGGGGTATACATGTCCTGCTGGTACAGCATGGTGAACGTCGCCGTCTTTTGGTCCGCTTCCCAATCGGAAACGTAAGTCTCGATGACCTTATCGCTCCAGGTCCATGTCATCTTTCCCTGCGAAGTGGAGGCCGATACCCCCAGCCAAGTCAGCGCCTTCACCGGAATATACACTCTGCCGCCGGAAACAAACGGCATCGGTATTTCTTCGCCGGAGATCGCTTGCCCATCCTCCGTATAGACTTGATCCGAACCGGAACGGAAGATCAGTTCCCGCCAGACCGGAGCGAGTTCCCGCTTCATGATGACGCGGGCTTCCTGCTTTTTCGCGTTCCAAGTTACGGATTCGGCAGCCCCGCTTAACTGCAGCGTACGTAATGGTACAAATACACGGCCGTTTTTCCGAAGCGCCTTGTCCACATCAACAGACTTCCCGTCGAGCATCGCGGATGTGCCTTGCGCACTGAATTTCATCTCGTGCTTCACGCGGTACATTTTGGCAATGTCTCCTTGCGGCGGCTCTGTCTTAATTCCCGGCGAAACGGGAACCTCCGCTTTAGCAGAAGAGGGTACAAGTGCGAAACCGGCACCCAGACTTAGAACAATAACCGCGGATAACAATATGCCCGATAGTTTTTTCACGGATTGGGATCCCCCCTTATTCCTAATATACGCTTTAGACGCACTTCATGTAGGAAAGGTTACGCGGCTACGGCGCCGGGTCCCTGTATTTAACTTGAGGAAGACAAAAAGCCGCCTACTTTTGTGTAAGCGACTCCTGTCATTTCTAGTCCATTTTATTTGAACTTGTCCGGGAATTGCCGGATGATCCCCCGGGTAAGCGCATCGGCCAATACAATAATATGATTTTCGCCTTGATCGAAAGCCATGATATCGGCATTCCAATCTTTATTCAATCTTGCTGTTAATGCGTTTGTAATCAACTCGAGATGATGGTACAGCAATGTCTGAAATTCCTTTACGGTCCAGTACGGATTGAGACTATTCAGAAACTTCGCGATATCATCCGCATTGCGATGCCATTCTTTATTGAGCTTCTCCACCTCTGCCTGCTGGCCGCTTTTTGCCGCGTCGACAATTTTACCCGCTATCAGAATATGCTCCTTCAACAGTTCAGCCAGCGTGTTTCCTGCGGCCTCTCCATAATAAGGCTTGATCGCGTCTCCGATATCCTGCTGATTCTTCAGCAGCCTTGCCAATACCGCCTTTTGATCCTGAAGTCCGTCTACTGCACTGACGATATAGTTCCGCGTCCAAACCACATGATCGATCCAAAGCTTCCTCATTTCGCTTGCTAGTTTGAACGCCGCCGGACTTATGCAGGTGTTTTTGACGGACGGTTTTTCTACTTCCGCCGCTCCAACGATTGCCGGCGACACCAGCCCGGTGAGCAAACAGATCATCGTGAATATCAACAATCTACGTTTCATGCAGACCCTTCTTTCCAGGTTGAAGTTGAACGTTTATATTTTGAACACTTCCTTCCGTTTCATTCATCGTCCCACCCATTTTTCCGACGCCCCCGACATCTACCCGGGCCAATGAACGACTTCCGCCGCATATGATTAGTAAAAAAGGAGATGTTCGGGTGAAAAGAAAGCATAAAGACCGGCTCACCATTATTTTGGAAAAAGGTAAGCGCAAGATCGTCACCAAAACCCCGCTGCCCGGCGTTGATAAGGTCGTGTTTGTAATTAACCATCAGTTTACGAACGCGCCTAATACGACACAAATTTCCAGCGGGGCGGGACGAAGCAGCGCGGCCGGAAACAATGCAGCCATTCTCTCTCCCTTAACGCGGCAACAGCAGAGCGTCGGGGCGGGCGGCAAAGCGAAAAACCTGGACGCAAAAGGCCGGAAAGGCCGGTTATCCCCTGCCGGTTATGCTCTTCTTTCGAAACCGCACGGTAAAGAAGTCGTAATCGTCATTAACGATCAGATCGTCAAGCTCCCCAAAGGCTTTACGAATGCGTCCGCCACGCAGGTTACCAGCGGCGCCGGAAATTACAGCTCAGGAGGAACGAACGCCGCGATTGAAAGTCCCGGAACCAAGCAGCAGCATGCCGTTGGCGGAGGCCCGGGCAGCAGCGCGGTGAACAAATGGTTCGGCAAAGGCACGAAAAGATCCCGGCATAGACGACGGAAATAACTATATCCCCTTATCCTCCGGTTCAACCGGAGAAGCACAAAAAAAACTCCCCACTCTCCATCAAAAACTGGTGGTGGGAAGATCATGCAACCGCTGCCCCGGCTATGAAACAAAGTATCTTCGACTGTCTCCAACGATTTTCTGCCTATCTGGGGACCGAGGTTTCATCCGATGTAATGAATAGACTGTAAAAAGCCTGCTTGCTACTGCTCCCGGTCCGCCAACTGCTGCTGCGCAAGGCGGATCATTTCGCGGACCATCGATCCGCCGATTTTCCCGCCGATCTGCCCGGCCGATTCCGTGGTTAAATGGCCGTTTCTGCCGTCAGGCTGCAGCGGGACGCCCAATTCCTTAGCCACCTCATATTTCACATCGTCCGGCCGGCTGGGATCGACGGCATATCCTTCCCGCTTCATTACTTCCGCTTTAAACGCCTGCATTCCCCGTTCCGCTCCTTGAATTGCGTATTTTCGATTCCTTCTGGACAATTCGCCCCACTCCTTCATCTTGTTTTCAATTAAGATGCCCGGGAGCGGGGCTATTCATCCTGATCTTGAATTTATAAGTCCTTGGTTTTGAATGTATCGCCGCCAGCGATGGTACCGTTTTGAAACCCCTTATAGAACCAGCGCTTCCGCTGCTCGGACGTGCCGTGGGTGAAGCTTTCCGGAACGGCATAACCCTGGGCCCTTTTCTGAAGGGTATCGTCGCCGACAGCCGTCGCCGCAGTCAGGGCCTCCTCCAAATCGCCCTCTTCCAGCACACTCATATCCTGGGCATGATGAGCCCAGACTCCCGCAAAATAATCGGCCTGCAACTCCAACCGAACGGATTGTCCATCCGACCCTTGGTTGTCTGCGCTGCCCGACATCTGCCTCTCGGTAATTCTCATGAGGTGCTGCACATGATGCCCTACCTCGTGCGCGATGACGTAAGCCATCGCAAAGTCGCCGGGGGCTTGGAATTTTTGCCGAAGCTCATCGTAAAAGCTTAAATCGATATACAATTTGCTGTCCCCTGGACAATAAAAGGGGCCGACCGCCTTGCCTGCGGTGCCGCAAGCGGACTGAACACTGTCCGTATACAATACTAGCGTCGGCTTCTCGTAAACAAGCCCTTCCTTCTCAAACAACTCCGTCCATACCTCCTCCGTATCGGCGAGGACAACAGATACGAACTGTGCCAATTCCTTTTCTTCCTGTGTTTCCTGATACGGCGCGCTCGATTCCGGAACCCCGGAGGTCAAGGAACTCAGCACATCTCCGGCATTTCCACCGCTCAGCAGCGTCACTACGAGCAAAATAATAACTCCGCCGATACCGCCTCCGATCAGTGCGCCGCCCCCTTTCCCCCGCCGGTCCTCCACATTGGAACTGCCTCTTCTCCCTTTCCATTGCATCGCGATTCCCCCTGACTATTGATGTGTGCATCCTTACGAAGTAATAAACATTTGTCCTATTTAATACCCAAGTTTGCCCTCGGTGTCGTCAAGGAGAACGCAGCACACTGACATTTCAAAGCAAAAATAGACATTTTCCATCATTTAGCACCAAAACTATATCGATCCTTTTTCGTCCAACTATATAGACAAGTATGCAAATAAAACTGAACAACAAGGTGATGAACAAGATGACGAATAAGGTAAAAAACAAAGCAATCCTGTTAAGTCTATTAGCGGCTTCGCTAGTCTATTCTTCTTCCGCCCATGCTGAATCCGCGGACCAAACTTCGTCAACGGCAGGTGCCGCTCAGGTGTCCATCTATCTGGACGGCAGCCAGCTTGCAACGGAGACCAATCCGATCCTGGTTAACGGAGCCGTACTCGTTCCGATGCGCAGTTTGTTTGAAGCGCAGGGCGCCAGGCTGGGATGGGATAGCGGCAGCAAGACGGTTACCGCAACCAAGGACAACACCAAATTGGTCTACCGCATCGGTGAGACCACCGCAGAGTTGAACGGTCAAGCGTTGGATCTCGCCGTCCCCGGCCAAATTTCCGACGGGTATTCGCTCGTGCCTCTGCGGTTTGTCAGCGAAGCGCTTGGAAGCACAGTAGAATTGGACGAAAATACCCGCAAGGTCACCATCTCTTCCATCATTCATGGAGAAGCAACCGTTCTTTGGGGCGTTAACCTGCGTAGCGCCCCCGATTCCGAAAGCAAGGCAACCGGAGATTTGCTGCCCGTCGGCGAGAAGGTACAGGTTCTTCGCGAAGCATCTCCCTTCTGGCTGGAAGTGCGCACCAAGGACAACCGGACTGGATTTATTTCGGCTAAACCGAAATACACAGACTATTCCAGCGCTTCGCTCCGCGAGCAGCAAGCAGACGAGCTGATTGCATACGGCAAGACCTTTTTGGGCACTCCTTACGAATTCGGCGCTTCGCCGGACCAGACCAAAACCTTTGACTGTTCTTCCTTCGTCAAACGCGTCTTCAGCGAAATCCTGTCGGTCGACCTGCCTCGCGTTTCCTATGACCAGGCTAAGGAAGGCAAGGAGGTCAGCATGGACGAGCTTCAGAAGGGAGATTTGTTGTTCTTTGACGCAAGAGGCCTGGACATCGGCCATGTCGCCATCTATGCGGGCAACAATCAACTTCTGCACACCTACTCGAAAAAGTACGGGGTTATGACCGGAGAATTCACCGGCCAATGGAAGGAGCGGTTCGTAACCGCGCGGCGGGTTTTTTAGGGCTCTTTTCAAAAAATGACCGTTCCATGAACTTGGCATATCCTTCCGTTTCGGGACCATACTAATGGCATTCATCAGAAACGGAGGCGGAATATGGCGGATAAGAAAATGAGCCTGCTCATGTTTAGCGGGGATTACGATAAAGCGATGGCCGGGCTGATCCTGGCCAATGCAGCGCGGGATATTGACGTCGAAGTGACGATGTTCTTCGCGTTCTGGGGACTGTTTCTGCTGCGCGATCCCGATCAAATGACGCAGGAAGACAAAACGGTGTACGAGAAGCTCATGGGCTGGATGACCCCGAAAGGTCCCGAGGAACTCCCACTGTCGAAAATGAATTTCAGCGGGCTGGGCAAATGGATGCTGACGGAAATGATCGAGGATAATGAGGCGCCGAAATTGATCCATTTCTTAAAGGGAGCGCGGAAAAAGAACGTAAAATTTTACGGGTGCAAACTGTCCGTAGATATCATGGGCTTCAAGGAGCAGGAGTTCATTCCGGAACTCGAAATCGTCGATGCTCAGACGTATCTTCGCGATGCGCTTGAGTCCGACGTTCAATTGTTCATCTGATAGTTGCAGGCATAAAACGGCGGGTCCGAACTTTTGGGCCCGTTCTTTTTGTGGCGATTTCATGACAACGTCTGATTTGCTTTAACCCATCTGGGCGCCCCTGCGTACCTTAAACCGAATGACTGTAAGGAGGGCACGGATATGCAGGCCAGAATCGGAAGCAATGTTTATGCGTTACATACCTCGGCCGGACAAAGTTTTAAGCGGTATCGTGAAAATATCATCGGTAACCGGCATACTTTCGCCTCGCCTTATGGAAAGAAGCCGTTGGTTTACGCCGATTGGGCGGCCAGCGGGCGGCTGTACGGACCGATCGAATCCAAACTCGGAAGTAATTTCGGGCCATTTGCGGCAAATACGCATTCGCATTCCAATGTGTCCGGAGAGACGATGACTTTGGCTTATGAGGAAGCGAAAAAGATCATTAAGCACCACGTTAATGCAGGTGAACATGATATCCTGCTCTTTGCGGGAACCGGAATGACGGGCGCCGTCAATAAACTGCAGCGTCTGCTGGGATTGAAAGTTCCCGGAGACCTGAAGCCTTTTGTGAAATTACCAGAAGAGCAGATTCCGATTATTTTTGTGACCCATATGGAGCATCACTCCAATCATATTTCCTGGGCCGAAACGATCGGAGAAGTGGTGTGCATTCCTCCGGGCCCCGGCGGGATGGTGGAGCCGGATCATCTGGAGGCCTTGCTGCGGCGGTTCTCGGACCGGCAAGTGAAGATCGGTGCGTTTACGGCCTGTTCCAATGTAACAGGTTTTGAAACGCCTTATTATGAACTGGCACGCAAAATGCATCAGCACGGCGGCATGTGCTTTATCGACTTTTCGGCGAGCGCTCCGCATGTGTCGATGGATATGCATCCCGGGCCTCCCATGGACAGTCTGGACGGCATTCTTTTTTCTTCCCACAAGTTTCTTGGCGGGCCCGGGGCGAGCGGCGTCCTCATCATGGATGCAAGGCGGTGCGTAAGCCGGATTCCCGATCATCCGGGAGGGGGCACCGTCACCTGGACCAATCCGTGGGGTGATTATTTCTACAACGAGGATACCGAAGCCCGCGAAGACGGCGGTACTCCGGGCGTCATACAAGCGATCCGAACCGCCTTGTGCGTCCGGCTAAAGGAGGACATGGGCATCCCCCGTATCCGGGAACGCGAGCGGGAACTAACCTCGCAGCTGCTAGCCGCGCTTGAAAAAATCCCGGGTCTACGTGTCCTTGGAGGAAACAGCCGCAAACGGCTGGGGATCCTTTCTTTTACCGTGGAATCCGTACACTACAATCTGATGGTAAAGCTATTGAACGACCGCTTCGGCATTCAAGTCCGCGGGGGATGTTCCTGCGCAGGCACCTACGGGCACTATCTGCTGGGCATTGACCAGCCGCACTCTAACCAGATCGCCGAGCTCATCGCGGCGGGAGATCTGTCCATGAAACCGGGATGGGTGCGCGTGTCCCTCTATCCCACCATGACCGACCGGGAGATCGCTTATATCGCCTCATCCATCCATGACGTCGTAGACCATATCGATGAGTGGAAAAAAGATTACGCCTATCATCCCTCTTCAGGGGAGTGGCAGCACGTTCAAGAGGCGCAGCAGGAGAAAGCGGAGCAGCAACCAAAGCAGATGCGCATCCAGGAATGGTTTTCTTTTTGAATTTGATGGGGCCAGTTGGATTTACTGCAAACGCCGTTATCGGGCAACGGTTTTAAAGTATCGGTAGACTTGCTGCAATTTCTCCTTCTGTTTTCCATTTGGCCGCTCCATATTTCCGATTTCAAAAAATTTGATTTTCCGGATGCCCACGAATTGAAACAGGGCTTTTCGCATCAGTACCTTATGGGAATTGTTAAGCCAGTACAATGGATAAAGCGTCGGCCCCTTCATGGTGGATACGCAAACCACGGATTTGCCTTTCAGAAGTCCTTCCGGCAGAAGTTTACCGTTGTCCCGGTAAGCGAAGCCGGAAGCGAACATTTTATCGATATAGCCCAGCAGCATTGCCGGAGGACGCCCCCACCAAATGGGATAGACGAATACGATTTTGTCCGCCCATTTCAGCTGATTCCGGTACTTCTCCAGCGCCGGGTCGGCGTGCATATCCCGTCTGCGTTTGTGTTCATGGAAGACCAGCACCGGATCAAATTGCTCCTCATATAAATCCAGCACCTGGATCTCAGAGACCAGTGGATTTTCACCGCTACCTTCCAGCACTTTTTGCAAAAAAGCATAATTCAGGCTCTTATGATTCGGATGAGTATAAATCACCAGCAGATTCACTCTTGCCACCTCTTTACTTATCATTTGATAAGCAAATCGTATACGATTCCTGTTTAGTTGTCAAATGATAATTGTTTTATGATAACAATTTTGCTATCGTTGAATGGAGGTGGTTTGGTGGATAAACATCAGCTTTTTCAACAATTCGTAGCCTTTACGGCGGCCGTGCATCAAGTGAAGCACGAGATGACCAAAGACATTAAAACCGGTGAGATCACGCCGGTTCAATACAACATTCTGGAGTACATCGCGGTCAGCCAGCCCGTGACCCTCAGCCAAATCAGCGATTGCCAGCATATGTCGATGCCGAATACGAGCCGGGAGATCCGCAAACTCGTAGAGAAAGAGCTTTGCGAAAAATATACCGCCGAGGAAGACCGGCGCGTCCAATATATACGCCTATCCCCGAAAGGACAGGCTATGATGGACGAAGCTTTCGGGCGAGTTGAAAGCCGCTTTCTGGAGCAGGTCCGCGGCCTCTCTGATGCCGATCTGGAAGAGGTCGGCCGGGCGCTAAACTTGCTGCAAAGCAAAGTTTTTCTGGGTGAATAAGAGAAAGCCCCTCGCCGATTGGCGGGGGGCTTTTTTACTTTTACGGAAGTTGCGGCTAACTTTTTGCACTTTTGGCACCGTGTACCCAATCCGCGTGATAAACGGGTCAGTTAGTTACCACCCATCCACCCATCCATCAACAATTCCACTAGCCAATATCGCCAATGGTTCCGCTACCTTCGACTTCCTTGGCGGCAAACCAACCGGAAAATTCTAACGGACACCAGAGACGCTATTTGTTGTGAAAACGCGTTTTTAGACGGCTAACGGACACAGGAGACCTTAATTTCCGGAAAATGTGATAAATCGAAGGCACGTTACCCGTTTAAGGGCTCTGGTGTCCGTTAAAATTTCAAAAGCACAAAACAAGGCGAGTTAAGGGCTTTGGTGTCCGTTAGAGATTAAAGCCAATCCATCTGCCCGGACCGCCTGTTCCAAGTCAGGAGCAGAGTCAGAGCCAGTTCGAAGGAATCCCCCGGTATTCCCGTTCATTGGCGATTCGATAGCCGTCGTTTCGGATCGGGTAGCCGCTCATTGATTCAGAATACTCTCCTCCAACACCGCGAACTTGTCTCCATACTCCTTAATAATATGCCGCTCGCCCCATGCGCACAGGGAATCGAGGATTCCTCTCAGACTCATGCCGTATTCGCTAAGTTCGTACTCGACCCTCGGCGGTACCTCGTTGTAACTGATCCGGTTCACGATGCCGTCCTTCTCCAGCTCCCTCAACTGCTGGGTCAGCATTTTCTGGGTAATGGCAGGCATGAGGCGCTTCAAGTCGCTCGTTCTTTTCTTGCCGTGCGTTAAATGGCAGAGGATAACGCATTTCCATTTTCCCCCGATCACTTCCAAGGTGGCCTCTACCGATATGTTGTACTTCTTGTTCTTGTTTGCCGCAGCCATCTTCGTTGCCTCCCGATATCTAATAGTCAATAGGCACTTTTTAGTACCTATATTACTTTGAAGTACGTACTGTTCATTATTATCCCGATACCTGATAATAGCATTTGCCGGCCGGCGAAGACAATTTGGAGGAGTGGAACCTATGACCCTAGAGAGAAGACGCAGTACTCTGGCGCTTCTGGCCTTAGCCGTCAGTGCTTTTGCGATCGGCACAACCGAGTTCATCAGTGTAGGGTTGCTCCCTCTGATCGCTGATGACTTTCATATATCCGTTACGACCTCAGGTCTGACTGTAACTTTATACGCTCTGGGCGTGACCTTCGGTGCCCCGGTGCTAACGTCCCTGACATCCGGCGTTTCTCGAAAAACGCTGCTGTTATGGATCATGATTGTTTTTATTGCCGGAAACAGCCTGGCTGCTGGCGCGGGAAGCATCGGCATGCTGCTCATCGCACGCGTCATCTCCGCCTTGGCGCATGGCGTGTTCATGTCCATCGGATCTACGATTGCGGCCGATCTCGTCTCCGAGGACCGCAGAGCCAGCGCGATCGCGATCATGTTCTCCGGGCTTACCGTGGCGACCGTTACCGGCGTCCCGCTCGGGACCCTGATCGGTCAGCATTGGGGCTGGCGCACGGCCTTCATCGCGATTGCGGCGATCGGCGTGTTGGCTTTCATCGCCAATTTGGCCCTGGTCTCGGGAAACATCCGCAAGGGAACGCCAACGCGGTTTCGCGACCAGCTAAACCTTGTTACCAACGGACGACTGCTGCTTGCTTTTGCCATTACTGCCTTGGGGTACGGCGGCACTTTTGTCGTCTTTACCTATTTATCCCCGCTGCTTCATGAGATAACCGGGTTCAAGGAAGAAACGGCAGCCGTTATCCTTCTTATATACGGAATCGCCATTGCCATCGGCAATGTTATTGGAGGCAGAGCGGCCAATCGTAAGCCGGTAAAAGCCTTGTTCTATATGTTCGCGATTCAGTCGCTCGTGCTGTTCATACTGGCCTTTACCATCCCTTATAAAACAGCCGGGCTGATCACCATTTTTCTGATGGGCTTGTTTGCTTTCATGAACGTTCCCGGCCTGCAAATTTACGTCGTCATGTTGGCGGAGCGCTTTGCTCCAAAAGCAAAAGACGTGGCTTCCGCGCTCAATATCGCGGCTTTTAATGCGGGCATTGCCATCGGCGCCTATCTGGGCGGTATCGTGACCGACCACATCGGGCTTGTTCATACCACTTGGGTCGGAGCGATCATGGTCCTGAGCGCCGTATTCCTTACGGCTCGGGCCCGTACCCTGGAGAAAAGGGACAGCACTGTAACTATTACGGAGACTCGCTCCATGAATCCCGTCCCGCAAAAAGGGTAACGATAAAGGAACTGAATTTTTTGGAAATCGATATATCAATGAATAGGAGTTGGAATAAAAAATGATAAAACATTTGCAAGATACGGTTACTTTGCATAACGGGGTAAACATGCCGGGATTAGGTTTGGGCGTCTTTAAAGTCGAGGAAGGCTCGGAACTGATCCAAGCAGTAAAAGCCGCAGTGAAGCATGGCTACCGCAGCATCGACACGGCGGCAGTCTATCAAAATGAAAGCAGCGTGGGAAAAGCCATTGCCGAATTGCTTTCAGAGTCCACGGTCTCGAGAGAGGAACTGTTCGTTACTTCTAAAGTATGGAACTCCGATCTGGGCTACGAGTCAACGATCTCAGCCTATGAGACAAGCTTGTACAAGCTCGGCTTGGACTACCTCGACCTGTATCTCATTCATTGGCCGGTCAAAGGCAAATACAAAGAGGCGTGGCGTGCGCTGGAAACCCTGTACCGTGACGGGCGGGTCAAAGCCATCGGAGTGAGCAACTTCCAAATTCATCATCTTGAGGATCTTATGAAAGACGCAGCAATCAAGCCTATGGTTAATCAGGTAGAATTTCACCCCCGCCTGACGCAAAAAGAATTAATAGCTTTTTGCCAAGAACACGGCATTCAAATGGAGGCCTGGTCCCCACTCATGCAGGGCGAGCTTCTGGATAACGAGGTATTGAAGGGCATTGCCGAAAAACACGGAAAATCCGTAGCCCAAATCATCCTGCGGTGGGATGTGCAGCATAGTGTCATCACCATTCCAAAGTCTACGAAAGAGCAGCGGATCATCGAGAACGCGGCACTCTTCGATTTCGAGCTGACGGCAGACGATATGAGCCGAATCGATGGTCTGAACGAAAACCGCCGTGTCGGTCCGGACCCGGACAATTTCGATTTTTAAACCGAGAAATGCCAACATTTCTTTTTGACCCTGACACAATGCTGTCAGGGTCTCCGTTTTATGATGAGTATATAAAAATCAAGTATTCCAAGGAGACCCAAATCCATGCCCCATACTCATCAGCCATCTTCCGTGAAAGATCCGAAGTTTGAGCGCGGCACTCACTTTGCGTCGATGGACAAACCGGAGGTTCTGGCAGGGGATATCCAAACCTTTTTCCGAAAATTAAGATAAAACTTCTAAATGAAAGAGGGCCCTGCCCTCCCCATGTCGAAAAATATTCGTTAAATATAGACCGCAATCCCTTATTCCCGAAAAGGAGGAATGCCGCATGAAGCTGGACCGGTTGCTTGCGATCACGATGACTTTGCTCAACCAGCCCCGCGTCAACGCCACCGAACTGGCGGAACGCTTTGAAGTATCGCTGCGCACCATCTACCGCGACATGGAGTCAATCAATCAGGCCGGCATTCCGGTCGTCTCTTTTCCGGGGTCGGACGGAGGATACGAAATTATGCCAAGCTATCGTATCGATAAGCAAATGTTGTCCCTGGACGATTTTGCCGCGATTTACTCCGCTCTGCGCGGTGCCCGGTCTGCAACCAACAATTCCGATCTGGACGGGTTAATGGAGAAGTTAGGGGCATTGATGACTCATCCAACCGGCGTTACGGGCGCAGAGGCTGCCGTAGATCTGGACTTTACCCCCAGTCCGAACGACCGGGACAAAATCGCTCCATTAGGGCGTGCGATTAAAGATTTGAATCTGGTCCGGCTGGAATATCTGGACGGCAAAGGGTTGGAAACCGAACGTACCGTCGAACCGATGGGGCTGTTCCTCAAAGGCTATGTCTGGTATCTTTACGGCTACTGCCTTACCCGTTCCGATATCCGGGTTTTCCGGCTCTCCCGGATCCTTGAGACCACCATATTGCCGGATAAGTTCGAACGAAGGGAATACTCTTTGCGCGATGTTGAGAGGCAGTTTATGCAAAGGGTCGATTTTCAAAAAGTTAGAGCCGTCCTCTGCTTCAGCCCCGAGCTCAAAACCCGGGTGAGAGACGAGTTCGGTTTCGGCGAAATCACTGCAAATCCCGATGGAACCTTAACGGTGATCGCCCATTATTCCTCGGAGGAGCAGGCGATCCGGCAGATTTTGAAATACAGCTATCATGCCACGCTCATCGATCCCCCCGAGCTGGTAGAACAGTTAAAACGCCATATTGCCGCAATGGCCGCCAAATATGAGATTAAACCGTTCAATTAAAATGATGCCATCTCAAAAAGGACGCTTCAACCGGTTGCTTTAATAACCCGAGAGAAGCGTCCTTTTACGCTGAAACTGTATTTTGCTTCAGTCAAAGAAACAAAAGTACGGAGCCGGGGGTTATTCCTTCGGCTCGCCTTCCGCTTCCCAGCGGGCTATTTCTTCCCTCACCCGCGGCGCTACCTCGCTGCCGAGCAGCTCAATGGAACGCATGACATCTTCATGAGGCATCGTGCCGAGCGGGCAATGCAGCATGAAACGGGTGATGCCTACGTGTTTGCGCAGGTGAATGATCTTCTGCGCCACCGTCTCCGGATCGCCTACGTACAGCGCACCCTCCAGGCTGCGCGCGGCATCGAACGAGGCGCGGCCGTAGTGCCCCCAGCCCCGCTCCCGGCCGATGACGTTCATACTGGCCTGGGTCGAAGGGAAAAACTTGTCCGCCGCCCCTTCCGTATCCTCGCCGACGAAGCCGTGCGAATGCGAGGCCACCGGCAGCTTCGATACATCATGGCCGGCTTGGGCCGCCGCTTTCTTGTATAGCTGTACGAGCGGGGCAAACTGGGTCGGTTTGCCGCCGATGATCGCCAGCACCAGCGGCAGGCCGAGCAGCCCGGCACGGATGACCGACTCCGTATTGCCGCCGCTGCCGATCCATACCGGCAATGGCTCTTGCACCGGCCGCGGGTACACGCCCAGATTGTTGATTGCCGGACGGTGTTTGCCGCCGCTCCAAGTGACCTTTTCCGATTCGCGCAAGGTCAGCAGCAAATCCAGCTTCTCTTCGAACAACTCATCGTATTCGTCCAAATCATATCCGAACAGCGGGAAAGATTCGATAAAGGAACCCCGGCCCGCCATAATTTCCGCGCGTCCATTCGAAATTCCGTCCAGCGTCGCAAAATCCTGGAACACCCGCACCGGATCGGCGGAAGACAACACGGTGACCGCGCTAGTCAGGCGAATCCATTTGGTCTGCGGTGCAGCCGCTGCCAGCACCAGGGCCGGTGAAGATGCCGCATAGTCCTTCCGATGATGCTCGCCTACGCCAAATACATCCAATCCTACCTGATCGGCAAGAACAATTTCCTCGACGACTTCGCGCAAACGCTGCGCGTGACTTATAACTTCGCCGGTCACAACGTCCGGCGTTGTTTCCACAAATGTGCTTATTCCTATTTCCATAGACGTCCCTCCCGACTTATCCTTGGCAGCTTCTATACAAGATGAACTTTGAAATTGATGTAATGGCAAGTACGTAAAATGTTCCTACGATCGCTGTTGGGTCCAGATTTCTTGATCTTTTAAAATCTGATTCGGAAGAAATCCGGAACCAAAGGCGAACGCTCCTCTTCCTCGGAGTCATTTTACTCTCTTGCCTGCTCCGTATTGTTTGTTCATCTTATAGAGCACCAAGTGTCTATATTTTGGCCTTTTATCGCGTATTTTTCAAGTTGGCCGATTCGCGGCTTGTTTACTGTTCTTGCGGTAAGTCCTAAAAAAGACGAGACAGTGAATGCACTGCCCCGCCTTTTACCGGAGTGGATGTTATTGTACGGATTGCAAATGTTCGGCGAGACGATCCCATGTCTCGGTGATGCCTTGTTCCATCCCCATGTTGAGGACAGTTTGGAGGGCTTCTTCGGAATCGTACTTGCCCTTGTTTATGACTTTGGTCTTTCCCTCATGATCTTCGAAGATCAAAGTGACCTCCGTCGCAGGCATTTCATCGTTTTCACGGCCCTCTTCATCCGAGAAATAATCCATGTAGACGATCTTCTCACCGGCGGAGATCTCTTTGTATACCGCTTTGCCCCAGGATTCCATGCCGTAAAAGTCGGTTATGTTCTCGTCGATGCATTTCATGCAATAGTGCCAGGCGCCGCCTTCCCGAAGATCGATGTTGCACACGCTCAAGGTCCAGCCTCGGGGACCCCACCAATGCTTCAGATGCTCCGCTTCGGTAAACGCTTTGAAGACAAGTCCCTGCGGTGCATCGAAAATGCGCTCCAAAATAAATTCATTGCCTTCTACCCGGGTAACCGTTTGGTTTGACATTGAAAATTCCTCCTAAGATTTATTGGTATTCTCTTCGGATTGCAACTGCCGTAAGTAGTGATCCCGGTTGTCATACCGTTTGCTCCAAACCATGCGGTATTTGTCCAGCCAGGCATCCATCCCCTGAAACGGCTCCACCGGAGACGATTATTCCGGCGGTTGGAAACGGCCTCCGCATCGACGATATCGGCCTCGAGCAGAACGCGCAGATGCTTCGAAGCTTGAGGCTGCTACATCCATCATTCGGACATTCCTTTGTAGTGCAAATTTTAAAATTTTAAATTTTATATTTAATATATAACATGACAGGAATATTCCCTGTAAAGGAATATTTGAAATTCCCCATAACTATCCCATAACTCCCCCTTATTAAAAAGAGCGAGATCGCCCCGTACACCGGTCGATCCCGCTCATTCCTTCCGCCAGCCGGTTACCCGCGGGTCAACCGCAAAACCTGCAGCTCCCGATCCTCGACCGTCGCCTGGTAAGCAGGCGTCCAGGTCCGCTGAAATGCGGACACATCGGAGTCCGCCAGCAATCTCTCAAGCTCAGCCGTCGCATCGGTACAAGAGCTGCCCGCCACACCTTGCACGCTCTCTTCAATAAGGCCGTCTACGGTTTGCGTTACCGTAATCGACTTGGCTCCCGTTCCGAAGCGGATGACGAACGATGCTCCTTCCGTCGTTCTGCTCTCATGCGCTTCCGCATGCAACCCCGCCTCCCTGTAACGTTTGCAGGCTTGTTCGACCGCACAGCGAAGATAGGCGGTTTGAACTTCGGATAATAGCTGCCCGCCCGCGAGATCCAGAGCTTCGCCGGACAACTCGCTCGACTCTACGAATGCTTGTAAGCCCTCTTCCGTTTCCAAAATAATCAGATTCAAATGGTCCCTGGTGCCGGTGAGCAGCTTGCCGAGGGATTCCCCTCCGATCCCCAGCTTTTTTTGCAGTTCCGTACTATAGGAATTCCATACCTGGTTTTCCGGCTCCAAGCCCGTGTCCCGCATTGCGCGAAACAACAATCTCTTGTCCCGAAAAGCCATAGGAAATGTCGTACAGTGACTCATAATTCATGTCCTCCTCGCCTAGAAGTCGATATTTCGCCCAACCGTCTCTTCATCGGCCGGAATGCCCTCCATGGCAGCCTGTAATTTCAATTCCGGAGCAAGGCTGGCTCTAACCGCGTTATCCGCCGCCCAAGTCCGCATGTATCCTATATCCTCTTTCCGGACCCGGCTTAACGGTACGGACTGGACAATCGTCTTCTCAATATCCGCAGAAGTGACGTCACCTTCAGGATGCTCGGGCGTATTTTTGACGAAAAAGGCTTCCAGCAATGCCTGATTCACGCAAGCCTCGATTTCGGAACCGGTTAGTCTTACTCCGTCGCCCAAATTGGCCTCGCCCGATAACTTCACCATTTTAGGAATGTCGAAATGCTCCGGATTACGGCCGATCCGCTTAATATGGATCTTGAAGATTTCCGCGCGTTCCTGTTCATTCGGCAAATCAACAAAGAAAATTTCATCAAAGCGTCCTTTGCGTAATAGTTCGGGCGGAAGACTGGCGATGTTATTTGCCGTGGCAAAAACAAAGACCGGGCTTTTCTTCTCCTGCATCCAGGTCAGAATCGTACCGAACACACGGGAGGTCGTTCCCCCGTCGCTCTGATTGCTGCTGGCGAGGCCGGATAGTGCTTTCTCGATCTCATCGATCCAGAGAATGGATGGGGACACGGCTTCGCACATGGAAAGCGCGGCCCGGATATTGGCCTCCGAGGAGCCGACATACATGCCGAAGACGCGGCCTAAATCGAGCCGGAGAAGCGGCATTTTCCAGGAGGCCGCCACGCATTTGGCGCTAAGGCTCTTACCGCAACCGGGAACGCCGACGAGCAGAACGCCTTTGGGCCAGCCGATGCCAAATTGCTCGGCTTCGGGGGTATAGGCTTGCTTCCGAATCTCCAGCCATTTTTTCAAATTGTCCAGCCCGCCGATATCGGCCGTCTCCAGCTTTTCGGTTTCTACGTATTCCAAAATGCCGGATTTACGGATATTTTGCTTCTTTTCCTCCAAAATGAAATCGATATCTTCCGCGGAAATTCGTTTGTGCCGAACGAGCGATTTGGCCAGGCAGTTTTCGATCTCGGTCTTCGAAAGGCCGATGGATGCCCGTCCCAAAGCGTCCAGCGTAGATTCCGTGCAATCGATCACAAGATCATTCCGATCCGTATATTGACGGGCAAACTGCGAAATAATCGTCTTGAGTTCATTCAGGTCGGGATAAGGCATATCGATGATCGTTACTTCTTTTTGCAGCTCCGTTGGAATTTCCATCAACGGTCCGACGACAATCGAATTGGACGGCATTCTTTCCCGGATTTCCTGGGCAAGCTCCTTAAACCTCCGAATATAGACCGGGGAGCTATTCAAATGCGACTGCAGATCAAGCCAAACGAATAAGGATGGCTCTTCCGCAAGCTGCTCGGCCTTGGCAATGGCGGACATGAGGTCGACCGTATCCGGGTGAACCGCCGTATTTCCGTCAATCACCAATCCTTTGGTACAAGACCACGTCAATAACCGTTTGTTCAGCTTGCGCGCCAATTCGGTAAGCAAATCAAGCGCCCGTTCCTCTTCCAAAGTATTAATCAAGATAACGCCGTATCGAGCACGTATCAATACTTCCAACTCGCTGATAAACTCATCTTTTGTCATGATCGGATCTCCTATTTTATAAAATTATAGAAACTATGATATTGAAACGTATCAGGGTAACCGGACAGCCTCAAGATGCTGTCGTTTTGCAGAGACACCTCCATACGCCGTTCCGGCATCAGCGTGTGCGGCTCAATCCGATCGGTCACCAGGATAAGACGCTTGGAGTTCCAGATTTCGTAAGGGTCTGGTCCTTCCGTGTACGGACCGGCCAGTACGGCATCCGCCAACAGTATTACGGAACGCGCAGCTTCCGAGGCAAAAATCCGTTCGGGAGAAAACCCGCTGAATACCAATACGGTCCCGGAATTTATGCTTCGAAAGGACCGGATTAGCGCGGAGACCGCCTCAGGCTGCTCCAAAGGTTCACCGCCGGACAAAGTCAGCCCGTCCACATTCAGCCGTCCCAGTTCCTCTCCCAAACTTACGGGATCGGCTATGTTAGCCGCGGGATGCCTGGCAGTATGCGTCTGGGGATTAAAACAACCCGGGCAGCCTATGCTGCACCCTTGCACCCAAACAACCGCCCGGGCACCGGGACCGTTAACAAAGCTGCAGCGGTTGACGTCATGGACAAATAAATCAAGGTTCATGCGCTTCTCACATCCCATCCTTTAGCCATTTTAAAAATCAATAATACGCCGGTTAGGAGTACTTTGGGCGGGATCTGTTTGGCTGGATTGGGTTGGCTGGCTTGTTCCCCCGGTTTTGTTGTCGGGAGCCGGGTTCATGGACGCCTCTTCGTTCATCATCGATGGCGGAACAGAGCGTTGGATCGAAGGATCGCTTTCATGGATATCCAGGCTGCGAATGACCGGCCGCGACGTCCCTATCGTAAGCGTGGATTCAACGGGATGGTGACGTCTATGCTCCTCCTCCCCCGACATTACGGAAGAAAACGTCTCCGCATTTACCCGATCCAGTGATTTCAACAGGAAAAATATAAACTGTTCGGGAGAATCTTGATGGCTATCTCCGGTTAAAGTGAGGCGAATCAGTTGATCGTTATCAGCCATGCGAAGGGTGATGATCATTCCTTGACCCAAACTTCCCGTCCCTATGATGGCAAGCCCCGTAATTTCCCATAAAAGGATATCATAACGCTCGCCCGATTCCGAAGAAGCCATTCGGATGACGATCAAACGGTCCGGCGTAATCAGGCATAACTTGGCATCCTTCGGTACCTCGGTCCAATTGGCAAAGTCCTTATATAAAGCATTCACCGGCTCCTCCGGTTCGATAATTCCCAGTTCCTCCAGCTCGAAAAGGCTGGCGTCGTCAATCACCGTATGCAGCCGGATCCGCCGCTTAAACAAAGTCTGTATGTAATAGATGCCTAACAGTGCGACTATAGAAACATACCAACTAAAATAACCGCTCATCCAAAATACTAAGATAAAAAGTAAGAGCAGCCATTGGGTCACGGTCAAATAAGTGCTTTTACTCTGAGGGGATTGACGGTAATACCAATACCCTTTTCCCGGCAAGTATGGCGTGATTTCGCCAGTAATCTGTTTTTTGATATTCACGAGGCCCACAATTCCCATCAGGAACATAAATCCCGATAAGAGCCCCATCAATAGTTCCCCTTCAACCAAACAAAAAATAAAGATCAATCCGAAAAAGAAGAGCCCGAACCATAACCAGGTCTTTTTTGTTTTCATTTTTTTCAAAGTGTACATGTCCATGTTTCAAAACTCCTAACTATAAGTCGATGGTACGCCTGTTGCCCTTACCGGTCGCTGCACTTGGCAAGGCTGAATTCGTCTGATTTTCCGGTTTTTTGCCGGTCTGCTTCAATGCGCGGTTGCCTTCCTACGCTAACACGCAGATGCTTATAATTTCTCCACGAACCCACAATTTCCCTGCTTCTAAAGTACTATTGCCACCCGACTTCCCAATAGAGCCCGATTAATTAATTCATTATCTAACCTCGCAGACATCCGGCCGAAAATTGGCTATAATTTCGTTCATATGCACAAAATAACTGCGGATGCATAAATCGGTCCGTTGTTAGGCATTGGAGAATCACTTTCCGAAGGAGGTACACCCTTGTTTCAACTCTCCGAGAAGCAGGCCCAGGAAATCGTGGATAAAATGATGAAGGATATCCCGTATAACATCAATATTATGAATGATCATGGCGTTATCGTCGGAAGCGGGATCAAGGAAAGAGTGGGCACGGTTCACCAGGGAGCCGTAAAGGCTTTGTCTACGGGAAAAATGGTGGAGGTGTGGAAAGACGGGCGCAACGAAAAAAAGGGGACTAACGAGCCGATCGTGATCGACGATGAGCGCGTCGGAGTGATCGGAATTACCGGCAATCCGGATGAGGTCCGTCCGTTTTGCAATATCGTCAGAACTACGGTTTCTCTCCTGATCGAGCAAAAAACCGCGCTGGAAAGCCTGGCCCAGGAAGCGAACCGGAAAAAGGCTTTCCTCGAAATGCTGCTGAACCACCAAGGAACCTACTCCCAGAAAACCAAGAAAGAAGCCGCAGCCTTTAAAATCGATTTGCTTTTAAAAACCGTGGTGTTGTATTTGAACCATTTTGAATGGAATGACGAGCTGTCCAAGCTGCTGTTGCCTTATCCTTCTTTTATTATGGAAAAAGACACCCATCTGCTCCTGATCCAAAGCAGCATGAACGAGGCGGAGCATCTTGCCAAACAGCTGATCAGGCACCAGCCTGGCGGTTTGATCTCCATAGGCAACATGGAGGCAAGTATTTCCGAAAGTTACCGCCAAGCCAAATCGGCCATGAGCATTCTGCTTGCTTTGAAGCCTCCGGCCCGGGTCATTCATTTCGAAGAAGTCGAATTTCTGGTCAAAATGAGCCGCGCCAATCTGGCTCCCGGGCCCAATGCGGTCAGCAAACTGGAGGATACCGTGGATCTGATGGAGACGCTGAGAAGCTTCATTCACAACAGTTGCAGCATCTCCCTGACGGCGGCGGAACTGAATATACACCGCAATACGCTGCAATATCGCCTGAAGCGGATTGAAACCTTGACCGGAAAAGATCCGAGAAATCTACTGCAACTGTTCGAACTTACGCATGGATTACTCTCCCTTTACAAATAATGCCGAAAATTAAAAACGGGCCCGAAGAGGGTATCTTCGAGCCCGTTCTCTAATTTGTGATTATTCGGCCATGCGGAGGACTCTGGCGATATTTTCGCAGGTCCGCTCCACGTTCTGCGGCCCTTCGGCCAGCAGCTTTTCCAGCTCCGCGGCGCCCGGGACAATGCCGATGACCGCATCGATGCCTTCGGCATAGAGGGTTTCGATCCCCTCTCCAATGTAACCGGCCACGGCAATGACGGGTTTGCCCGCTTCTTTGGCTGCTTTGGCTACGCCGTAAGGCGTTTTGCCGAACTTCGTCTGGAAGTCGATGCCGCCTTCGCCGGTGAACACTACATCGGCATCCGCTACTTTTTGCTTCAAGCCGGTGTATTCAATAACGATCTCGATTCCCTTCTGCAACACGGCCTGCGTAAAGATTAGCAGCCCGGCGCCCAATCCGCCGGCCGCACCGGCACCCGGAATGTCGCGCACATCTTTATTCAGCTGCTGCTTCACGATGTCCGCATAGCGGGCGAGGTTCGCATCCAACTGGCTAACCATTTCCGGTGTGGCCCCTTTTTGCGGGCCGAACACATGGGAAGCGCCGGTTTCGCCGCAGAGCGGATTGGTCACGTCGCAAGCCACGATCAGATTCACCTGCTGCAAACGGCTGTCGAGCGCCGAAATATCGATGCGGGCCAGCTTGTCCAGGCTGCCGCCGCCGCGAGGAAGCGTGTTGCCGTCCGCATCCAGGAATTTGGCGCCGAGGGCCTCGGCCATCCCCGTGCCGCCGTCGTTCGTCGCGCTGCCGCCGATGCCGATGATAATCTTCTTGATTCCTTTGTCCAGGCATTCGCGGATTAATTCCCCCGTGCCATACGTCGTAGTGATTAAAGGGTTTTTAGTTTCCTTGGTCACATAATGGATGCCGCTCGCCGACGCCATCTCGATGGCTGCGGTCGTCCCGTCGCCCAGAATGCCATACTTCGCGGTCACCGGTTGACCCAGCGGTCCCATGACCTCTTTCGTATAGATTCGGCCGCCCGAGGCATCGACGAGGGACTGAACCGTTCCTTCCCCGCCGTCCGCCATCGGGACGTGGATATAGTTCGCCTTCGGATACACTTTGCGCAGTCCTTTTTCCATAGCCACGCATACTTCTTTTGCCGTCATGCTTTCTTTGAAGGAATCCGGCGCCAGCACAAATGTTTTCTCTCTCATGTTCTCACCCCATCTATGATCTATAGAAGATTACAAGAAAAATCCGTAGATTAACGTCGCCACAATCGCCATTGTTCCGCCAACAATCGCTTCGTAAGGAATGAGTCCCATCCGTTGCTTAATGGTCATTTTCATCGCCCCTGCCGTAACGTGGAAGTAGTTGCCCTGCGGCAAGGAGTCAATGACGGTTGCACCTGTATGAACCATAACCGCCGCGGCCAATGGAGCCGTGCCCATGTCCAGGATCGCCTGTCCGAACGAACCGGTGGCCAAAATAACGCCCGTCGAAGTCGAAGCCGTGGCCGCTGCCATCAGTATACCGGCAATCGGTGCCAGGAACGTCCCGGAAATGCCCGATGCCTCGATCAGGCTGACCACTTGCGTGGACAGGTCGGATGCGGAGATCAATCCGGCAATCCCGCCCGCACCGATCAAGATCAAGACGGTCGCCGTCATTTTATTCAACCCTGAAGCCGTATACTCCAAAATTTTCTTGCCTTGACCCATGGCCAGCATGCCGACGATACCTGCTATCGGCAGGATATACATAGCGTCGACTTTGAATTTAGCCAGCGCTTCGATGCCTGAGATCGAACCGATCGGGTTGATCATGAGCAGAACTACCGCTACCAGAGGTGCTACAATCGCCTTACCCAACGACGGATATTTCGAAGTGTCGACTTCATGGTCGACCGCTTCCTCGTCGGTGACCTTCACGCCTTTATTTTTCAGAAGGGAAGCTACGATAACGGTTACAATCAAACCGCAAATTGCAGGAACAAGGCCAGCCAACATTACGTTGCTCAGATCGAGGTTAAAGCCCCGCGCGGCCGCAATCGTATTCGGGTTGGGGGAAATGATATTCCCCGCTTTGCCTCCGCCCGATAGAGCCAGAAGCAGCGCGATTTTCGAAATCCCCATCTTATTCCCTACCGACAAGGCAATCGGCGCGACGATCAATACGGCTACGGGAATGAACACGCCTACCGCCGTGATAATCATGGTCGCTAAAGCCAACGCCAGAATCGCCTTGCCTCCGCCGAATTTCTTCACAATCGCCTGGGCGATCGTCTCGGCGGCTCCCGATTCCATCATTACGCCAGCCAATACGCCCGCCGCGAGTACCCTCAGCACCGTACCCATTACGCTTTGCGTTCCGCTGACGAGGACGCCGACGGTTTGTTCCAGATTTGCGCCGCCGATTAAAGCGCCTACAATAGCTCCCAAAAACAAAGCATATACCGGATTTAATTTTCTTAATATAAGAATGATCGCGATAGCCAGTCCCGCCAAAGCGCCTATCCAACTGATCGTTAATCCTTCCATCTGTCTTACCCCCCATGCAAATGTTGAATACGCTTTCAGTATATAGTTTGTTCCGGTTAAAGAATATTGATAAAAGGACGAAATGTATTGTGCAAATGCACAAGGGGAAGGAAGAGCAATCGCTCGCTTCAAAGATCATGCATCGAACGCAAAAAGGATGCCTGACATCCATTCAGGCACCTTTTTTGACACGTATTCTATTCCAGGATGGATTTTCGGGCCGTTTCCAATGCACCGATCACTTTGTCGCACCAGGCATCGAATTCCGGATCCTCCATCTGATGGTCGGGATGGGTCAGAATATACTGTATCGTTTGCTTGATGCCCTGATCTACCCGCGTAGTCGCGACAAATCCGGGAACCAGCCGCTTCAGCTTGGCGTTGTCGAACACGACGGTATTCGCTTTATCACCAAGCAGCCCGCCCCTTAAATCCTCTTTGCTGCAAGCCGCCAAAAATTCCGAAGACACATGGACCGCCTGCAGTTTCACGCCAAGAGCGTCTGCGATCACCTCGTAAATCTGATTCCAGGTCACGCTTTCGTCCGAAGTAATATGGACGGATTCGCCGATGGCATGAATATTGCCCATCAGGCCGATGAAGCCTTTGGCGAAATCGCTATTATGGGTCAAGGTCCATAAGGAAGTCCCGTCCCCATGAATAATGACCGGCTTGTTCTCCAGCATCCGCTTGGCTACTTGCCAGGAGCCCTTGCCCCCGTGCACGCCGAGCGGTATGGAGCGCTCATCATAAGTATGGCTCGGTCTTACGATCGTTACCGGAAAGCCTTGCTCGCGGTACTGTTTCATCAAATAATCTTCACAGGATATTTTATTTCTGGAATAAGCCCAGTAGGGATTCGATAGTGGTGTCCCTTCTGTTATTCTGTAATCCGATAAGGGCGTTTGGTAGGCCGACGCCGAGCTGATAAACATGAATTGTTTGGTTTTCCCTTGAAACAAACGGTAATCCCGTTCCAGTTGAGCCGGTTCAAACGCGATGAAATCGGCTACGACGTCGAACGTATGGTTCTTGATCAGCTTCGCTACTTCGGCCTCCTGATTGATATCCGCCTGGATGATTTGAATGTTGGCCGGTAAGTTCTCGTTCCGGCTGCCCCGGTTCAGGAGATAAAGCTCGCAGCCGTCTTCAGCCAGTTGTCTCGTAATAGCCGAACTAATGGTTCCCGTTCCTCCGATAAAAAGCGCCTTCAAATAATCCCCTCCAAGTAGTATGCCTTGTCCTTGCTTCCTTATGGTATCACTCTTCGGACAATCCATCCATTTGTGAATATTTTTACATTTATAGCAATTATTAAATTTTATCCCTGATTTATAATATTTTACCCCTTCTCATTTCCTGGGCGAGGTTCCATGATTAAATTGGTGAACTTTCTATGAACACATCACACTTCTCAAAGAGAGGGGGAAGCTGGCGACTGCATTCTGCATTTCGTACCGGAAAGACCACTCATGTCAAAGGAGGCTGATAACCTTTTGAAAATTTCAAAGCGAAGTGACCGTACGATGCTTCCAAGAATTCCGCATGCATCCGATCCAAGTACCTTAAGCGGCTTTTGAATTGAAATCTATAAATAAATAGAGGTGAAAACGGTGACTCCATTGGTACCCAGGCAACGTTCGAAATGGATAGTATGGTTTCTCCTGTTTGTCATTACGTTCTCTCCGCTGCTAAGTCCGGCTGTAACCTATGCGGAAGAAGGATCCGCCACTCCCCCGGTTATAACCCCCGCCGATAATCCTGCGACAGCAACCAGTTCTACTTATGAAAATGTAACCGCTTCACAAGCGCAAGACCCGCTCGCGCCGCAAAATCTCAGGCTAACCACCGTAACCCATAATTCCGCAACGTTCGAATGGGATTTTGTCGAAGGGGATAATGATATCCAGGTTTGGGATGCCGACACGAACGGCTGGAAGGCCTGGGGGAATCTGTGGACCCGATCGGTAACCGGGCTTTCGCCGGAAACTACCTACAGGATCTATATCACCTGGAATAGCGACTCCAAAAAAGAACATAAAAGCAACGTTCTTGAATTCACCACTCTGGCGGATACAAGCCAGTATAAAGATGCACCGTTAGCCCCTCCCAGTTATTTAAAGGTCAGCGATCTGACCGCCGATTCGGTGACTTTGGCTTGGGGTTCCAGTCCGGGAGCCACAGGCTACGACATTTACGTGGACGAAGTCTGGAAGGGCGGCACCTGGGAAAACACGGCGACTACAGCCACGTATTCAACGCTTGAACCCGGCAAGGTTTATAAATTCGAGGTAGGGGCTCAAAAGAGCGTGGATGGCGTGGTTGAAGCATCCGCCAATAGTAATGCCCTAATCCTCAAGTGGGGCGAGCTCGCTCAACCTCAAGGGCTGCAAATCGTTACGGCCACAAGGTCAACCGTGGCATTGGGCTGGGCCCCTGTCCCTGGCGCTACAAGCTATGAAATTTACCAAGACGGGGTAAGCATCGGCTCCAGCGCCGAAAGCCGCCATGTGGCAACGGGCCTGGATGAAGGAACAACTTACGAATATACCGTCGTAGCCAAAAACCGGTTATGGACTTCTCCGGCAAGCGAGCCGGTTACGGCCGTCCCCGGAGCAAACTACAATAATATCACCTACTACTCGTCCTGGTCCGAGAGTGCCTCCGGACGCAATTTCAAACCCTCCGATATCGATGTATCGCAAGTCACTCACATTAATTACGCCTTCGCCGATCTGTGCTGGAAGAAGTTCGGCAGCACGGTCCGGGCATGCGAAGACCCTGATATTCCTTCCCAAAACCGGTACGTGTATGACGGGGAAATCATCATTGGTGATCCGCAAGCGGATTTCAGAAATTTTGCCTCTTTTGAAACCGTCAAAGCGGCCCATCCTCACTTGAAGCTCATGGTTTCCGTCGGCGGCTGGTCCTGGTCCAACAATTTTTCCAATGCAGCTAAGACGGAAGAAAACCGGCGTACGTTTGCCAACTCTGCGGTTCAATTTCTCCGGGAGTATCATTTTGACGGCCTCGATGTCGACTGGGAGTATCCCGTGGAAGGCGGAGAGGACGATAATTCCCGAGGGCCGGAAGATACGGAAAACTTCACGCTTCTTATGAAGACCGTCCGCGAAGCGTTGGATGCCGCCGGTTCCGAGGACGGAAAGTACTATTTACTGACGATCGCCTCGGGACAAGGAGACAACTTCGTTAAAAATGCGAATCTTGCCGACTCCGTCCAATATCTCGATTTCATTAACATTATGACCTACGATTACAGCGGAAATTGGGAGATGCTCGCATACCATAATTCGCCTTTATTCTTTGATCATAAACATCCGAGAGCGACATCTTCCGCCCCAAGAAATAACGTGCTCGGGGGTTTGCTCGGCCATTTGAACGGCGGCGTGCCGACGCATAAGCTGGTTGCCGGCGTTCCCCTCTACGGCAAGGGCTGGGCGGGCTGTTCGGTAAACGGGCAATATGATACCTGTACCGACGTTATGCCGGGAACATGGGAACCCAATATCCTGGATTACACCGATATCGAAAGTAATTTCGTCAACAAAAACGGATATATCCGTTACTGGAACGAAGCCGCGAAAGTAGCTTACTTGTACAATAAGGAGAAGCAACACTTCATCACTTATAATGACAAAACCACCATGATGTATACGGCATCCATGGTCAAATCCCTGGACATAGCCGGGGTCATGAGCTGGGATATCAGCGGGGACCGTAACCGGACGCTGACCACCCAACTGATTCATGATTTGCCGATCGACGGCAGCGTGAATGCTTCCGCGCTGGCGGCTCCAAGCGGACTTACGAGCATATCCAAAACAGCGGATTCCATCCGGATCGAGTGGACGACCGCACCTGATGCCGATGAATATGAAATATACGTAAATAACGCTATGGTTGGAACCACTACGACGGCCAAGTACACGATTGCCTCCCTTGTCCCTGGCACGACTTACAACATTCATGTGCTGGCAATCGCTAAATCGGGGGATGAAATCAGCCAGGTATCCCCGGCATCGCAGGTAATAAGCGTTCAAACTTCGACCGGATCGGGTTCAGGCGGCAACAGCGGAGGATCGGGAAGCTCAGGCGGTTCCGGCGGATCGAGCGGATCAGGCTCCAACGCGCCGAAGCCTCAACAGCCCAAGCCCGATGACCAGCTTGACGTGAAGGTCGTTCTGGAGGGTGACAAGGCGGTATTAACCCTGCCCGTAAATACTGCCGTCGGTACGATAAACGGCTCCAACGCTTCGAACTTCCAAATTTCCGCCGGCGATGAAGCAAAGCAAGCGGAAATCGAGCTTCCGCAAGAAGTAATAGCGGCATTGTCCGCTAAAGAAGATCAAGCCAGCTTATCCATTCTGGTCGGCGGAAAAGAGTACCGCATTCCTGCCGCTCTGCTATCCGGTGCAGGCAACGTTAAGATCTCGATTCTGACTCCATCGGAAGCCGATGCTGCCGCTGTCTCGCCATGGCTGCGAGGGAAAACCGTATTGGCGGCACCGACCGTATTCAGCATACACTCCTTAAAAGGCAGTCAAAAGCCGGTCGAACTGAAGCAATTCGGCAAATCTACGGTCAGCGAATTTATTACGCTCGCCGGGAACGGCGTCGATGTTGAGAGTCTGACCGGAGTCGTTTATGTCCCGGGGAGAAACGAAATCCGCCCGGTACCGACGCGCGCCAAAGCCAATTCCGACGGTACGATCACCGTGGAAATCAAGAAAACGGGCAGCGGGATTTATGCCCTGCTTCAAAGTAAGAGCCCTGCCTTCTCCGACGTGCCTTACGCGTGGGCGCAAAAGGACGTCTCCCAAGCCGTGGCTAAACTGATCACGGCGGGTAACAGTGAGACTAACTTCGGGGGCAAACAAAACGCGACGCGCGGCGAAATTGTCTCCATGATCGTGAGAGGTCTGGGCATTATCCCGGATTCCGGTAATCCATCGGTATTCAGCGATGTGGATCCGCAATCGGTTTTTGCCGCCGATATTGCCGCCGCTTATGCGGTAGGGCTGGTGAAGGGCAGAAATAATGGCACCTTCGACCCCGACGGACTGGTAACCCGCCAGGAACTGGCGGTCATACTGGCCAGTGCGATGGAATATGCCGGTCAGAAGAATGAAGCGGCTGGGTCAACTCTGGACCCATTTAAAGATAAGGGTAAGGTATCTCCATTCGCCCAGGAAGCTATGGCCCGGATGGTGAGCCATCATATCATCCTCGGCTTATCGGTTGATGAACTGGCGCCGCAAGCCCACGTAACCCGGGAGCAAATCGTCGTGACCGTCATGAGAACGCTCCGCGCTTTAAATATGGCTGATTGATCCAAAGCACTGTAACAAAAACGGAGTGCCTCCATAGGAGGCACTCCCAGTTACATAAAGGGCCGATGTTCGGCGTAATGAGCACCAGAGAGCAAGACCGGGGCTCACCTTCACATTGATCTCTCTGCTGGAATAGCGTCCTTTTTGGGCGCTATTTCGCGCTTTGGGGTCGCGTAGCATGAAATAGCGGATTTTTGGGACATTATTTTCGCGAGAAATGACCATTTGGAGCTGCTTTGGCAGGTTTGCATTAAAATAAAAGCCCAAAAGGACACTATTCCCTATTTCCTGCCCCATTCGAGGAAATAAGAACCCAAAAGGTCGTTATTGAGACATAAAGAAGATAGGCCACCTAAGAAACCCTGTGCTTATAAAAGGACAGGGTTTCTCGACAAAACGGAGTGCCTCCATTGGAGACACTCCCTGTTACAAAAAGGGCCGATGTTCGGCGTAATGAGCACCAGAGAGCAAGACCGGGGCTCACCTTCACTTTGAAATTCCTAACTGCTGGAATAGCGTCCTTTTTGGGCGCTATTTCGCGCTTTGGGGTCACGTAGCATGAAATAGCGGATTTTTGGGACCTTATTTTCGCAAGAAATGACCATTTAAAGCTGCTTTGGCAGGTTTGCATTAAAATAAAGGCCCAAAAGGACACTATTCCCTATTTCCTGCCCCATTCGAGGAAATAAGGACCCAAAAGGTCGTTATTGAGACATAAAGAAGATAGGCCACCTAAGAAACCCTGTGCTTATAAAAGGACAGGGTTTCTCGACAAAACGGAGTGCCTCCATAGGAGGCACTCCCAAATTACATAAAGGGCCGAAGTTCGGCCTAATGAGTACCAGAATGCAAGAGCGGGGCTCACCTTCACATTGAAATTCCTAACTGCTGGAATAGCGTCCTTTTTGGGCGCTATTTCGCGCTTTGGGGTCACGTAGCATGAAATAGCGGATTTTTGGGACCTTATTTTCGCAAGAAATGACCATTTAAAGCTGCTTTGGCAGGTTTGCATTAAAATAAAGGCCCAAAAGGACACTATTCCCTATTTCCTGCCCCATTCGAGGAAATAAGAACCCAAAAGGTCGTTGTTGAGACACGAAGAAGATGGGATGGGCCACCTGAGACGTTATTACAAGGAGGCAGATGCCCGGCTTAGCAGCGAACCCAGTTCGTCATAATCCACTGCTTGGCCACTCTTGATTTTGATCGTTTTTCGCTCGGGTGGCCCTTCAAACAACTCTTCCTTTACTTCTAGATCGGCAGTGTTAAAGATGGTGAAGCTGACCGCCGCCTTGGACGTTGAAATTGCCGCTGCGTATTTTCCGTTTTTCAAAAAATGAGGCTTGTTATATTGAATGCGCTCGTGGACTTCCGGAACCGATTGGAGAACCACTTCGCGTAAGCGTTGGCAAATCTCGGCCTGCCACGGTTCTTTGACTGCGTTAATAAAATCGATGACTTCCTGACTCATAGTTAGCCTCCTATTGTTCAATCATTCAGATTTGGATTTAGCCTTGGGTAGTGACTTGCCAGAGAATGCCAAACTTGTCCTCCACCTCTCCATAATGGGCTCCCCAAGGCTGCAGTTCCAACGGATATTTATCCGTGCCGCCTTTACCAAGGCCAGCATAAGCCTCCTGCGCTTTAGCCAAGTCATTAAATGTCAGCGCGAGGGCCATGCTCCGGCTTGAGTTCGCGGTTACGGGCTCGAAGGAATCGGACAAGAACAATACGTTCCCTCCCGCCACCGTCAGCACCATGTGCATCACTTTGTCTTTATTTTCTTCCGGGGTGCCCGGGATTTGACCGAACGTCATCACCGACTGGATTTCCCCGCCAAGCGCGCTGCTATAAAATTCAGCTTGTGCTCTGGCATCGTTCGAAAAAATATACGGGTTCATTTGCGTGGTCATGGTACTTCTACATCCCTTCAAGTGGTTTATTTGGCCGGGTTTCAAAGTGTCCTGCTTCCGGCATCTATTAAAACAACGAACGGGACAAACCGGAATCGACATGCTCCCATTAAATTTTCAAAAAAAATTTTTTGCTATGAATTAGACCCTTCCATTCCGGAAACGCAATCGGAGGCTCGCTTGAGCAGGATGGCCCGCTCACGGGCGTTGCTTGTAAGTGAAGCCGCGCGTTTAAATTCTTCAGCAGCTTCCCTTAGCCGTCCCAACTTAAACAGAAAGTCGCCGCGCACGCTCGGTAAGAGATGATATTCCTTCATGGATGGCTCCGTCACCAACGTGTCCACGATTTCCAGTCCAATTCCGGGACCGAACGCCATGGCCAGGGATACCGCGCGATTCAGCTCTACCACGGGCGAAGGCGCGGCCATGGACAACGCTTCGTAAAGCGCCGCAATCCGTACCCAGTCGGTCTCCTCCGGCGTATGGGCCCGGGCGTGGCAAGCCGAAATTGATGCCTGCAACGAGTAAGGACCAAGCGCGCCCGGAATTTGCTCGGCACGTTCCAATGCCGCGAGCCCGCGGCGGATCAGCAGCTGATCCCACTGCGCCCGGTTTTGCTCCATCAGAAGGATGGGCTCTCCGGAGGCGCTTATCCGTGTCTTCAGGCGCGAAGATTGCAACTCCATCAGCGCTACCAGGCCGTGAACCTCCGATTCGCCGGGTACGATTTCCGCGAGAATGCGACCGAGACGCAGCGCCTCCTTGCAGAGAACCGGACGGATCCAATCCTCGCCGGACGTCGCGGAATAGCCTTCGTTAAACATCAGATAAATGACCTCGTATACGGAGGAAAGACGGGCCTTAATCTCACTTCCCTGAGGAACCTCGAACGGGACGCGCGCGGCCGAAAGACTCCGCTTGGCCCGGACGATGCGCTGCGCCACCGTCGGCTCCGGCAGGAGAAACGCATGCGCAATCTCCTCGGTGGTCAAGCCTCCCAGCAGCCGGAGCGTAAGCGCAACACGGGCTTCTGGCGAGAGGATCGGATGACAGGTCATAAAGATGAGCCGCAGGAGATCGTCAATGACATCGCCATCGAGCACCGCATCATAATCTTCTTCATGCTGAACGCCCATTTCCCTGCCGATCTCTTCGTACTTGCGTCCTAGCACTTGATTTCTGCGCAGCAGGTCGATCGCCCGGCGCTTGGCCGTAGTCATGAGCCAGGCGCCCGGGTTGTCGGGTATTCCCGTTTCCGGCCACTTCTCCAGCGCCACGATGAGGGCGTCCTGTGCCAAATCCTCGGCAATCCCTACATCCCGTACGATCCGGGTAAGACTTGCGATGATTTTGGCCGCTTCGATTCTCCAAATGGCATCGACGGTCCGATGGATGGAGGAGGAGGTCACCGGCTCTTCAGCCTTCCCTGCTCGCGAAGCTGAGCATGCAGAAGCAAGGAATCCGGATTCGAAGTTAATTCCGGCGTATCAATTACCTGACGCAGCTCGATAACTCCTTCTCCGTTGCCGTGCGGATCCGGCATGCGCATGGCCCATTCGATCGCTTCTTCTCGCGAGTTTACTTCGATCAGCGTAAAGCCTGCGATCAGTTCCTTGGACTCCGTAAACGGACCGTCCATAATTTTGGGCTTGCCCCCGGGTTCCGGATAGGAAATCCGGATTCCTCCCGAGCTTGCATGCAGTCCTTCCGCAGCCAGCACGACTCCCGCTTTTACCAATTCCTCGTTATACTTCATCATGGCGTCAACAAGCTCCTGGCTTGGCATAATGCCGGCCTCCGAATCCTGCGTCGCTTTGACGATCATCATAAATCTCATCGCGATGTTCCTCCTTGTCCGTTTCAGAGTTGATTTTGCGGCGATTACAACAACATGAATTCCTCCGCCTTAATATAAACAACGAACGAGATTCAACGAAATCGACAAGTCCGGCAAAATTCATTTATATTAATTGCAATTTAAAAGAAGTTCCTATAAAAATATATATATTCCTATAGATATTTTGTAAATATATTGAATTTACTAAAGCCGGACTCGTCAATAATAACCTGAACCTATTTTCGAGAGGATGTGTTGGAAGGATGGCAAAATTAACGCCGTATTTCTATTCCGAGGACGCTAAAGCGCAGGCGCAATTTTATGTACAAGCGCTCGGTGGGGAGATCCATGAACAGATGACCTACGGTCAAGCCCCCGGCACGGACGCAGCGCTTAAAGACAAAATCATTCATATGTCCTTCACCGCGGCAGGCGTAAGCTTCTATATTGCGGACACCATGCACGAACCGCCTGAACGCGGCAGCGGATTTGATTTAAACCTGGAGTTCAAAAGCGAAGCGGAAGCCCGCGAGGCGTTTGCCAAACTGTCGGAGGGCGGCGCAGTCATCATGCCGCTGGAGAAGCAATTCTGGGGCACCCTGTTCGGCCGTCTGGAAGACAAGTTCGGCATCAAGTGGCAGATCAGTACGGAAGCACAAGAAAAGCAGGAATAATTCCGGCTGAGCCATCCACAAAATACAAAGAACCCTTTCCGGATCATCCTAACGGAAGGGGGTCTTGTTTTGCATACTGCAACCGCTTGGCAACTACCTGAGCCTCGTGCCGCAGCAGCCATTCTTTTCGCCACAAACCGCCGGCATAGCCCGTTAATTGCCCGCTGGCGCCAATAATCCGGTGGCAAGGAATCACGATGCTCAGCTTGTTCTTTCCGTTAGCGCTGCCGACGGCCCGGATCGCTTTTTCATTGCCAATGGATACCGCAATGTCTTTATAAGAACCCGTCTGCGCATAGGGGATGCCGGTTAAAGCCTGCCACACGGTCCTTTGAAAATCGGTTCCTTCATAGCTGTAGGGGAAGGAAAAGGTAAGGCGTTCCCCCTTAAAATATTCATCGATTTGCTCGAAACATTCCGCCAATGCCCGCGGGGTATCCTCCTGAATCGTATTCTCCGCCGTCTCCCGATCACAAAACAGGATCGAATAGACAGCTTCATCCGTACCCAGTATTTCAATCATCCCAATGGGCGATACGTAATCCAGCTTATGCACTTTTTTCATTGCGGAGCCCCCTCTTTTGACCTATTCTCCATTCTTGTATGCGTACGATATTCATTAGGCGAACAATGCTTCAGACGGCGGAATGCCTTATAGAAATTTGAGGGACTCTGAAAGCCCGCTTCGTAACAAATCTCAAGATTAGTCTGATTGGTACTGGTTATAAGATGCGCCGCCTTATCGATTCTGATTTTCTCCAAATACGTGCGCGGTGTTTCCGATGTCTCCTGTTTAAACAAACGTTCGAGGTAAAATGAACTTATCCCGACATGGTCGGCGATATCCTGCAAGACCAGTCTTTGTTTATAGTGGTTGACCAAAAACTGAATCGTATCCGTGATGATTCCGGTATGCGGGGAATGCACCACCTCGGGCTGGCACCTTTTGCAGGCACGAAACCCGGCTTGTTCAACCTGCCGAATGTCATAGTAAAACTCCACGTTTTCCTTCTTGGGTTTTCTGGATCTGCAGGACGGACGGCAAAATATTTTGGTCGTTTTCACGGCCGTATAAAACAACCCGTCATAGGTTGGATCACATGCGATAATCTTCTCCCACATTTCGTCAAAAGAAAGATTCAGTTGCTGCACCATCCGTTCTCCTCCCCTTCCCGAAGCCAAAAACCCCATGCTATAGCTACCTAGCGCGTCATGCCATGAACCTATATTACCAAGAATCAGACATTCTTTTCGTCCTGATTCTTGCGCTTATGGTCTTAAAGGGAACGAGCCTCCCAATCGGAGGCCCTCTTCCTTCTTATTCGCGGCAGATCATCAATTTATTCCCGTCCGGATCCTTAATGACAAACCATTGATCGTGTTCAATGTCCGTAACGAATTCGACTCCGAGTGCTTTCATGTATTCAAACGAGCCTTTCAAATCTCCGGTGAGCAGCATAAAAGCGGGAGTCTCAATCGAAGGCGCACCACCGGGCAGGTCACCGCCCCACCTTGGCATCGTATCGAGCATGATCCCGGCCCCCTCCATCGGAAGCCGGCATAGATGTCCGAAGGCGATCTCGCATGCTTCTTCCTTCAAGCCAAGGATCTTGCAATACCAGGCGCGGGATTTCTCGATATCCCGGACCGGCACGAATACGGATCCGATCTTGTTCTTGACCGGGCTGGTTCGTGCCAAGTCCTCCCCGGTTGTCCGTTGTTCGCTCATTGGCAAACCTCCCATTATTTTGATATCGATAGGCGCAAATGACTCTACCTTATTTATATACTATAAATTTGAAGCATTCTCCTGTTTTTTTACCGTATTTTTCAAACTGAATAAAACCCTGCTGGCCCCTTGCCTTAAGCCCTTGTGCTTATTCTTCATTTTGTGGCTATGCCGTTACCCTTGCTTGGCCCTGACATATTGTGAAGTAGACACTATCGAATATCACGAAAAAGGGAGCGATGTAATGGGAGCCGGCCCAAGAAACGCCAAAAGACCGCAGGGAGTTTCCATTATTACCTGCACGAATCGCAAAGGGTATTTAAAGAACCTGTTCCACAATTTTGCCAGACAGACCCACCCCCATAAAGAACTTATAATTATAGTCAATAGTAGTAAAATATCTCTTGCACCCTACGAACAATTAGCCAGCAAACATCGGAACATCCACGTATACCGTATTCCGGGACGGGTTCCTCTCGGTGCCTGTTTAAACTATGCGGTCAAGAAGGCGAAGTACAGTTATATCGCCAAGTTCGATGATGATGATTATTACGCTCCCCGCTATTTGAAGGACAGCCTCCGTGCGTTTCGAAGAACGAACGCCGATGTCATCGGAAAACGGTCGCACTATATGTATTTGCGCGGATCAAAGACGCTTATTCTCCGCTTTCCGGGGGATGAGAACCGTCCCGTAGCCCAGCTTCCCGGCGCCACGCTCGTCATCAAACGGAAAGTGTTGGATCGTGTGCGATTCCCCAATAGGAGCGTCGGCGAAGACGATGCTTTTTGCCTGAGAAGCAGGAAGCGAGGATACAAAGTTTATTCGGGAAGCAGATTTCATTTTGCGGCGGTGCGCAGAAAGAACTCGGCCAATCATACCTGGGTCATCAGCGACCGGGAACTGATCGCTTACCACAAGGTAATACCCGGTGTCCGAAATTACAAGAAATTCGTACGAAGAAATCGAAAGGGCGTATGATCATGCCGCGTCCCATCCGAGCTCGTGGTAAACACGGCGTTTCTATCATCACTTGCACCAAACGGCAGTACTGCATGAAATCCCTTTTTCGAAACTATGGCAGACAGAGTTATGGAAACAAAGAGCTGATAGTCATCTTGAATCACAAAAGTTTGAAAGTGAGCGAATACAGAAAAGCAGCGGCGAAATATAAAAACGTTAGAATTTATAGCTTGCCGGATCATGTATCGCTTGGCAGTTGCCTTAATTATGGAGTCGGGCTATCCAAATACGGCCTCATTGCCAAATTCGATGATGACGATTATTATGCTCCGGGCTACTTGAGCGACAGTGTACGCACCCTCATAAAGTCGAAAGCCGATATCGCGGGAAAGAGATCCCATTATATGAGCCTGAGCGGGAAAAAGATTCTCCTGCATCGTTACAATAACAAGGCGAATCAATATGTGTCTGTCGTTCAGGGAGCCACGTTGCTCGTAAAACGGCATGTGTTCAGCAAAGTTCGCTTCCCCAACCAGACCCGGGGAGAATGCGTACGGTTTTGTTCCAGAAGCCGGGCCAAAGGCTTTAGAATTTACTCGGGGAGTCCGGCCAACTTTCTCGCCATGCGCCGAAGCAACTCCAAGGATCATACCTGGATCGTCAGCAACAGAACGCTTTTAACCCGGCATGTGAAGGTCCTGAAAGTGACGAATAAACTTAGATTCGTGAGCCGCGGCCGAAGCTAACCCGCTTTCGCCGTGGCCTCTTGGAAGCATAAGAGCCGCAAGGGATGATCCCTTTGCGGCTCTTCGTAATTGTTGTGAAGGAGACTCCCCCGCCTTCAAGTCCCGGGCTTGTACTGGCTCAATTTCCCCTCATAGATCAAGTGCAGCCGTTCGCTCTGCCGGAAATCGTCCGGCGTTACCAGCGCGGGCAGCTTATTCCATAGCTTGATCCCGGACCGCTCCAAAATTTCCGCGACGAATTGCGAGCAGAAATAGGAGTTGCTGAATTCGACCGGTTCTTTCAACGCGATGCCGATCACGCCTAGAATATTGTATATATACTTGTTGTGCTTGCGTATAAATAGCTGCAGAACCCGCTTCATTTTCTCGACTTCCCGGTCGGTAACGTGCAGTTCGTAGATGACGCAGGTCGTGTTCGGATACTTGCTGAACGTTCCTGTCGAGATGTCCTCCTTCACGAATCCGCCGTTCAAAGGGTTGTTCGGGTTCTTTCTCCCGAAGCTGTACAGCTCCGAAAGCTCCCGGTTAAAGGAAATCGAAGCATGATTGTAGGGCGCTCTCGTGTAGCCTTGAATCATTTTCGTAAAAAGCGTCCCCGTATTCGTTAGCAAGATAAAAACCGAGCGATCAGCTACCATTTACGAAATTTCCCCTTATCAAGTTTGGACTATTCCTTCATAATAACATAGGAACCCTTTCATGGAATCCTACCTTGCGACAAGTGGGTGATTGCAATGAACAGCTTGCTTTTCACGTTAATTATCATATTCGTAGTCTTGGCAGCTATCCACGTGATTTATTATTTTACGCGCAGAGCGCGTCCGGACAAAGACTACTCGGCCTTTGGAGGCCGCCTTAGAACCTGGTGGGGCATGTTTTTGATCCTTTGCCTGGCTACCCTGTTCAATCCGGTCGTGTCCCTGCTTGCCCTCATGATCCTCTCTTTCTTTGCCCTGAAGGAATACTTCGCCATGATCCGCTCCAGAAAGGCCGACCGCCGACTGTTTCTGTGGGCGTATTTATCCATCCCCGTGCAATTTTACTGGATTTATATCGAATGGTACGGCATGTTCATTATTTTTATTCCGGTCTATGTATTCCTGCTCTTGCCCCTCCCCCGGATGATCAACAAAGGAACGGTCGGGTTTCTGCGCAGCGTCAGCCGGGTCCAGTGGGGACTCATGCTGATGGTGTTCGGTCTCAGCCACCTGGCCTATTATCAGTTTGCCACCCCGCAATATGGCGCGGGACTGGTCCTTTTCCTCGTGGTACTGACGCAGTTGAATGATATCGTGCACTACCTGGCCTCGGTCTCATTCGGAAAGCGGAAAGTCGTGCCGACGGCCAACCCGCATTTGACCTGGGAGGGCTTCGCCTGCGCATTTGTCTTGACGACGGCCGCGTCCTATCTCATCTACCCGTACCTGACGCCGCTTGATCCACTGTTCGGATTCTTGTCCGGCATGCTGGTCAGCGCGAGCGGTTTTTTCGGCAGCCTGACGGTTTCCGTGCTGAAGCGGGATATGCTGATCGGCGATGACGATAAATCCCAAGCCCTGAAAAAAAGCTACTTAAGCCTGGTCGACACCTTAACCTATACCTCGCCGGTCTTTTTCCACGTCATCCGCTATTTCTTTGATTTCATGTAACCGGAACTTGAAGGCGTATCAAATTAACCGATATCAGAAGGAGATCGCGCGAAGACCAGCGAATGAAATACTAATCAACTCAGCTATCCTTCTGAAAGGTGGAGAACCATGAACTTATCCAGCATCCTGAGTGATGGCATGGTATTGCAACGAAACGCGAAAGTAAACTTATGGGGAAGAACAAGCGGCCCCCAAGACGTACAAATTTCTTTTCTAGGAAAAGTATACGAAACGAAGTCGGGTCCCGACGGGGAGTGGCGGATCACTTTGGACGAAATGGAGCCGGGAGGCCCCTTTGAAATGATCATTTCCGCCGGCGGCGAGGACACGGTCATCCGCGACATTCTCGTCGGTGAGGTGTGGGTGCTTGGCGGACAATCCAATATGGAGTTGCCTGTCCGAAGAACGCTGGATTTGCTGGCGGATGAGGTAAAAAACGTAAACCTGCCGATGATCCGCCAGTTCTCGGTGCCTCAATGTTACAATTTCCATGCTCCGCAGCATGAGCTGACCGGAGGCCAATGGATCCGTGCCATTTCCGACGACGTGCTGAATTTTAGCGCGGCCGGCTTCTTTTTTGCCAAGGAATTGCATGAAAAGTACCGGGTGCCTATCGGCTTGATTCTAACCGCGGTCGGCGGAACGCCGATCGAGTCCTGGATCAGCGAGCCCACGCTCCGGCAAATCGGCGGGTATGAGGCCGTATTGGAACAATGCAAAGACGATGCATATGTAAGCGATACCAAGCGGAGAGATGAAGAACGTAATCAAGCTTGGTATACGCATCTAAATGATACCGATTTGGGGTTAAAAGAAGGCTGGTACGCCGAATCTTGGAATACGGCCGACTGGGCGGATTTCGAGCTTCCGGGCTCTTGGGAAAGCAGCGAGCTGGAGTCGGTGCGGGGCGCCGTCTGGTTCAGAAAAGAATTCGACCTGCCTGCTTCCGTGCTGAACGGCGAGGCTCGCTTGAAGCTTGGCACGATCGTCGACGCCGATGATACCTATATTAACGGCACGCTCATCGGCAGCACAGGGTACATGTATCCGCCTCGGCGGTATGCACTTCCGGAAAGGCTGTTGAATCCCGGGAAAAATTCCATCGCCGTGCGCGTCATCAGTACGCATAATACGGGCGAGTTTATTAAAGACATGCCCTACAAGCTTATTACCGGTACTGACGGGCAAGAGATCGATCTGCAAGGGGTATGGAAATACCGGGTGGGCGCGGTCACGGAAACCTTGGAATCCCAGACCTTTTTTCAGTATATGCCGTCCGGCAATTACAACAGCATGATCTCGCCTTTACGAAATTACCCGATCAAAGGCGTGGCCTGGTACCAAGGAGAATCCAATACGGGGCATCCGGCCGGATACGGCGATCTGTTCGAAGCGATGGTTACGGATTGGCGCGCCAATTGGAATATCGGCGATTTCCCGTTTGTGTTCACACAGCTCGCCAATTTGGGGCAGGAGGATGATCGCCAGCACAACTGGGCCGAACTCCGGGAGGAACAAAGAAAGGGCCTGAAGATTCCGGGCACCGCCATGGCCGTGGCGATGGATATCGGCGAATATAACGATCTGCACCCGCAGGACAAAAAGACGCTCGGACAACGGCTGTCTCTTAGTGCCCGAAAAATCGCATACCACGAGGATCTGGTGTATAGCGGTCCGATGTTCACGCATTTGGAGCGTATCGGCGACGCCATTCATTTGCATTTTGACCATACGGGGGGCGGACTTGGCACGCGAAACGGAGAGAGCAAACTCCAGGGATTCAGAGTATGCGGTTCCGACGGGGTTTTTGTGCCTGCTGAGGCTATCATTAACGGCGACATCGTCATCGTCACGCATGACTCTATCAAGCAACCGGCTCATGTGCGATATGCCTGGTCTAACAATCCGGCGAGTGCCAATTTGTATAACGCGGAAGGATTACCGGCCGTGCCGTTTACTACCGAATCCTAAAGTGATATAGCAAAAAAAGAGCTCTCTTATCCGTGATGAAAGCGACGGATAAGAGAGCTTCTTTCTATTCTGCAATGCCTGGTGCTCGTATCGAAATTCGGACTACACCGTCTCCGGTAATTTCACCAGGATGTTATACTCGGTATCCGGCGTTATATTTCTAAGGATACCATCCTCCAAATATATTCCGTCGGCATAGACCTCCGTCGATTGGACACCCGGTTCCCGCTTCATCTCGATAACAAGTTGTGCGCCCCGGAAATCCCTCCGTACCGCGGCTTCGCTCCATTCGGCAGGAAGCTGCGGATGGATACGGATGCCGTCGGGAGTTCCTTGAACCCCAAACAGGCCGTCAATCAGGCAACGGTATACCCATGGCACCGTACCAGTATTGAACAAATGGCTGGAACGCCCGGCCGTACGCGGAAATTGCCGATAGGCTCCGCGATAATAATTCGGGATGAAGACCGGCAACTGGCCCCGTTGGACGATATCCTCCATCGTTGGCCCGGGAAGCATTTTTCTCAGCAGACGATACGCATTGTCCTTCTCTCCTACGGCGTACAGCGCGTAAATATAGAATGCCGCGGCATGATTATAGACGGCGCCGTTCTCGGCCGATCCCGGATGCTTCTGGGTAACCCGGCCCACGTCCTCCCGCATCGAAGTGTAGGATGGCGCCAGCTTTTCAACCCCGTACGGCGTTTCCAACTGCTCGGTCACCGCGCGCATCAGCTTCTCCTTCTTCTCCGGATCGGCGGCACCGCTAAGCAGCGACCAGCCTTGCGGATTGATGAAGATCCGGCCTTCTTGATCCGTGCTAATCCCGAATACCACATTGTCATCCGTGATCCCCCGGGCATACCATTCGCCATCCCATAAATAGCGGTTGATGACCTCATTGGTGGCTTCCGCCGCCGTCCGGTATTCCTTGGCGATCTCCGCATGTCCGCCGCTTTCGCAAATATCCGCCCATACTTTAAAAGCATAAGCGGTAGCGATGGTTAACCATCCCGACACGCCTTTGCCTTTGTAGCCCACCATATTCATCGGATCGCACCAATCGCCCTGGTTGATATAATTCAATCCCCGCTCATCCCGGTCGCTTGCAAGCCACCGCATCGCTTTATGGATATGCTCAAGAACGGTTTCCGTTTCCGCCCCGTCGGCATAAGGAACCTGTTCATCCAGGATCGAATAATCGTTGCTTTCGTCCAGATAAGTGCTAAGACAAACGGGGAGCCAAACGCAATGATCCGTATGCGGAACCTGATTAATGTACTTCAACTCGGCATCCTTATGCAGAATAATTCCGTCCGGCATCGAACCGTTGGACTTTTGCTGGCTGAGCGCAATGAGGAAGGCTTCCCGGGCCAACCGCGGTTTGATATAACTCATCCCCATATGATCCTGAAGGAAATTGCGGGTTTGGGGATCGGTCGTGAGACGATTTGTTTGCCCATGATAATACACTTGCCGAGGCAGCCAGTGATTGACGAAATTATCGAGGTCGGGATCCGGGGTCGCGATTTGAATGCATCCTCTGCCCTCCCGGATGTACTGATCGTATTCCCGCTCCGCCGCCGCGAAGCCGTCCTCGCCGTTCGCGTTACTCTTTATAAAATAATCGCTGCGGATTTGAGCGACTTGTTCCTCGTTCTTGGCCGGGCCGAAAATAAACCGGTAAGCTTCTTCTTCGCCCGGCGCCAACTCAATCCGATACTGCAGGACGCCCGCCGGCGTTTCGTACCGCGCGTCCCCTTTGGACAGCTCCTCCTCGCGGAGGGCCGACGGCCCCGTAATGCCGCCTTCTCCTTCAAACGCTTCCTGGTTCACTTCCCAGGCGACCGGTTTGCGGTCCGCCAGCAAGAAGGTTTTATCGCTGAATTCTTTGATTTTGGCGTAATCCTGATATTTTTGGTAAGGCGTAACCGAAGAACAGACAATCGCTTGCAGCTCCTCATGGTACTCCCCGGACTGATTCATCCAGGACATATAACCGACCGTAAAGTATGGATAAATGCTCAATTTTCTTTGCTTTTGCGAAAGGTTGGTCACCTTCACGCGCCAAAGCTCCATAGGATCTTCTTTAGGCAAACTGAGGCTCATTTCGATGAGAACGCCGCCGCATTCCACCTTCCAAACGATGCTGCTCTTCCCCACGGCAAAGGTATAGCGATCCGCCGGTACGCGGACAGGTTCGTAGGGCGCCGAAAAAATCTCCCCGCTCTCCTCATCCTTCACGTACACAAACCGGCCGGGATGATGCGCATAGTAGGGCTGTTCAGGCTGCATAAACGTCTTTGCTTCCAGATTCGGCGCATGCGAATATTTCGCCGGTTCAGGCTGCATGTACTGAGCCACCGCATATCCCCGGCAGTTCATATGAATCATCATCTTCTCGTTCCATAGAAACCCGGAAGCCTTCGGAAGAAGGGTCGGGCTCGCAAGTTCATAAAACTCCTGATTTTCCGACGCTCTGATCATTGTATACCTCTTTTCCATATAGTCTTCGGTACGAAGTTCGCAGATTGGAAGTATGGCGTGCCGGTAAGGTCTATCAATCCACTTGGAATTCTCTAGTGTATTATACTATATGGCATCCTGGCTCAGACAATCGTTATGCCGCAAATAGCAAAAAAGAGCACCCGAATAAGGTGCTCTTTAGAAAGTCCTGATCCTGCTTGACTTGCCGATTCGCTTCATATTTCGACCGGTAAACTGCTCTGCGGCTTCTTGATCAAGTGCCGCAGAACGTCCGGTAAGCACAAGCCGATTGCGGAGGCAGTTCGGCGTATTCAGCCTGCTCGGGCGAGTGCGCGAACGGATTCGAGAGAACCTCGAGAAGTCGCTCCATCACGCTGTAGTCCCCTTGCTTCTCCGCGGCTTCCAAAGCTTCTTCCACCCGGTGGTTGCGGGGAATGACCGCCGGATTGCTGCTGCGCATTAGCTTAAGCCGGGAAGCCTCGTTCTCCTGCTGCCTGCCTAGTCTTACCTGCCACTGTTCTTGCCAGCGGGCAAACTCCTCCGCGCCGAACAAGACGTTGTTCTCGGCAGGGCCAAACGTCAACGAGACAAACGTATTGGTATAGTCCGCTTGATGTTCCTTCATCAAACGGAGAAGGTCTTTGATCAGCGCCTCATCCTCCGTCTCTTCATTGAACAGCCCCAGCTTCGCTCTCATCCCCGCCAGCCAATTCCGGTGGAATAGTTCGGCGAACTCCTCAATCGCGTCCTCGGCCGCTTTGACAGCCTTATCCTCGTCTTCATCGAGCAGCGGCAACAGACTTTCCGCCAACCTCGCCAGATTCCACGCTGCAATTTTCGGCTGATTGCCGTAAGCATAGCGGCCATGGCGGTCAATGGAGCTAAACACCGTTGCCGGATCATAAGTATCCATGAACGCGCATGGACCGTAGTCGATGGTCTCTCCGCTAAGGGTCATGTTATCGGTGTTCATTACCCCGTGCACGAATCCTACGAGCTGCCACTGGGCGATTAACCCGGCCTGGCGTTCGATCACTTTCTTGAGCAAGGCAAGATAGCGGTGATCCTCTCTCTCCGCCTCGGGATAATGCCTTTGGATCGTATAATCGGCCAGCGCCCGGAGATCGTCGATCCCCCGCTGCGCGGCGTACTGAAAAGTGCCGACCCGAATATGGCTGGCTGCCACGCGCGTCAGGATCGCGCCGGGAAGATCTTGCTCCCGGATCACGGGCTGTCCGGTCGATGCCACCGCCAGGCTTCGCGTCGTAGGAATGCCTAGCGCGTGCATCGCTTCGCTGATGAGATATTCGCGCAGCATCGGTCCGAGCGCCGCCCGGCCATCGCCCGAACGGGAATAGGGCGTTCTTCCCGCGCCTTTTAGCTGAATATCGACCCGCGCGCCCGAAGGGGTGATATGCTCGCTCAGCAACACGGCCCGGCCGTCGCCCAGCATCGTGAAGTAGCCGTATTGGTGCCCGGCATAGGCCTGGGCAAGCGGCAGCGCCCCTTCCGGCACCGCATTGCCCGCCAGCACGGCTATGCCCTCTTCGCTTTGCAGCGCCTGAACGTCCAGGCCCAATGATTCGGCCAGCGAGTGATTTAACTTCGCCAACTTCGGTGACCGCACCGGGGTTGGCGGAAGCTTGGCAAAAAAGGATTCCGGCAAAGTAGCGTAACTGTTATCGAAATTCCATCCTGCTTCCGATATCGTTTTTTTCCGTATCATAGGTTCTCCTTTAGGCTATTGCTTATAATGTGAAGATAAGACCGGCTCGCCCTTGGGGCAAGCAAAACGCGGTTCCGGCAATACCTCAGCTCTTTAAAAGTCAGGTTCCGCAAAAATGGGATCAGGGTATTTGTAGACCCTTCGCCCGAAGCTCTTCCGAGTTTTCCTTTATCAATATACTCCGATTTCAAAAGCCCGGCTATCTTTTCCAACTCCGGATCGCCCATGGCTTCGGCCTTGGCATGCCCGATGTTATAGGCGGCATTGATTCCGACAACGTCCAGAATCGCAAAAGGCCCCAGCGGTGCCCCCGTCCCTACCGTCCAAGTTTTATCGATGGTCTCGACGTCGGAAATTTCCCGGATCAAGAGCTTCTGAGCCGCGTCGAGCAAAGGAACCAAGAGCCGCTTCCGGCAACTGTGATATTTTTAAAATTCATGAGGGTTCTCCTTTTTGCATTATTCCGTTCTACTCCTGTTACAATCCCCCATTTTAAAAACTACATACCCTTTAGCGCGGCTCCGCTAACCACTTTGCTAAAACTACAACAAGAAGTGCTTGCGTATGGCAGCACCTCTTGTTTAAATTATAACCCTCATTTGCCGGAAGCTCAGATCGACGAGCCCGTTTCTGTACTTGCCATACTTGAGGTCGCTTCATTCTGGCCGGTCGCATCGCTTTGACCGGTTGTGCCGCTCTGGCCTGGCGCCTCGTTACCGGACGGCGCCTTCATGCCTTGGCCGCCTCTTGGACCGCCGCCGCCCTGACCGCGCCCGCCTCCACTTCCGCCAAATCCGCCACCGCCGGTGGTAACGCCCGACTCATTGACGTAAGTGACGGCTTCGCCCAGCGTGAAGCTGACGATCTTCGTGCCTCCTTCCAGCTTGCCTCCTTCAACAAGGCCATTCTTCGCCTGTCCCGTCGACGTACCGCCTGTGTAAATGGCATACGTCTCGCCGGACTTCAGTTCCGGAGCCGAGATCACGATGCTCTGCATCGATTTCTCCGGAGTGAAGCTCAGCATCGGCACGCCTTTGCTATCCGCCAGCGTTACCAAAGTGCCGGCTTCCAGGGTACCCGGGAAAGTCATCAGGACGGAACGCTGGGAAGAGGACTCGGACGGAGCCTGCGCCATGCCCGAGCTGCCCGCGGCTACAAGTACGCCGCCGGTCTGTTCGAATGTGCCGTCGTAATCGAGGCTTCCGTTGCCGCTATTAGTCGGCCCGTTCACGATCGCGGTCCCGCCGGACATCGTAATGGCACCGTTCGAGTCGAGCCCGTCGCCCGCCGCGTTGACGGTGATAAATCCGCCGCTGATGGCAAGCTTGGCGTTGCCTGCGACCCCTGGGCCTCGGCCTCCCGCTTCCGTCGAGGTCGTGTCGCTTCCCTCGGTGGCATTCACGCCGTCATCGCTGGCCACCACATGAATCTCGCCGCCCGAAACGGCGATATCCGCGCCCTCTATCCCTTCGTAACTCTCCGTGATATCCACCGTGCCGCCGGAAATCGCAATGGAAGCATCGGCGTGCAGGGCGTCATCGCCGGTCGCCAGCCTCAAATCCCCTCCGGCGATGTCGAGGCTGCCGTTGCTGTGAACGGCATCATCCGCGGAATCGATACTCAATGTGCCATTATTGATGGATATGGCCGCCGTCGCTTTGAGTCCCTTAGCACTGGTCGATTCGCTTTCCACTACAGTAGCAGTATCCGATTGGGCCGTGTCCGTGTTTGCGGTTGCTGTCTCGGAAGAACCGGACTCCGCTTGGCCCCCGGCACCAAAACCGGGACGTTGCATCTGCTTCTCCTGATGTGGCGCCGCGTTGGCGCTCCCTCCTCCGGTTACCACACTGAAGTTACCGCCTTCGATCAGCATCGAGGCCGCCGACTGGAGCCCGTCATTGCCGGATTCGATGTTGAACGTGCCGCCTTCAATGACGAGGTTGCCCTTGTCGGTCTCCGTGTCATTCGTCGTCTTAATACCGTCTCCGCCGGCTTTAATGGTGATGCCGCCTTCCTTGATAGCGGCCACGTCGCGTCCGAGGATGCCGTCGTCGGCAGCCGTAACTTCAAGCGTGCCGCTGACGATTTTCAGATCGTCTTTACTTGCGATGCCATCCTTGTAATTTCCTTGAACGCTTAGCTTGCCCGTGCCATTGATCGTTAAATCGTCTTTGCTGTAAATGGCTGCCGTCAGCTCTTCTTCCGAAACTGCATAGGTCTTGCCGTCGGAGACTTCATTGTCCGTTCCTTCGGCCAGCGTAAGAATCGTCTTGTCCGCACTCTTCACAACGATCGCGGAGCTGCCGGAATTGTGGATTTGCGCACCGTTCAACACCAGGTGCACGATATCCCCGTCTCCGGCATCGACCACGATGCTCCCTTCGTCCAGCTTGCCGCTCAGCACATAAGTACCGGCCGCAGAGATCGTAACGGTCCCGCCTTGTGCCTTGGCGCCCGAACCGCTCACCGTTGCGGCTGAACCGCTCATTGTAATGGACGTCGCATTGTCCGTGCTCCAATCGGCATTCGTATCGTGCTCATCGTATTTCACCAGATCATCCAGCTTGAGGCTGGCCAACTGTACGTTTGCAGCATTTTCCGTGCCTGTCGTCATGGTATTTACATCGATGGAAGATCCGGCTGAATCAGCAGTAGAGCCTGCAAGCGTGGTCGTACTGCATCCCGACGCCAGCAGGGCGGACAGGAGCAGAAATGCGGCGGCTTTAACGTTATAGGAATTTTTCATGGTTTTAACCTCTTTTCTCTTCTCATTAATATTCCTGCACTGCAGGATTCATCGTAAGCGTGATATCCAGATTACCGTTGCGGGTCCGGATGGCATCCAGAAATTCTTTCTGATTCGTGGCGGGACCCAGGTTGACGGAGTACACGAGTTCATACAAACTGCCCAGCTCGGTGGTTTTGACTTTCTTCAGCTCATAAGCGACGCTATGCTTGCGGAATACCTCGTCGAAGGCTTCCTCGTACCCCAGATTTTCCGGGATGGTTACTTTCAAAGTTTTTTGCGAATCTTTTCTCATGCCGAATTTGATCACCTTAAGAACATACATAAGGACGCACAGAACGATCGTGAACAGAACTGCGTAACCAAAAGTGCCTACGCCGGCGGACAATCCGGCCGCCATGGAGAACAGGACGTAAGAAATATCCTTGGAATCGCCCGGCGCACTGCGGAACCGGATGATGGAAAAGGCGCCCGCCAAGCTGAACGCTCTTGCAATATTGCTGCCGATCAGCATGATGATGATCGCCACAATAGCGGGAAGAATCATCATGGTCAACGTGAAGCTTTGGGAATAGGCCGGCTGGGTTTTCATATAGGTAAAGCTGATGATGGCCCCCAGTACGATGGCAATCGCCAAGGTGATCAGGGCATGCGATAAAGACAGGGTTGTATCGGTAGCAGCGGTTGAACTAAAAATGGACTCGATCATAAAACAATTCTCTCCCTTTCTGCGACAGGTGCATTGCGTATCGATTTTTTATACTCATTGCCATATTTCGAGAAGCTTGTACGGTACATTTGATGCTGTGACAGCATCCTGGACAACCACACGGGAATGGTCTTCTCGGCCTTGACCTCCATCAGCCATCGGCCCCGTTCCAGCAACGGCTCTCCGTAATCCCCGGCCTCCAGCTTAAGGTCATGACGCCTTGACCGGATGTTCGTGTCGAACGTTATCCGCAGATCCCGGTTCCCCTTGCAAAAGAGCGCGATCCGGTCGTACGCCAGGTAAACCATCGGCTGCAGCTCGTACCGGCTCAGGAAATACTCGATCTCCTGCATGACCTGCCGGTTCATGCCTTTCCGATAAGCGGGCGCCTGGCCCGTCCGGACAAATTCGTAAGCCTCGTTCAGCTTCAGCGCCGTTCTTCTTTTGTTGACCAGGCCGAACACCTTTTTCTTCAGCTCCAGATAGACCTTGTCTTCGCTCCCCGGCACCCCGTAAGAACGGATCCGCAGCTTTTCCCGGTATTTGGGCTTGGCCAGGCTGGTGCGGATGAGGGAGTGATGCTCCGAGTCATAATATAAATTGCTGATCGTGTAGAACTTGTCGTCCTTGTTGTTCTCATCCGGTTCCATATATTCCATCAGGTCATTGTAGATGTTGTAGAATGCCTTGGTATCCATCAGATATTTGTTCTCATAACGGTTGAATACTTCAATCGCCATTCTTCATGCTCCTTTCCTTCGCTTTGGCTCTCGCTTGCTTCATGTCTGTATCTTACAACCCCAACCTTTAACGAAACTTAAAAAGGTTGTTCAAAAAGTCATCTTTCCGCGACGAAGCCGATCATGCAAAAAAATTGCCGGGCCCCGGCCGGTTGATGCTATCATTAAGTACATGTTCAAAAGTTCGCTTTTTGAGTGACTTTTGGACAACTTCATTAAGATTGATTAAAGGTTTCCTTCCTATAATGAACGTACATAGCGTCATAAATTGAAGGAACGAAGGAGAACTACATCCCATGCGCATCTTAATCGTCGAAGATGAAGTGCATCTTGCCGAGGCACTGACTCAAATATTGAAAAAAAACAATTACTCCGTCGACACCGTTCATGACGGCCGGTCCGGGCTGGATAATGCCCTCAGCGGAATCTATGATTTGCTGCTGCTGGACATCATGCTCCCCGAGATGGACGGAATCACTTTGCTGAAGACGATCCGCTCCGAGGGAATCGCCACACCGGTCATCATGCTCACCGCAAAGGGCGAAATTTCGGACAAAATCTCCGGCCTGGATTACGGCGCCGACGACTACGTCGCCAAGCCGTTCTCGACGGGCGAGCTGCTGGCCCGCATCCGGGCGGCCTTAAGGCGCAAAGGCGAGGTCGTCCCGGACGATAGTCTGAAGTTCGGAGATATTGAATTGAATACCTCGACACTGAAACTGAGCTGCAATGGAAAAGAGCTGAAGCTGATTTTGAAGGAAAGCGAGCTGCTGGAGCTGCTGATGACGAGAAAACAGGCGGTAACGTCCAAAGAGCAGATCATCGAGAAACTGTGGGGATTCGACTCCGAGGCGGAATATAACAACGTGGAAGTGTATATTTCGTTTCTGCGCAAAAAGCTGGCCTTTCTGAACGCCTCCGTCAAGATCCATACGATCCGGGGCGTAGGTTACGTACTGGAGGCGACCTCCTGATGTTCAAGAAACTGCGCAACCGGTTCCTGCTCATGAATATGGTCATCATTTCAATTATCATGCTAGTCGCCTTTACGGCCATCTACACGATCACTTATCAAGATGTACGCCGGGATATCGGGATCGAGCTCCGGCAGGTTTCGGAGTTCTACCGGAAACCCGGCGGAAATCTCGATAAGGACGGCATGGGTGGCGGCATGTCCGATGGAATGGGGGACGCCTTCTCCGATAAGGTCGGCAATGGCCTCCAGCCGATGGAGGGGGACCGGGCCCGCCGCTCGTCGCGGGGGCAAAATCCTCCTCCCGAGCTGTCCGTCTCGTTCGCGCTGCAAACGGACCGGGACTGGAACCTGTTGTCGGTCAATTCCCGCTTCGATATGGACGATGAATTTTATGAAATTGCCAAGGAGAAGGCCGATCTCCATCCGGTCCAAAACGGCCGGTTTACCCTCGACGGGAAGCAATGGGCATACACCGTGCAGCAGGGCAAGGACGGATATTCCGTCGTCTATCTGGATGTGACCGCCCAACTCAAAATCCTCACCAATCTGATTTACACGTTTTCCGTAGTCGCTTTGATTATGCTGGTGGTGATTTACGTGACCAGCCGTTATTTTGCCAACCGTTCGATTGCGCCCGTCAAAGAAGCCTTCAACAAACAAAAGCGGTTTATCGCCGATGCTTCGCATGAGCTGAAAACGCCGCTTGCGGTCATTAACACCAATGCCGACGTACTGCTGGCCAATAGCGAAGATACGATAGCGGAACAGTCCAAGTGGCTGCACCATATCAAATCGGAAACCGAACGCATGAAGACGCTGACGAACGACCTGCTGTACCTGACGCAAATGGACGACGCCCGCGAACAACCGATTCATGTCCCGTTTAACGTGAGCGAAGCCGTCGAGAGCATCATTCTTACGATGGAAGCCGTCATTTTCGAGAAGGAAATCTACCTTGACTACGAGATTGAACCCGGCCAGATGTTAACGGGCAATAGCGAGCAGATCAAGCAAGTGGTCATGATCCTGCTGGATAATGCCATCAAATATACGAACCCGAAGGGATCCATCCAACTGTCGCTGAAAATGCAACACAACCATTTGCTGCTAAAGGTGAGCAATACGGGCGAAGGCATCGCTCCCGAGCATCTAGGCAAAATTTTTGACCGCTTCTACCGGGCCGACACTTCCCGTTCCCGCAGACACGGCGGCTACGGGCTCGGTCTTGCGATCGCCAAGTCGATCGTGGAGCAGCATAAGGGAAAAATTTATGTGAAGAGCGTTCCGATGGAGAAAACGAGCTTTTATGTGCAATTGGGCTGAGAATTAACCTTAGGGAGAGGGGGCGCGGGTACGCGTCCTCTCTCTTTTTGTTCCTAAAAGAATAAGTTCCTCCACCGCTGCGAGCTACCGCGAGCCATTAGGGACTTTTTGGGCCTTATTTGTCTCAATTTGGATATACACTCGAAAATAGGGCCGTTTTGGGGCCTTATTTGCATCGCTTTCGCTTATATTGGCCTTTTGGGCATCCCTCCGCAAAGATAAGACTCCAAAAATCCACTATTTTCCTTCCGTGAATAGTAATCACATAAATAGCGACCTGAATGTCCTTTATTTCTCATTCGGTTACCTATAGCTATTCTTTAGTTCACCTTATATACATTTATTGTTATATTGGAATTATAATTATTCACAGATTGCTAATTATTGTTAATTTGGAAGGATGGATTGCATGTGAAGAAGCTGAGCGCTTCATTGATCTGTATGCTGTTTATCGCATTGCTCTTTCAACAAGAGGTGCATGCGATGCCTATCTTCGTCAAAGTATTAACCGGCAAAACTATCACGATTGAAGCGGATAGCCAAGAGACCATTGAGCAGGTAAAGCAGAAAATAACCGATAAAGAGGGCATTCCCATTGACCAGCAAAGGCTCATCTATGCCGGAAAGCAGCTGGAGGACCACCGCACGTTGGCGGACTATAACATTCAAGCGGAGTCTACGCTGCATTTGGTGCTAAGGCTGCGCAATCCGGTGCTGAATAGCCTGGCTATTAATCACGGAACTTTGTCCCCCGAATTCGATCCCACGATTCAGGAATACAGCGCTAGCGTGACTAACGAAACAAACTCCATCCGGGTTTCGGCTGAGGCTGCGGATGAAACGGCTCCGGTAAAAATCAACGATATCAGCGGAACCGAGGCGGACGTGCCGTTAATCGTGGGAGATAATGTAATCGCGGTTAGCGTGACATCACCCACGAATAGTGAAAACTCATTTACTTATACAATCACCGTAAACCGCGCGGCCCCCGCGCCGATTACCGGCTTAACTCTCGCAGGGAAAACGGATACGACCGTCACGCTAAACTGGCCGGAGGCAAGTAATACTACCCGGATCGGAATGGAACAATCCCCGGCGGGCGAGAACAACTGGGCGACGGCGGTAACGGCGGAACCCATTGCCGCAAATGCAACTACGGCTACCGCTACAGGGTTGACTGCCGCGACGGCTTACGATTTCCGGCTTGTCGTCACCGGTGGCGCCAACGAAGGTACTTCCAACATCGTAAGCGTCACGACAGAAGCTCCGCTTGTTAACGCGGAAACCCCGGTAATAAGCTTGCAGCCGCTGGACCAAACATTGAACGCAGGCGGCAACGTCTCGCCTTTAAGCGTCGCGGCAACCGTGAATGACGGCGGAACGCTAAGTTACCAATGGTACCGGAACGACAAGAACGAAGTCACCGGAGGCACGGTGATCGACGGAGCAACCGGCCCATCCTATTCTCCTCCGACAGCATCCGCGGGCACGACTTATTATTATGTCACGGTAACCAACACGAACAACGGCGCGACAGGCAGCAAGACGGCTACGGCGACAAGTAACGCCGCAAAAATAAGGATTCAGGCTGTTCAACCGCCGGGCAATAACAATAACAATCCAACTCCTGCCGACTCATCAACGCAGACCCCGCCGAAACCTCAAAAGCAGTCGGAAAGTCAAGCGGACATCACCTTCATGATCAACGGAAAACCGGTAGATATCGGAGCCGTATCATTTACGGAAGCAAGCGGTCAGAAGGTTGCTAAAATATCGCTCGCTACCGATAAGCTTCGTGACAACCTTGCAGCCGTGGATCAAGCTAAAGTGACGATTGGCGTGACCTCCAACCCGGATGCGGTTATCGTCGAAATGAACGAGCCGCTGGCCGCCTTCATGAAGGAGAAGCAAGCCCTGCTCGTGCTGGATACCAAACAAGGGGTGTTCACGCTACCCGTCCGGCAGTTAAATCTTGACTCATTCATACAGCAGATAGAAAAGGACGAAAATCCGCAGAACGCCAAAGTGCAAATCGAAATTTCCAGAGCCAAATCCGCCATAATCCAATCCGCAGAAGAAGCGGCGATCGGCAATGCTTTTAAGCTGATAACGCAGCCAACCGATTTTGCGGTCAGAGGCGTGCTGGGGAGTAGGGTCATCGACATCCCGGAGTTAGGTGCTTACGTAGAGCGGGACATTCCAATACCGGATGGCGTGCAGCCGGGCGGAATTACGACCGGCGTATCCGTCGGTTCCGACGGCATTGTCCGCCACGTTCCGACCACCTTCATTCAGGCTGACGGCAAAAATTACGCCAGACTCCACAGCAGGGGCAGCGGAAATTACTTATTGATCTCGCATCAGGCTCAATTTAATGACGTGGCCAATCATTGGGCCAATGAGGCCATTCATCGTTTAGGCTCCAAACTTATCCTTAAGGGGAACGATATAGGAGGGTTCGGTCCAAACGAGGCAGTCACCCGCGCCGAGTTTACGGCGATTCTTGTCCGCGCCTTGGGGCTTGAGCCGAGCCATAGCTACCCGGAATTTTCGGACATGAAGCCGGGCAGCTGGTATAATAACGACATCAGCACCGCCGTCGCTTACCGGCTGATTGGCGGTTTTGAAGACGGTACGTTCCGTCCGGACGACCAAATCACCCGCGAGCAGGCCATGGTCATTGTAGCCGAAGCTATGAAGCTTACCGGCCTGGATTCCAGGCTCTCCGAACCGGCAGTGGCGGAGCAAACGCTGATCCGATTCAGAGATGCCGACGAAACAGCGCCTTGGGCGCGTAGCGGCATCGCGGCCAGCGTCTCGGCCGGCATTGTTTCCGGAAGAAACGAGGAGAAGCTTGTACCGAAGGCTAATGTGTCCAGAGCCGAAGTCGCACTAATTATAGAACGCCTGCTAACGAAATCCGGTCTCATGTAGAACGGAAACAGCAAGATGAAGTTATAGGAGGATTTACAAAAGTGGCCGTACTCATCAACGAACAAATAAAAGCATCCGAAGTGGTACTTACCGGGTTGAGGGGTGAAAAACTCGGCATCGTCTCCAGAGCGGAGGCGCTGGCTATGGCCCGTTCCGCCGGAGCGGACCTGGTCTGCACCTCCTTAATGAGCAGCCCGCCACCCTGCAGCCTGATGGCGAAAGGCAAAGCCAAAGCGGCCGCTCAAAAGGAAAATGCCGCACACAAGGCGGAAACCGGCCGGGCGCCGGGCCGCGGCAGCAAGGAAAAAGTCAAGGAGCTCCGCTTCACCGCCCATATCGAGGAACATGATTATGATACGAAGCTGCGCCAAGCGGATAAACTGTTGCGCTCCGGCAAGCCGGTTCAATGCGTCGTCAAAGCTTCCGGCGCAAAGGAAGCCGTCGCCGCGAAGGCGGTCCTGGAGCGTCTGCTGACCGATCTGAAGGACGTTGGCGCGAAAGAAACCGGCATTCAGTCAAGCGGCAAAGGCTCACAGGTGAAAGTGAATCCACGTTCACGTTAAAACTTCGTATGTACCTAAGCTATTTTCACCTGTAACAATAGAAAGGCACCCCCTTGGGTGCCTTTTCTACTATAGCCGGGTGGCTCGCGCCCGCCACGGCCATCCTCTATCCATTTTCAAGCATGACCTTTACTCCGGCAATTCTCCGGTCAACCATTTCCTGAACCTCGAAAGTGATGTTCTGGTAGGTGATTACAGGAAGCTCATTAGCACCCGGAATACGGCCGAGCTGACCGATCAAAAACCCGCTCAACGTATCGTATTCGGAAAGGGAAAGATCTACCTTTAAGATCTCCTCGACCTCATAAAGCGACAGCGTTCCCGCCATCCAATACTGGTTATCGTCGATCTTTTTCACTTCGGCCAGGATCGTATCGGGTTCATCATGCTCATCATAAATGTTCCCCACGATCTCTTCGATCAAATCCTCGATCGTGATCATCCCGTCGGTCCCGCCGTATTCATCGATGACGACCGCCAGATGAACTTTATTCTTCTGCATATCCTGAAACAATTGATCGGTTCGAAGCGAGGCCAGAGCATAGAACGGCTGCCGGACCAAATTGCGCAAGTTAAAATGATCCCGGTCGCCATGCTCGATAAACCGGATCAGATCCTTGACGTGCAATACACCGATAATGGTATCGATATTGCCTTCGTACACGGGAAATCTCGTGTACTTTTCGACATTGATGATATGCACCGTTTCTCTCAGGCTGGCGTCGGCCGAAATTCCCGCGATGTTCGTCCGGTGGGTCATGATGTCCGAAACGGTCTTGTTATTGAACATGAAAATGTTGTTGATCAGTACTTTTTCCAATTCCTGAATCGTTCCCTTTTCCTTCCCGACATCCACCATCATGCGGATTTCTTCTTCCGTTACATGCTCGTCTTCCGCATTGGGGTCGACCCCGAACAAACGAACGATCACATTCGTCGAGACATTCAACAGCTTGACGAAGGGGGAGGTCAATTTGGACAACCAGGTTAACGGGGCTGCGGCAAAGAAGGCGATGGTTTCCGCCTTCTGCAAGGCCAGCCGCTTCGGCACAAGCTCACCCAGCACCAGCGTAAAATAAGACAAAATCAGGGTGATGACCACGGTAGATATCGTTTCGAGCAAGTTGATATCCAGCGGTACCCCCCACTGCGTGAGGCTCTCCGCCAATCTTCCGGAGAAGCTGTCGGCGGCAAAGGCACTCGCCAGAAACCCCGCCAGCGTGATCCCGATCTGAATCGTCGCCAGAAAGTTGCCCGGCTGCTCCAGCAAGGTTTGAACCAGCTTGGCTTTTTTGTTGCCTTCACCCGCCATCAGCTTGATTTTATTATCGTTCAAGGACACAAGCGCCATCTCGGACGCCGCAAAAAATGCATTTACGAAAATGAGTACGACCAAAATCAAGATTTCGGTACCCAATCAATAGCCCTCCAAATAATATAGATTGAAATGCATTAGTGTTCTGCCGAAGACCGGTTTTCTGCCTGTTCTTTAGTCAAGAACCATCCGGCAACGCCGATGACGACCAGCACGATATAGAAAATCAACTTCCACAGCGTAGAATGAGCAAATTCGTAAGGAATGATTCCCACATCCTCATGTCCTAGCGTCAGGACGGCGAGCTTTACGCCGACCCAGCCCACAATGGCGAAGGCGGCGATTTCAAGACCGGGTCTGGAATGCAGCAGCTTGACGAACAGATTCGCGGCAAACCGCATAATAATCAGCCCGATTAATCCGCCAAGGAATACGACGATGAATTTCCCCCCGTCCATGCCGCCGATCGCGGGAAGCGTGGTGTTCGGAAGCGTCATGGCCAACGCCACGGCAGCCAAAATGGAGTCGACCGCAAAAGCGATATCCGCCAATTCCACTTTGAGCACGGTGGTCCAGAAACCGGATTTTTTCTTTTCTTTCTTTTGCTTCTCGGAAATTTTGTTCTTGAACACCACTTTCCTTACAATGTGGTTAATCGAAATGAACAATAAGTACAGCGCGCCGATGGCTTGAATTTGCCATACATCGACCAGAAACGAAATAATAAACAATGAGGCCAAGCGAAATACGAAAGCTCCCAACAGTCCGTAAAATAGCGCCTTTTTCCGGTCACTTTCAGGAAGATGCTTCACCATGATCGCAAGGACCAAAGCATTGTCGGCAGCAAGCAATCCTTCCAGTGCAACTAATAATAACAATACCCATCCGTACTCGAATAAAATCGAAAGATCCATAAAGTTCCCACACTCCTTTTAATGTCTGTTATTTTGATATCATTCCCTAAACTCTAAAATCCAATTTCAAAAAAAGCCCAGATTCCGGATGCTCCTCTCCCCTTCTTATAAACAGTCTAAAAAAACAAAAACCTTCACCGAAATCGGCAAAGGTTTCTTAAACTAGAAAAGACCTTTGCCCAGTAACAGGCAAAGGTCTTGCTAACAACGAAATTCGTCGCCAACAAAGCCGGGAGATTACTGCCTCCGAAATGACGACTTTGTTGTAAAAGCTACTCCCCTTTTAGGAAGACTATTTAGTTTTCTTTTAATTAATTTTAAATATAAGCTATTCACTGGGGATTGTCAAAGGATTTCTGATCCTGGGGTTATTTCATCTTCTATTCAAAATCGACGGTCTTATTTAAATTAGGATCATTCTTGCCGGCTCCCGTCAGCTTGGAAAATAGCCGCATCACCATTTTAACCGGATTGCCGGTTTCCCAATATTCGGCCGTATCGGCTTTGACCTTGATCAAAACCAGGTTCGGGTCGTCGCTGGAGGTCTCCAGTAGCTTCTCATAGGCTACATTCCAGAACTCCCTGACCTTGTCCGGACTCTGCACCAACTCGGCTTCTCCCCGGATCGACACGTAAGATTTATCCACGTAAGCCACATTGACCGTCGGATTCTGAAGAATCTCCCTGTATTTGTTCGTATCTTTCTTGGTCAGGAACCAAAGGTCACCGTCGAACTCAACCTCCTGGGTCTTCATCGGACGAGAAACCAACCCTTCTCCCGTCACGGTTGTCAGCATGGCGGTATCGATTCCTTTGATCAAATCCCTGACCTTTTCAATCGCTTCCTGGTTTGCCGTTTGAGCATTGGACATGTGTCTTCACTCCATTTAGCTAGTTTGGTGAACCGTCTTCACCGTTATATTAAACAACTGTCCGCAAAATTAACCCTACGGTATGATTATTGTTTATTCTCAACCTCCAACGGTATGGAGACCGCAAAAAAGCCTGCGTCCATCTCTCACGGAAGCAGGCTTCTTAAAATCTCTATTTGTATTTCAGTAAATCCGATTCATTATGCCCTAGGAAATCCGGTAACGAGCTGCCGAGGGATCAGATCGCCTTGTCCAAGCTTCACGGAAGCCTCCAATGTCCAGAACGGATTTCTCAGCATGCCTCTTCCCACGGCAACCAAATCCGCATCATCGTTCCCGATGACGGCATTGGCCAGTACCGGCTCATCCAATCTGCCGACGGCAATCACCGGCACATCCAGCGCCCGCTTGATGTCTCTAGCCAGCGGAACTTGGTACGCAGCATGGGTACCCGGTCTGCCCCAAGCAGCGATCGGGCCTTCTCCCCCTGCGCTGATATGGAACATGTCTACGCCGGCCTCTTGATAGGCCTTCGAAAGGGCGATGCTCTCTTGAATGCCATATCCGCCTTCCACGTATTCTTGCGCGGAAATCCGCATAATGAGCGGCATATCGGCAGGCATCTCGCTCTTCACGGCCTGAATGACTTCTCTTCCGAACAAGGTCAGGTCCTTCCCGTATTCATCGGTTCTTTGGTTCGTCAGCGGCGAATGGAACTGATGAATCAGGTAGCCGTGGGCGCCATGCAGCTCAATCGTATCAAACCCGGCTTGAACGGCACGTCTGACGGCCAGGCGGAATTTCTCCACCATCTGCTTCACTTCATCCGTGGAAAGAACTCTAGGCGTCTTGGACTTCTCGTCAAAAGGAATGGCCGAAGGCGCAACCGGAACGGCGGCATCCTCCGCTTTACGTCCGGCATGGGCGATTTGAATGCCTACTTTTGCTCCGTGCTGATGAACAGCATCCACAATGCGGGCCAAAGCCGGAACTTGCTCATCGGACCACAAGCCCAAGTCGTAGTCGGAAATGCGCCCGTCGGGCTCCACGTCCGTCATTTCTATGATGATAAGACCCGTGCCGCCAATGGCCCGGCTCACATAATGATTATAGTGCCAGTCGTTGGCGATTCCGTCTTTTTCGGTTACGGAGTATTGACACATCGGGGGCATAACGACGCGATTCTTTAATTCTAATCCCTTCAAACTGTAGGGGCTAAACAGCTGGTTCATCGTAATATCTCCTCCAATATTAAAATGCATGCGCATGCATATAAATTAGCATGCCTGAGTCTCGACGTCAAGCATCAGGGTTTAATCATGATTTGCTGCAGCAAGTTTTGAAACTTCGCACCGGACAACTCTTCGGCAAGTACCGCCTGAAAAGTAGGCAATGCCTTCTCCAGCTTGGCTTCCCCTATAGGTGTTATCGAAGTGTACACGGCCCTGCGGTCCTCTTCGCAAATCGTTCTTTGCAGAGCTCCGCAGCCTTTGGCTTCAAAGCGGCTCACCAGTCTGGATACCGCGCTTTGGCTCAAGCCTACCATATCCTCCAATTGTTGCAGCTTCAACTTTTTCTCCGGGGACTCCGAAAGAAACAACAACAAATAAAATTCGTTGAGCGGTAACTGGTGCTTCTCTTGCAAGGCGGCTTCCAGCTTGTTGGTAATGCCCATTTGCATCTGAGTTAAAGATAGCCAATTCCCGAGAAGACTATTCATAGGTTCTTTACCCATATAACAATCACCCATTTTCCGGTTATATAGCGGTCATTCGCGCTTATTGTCGTTATTATTGTAACATTGTATCCAAAGCGGTCACTATACTCAAGGACTACTTCCCTTTCCTCTGCGACAGGATTTCCGGAATGTGCAGCTCCCGCAATACGGGCAGAACCTCCTGAACGCTGTTTTTGCCGAACTTCTTCAAGATGCTGTTAATTTGCGATTTTAAGGTGGAAGGTTCGACATGGCGCAGCGCACAGATTTCTTGCCGGCTATAATCCTTCATGAGCAGGTCCAACACCTCGAGCTCTGTCGGCGTTAGTTGAGTAAAAATATAAAAATTGTGCAGCAGGCTGTCCTCGGTCGTCTTAATTCTTTTAAATTCGCGCGTAATTTTACCCGCAATATTGGAATGCAAGGAGGAGCGGTCGTGATAAGCATCCTTCACCGCATCCAGAATGGCGTCCGCAGGCATATTTTTTAACAGGTAATTCGAGGCTCCAAGCTCAAACGCCCGAAAAACGGTATCATCGGTTTCGCATACGGTCAGCATCACGATCTTCACCTCGGGCATGTAGTTCAAAATTTCCGAAGTAGCCCGGAGTCCGGCTTCCTTATCTTCCAATTCAACATCCATCAAAATAATATCCGGCTTATTGAGCGCGGCCAGCATCGTTCCCTCATATCCGCTGGAGGCGCTGCCGACGCACTCGATTTGTTCATCCTTGGACAATATCATCTGATAACGTTTGCTGATTAAAGGATCATCCTCTACGATAAGCACCTTGATCTTCGGCGTACTCATGCTGCTGTCATCTCCTTTAATTCTTTGCCATGGAAAGTAACGGCATAATGATATGAAAAGAGCTTCCCTCTCCTAGTATACTCTCTGCATTTATTTTACCACCGTGCGCTGAAATAATGGTAAGGCATATGGACAAGCCCATTCCCCAGTTGGTTGCCGTAGGTTTCGAAGAGTAGAACGGCTGAAAAATTTGGTTTACGTGTTCCTCCGCAATCCCCGCTCCGTTATCCCGGATGACCAGCTCCACCCATTTATTTTTTACGATGATCTCCAACGATATTAATCTGGATTTCTCGGGCACGAATTCAAGCGCGTCCATAGCGTTGGAAATCAGGTTCTCTATCGCTTGGGAAAAATAATAAGGATCGGCCATGATCACAAGCTGCCGGTTTGGCGGCGTATATTGGACCTGGGTGTGCTTCAGCTCCAATTCCATGTCACTGAGCAGCTTCTCCAAAAGCTCATTCAGCACAACGGGCTCCAGCTCGATTTTCGATTTCAGCGTTTTTTGATGGACCGCATCCAAACGATCGTACACCTTGCGGCACCGCTGCTCGATGACCCGGATTTCTTCGACCACCTCCGGCGATTGCTCGCACATGCTCTCAATGAATTCGCTTTGCGCCATAATGGCTAACAACTCGTTTTTCATATAATGGCTGAACACACGCGACGTCAGAAGAGCGGAATCGATATTTTTGGAAATGACGGATTCCTGGTTTTTGATGCTGTTCTGGATTCGCGTGTATTTATAAATGCTGTATAGGCTCACCAACAAACAAAAGCCTGCGATGTAAGGAAGCAAGATATAGATGGACGGGTTCCCCACCAAATTGATGGGCTTATACCTTATGAAATGAGCCGCTTTCGAGACTTTCACCAGAACGTCCGGCGCCCAGTAATTGATATAGTAATACGTGACTTGCACGGAAATATAGGAAATCAGAATCATGATAATATTGCTTCGGATCTGACGAACCTTAGGGGCGTCATACAGCGCGTAAATCAGCAAAATGCAGCCTGCCGCAATATATAAGGAATTCAGGACAAACGTAATCGAATGCAGTGTCTCATAGGCCGAAATAAACGCCTGCGAGCTTACGACATCCGGGTAAAGATTGAAATACAAGTAAGCGTAAAAAGACGGGTCATAGACAATCACCTGAAGGATACCCGGGATCGCCAAGGACACCAACAGCAGTAGCTTCCGCTTCAATTGGACATGGAATGCAAAATAAATCGCCGAACAAAGCCCCGTATACAAGAAAACCATCGTAAACAGATTCATTAGGCGGATCAGGTTCATCCGGGAAACGGGCAAGAACATGAGCTGATTTTGCAAGCCTTGTTTAATGCCGAAGTATTTCCCAAGATTATAGTAATAATAAGCATCCTTGGACATGTAGATAATGATACAGGACACCACGATCAAATAGGAAAAGCCCATCAACAGCATAAAAAGCGTGGCCTTGGTATATTTCTTTTGGACCAGGAAGAAGGTGGATATGGCTATGAACAATATGAAAACCAGGAAAATAAACATAGCGGCAACCCCTCCCTTCTTATTTCAGAGTCATTTTACACCTTTGCCGGCCTCGCATTCTTTAGTTCAACTTATATAGTTCGTCCCTCTCTGTAAAGGTTGAAATTTCTTACACCCTAATCAGACTGGAATAGCTCTAAATGCCCATTTTCCCGGGTTTTCGTCCCCTTGGCGGGGATAAAAGTTCAACCTTATCCAAATAAGCGCAAACTCTTAAACTAAAAGCATACCACAGATACTGGAGGGGTTCTTAATGAATAGAAAGAAAGGCTACGTCAGTTTCATGTTACTTGCTGCATTCGGACTAGTCTTGGCCGGTTGCGGTTCGAGCAATAATGAGAGCGCTAGCAACGACACCGGTACCAAGAAGACCGTATTGGAATATTACACCTGGACCGATGAAGAAACCTATATGAAAAAGGTGGTTGACGCCTTCAATGCCCAAAACAGCGACGTTGAAGTGCATATGACCACGATCAGCAACGATGCCGACGAATACAACACCAAAATCATGAACAATCTCTCCGGCGGCTCGAAAATGGATGTCTACAGCATGAACGGAACAAGCAGCCTTGGCTTGTATTCCTCCAAAAACCAGCTGGTGGATCTGGGTGACCGGATTAAAGCGGCGAATATGGATGTCGGCGCCTACGGACCGAGCTTCCAGGATATTACGGAAGTGCTGACGGATGGAAAATATTACGCGCTTCCTTACCGGACTTCCCAATATGCATTGTTCTACAACAAGGCCCTGTTTAATCAGGCCAGCATTGAGGTCCCTGCGCAAATGACTTGGGATCAGTACGCCGAGCTTGCCAAAAGCCTGACCAAAGGCGAAGGGGCAGACAAACAATGGGGCGGATATTATGCCGACTGGCTGACTGCACCGCTGGGCGCGCTTCAAGAAGGAACCACCATTCTTGACGACAACCTGGATCCGGTAGGCAACTGGTTCGATTATCTGGATCGCCTGTACTACAAAGACGGTTCCCATATGAGCTATAAGCAAATGAAGGCGCAGAGCGTCGACTGGATCAAGCAATTCGAAAGCGGCAATGTAGCCATGCTGATTAACGGAGAATGGACGCTCAACATGCTGAAAGCGGATATTGCCGACGGCAAGACCGATATCGACTTTGATATGGCTCCTCTTCCGTTGCCGGAAGGAACGAAGGATCCGATTACGGTCGGCGGCGTGAGTACCTTTATCGGGATTAACCCGAAAAGCGAGCAAACCGACGCAGCCTTCAAATTCGTTCAATTCGTTACGGGCGAACAAGGCGGGGCATTGATCGCCGAATCCAGCGTGTTGCCGGCTTACTCCAGCGACAAGACGAAGGAAGCCTTCCTGAACGCGACTGGCATTCAAGGCAGCGGCTACTTCTTTGAAACCAACACCGTGGTAGAAAATCAACCTGTACCGCAAATTGATGAAGTGAATCGCGTTTATAGCGAGCAGCGGGACCTCTTCTTGTTCCAGGAACAGGACGCTGCGAAAGCCATTCAAAACTTCGAGAAGAATCGTCAATCCGTCCTTAATCGCTAATTCATAGCCAGGCATTCGGCTTCCGCTTCCGCTTCATTTGCGACGGAAGCCGAACTTGCTTTTATGGCCCATCATCAAAAGGAGGTTGCCTTGATGACCCATCACCGTCTGCGCAACTACAAGTCCTACGTGCCGGGGACGTTATTCATTCTTCCGGCGTTCGTCTTGTTTGCCATATTTATTTTTGTGCCGCTAGTTTACGGGTTCTATATGAGCTTTACCGATTACGGCGGTTTTAACGTGGCACCCAACTTTATCGGCTTGGATAACTACAGCAAGCTGCTGCAAGACGATTATTTCATGATTTCTCTTAAAAACAATTTTATTTATACCCTGCTGTTCGTTCCGTTGACCATGCTGCTGGCCTTGCTTGCAGCCATCGCTTTGAATCATGTACTGCATCTGCGTAAATATTTGCGCATGGCCTTTTATTTTCCGTACATTACGTCCATGGTTTCGATCGCCATTGCTTGGGGACTTCTGTTTAACCCGGTTTCCGGACCGATCAATTATATTTTGAAGGCCATCGGGATCGCAAATCCTCCGGAATGGCTCATGTCCTCACAGTGGGCGCTATTAGCTATCATTCTAGTAGCCGTATGGAAAAGCTTCGGTTACTACATGATCATTCTCCTGGCCGGCATTCAAGGCATTCCCGAGCATCTGTATGAGGCCGCCGAGCTGGATGGCGCCAACAAGTTTCAGCAGTTTCTCTATGTGACTTTGCCTAGCTTGTCGCCGACTCTATTTATGGTGCTGGTGCTCACGATCATCAACTCTTTCCAAGTCTTCGATTTAGTCTCCGTCATGACGGACGGCGGACCGGGCCGCTCGACCAACGTGCTGGTCTTTAGAATTTATCAGGAGGCCTTCGTGAATTACCGGATGGGATACGCCGCAGCCATGTCGACCGTCCTGTTCCTGATCATTATGGTCATATCCTTGATTCAATTCAGGCTCGAGAAAAAATGGGTCACTTACTAGGAAAGGAGAGAGCTACCTATGCTGACCGCCATCAATACAACGAAAAGATCCAAGCTGCCTTATATTTTACTGCTGCTGGCCTTGGTCATCTTTTCGCTCGCCACTCTTTTTCCGTTCCTATGGATGATTTCGGCTTCCTTGCGGACGGACGTCGATCTGTTTAAGAATCCGATGAACTGGATTCCGCAAACCTTATATTTGGACAATTACAAGGAAGTCTGGAAAGCCATTCCTTTCGCTAAATATTTCTTGAATACCGTGAAGCTGTCCGTGATCATTACCGTGCTGCAAGTCGCGATTTGCTCCATGGCCGCGTACGCTTTTGCCAAACTGAAAATTCCGTTTAAAAACACCATCTTCATTTTATTTATGACCAACCTGATGATGCCTTGGCATTCCATCATGGTGCCGCAATTTTCCGTAGTCAGCCAACTGGGATTGTACAACAGTCATACCGGCTATGTTTTGATCCAATTATTCAGTGGATTCGGTATCTTCCTGATGCGGCAATTCTTCATGAGCCTGCCTAATGAGCTTAATGAAGCGGCCCGGGTTGACGGGTACAACGAATGGAAAATCTTCTGGAGAATCATGATGCCGTTATCTGCGGCGAGCTTGTCTACCTTAACGATCTTTACGTTCACCTTTATGTGGAATGACTATCTCGCTCCGCTCATTTATCTCAATGACGACGCGTTAAAAACGTTGCAGCTGGGCCTGAAGGGATTCCAAACCGAGCATACGATGGACTACGGCTTGCTGATGGCCGGAACCGTGCTTGCCACCATTCCGATGGTAGCGGTGTTCCTCGCGGGCGAACGATTCTTTATTCAAAGCGTCGCTACGACAGGCATGAAAAACTAATAACTTAACCGAGGTGTTGAAATATGACTACAACTGCAAATCATTTTGTTCAAGTTACAGGGGAGAACTTTACGGTAAACGGCGAGAAAATCCTGTTCCGCGGCTTCAACTTAGGCACCTGGATGAATCTGGAGCACTTTCTGATCGGTCTTCCGGGCACGGATACGATGATCAAGAAGGCGTTTGACGAGGTGTACGGCAAGGAGCGCAGCGAAGACTTCTTCGACCGCTTCCTGATGGAGTATATGGGGGAGAAAGACTTTGAATTTTTGAAAAAGATCGGCGTCAACCATCTGCGGCTTCCTTTCAACTATAAATACTTCATCGACGATCAAAATCCGGGCGTCTACAAGAATGACGGCTTCAAATACCTAGATCATATTATTAACTTGTGTGAAAAGTACGAGATATACGCGATTCTGGAGCTTCACTCCGTTCCCGGCGGACAAAACCCGGATTGGCACTGCGACACTTACTCGGGTCTTCCGCTGTTCTGGGAATACGGCGCCCTGCGCGATACGGTCATCGGCCTCTGGGGCCACATTGCGCAATATTACAAGGATCAGCCATGGATCGCCGCTTACGATATCGTAAACGAGCCTTCCTTGGTGACCAACGCGGATGCATTCAATGACTTCTATCGCAAAGTGGTTGCGGAAATCCGCAAATACGATCCGAAGCATATTATTTTCATTGAAGGCAATGCCTTTACGACGGATTTCTCCATGCTCGATCCGATGGATGACCCGCAAATCGCCTATGAGTTCCACTTCTATCCGTTCGTAAAAGAGCCAGCCGTGCTGACGCATGAGATGAGCCGGGAGCGCCGCAAGGAAATTTTTGCGGAGGAATTCCATCGCCTTCTGGAAATCCGCGAGAAATATAAGCGTCCGCTCTGGTGCGGCGAGCTTGGATTGGTGTATGAGAAGGAAGATATCGATTTCCAGATGACCATCATTGAGGATATGCTTGATTTGTGCGAGCAAAACGACGTGTCTTGGGCACTGTGGCTCTACAAGGACGCTAATGTGATGGGGATTGTCTATCCGAAGGAAGAAACGCCTTGGCGTCAATTGACGGAAGAAATCAAGACGGTCTGGAACCAGCACAAGGAGCAGGAGAAGGGCGAAGCCTTGGTGGATTACATGGCGGAAACCTATTTCAAGCCGATCTCCAAGGAGGAGCGCTATCCGCTGCAATTCCGCATGAGAACGATCATGCAGGTCATTTGCGTGGAGCAGAACCTGAAGCCGTACCTGCAAAAACGTTCGTGGGAGGAAATGTCCAAGCTGCCTGAATCGTTCCGCTGGGAAAACTGCGAGCATTGGAGCGAGCTTGAGGTGTTGATTGAGAAATATACGAAAGCATAATCAGTTTAATTAAAAAAAGGGGCTGTCCCAAGGTCATGCGTTGATGACCAGGGACGCCCCTTTTTTCATTGTTGGAGCGGCTCATTATCCGAGAATAAATCCGGATTGGCCCGCAGCATATCGCTAAGGATCTCCGTAGTCTTGACCGTATCGCATACCAGTACTTCCGCATCCCCCAAACGGGCACGGCTTAGCGCGCCTTGCTCTTCTAGCACGCTCTCGACTTTCCAAAAATGCTCCGACCAGGGCAGTCCAGAGTGGCGCCGCGAAGGCACTGAAATTTCAGTTCCGTCTCCCAGCACGGTATATAGCTGTTCATGTTCATCCGTCATTCTTCCCGGGATGTCCACCCATTCCTCGATGCCGTGGATGAACGTATTTCTGCGCAGGTCGACACCTACGAGTATAATGGTAGCCTGCCTGTCGAGCAGTTTTCCCCAAGCGGACTGACGGTAACAAGGCGTATCCCAGCGTTCATCCCCGGTCGTAAACTCAGCCGCGTCCTTGCCGAGCGCAGCTACCGAGTGGGTCGGGTGAAGCGAGCGAATCACGCCCGGACGCTTGCGGAACAGCTCCGGAAGAATGCCGACGCAGACTTCGGACGTCTCGACGTAAAATTTGGGATTATCGGCATTAATAGTGGACCAGGTATGGGTGGGCAATACCAGTAATCCGTCTTTCATATACTCCAAAAGCGCATCCAATACAGTGTCTGCTCCTCCATCCACTTCCCCGATCTTCTTCATTGACGAATGCATAAGCAAGGTGCCTTGACGACGGATCCCCGCATCCTCTAGTTGCTTCATCAAGGATAACTTCGTGTGCATGACAAACCTCCGGCTGTATGTATTTTCAATCCTCTTATTGGACGATACACGGCTCGCCTTATTGGTCTTCCTCGTCTTCGTCCTCGTCGTCGGCGTTTTGGGCTTGGGCCAACTCTTTCCGGCTCCATTCCAGAAACTCGATCGTATCTTCGTCCTCCGGATCCATTTGATGCGCGATTTCGAATTCTTTTACCGCTTCCTCATTCTGATCCAGATAATAATGGGCATACCCTACGCGGAAATGCCAAAGCGCATTATTCCGGCCCTCTTCGTCAATCTTCATGAACCATTTGAGCGCATCTTTATAACGTCCCAGGTTATTCAGGGCTCTCCCCAAATGAACGGCCAACTCATCGTCGATCAGCGGAGTGGGAACTTCATTGATCCGATCCACGATTTGTTGGTATTCGTCGGCTTCATGCCAATCATTCAGTTGCGTAATCAGTTCTTCTCTTGTCATTGCTAACGCCTCCCGGATACAACATCCTAACTATTCTACTAATTAATACTTTACCATTTCTATGACAGGTTTCCTAATGTCACTCCTTCGCGTGGTTCGGACGTTTTGAAAAAGGATCTGCGATCGGCGGCGTAATGGACAGCAGACCGTTCCATTGAACGAGGGGAGCGGTTGCCATTTATTCGCTCCGCTGAAATAGCGCCTTTTTGGGTCGCTATTTCAAGCTTTTGGGGCACCTAGCCAGAAATAGCGGACTTCTAGGCCCTTATTTCGAAGGGCAATGACGCATTGAGCCCTATTGGCCGGATTGGATTAAAATAACGGCCCAAATGGACGCTATTCTCAAATGCCTCGCTCATTTTAGGAAAATAAGGGCTAAATAGGGCACTATTTAAGGTTCACATTGATTATTAAAAAAATCCCACTCATCAAGGATGAATGGGATTCATTAGTAAATGTGTTGAGGGCAGCGGCCCTATTATTTCAGTTCCTTCCAAACCCAGTTTTCCACTTCCGGCAAATCGAAGCCTTCTTCGCGAATGTATTCATGATGCTTCTTTACCATTTGATCCATTTCATCCGCGATGGCTGCGTACTTGTCTGCTTCGGGCAGGTTCAGCACCGCTTCCTTCACCAGGTCGAAACGGTCCATTTGGTTCAATACCCGCATATCGAACGGGGTCGTGATGTCGCCGTTCTCGCGGTATCCGTGCACATGCAGGTTATGATTATGACGCTCAAAGAACAAGTCCTTGATCAGGCCTTCATAACCGTGGAAGGCGAAAACAACCGGTTTGTCTTTGGTGAAGAAGCCGTCAAATTCCTCGTCGGACAAACCGCGCGGATCCAGCTTTTGGCTTCTTAGCTTCAACAAGTCGACCACGTTGATGTAACGGATTTTCAGCTGCGGCAATTTTTCGTGCAGAATGGAGATCGCCGCCAAGCTTTCCATCGTCGGTTCCGTCCCGGCGGAAGCAAAGACGATATCGGGCTCTCCGCCATGGTCCGTGCTCGCCCAGTCGATGATCTTCAAGCCTTTGTCGACCAATTCCTTGGCTTCGTCCGCCGTAAACCATTGCGGACGCGGATGTTTCGACGAAACGATCAGGTTGATCTTTTGGCGGTCGTTCAAGATCGTGTCGAACACGGCCAGCAAGGAGTTGGCATCCGCCGGTAAATACTCACGGATGAATTCCGGCTTCTTGTCCGCCAAGTGGCCGAGCAGACCCGGGTCTTGGTGAGTGTAGCCGTTATGGTCCTGCTGGAACACCGTCGATGTTGCCACGATGTTCAACGAAGGAATATCCGCGCGCCAGCCTTGGTCCGTTGCTTTGCGCAGCCACTTGAAGTGCTGCGTGATCATCGAGTCGACCACCCGCAAGAAGGCTTCATAGCTTGCGAAGAATCCATGGCGCCCGGTTAATACGTATCCTTCGAGCAAGCCTTCCGCTTGATGCTCGGACAATTGCGAATCGATGACGCGGCCATAGGAAGACAAGAACTCGTCGTTCGGCTCGATAATCCGGTCCATCCATTGGCGTTTCGTTACTTCAAACACGGGCGCCAAACGGTTGGACATCGTTTCGTCCGGTCCGAAGATTCTGAAGTTTTTGTTGTCTTCATTCAGGGTTACTACGTCTCTTACGTATTTGCCGAGAACGGACATGTCTTGCGCCACGACTTTGCCCGGAACAGAGTTATCCAGAGCATAATCGCGGAAATCCGGCAAAGCCAAGTTTTTGATCAGGTTCCCGGCATTGGTCACCGGATTCATCCCCATGCGTCTGTCGCCTTTAGGCAGGATTTCGGCGATTTCAGGTTTCAGGCGGCCGTTGCCGTCGAAGCACTCTTCCGGTCTGTAGCTTTTCAGCCATTCGATCAATGCAGGGGCATGCTGCATATTCTTTTGGTCCACCGGAATCGGAACCTGGTGGGCACGGAACGAGTTCTCGTTCGGCACGCCATCCCATTCCTTCGGACCGGTCCAGCCTTTCGGAGAACGGAAGACGAGCATCGGCCATACCGGACGGGTAAGATCGTTGTTTTCGCGGGCGTTCTTTTGAATGGCTGTGATTTTTTCGATAATGGTATCCAGTACTTTCGCCATTTCCGGATGCATTTGCTCAGGGTCCGAGCCTTCCACGAAGAACGGTTCCCAGCCCATACCTTTGAAATAAGCGGTGATTTCCTCATTGCTTTGGCGGGATAGAATTGTCGGGTTACTGATCTTGAATCCGTTAAGATGGAGGATCGGCAGAACGGCGCCGTCCGTGACCGGGTTAATGAACCGGTTGGAGAACCACGATGCCGCAAGTGGTCCGGTTTCGGCTTCGCCATCTCCAACGACGACCGCGGAGATCAAATCCGGGTAATCCAAAATCGCCCCAACGCCATGGGACAGCGAGTAGCCTAACTCGCCGCCTTCATGAATGGAGCCCGGGGTTTCGGGAGCCGCATGGGATGCGACGCCGCCCGGAAAGGAAAATTGCTTGAACAGCTTCTTCATGCCAGGGATATCCTGCGTGATTTGCGGATAGATTTCCGTATAGCTTCCGTCCAGATAAGAGTTCGAAACCATGACCTGACCGCCGTGTCCAGGGCCCTCAATGTAAAACATGTTCAAATCATATTTGTTGATTACGCGATTCAGATGTGCATAGATAAAGTTTTGTCCCGGAATCGTGCCCCAGTGTCCGATCGGCTTTACCTTGACGTCCGAGTCCTTTAAGGGTTCTTGCAACAAAGGGTTGTCTCTCAAATAAAGCTGGCCTACCGAAATGTAATTGGTTGCGCGCCAATAAGCATCCAGCTTGGCTAAATAAGTTTTAGAAGAATAATCGACTTGCGTAGCTGACAGTACCATGTTCTCCACTCCCATACCTTTATCTTTGTACGTTCAATTGTGAAACAATTCACTATCTATCTGTATCTATCATAACGACTTTTTCAGGAAAATGATACGGTCCAATTTTGTGAAATATTGAACATAGTATGAATATTGGAGGTTATCAATTTGTTTTTTCGCCTTATAAAGGAAGAAATTAAAATATATTGAAAATTTGAAGACAAAAAAATAAGACTGAAGCTTTCTTCAGTCTTTAGTCTTATCATTGTACCGATACAAAGGTATTGAATTTCATGTATTTGTAGTGAAACCGCATATGGGAAAACTCAAAAGGAGTTCCGTTATCGAGGAAGAAAATGCCTTCCATGATGCCTACCGGCTCATTTTCCTCCAGCTGCAGCAGTTCCCGGTCATTCGGGTTGGACGGCTCGGCAAAAATGGACAAAAACGACTTGGTCACGGCCAGGTTGTGCGCATCCTCCAGATAATTGAAAATGGACCCTTCGATGATGGTCTGGTTGAGATTTTGGACGATCTTAATCGGGATATACCCGGTTTCGATCATGAAAGGTTCGTCTTCAAACAACCGCAGGCGTACGATTCTGTACACGAAATCATGCGGCTCCAGGAACAAATCGCGCTGCAATTCTTCCGTCGGAGGAATGACCTCGAAACTCAGCACTTTCGTCTTCGGCTTGATGCCGTGCATGTGAAAATTATCGGTAACGCCCAGATTGGAGCCTTCATAGTTAAAGATCGATTCATTCTTTATATATAAAGGATTAATAAAGGTTCCCGACCCTTGTTTTTTAAAAATAATCCCTTCATGCTCCATCTTCGTCAAAGCACGTTTAATGGAGCTGCGGCTAACTTGATAGGTCTCGCTAAGGCTCCGCTCATCCGGCAATCTCATGTTGTCAAACTGACCGGCAAAAATTTTAGCCTTGAGGTCATCGATAATTTGCTTATAGACGAATTCCGCCATATCGTACTCCTTATCAGATCTTTATCGCTTCATCTACTCCATTCTACCATTTTTCAATTTCTTTCGGAATCATTTTACTCCCTTGCCTACATCTCCTTCTTCAATCCATCTTCTATGTTAATTTTCTTGGTGTAGAATACAAACAATATCATCCCCAAGAGGCAGGTTATGACTTCCGTAATCGTCATGGACCAGACGACGCCATGCAGCCCGAAAACAAGGTGCAAAACAATGACGACCGGGATAAACAGAACCCCTTGCGCCACCGCCATGACCGTACTGGGCACGCCTTGGCCGGAGGCTTGGAAAATCCCCGTAAACAGCCCCGTGAATCCGTTAAAGAGAGCCGATAGCAACATCGCGGCCAGAATATATCCCCCTATCGAAAGAACCGAAGGATCATTGGAGAAAAGATGGAGCACCTGCCTTTTGAACAGAAAAACGATGCCGGCGAAAATCCCCGATATGGCGGCGATATAAAGAGCTGCTTGTTTAATTCCGGCCTTCAACCGGGAGTAATTTTTATTCGAGAAGTTATAGGCGATGAGCGGAATGATGCCGAAGAACAGTCCCATGGACAAAAACTCCGGAACCTGCACGATCCTCAGCGCAATGCCAAAGCTCGCTACTACGGTATCCCCATATTGCATGGAATAATTGTTAAGCAATAACGTGGTCACGATCAGGAATGAGGTTTGGATCAACTCGGAAACGCCGATTTTATAAATTTCCCCTTGATCTTTGGCCTTTAGTTTGAAATGCCGTAAAAATCCTTTCAGATTCCCGCTTTTGGTCTCCAAATACCAGACATAATAGATCGCTGACCCGATATTGGCTAAAACGACCGACAAAGCGGCGCCGATGACATGCCAGTTCAAAACCAGGATAAACAGAATGTCGAACAGGATGTTCAAAACAATGCTGACGAACATGCCGTACATGGATTCTTTCGAAGCGCCTTCGGCCCGGACCAGTTGTTCCAGCGCAAAATTGCCCATAATAACGAACCCGCCCAAGAACATGGCAAGGGTGTACTGTCTCGTGTAATCAAACGTTAACGCATCCGCACCAAGCAAATGAACAAGAGGCGTCATGGCCACCCCTGCGATTCCCGCCATAACCACGCCTGCAATTAAGCTTCCGTAAAAAGAGTAACCCGCGACCTTCCGAGCTTTCTCCCTCTCTCCTGTCGCGATCAGTCTTGTAATGAACGTTCCTCCGCCGACGCCGAACATATTCCCGAGCGCCATCAGAATCGCAAAAACAGGCAAGCAGAGCGTAATGGCGCTGAGCATCGCCGTATCGTGCACCAGTCCGATGAAATAAGCATTGATCAGATTATAAATCGTTCCGGCGGACATGCCGATCATCATCGGAATGGATAAATGGGCGATAGCCTTTTTTATGGGCGCTTTTTCTAAATAATAAACATTGGATGCTGCTTCTTTCATAGGTATTTCCTCCTCAAAATAGATTGATGCTTAACTGTTAGCGTTCTAAGGTTTCGGATAAACATAGTCTTCTTAAAGTTAGAATTCTAACAATTTGCCCGACAGTAGCCCTGGCTACTGTACTAAGTCACAAATTACGGTTGACCTTGATCAAAAGTTCCTTCAAGGTTTGCTGTTCCTCTTCCGTCAGAGAATTCTTAATTTCCTTCTCCACCGCTCCAAAAGCTTGTTCGAAGGCTTCGATTAACTCCGCCCCTTTTGGGAGTACGTAGATATTCTTTTGCCGCTCATTGTCCGCCGGAATCTTCCGCTCGATATATCCCTTCTTCTCCAAGCCCTGAAGCATGCTGGTAATGCTGGCTCCGCGGCGGTTGAAGGCTTCGGCCAAGTCGTTCTGAATCAATCCTTTGTCCTGATGCTCATGGATATAACTGATCACCCGGCCTTGCTGCGCGTTCAACCCGAGCTCATTGATTTTCTCATCCGCTTTTCGCTTCAATTTGAGCCCGATCGTCTGAAATAAATCCGAATAGGGAGTATCATCCCGTCCTCTCACGACGGCCTCCTCCTCTCTTATATCTTTAATTGTTAGGTTTCTAATTGTTTATATTGTAACATTATATCCATCTTGCAGCTTTGTCAACCCTGCCGCAAAATCTCCCGGAGGTAACCGGACAGTTCCTTGGCCGCTTTTTCATGGGCCGCTGCACCGGGATGGCTTCGGGAACCTGCGGTTTCCTCCGTCATATTGGGAAGCTGAAAGACTGATACCCGCTTATCCCCTGTTTCGCTTACATAAGCATCTACGGCCCGGTAGATCGCCGGCAGCATCGGAATCCCCAACATTCCATAGGCCCAAACCAGGTGTGCCTTTTTATTGTTTTTTCTAAGCTTCGCAAGAAAGCTGCGGACGGCCTCTTCAAACACTTTCAGATCCTCTTCAAGAAAGGAGCCGTCTTTGTTCAATCGCTGCTTTCGGGTCTCTCCCGTTGCCGCATCACTCCATTCCGGGGAATGGAAAGCCGACCCGTCATTGGTTCCCAGATTAACGATCACGACATCGGGCTGCCAGGCCTCAAAATCATAGGCTTGAAAGGCTCCCAAAGCCTCATTCTTCGGTCCGGAAAGCAGGCCGCAGACCTGTTCATAATGACCGGGAAGATTACAGTACGGATTGTTATCCCAGGCGGTAAGCACGCCCCACCCGCTTTGGGAAAGAACCCGATATTCGGCATTCAAAGCGTCGGCCGTCATAGCCGTATAGTTGCTCAAGGCACTAAACCACATCGGAATCCAGTCTTCCTCCGTTTTAGCCCCTACAGTCCCTTCCCCGGAAGTAATGCTATCACCTATAAACTCCAGTTTGTAAGGCTTGTCTTCTACGGGGAGAAATTGTCCGTCAAACTTCAACGCGTGGATTTGCAAGGAGCAACCGGGATCTCCGCTCATGGCCTGTACTTCTTTTACGATTCGGACGTTTTTCACGGCAGCGGGATTCATGCCCCTGAATACGCAAACCCAGTATCTTCCCGCTACAAGCATTTGCCTGCTTACAACTGCGCCATTGATCACGATGCCGATCCAGGGTTCATACACCTCATAGTCCACCTCGAACTCAAGCCAAAGCTCGGATCCCCTGGCGTTAAACTCCACGGCGCTTCCCGTCCAAAACAAGGTTAGGGGAGAAAGATTACCCGTGGTTCTACCGTGAACTTTTATATGTTCGATGTCTGATAATGCCTGCTGCTTAAGGTTTCTATTCTCTTGCATGATCTTTCTTGGCCTCCTCTGCCGCTATTCGCTAATTGTTATCTATATTCTAATGCATTAGCGGCAAAAGGGCTGTAAACAAAAAAAATTGAGGAGACATAAACTCCTCAAAATTTCTTATGGAAATATTCCCTGATTCGGCTGATGGCTTGCTCGCCGGCTTGCCGCCATTTCCCTTCCTGTTCAATCCGGTCATCCGGGTCGACCGGCTTTTGGAATTGGTTTAATCCGATGGCCGCTTCCTCCTGAATCAAGTTATAGCATCTATTCCTTCCCAGGATTCCACTCTTTAAAACAAAAAAGCCGGAGCAACTCCGGCTTTCTCGCACGCTAGATCAGGCCAAACCGTCTTCGCTTCGTTCCCGCCGGTACTCTTCGATCCGCTGCTTGTTCTTGGCATCAAGCTGGAGCGGAATGCCCCGATAGTTGATCACAATGCCCTCCATCGTTTCCGACAAAGCCAACATGTCATCGTAAGTCACGACATTGCTGCTCCATACCTGCTTATCGTAAGCCTTCTCGAATTCGAGCCAGTCCGTGAATACCGGCAACCAGGTCGAATCCCCTTCGCCGCCCAAGACGGCGAACTGAATGACGGTGCCTTCCTTCAAAGTCTTCATGCCTTGCTCGTCGGGCACCGACGCTGCCTGCTCCTTTAATTGCATGGGCAGCAAATATTTCCCGCGGATGACTTCGTCGAGCATACGGTTTTCCATTCCCTCAAGCAGTTGCCGGTCCGCCGCCCGGCTTTGCCCGCCACTCATCGCCTGAAAAAACGTAATCATCGCATGCTGCAAATCCGGATTGCTTACGGGGATGCTGATCTCGGGCGTGCCGCTCCAGTCCGGCGGCGGCAAAAGTTCATCCCTGTCCACCTCGGCATGATACTGCCCGTTATCGAGGAGGATTTTTCGCAGCCCCAGAATATGCAGCTCGCCTAACGCCTTATTCATCTCATCCCTGCCGACCTTCTTCATTTCAAGCATCAGAAACTGCTGCATAAAATAATCCGCGGCACTTGCCGCATACGCTTCCTTCGAAAACATCCAGATCCGGTCATCGGCATCGACGTAAGGATAGCCCGTTCTCTTTTCATAGGCGATAAATAACGATTCGGAATCTTTCAGTTTGTCCTTCAACACACCGAAGAACAGTTTAATCCTCTCATCCAAATGCTCCTGGGGAAAAGATTCTTTCTCTTTAAAAAATTTGGCCGAATGGATCAGAAAAATCAGTTCTTGAATCTCTAACTCGCCGCATTCTTCCAAGGATATATGTTGGCTTAACAGAAACTTTCGCCCGACTTCGTCTTTTCTCGCTTCATCCATCGACACCGCTCCGTTTCTATCGTTGTTTGCTATATTATAAACATAGAATTGTTAAGATGACTAACTGAATACCGGTTTTCTTCTATGCTTCGTCCGTTGTTCAAATGCATATGCGATCCGGATCAATGTCGGTTCACTGAATGCCGGCCCGGCAAATGTAATACCTAGAGGTCTGCCGTTCTCCCTATATCCAACAGGAACGGATATGGATGGATACCCTGCCCTAGCGCAGATCTCTGCCCCGACATAAGCCGGAAACAGAATGGCATCCAGCCCGTACTTCTCTACGGCGAAATCTATGCCTTCATTTTGAGCATAGTATAAATCGGTTATGGATTCCAATATGTAGCCGGGGTTCTTCAAGGGATGTTCCAACCGTGCCCGATACTTTAATAAATCCTGTCCATATTTCATAGCCTGATCCGGTCTTTCTTCGTTCCATTCTACCAATTCGCTAAGCGTGTGAACGGGCGATCCAGACGGGAGACTCTGAAGAAAATGTTCAATGCCATGCTTAAATTCATTGTTTAACTTATTCCACTCCCATGTTCTATGGAAGGACGGAATTTCTATATCTTCGATGATATTAGCTCCTGCATTTTTAAGTTCGGCTACAGCCTGATTAAATAGGGTTTCGTCATATTCGTCCGCGTCACGAAATTGCCCCGGGGTAACGTTCCTGTAAACTCCAATGGTTGCATTCCGTAGTCCATCAAGATCCAAGCATGTCGTATAATCGATCACTCCAGGGGCATTTCTCCAAGTTGCAGGATCATCGTCATCTCTCCCGGCAAGTACGCTAAGCAAAACAGATGCATCCGTGACGGTTCTTGCCATGGGTCCGGCCGTATCCTGAGAATAAGAATAGGGAACCACTCCCGTACGGCTTACCAAACCGACTGTCGGCTTAATGCCTACAATCGAATTTTGTATTGCCGGACTTAAAATGGATGCCGAGGTCTCCGTTCCCACAGCTACGCTTGTAAAATTAGAAGCCACCGCTGCTGCAGAACCGGAACTCGAACCGCCCACAAAAAAGTCCCCATAAGGATTCTTTACCTGTCCGCCTTTGGAACTGTAACCGGCCCACATCTCGGAAGAAACCCCGTTAGCCCATTCCGTCAAGTTGGTCTTCCCAAGTATGACGGCTCCCGCCTCCCTTAATTTTCTAACAAGAAAAGCGTCCTTCGTGCTTGCGTGATTCTCTAAAGCCAAAGCCCCTGCGCTGGTTCTCATCTTGTCCTTGGTTTCAATATTTTCTTTCAACAAGACGGGGATGCCATGGAGCGGTCCTCTTGCGCCGCTTCTTTTTCTTTCCCGGTCCATAGCCTCCGCAATAAAAATAACATCCGGATTGATTTCCATCATGGAGTTTATGCCCACACCGCTCTGGTCATATTTTGCGATTCGATGCATGTAATACATGACGAGTTCCCTTGAGGAAACCTCCCCGAGCTCCATTGCTTGCTGTAATTCGGCGATCGTTAATTCCTCACCATCGAGACTTTTTAGTTCAAAACTAGGTTCCATTCGACATCCCCCTATAAAGGACTACTTATTTTTCGATAGCCAATTCCATCCTTACACTTTTGGCCTTCATCCCCAAGGCCTTATAGAAATCAATGGCCGATTCATTAAAGAAGGAAACGCCTAATTCAAGGCTTTCTGCGCCTGCCTCTTTGGCGTATGCTATGGCTTTTTCAAACAACCGTTTCCCTACGCCCTTTCCTCGGAATCTTGTATCGACGCAAATATCATTCATGTACAAAAACCTTCTCGCAACGAAAACCGGAATGGCCGGCGCTTCCTCCACTTTAAGTAGGGTATAAGCAATCACTCCCGACGGCTCATCTTCTACAATAAACACTTTGAAGGTATCGTTATCCAACAAAGACTTGAAATAGGCAAAATCGAGGGAATCATTATCGGTAGGTTTAAATAAATCCGGTCTGTTCGTCACATGCAGCTCATGAAGCTGCAGATGCAGTTTTGCTACATTTTCGTAATCTTCAATCCGTGCTTCCCTAACGTTCATCCCCAAGATCCTCTCCGCCTCTCTTATACAAATGCGTTACAGTTAATATGACTTCGTTTGGAGGGGATAGCTATGAGTATTCATACATAACAAAAACGAGACACCCGCTCGGGTGCCCCATTATCGTTTATGGACGGATGCTGCCTCTATTCTCCCTGATCCGAATGGACCGATAAGTCGCCCGCAATCGGCGTCTCAATGATCTCTTTGACCTGATCCAACGAGTCGCCTTGTCCGAGCGCCCACATCAATTTGGCCACCATGGCCTCCGTGTTCATATCGCCGGATAAGATCACGTTATACTGCGCCACCTTGCGTCCGACCTCGTACAGAAGCAGGTCTTCCCCTTCTTCCAGGCATTGCGTCGTAATAACGACCGCGATCCCCGCCTCGGTAAGCTCCCGGATTTTCGGAAGCAAGTTTCTCCCTTCGAAAGGCAGGCCGCCGTTTCCGAAACTTTCAATGATGATTCCCTTGTATAACCCCTTCAAGTAATCGAAGATTTCCGGCTTCATGCCCGGGTATAATTTCATCAGAAATACATCGGTGCAGAGCTTCGTATTCAGCGAAAGAGGTGCCGCGGCCGGCGCAGGCTTCCATTGATACTTCACCTCGTCCTTATTCACATAAGCCACATACGGATGATTGATGCTTTCGAACGCATCGTAGCTTTTGGTCCGCATCTTCACCGCCCGGGTACCGAGAATGACCCTGCCGTCGAACACGATATACACGCCTCCGATCGGTTCGCAAGCAAACCTGAGAGCGTCGGCAACGTTTTTCCGGGCATCGGTTTTCTGAAAGCTGATCGGTACCTGGGAGCCGGTGAGCACGACCGGTTTATCCAACCCTTGAAGCATATAAGAAAGTGCGGATGAGGTGTAAGCCAGCGTATCCGTTCCATGCGTAATAACAAATCCGTCGTAGTCGTCATAATATTTATAAACCGCTTCGGCGATGGTCACCCAATCCTCGGGCTGCAAGTTGGTGCTATCCTGGTTCATTAAGATTTTACCGTCAATCTTCAGGCCGTTGGACGGCTCTTGCAAGTATTGAAGCAACTCTTCGACGGACAATCCGGGAACCAATCCCTCATTCCCCTCCACCGAAGCAATCGTCCCCCCGGTCGCAAGCAACAATATATTTTTCATTAGCAACATCTCCATAGCGGGATAATTATCATTTTTCCGCAAAACGCGTATTTCTAATAGTAATTATAGATTTATATTTTAGGAAATCAAGATTATGTTCTCGATTCGCGTACTTTTTCTAGTCTAGTCCATCTTCCTATGCTATGATAATGAAGTCAAAATTATAAACATGGAGTTTGAGAGTATGCTGGAACATTTATCAGAGTTAAGAAAAAATCGAAAATGGTCCTTGCAGGAAACCGCCGATCAACTCGGCATCGCCAAAAGCACCTATGCGGGGTACGAAACCGGGTACCGTGAGCCTTCTCTCCAATCTTTGTTGCAAATGGCCGATTTATTCGAAACTACCGTGGATTATATTTTGGGTAGAAGTGACGAGGAGCGATACGTCGCCGAATTAACGGAGCTTATCTCCCGCCCCGATCCCGGAATCTCGATAGACGGAGAGCCTTTGTTGGCCGATGAAATGATAGAGTTTGTCGCTTTTGTAAGAATGAAAAGAGGGTTGAAGACACAAGGCAATGACGGACAGTAATCCATAACGGACTTCTTAGTGTTTAAAAAGGCTCCTTTCACCTTACCGGTGAAGGGAGCCTTTGTTTGTGACGATTCACGTCCATTCTCCATATCCTTTTCCTAGAATGAAAAAATGAGTGCCGGGCAACTATATCTGTGTAACTAATGTACACAGGAGGGAATCAGGTTGCAAAACATGAATCAAGCGGGATATCCGCAAACGCCAAACCTGTCCATGAATCCATCGATGGGGAAAAACCATGGCGGTCATGAATTTTTCGATGCTCACGAGGTCATCTCCAGTGTCATTTGCATGCTGGATCAATACCAAATGTACGATCAGCATGTGAAAGATCCCGAGTTGAAGTCCATTCTTCAACGACAATCTTCGTTCGCTACCCAAATGTACAATACGATCGTCGATTGCTTTCAGACCGGACAAGATCCTGCGGTTCCAACCCAGCAATACCGGATGACGCAAAACAATGACGTCGTATACGGGCTCACGCCGGGCCAACCGAAAAAGCCCGCTCAATCCGCACAGGAAATTTCCGATCAGAACATTTCCGGGTTTATGTTGGGAAACACCAAGTCGCTGTCCTCCATGTTTGCGATGGCGGCCCTGGAAATCACGAACCCCGTACTCCGCCGCGTCGTTGCGGACAGCGTGCCGAACCTGATCGAGCTCAGTTATGAAATCTTCCTTTACCAGAACAAGCACGGATATTATCAAGTGCCGCAGTTGAAGGAACAGGATATGAACGTGATGCTGAACAGCTATGCAAAAGCTCCTCTAAACGGAAGCATGCCCCATTAACATTTTTGAGCTGGATTTAAGAACGATACGATCTTAATCCAGCTTTTCTCTGATTCAACGAACCGCCAAACTAAAACGCCGGAAGGGGGGCCTTTCGTGAAACCATATGTCATCCCGGGCAAGACAGGATATGCCTTCAAGGTAAATCAGGGGCAACGGATTAGAGTCATTGATTCGGAGGGTCAGCAAATAGCCGACTTGGTGGCCTATTCTGCCGATCAAACGGAGGAAAGACTTGATTCGGTTGCGACAAGAGATGCCTTGCAGTCCATGGATATCAAAGCGGGCGACTCCTTATACTCCAATAAGTACAGGCCTATGCTCAAGCTGCTGAAAGATACGGTAGGAAAACACGATTTGCTGTCTCCCGCTTGCCGGCCCGAAATGTATTCCTTGCTTTACAACAAAGAAATGCCGGTCAAAAACTGCTACGATAATTTGAATCAGGCCCTTTCCGCCTTTGAGATTCCGGCGCCGAGCCAGCACTGTCCCTTCAATGTCTTTATGAATACCGTAGTTACCCCGGATCATGCAATCGAGGTAAGGACGGCGTTGTCTTCCCCGGGAGATTATGTGGAACTGCTTGCCGAGATGGACCTGATCATCGCCATTTCAGCATGTCCCAATGAGCAAAGCGCCGGCAACGGATACCACTCTACTCCGATTCGGGTGGAGGTTTACGACTGAGTACGGGTCTCTGCTTAACTTTTCTTATTCAAGCCCCGCTTGCGCTTTGGTCAACAGTTTTCCCTTATGGAACGAGAACACCGCATTGGCTCCAAGATCTCCGGCGCCCTGGTAGGAGTAAACCACCATATCCTCCGCTTCGCTGACCGCCTCTCCGTCTCCGCCTAGGATCTCGGATACTTCTTTATGGGTCATGCCTACTTCCGTTTTTTCATACTGCTCCAGGGTAATCCGAACGCCATCGCCTTGGTCGGAAGGTCCATTGTCAACCGGAACGAGCGTAGCGGCCTCGCCTTCCGGGACATCGACACTCGCGGTGACCGCGTTCGATTTCATGCCCTCCAAGTCTTTTCCCAGCTCGGCCACCTGTTCCTCCAACCCGGCTACCTTTTCGTTCAAGTTGTCGTAGTCCGCCTGCGATGGTCCCGAGGAACCGCATGCCGCAAGCGCAAACGACAATAGCAGCATGAACGGGACGCCAAACCATAAACGTATTCCTTTTTTCATAGAAACACCCCCATTATGAAGATTTTTAACATTAACAATTTTAAATAGTTTATCACAACGGGTTTTTGCCTGTAACTGAGACTTTGGCTCTGGGCCAATATGCTTAGGCTGAAAAATTATTTTGCCGCTTGAGTATTGCTTCACTTTGAGATAATATTACTGCAAAGAAGGATACTGGCTATGATGGACCAATAGTACTTGATTGTCTTGCACATTCAGCGATTCGGGGACGGTGAAAGCCCGGAGGAAGCATCAAGGAAAAGGCAGTCCGGAGCCGGAGACTCGGAAAAAGAGGGCGATCCCACAGGGAGCGTCAACTAGGGTGGAACCGCGGGTGCATACAGCTCTCGTCCCTAGGCATCGGTTGGATGCCTTTGTGACGGGGGCTTTTTTATCGTTTCCGGTTAGCGGGCATCTGAAGCAATTCAATAATCGAAGGAGAGATCAATCATGAGCAGTACCAAAACAATGGATCAAGTCGTCGCGCTGGCCAAGCATCGCGGATTTATTTTTCCGGGATCGGAAATTTACGGCGGTCTGGCGAACACTTGGGATTACGGCCCGCTCGGCGTCGAGCTGAAGAACAACATCAAACGCGCCTGGTGGAAAAAGTTCATTCAGGAGTCCCCTTACAACGTCGGTCTGGACGCGGCGATTTTGATGAATCCGCGGGCTTGGGTCGCTTCGGGCCACGTCGGCAACTTCAACGATCCGATGATCGATTGCAAGCAGTGCAAAGCGCGCCACCGCGCGGACAAAATCATCGAGAACGCCCTGGACGCGAAGGGCATCGAACTGATCGTCGACGGTTTGTCGTTCGACCAGATGAAAGCCCTGATCGACGAGCACCAAATCGTCTGCCCGGATTGCGGAAGCCGCGACTTCACGGATATCCGCCAATTCAACCTCATGTTCAAAACGTTCCAAGGGGTTACGGAGTCCAGCACCAACGAGATTTATCTGCGTCCGGAAACGGCACAGGGTATCTTCGTCAACTTTAAAAACGTACAGCGCACCATGCGGAAGAAAATGCCGTTCGGCATCGGCCAAATCGGCAAGAGCTTCCGGAATGAGATTACCCCGGGCAACTTTACGTTCCGTACGCGCGAATTCGAGCAAATGGAACTGGAATTCTTCTGCAAACCCGGCGAAGATCTCAAGTGGTTCGAATTCTGGCGCGGCTTCTGCCGCGATTGGCTCTTGTCGCTCGGCATGAACGAAGAAAACATGCGCCTGCGGGATCACTCGGAAGACGAGCTGTCCCACTATAGCAACGCTACGACCGACATCGAGTATCGCTTCCCGTTCGGCTGGGGCGAGCTGTGGGGCATCGCCGACCGGACCGATTATGACCTGAAGCAGCATATGGAACATTCCGGCGAAGATTTCAACTACATCGACCAGGAATCGAACGAGCGCTATGTTCCTTACTGCATCGAGCCGTCGCTCGGAGCCGACCGCGTAACGTTGGCCTTCCTCGTCGATGCCTATGAAGAGCAGCAGCTGGAAGGCGACGACAGCCGGACCGTGCTCCGTCTTCACCCGGCGCTCGCGCCGTTCAAAGCGGCCATCTTCCCGCTGTCGAAGAAGCTCAACGAAGGAGCACAGCGCGTGTTTACGGAATTGACTTCCGACTTCATGGTCGACTATGACGATACCGGCTCCATCGGTAAACGGTACCGCCGCCATGACGAGATCGGTACGCCGTATTGCATCACCTACGACTTCGAATCCGAGACCGATGGCCAGGTTACCGTGCGCGAACGCGACTCCATGACGCAAGTGCGGATGCCGATCGCCGATCTGAAGCAATTCCTAAGCGATCGGATCAAGTTCTAAAGCAATCCCCCTCCCGCCGAAACGGTGGAGGGGGATTTTTTCGCGAGCTAAAGGGATTCGCACAAAAAAGAGTTACCCTTGAGGGTAGGCTTTCTTGGAAAGAGGCGAGGAACGGCAAGGGGGCAGCATGGGGTGATCTACCAGGGTTGCCGGGGATTGCCGGGATTGTCGAGGATTGCTGGGATGCTGGGATGCTGGGATTGCCGGGAATGCCCGGGGTTGCCCGGTGGTGCCCGGGATTGCTGGGATGCTGGGATGCTGGGATGCCAGGGTTGCCGGGGATTGCCGGGGTTGCCGGGGTTGCCGGGATTGTCGAGGATTGCTGGATGCTGGGATGCTGGGATGCTGGGATTCTCGGGATTCTCCGGGAGATAACCCGGACTCTTAGGGATTCCAGGGAGATATCAAGGGCACCTGCCAATTCACAGGTAAGGTACTCTCATCCGCTCTGCTGGAATAGCGGCCTTTTGGGTCGCTATTCTGCGTTTTTTGGATACTTGGCAAGAAATAGCGTACTTTGGGGACCTTATTTCGAAGAAAATGACCCATTGGAGATCTTTTAGCCGATTTGTATTAAAATAGCGCCCTAAAAGGACGCTATTCTCTAATGTCTTGCCTTTTTGGGGGAATAAGGTCCCAAAAGGTCGTTATTTGCAATCCGGCATAGCAAATTTGCCGGTTACGGGGACTGCATAATGTCCATGGCAAGCACGGATGACCGCAGCCGTGCTGAACATGAAGGTGATGGCGATCCAGCTAAATCGCTTGCGGGAGACGGGGTAACCCTAGCAGAGTTTCTCGAAATCCGGGCGATCGCTCGCAAGGATCTCTACATAAGTCCACGACAGCGGTCCACGCCTGTCGCCAAGCGAGCCGTACCCCGTGCTGGGAGTTGCGCGCGGTGCGACGCGGCTCGGCACGGACTCGCTCTTACTCCGACTCCGGTTTAATCGGCACCAGCAGGTCTAGTTGCATCCTTTTATCCACATCTTCATTGGTCAATGGATACAAATTAATGTAATTCAAATGTTCTTCCAGGCAGCCATGCATGGATTCGGAGTCGCCCCAGTTCGCTTCATACTCGCCGCTGTTCTCGACCCATTCAATGAGCCAGCCCCACTCTTCAAAATCCCCCATAGGGATCATATGCGCGGCATATAGACCCCCGGGAAATTTCTTTTTCGTCAAAGGCTCCGGTACCTCCAGATCGTCGGGGATGGTTACCCATCGCTCGTACCCGTGCTCGCTGCCGACAGGATGGTTAAAGCCATAGTACCGAAGGTCAGGCTTAACGGTCGCGAGATTCGTTTCGGTCATGAATTTTTGAAGCTCTTTCCCTGTGTCGGATTCGGGCGCTCCGCCCACCGATTGTATAGTGGCTACAGTGGCAGGGGGCAAGTAAACAATGCGTACGTCGCTCAGCTTGGATAAATTTTTGTCGGCCGCATTCAAATCATTCATTCTTGGCTCCTCCTTAAGGTTGTGTTTCATTCCCGGGAGAGATCGGATGGCACGAAGTATGGACTCGTCAGCCAGTAATGCGGGGTCCATTTTGACATCTACGCTTTCTGTCAGACGACTTACGAAAGTATCCAAAACAGCTTTGATCGTATATAGCGCCGTAATTTCGGTTGAGAGCTCCCGAATCTTCGCCCGAAAAATTTCCACGGTCGTCCTGGACTCATCGCTAAGCAAAATTCTTTGAATTTCTTTGAGAGGAATCCTCAGCTTTCTTAAGATCAAAATCTGTTCCAGTCTCGTCAGGGCATCCTCATCATAGGTCCGATAGGCGTACCCCTCTTTTTTCAAGCTTGGAAGTAACCCGATTTGCTCATAGTACCGAAGCATTCTTGTGGTGATATTATAGTTTTTCGTTACCTGACTGATGGTCTGAAGTTCCATAGGATCCTCCTTTCACAACAGCTTAAGGTGCGACACGGCGTCAAAGTCAACGGGCCGGACAATAAATTTTTTTATGTTCTTAAAAGTTCGTTCCCGTTTGAGTTGATCCCTTTTCTCCGTAAATAAAAAGAGAGGGGGTTCCCCCTCTGGTTCAGTTCACTCTAAGCGTCCATCGTATTCAAAATATCTTTAATCACGCGGAAGATGAGCTTACTTTCCTCTAATGAACGAGAATGCATCAAAGAACTGATAGCCGTAAGCACTTCGGCTTTATCCGTTCTTGAATCCATATCCTCAAACTCATGAAATTGAAACATTACTTCCATCGGCACATCCAGACCTTGAATGATTTTCTCAAGCGTTTCCAATGAAATGTTTCGTTCCCCGCGTTCTACGGTTCCTATGTAGGAGGCATTTACTCCAGCTTTTTCTGCAAGCTCTTCTTGTGTAAGCCCCTGTTCTTTTCGTAATTGTTTGATCCGTTCACCGATTAATTGCAGTAGCACAATTTACCACCTCTCTACCAGATTAGAGAAGCATTGTGCCCACAAACAGATCATTATATTCTTTTTTTATTTGAAAATAGTGCTTATATGCACTAAAATTAAAAAGAGTTACAATTCATTTGAGGAAGGGAAAGATATGAAGTATCTCAATGTTTCCTTGGAGCCTTTGGATCATACCCACGAAGTTTATTTTTATGGAGAGATTCTGACCGTGCAGTATACGTTAATTAGCCCTCCTCTTACTAATAACTACAAAAGACTATATCGCAACACTAATGAGGCTATGCAGAAATTCCTATTGAAGCAGGCAGCAGAACAAATTCATATCAATTTATTTGTAAAACATATTGATCTCATGACCATTGGAGCTATTCGTGGATTTCTGGAGATGGCTGCAGGTAAAAAAGAAAACCATCTCCCTTCAAAGAGAAGGTTGATGGTTTGGGTGACAAATCTGGGAGAGAAGGATTGCAGGGCGTTTGGGTATTATGAAGGTTAAAATTTCTATGGTTATAATATGGATGTATGATGTATAGATCAAAATGAAGGACAACCTATTTGGGCGTCCTCATAGTTTGAACAGGTGTTTGAAGCGGCGAGCCGTGCCTGTTAAAACCTCAATATGCCACCAAGTCTCTCTTTATGCACCTCTAATTTTATCTTCGTACCAAGTTAGTGAACGTCGATAAAGAGCTAGGTCTGCTGCATCAGCATCTTTCGCATGGGCATCAAAACGATCATTTATTATAGAAGAGTTCAGATTAAATTGCGTTTTATCTGAAAAAAGCCGTTCAAAAACAGACCACTCTTTATCAATTATTGTTACTAATTCAGTCCAGAGTAGCTTTTCCATAAACTCATCTGGTGGAATTGAAGCAAATATTTTCCTCTTTTTTTCTTCAATCCTTTTTAATATTCTTTCATTAACCGGAGGCTTTTGCTTATCAATTAACGAATCATATCTTAAGAAATTTAACACTATCCCTCTTAATTTCTTCTCTATAATATTTCTCCGCTTTCCAATAAGCGCAAGTTCGTCAGACCATTCTTCTAATAAATTCATGCTGTGTGAGTATTCTTCAGTAAATGTTTCTGAAACTAGTACTTGATTTGATTCCATCTTCTCTTCTAGCATTTTATCTTCATCATAAATTAATGCTAATCCTTCCTGAAACATTTCACCTGCAAGTTTATATATGTCCCCTTGCTTTTTTAGAAGACCATATTTTGTTAAAATATTTAAATACGACTTGGGGACCAAATCAATCTTTCCATTATAACATTCCATAGCATGATTCTTTAAATCTGGGTATACCCGGAATAGATGTGTTAATGCTGCCTGAGCAATAATTGAGCCCTCCGCCTCAATAAACTCTTCCAAGTGTATGTTTATTGTTTGCACATCCGGCTTTATTGGCCGCATTTGAATATCAATTCTGCGATGGATAAATGAGCACGCTTTTCGTATCCAATAGGGTATATCACAACAAGACGAAGCTATAGGTTCACCATTAATTTCATCAAACTGTAATCCAGATACCCTAGCCAAGTCACGAATCATAGCAATACTTGCCCCTCGAGGAAGTGGTAGGAGATATTCCTCTGGTACAAAAGCCAAGGCTGCATTTTCGACTCCATCAATCGACTCAACACGAAACCATTTACTAGAAACACCACTAATTAATATTGAGAATCGCTTATTTATTCTGGCCGATTCCTGATAAAGAACTCTAAAATTTCTCCAAAATTCGTTAAAATCATTAACCCATAGCTTAGTGGTTGGACTGCTGGGAGTAATATAGTCAATCTCATCGAATACAAAAACAATTGGCTTATCTGAATCAGCTATTTCTGTTGCAAGGAATCGGGCAGCGTTTACAATACTTGTATCTTCATAACAGGTAATTAATGTAGAATAACCTTCCTGGGTTCCTTTGATTTCCTTTAGCGTTTTTCCAAGCGAAAGCATTAAATGATGTGATCTCATAGACCATACACTATCATTGGAACAATCTACAACTACAAGGTAACAATCATGATGCTCTCTACACACATCCACGATTCTATTAACAATTGAGGTTTTTCCAACTTTCCTTATTCCTAGGCAACATTTAATTTGCCCCATTTGAAGTTGTCTTGCCAAATCTTGTGCTTCCGTCCGACGTCCATAAAAATGCTCGTCATCTGATACAGGACCAACAATATCGAATGAGTCAAACGAAAATAGTTCTCTACAGAGAGTATTCTCGAACTCTTCATGAGTTTTCGGAAATTTATCTTTGTGGTAATAAATAGGTAGAACCGAAATGCCGTGTTCTCTTCCCCATTTCTTCAGTTTAGAGTTTCCTTGAATGTCACAATGGACCACAATTGCTACAGTTGGTTCAAGTCTTCCATTTGAACTTTTAATAATAGTACCGACAGTATTAATGGTTCTTATTTGTTGTCTGGAATAGCCAGAAAACAGTATCAAAACCTCTCTATCAATACTTAATAGAGTCGATAGACGAATACTTGGTTTCCCATAAACCTTCCCATATACCGCCTTTTCTGCATTTACAACATACATTTCATTATTTGTAACTTCCAACAATCCTTTTGAGACTTTTGAAAAATCTTCAATCATGTTCTTAGTTATTGTTCTAATACTTTTTTCTTTTCCTATATTATCCAAAACATAACCTCCATATGCTCCTCACAGAAATTTATTGTTAAATATCAAAATGCACTAGCGATAAATAAATACTATCAGAACTTTTATAAATTCCACCCTATAGTATCAGAGAATTAAACCTTATTTATAAAAATGTATATGTAGTATCCTATCCTTGATACGCCGGAAGGATTTATCAATTGACTTATCGTAACAAGACACATCATTGACTTATCTACAGGTGCTCCTCAAGTAAATATAGATTGTCTGAGTTTTATGCAATGCTATTAATCAAAATGATGTTCTAATCTCAGTTACTACCACCAAGTATACCAAAAATATCCTCTTATGTTCGTAAAAAACAAGGATTCTAGTATAAAGGGCTGAGTTACCAGCCCCTCATCATCATACCTTATTAGAGGTTTTCCATCATACGGATTCCCGGTGTTCTTCATCCGTGGGTTACAGATATTTTAATCCAGGCTACTTTGCCAAGTGCCTAACCTCATGAGGACCCCCCCTCCAACTCAAATATCAATTCATTCGCCATCCGCTTATTCAACTCATACGTTTTAAATTTCCCGGCTTCGGCAGACAGCTTCTTGATCGTCTCGATCTGCGTTTCGGTCGGAGGCTGACGCTCGATCAATCCCTCGTAGTTCTGATAGGCGACCTTCAGCGCGGTTTCCGGGGAGAGCAGGTCGATCATTTCATAGATGCCATTCGCTGCTTGGTCCCTTGACAGGCCGAATCCCGAATCGGTGGACAGCATGAAACGATCCGGGTACTTTTCCATCAACGGCACGTAATCTTCCAATTTGTTGATGCTGCTCGGACTGTAAGCCGTAAACCCGGCAAAGAAATCGATGTATAAGTTGGGATGTTTGCTTAAGAGCGGTTCGATATTTTCCGGAGTGTTATGGGCGTTGGCGTGCCCGAAAATGAGGATCGCCTCGGGATGCGCATCCAGGGCTTCCTCCAATTTCGCGACAGGCTTACCGTTAGGCGGGTCGATATGCAGAAGAATCGGCACTTGATACTTGGCCGCAAGATCATAGATTTTCGGAAAGTTTCCGTCATTGGGGTGCTCGGCCTTCCAGGGCAATCTGGACACGGATTCCGAAAACGTCGAAGCGGCGGCCACCTCTCCGATGTTCAAATAGCCCTTCTCCAGATTGTTCCTGACGATTTCTACACCCTCCTCCTCATAAATCGGAAATCCCGCAAAGGAGGGATACACGTTCCCGGGTGATTTTTGATATTCCTCCCAGGCTAATTGGTCCGTATACTTGGCACTAGGTTCCGAAATGCTTCCGAATAAAACGATTCGGTCGATTCCAACCTTTCTCCAGTTCTCAATGGCAACCGGGTTAGGTGCGTCGTGGTTATGTATATCGATGACTGTGAGATCGCGATAAACCTCGTGCAACTCCTTGTTGGGATCTTTGTTTTTGCGGAGCTTCTCGATGAGGGCAACTTCATCCTTAGGGGTGTACTCGGTTAAAGGCTTGACGAGGACTTCCGTTTGCTTCGGCGCGCATCCTGATAGTGTGACTGCTGCGAGAGCCAGCGCGCAAATTCCAAAATACCGCAGCTTGGTGGGCATGGGCGGTTCCTCCATCCTTATATTTTTATAACGGTCTTGCTTTCGCTGCGTAGTCGCCTTTAAGCGACGGGTCCGATGTGCCATCTCTATTTTGAATATATACCAATATGGGAAAGAGATAAATCAGTATTTAGGAAACGTTCCCAAAAACAGGAATCTGAATTAAACTAGTAAATATTGGACTTTAACAGAATCCCACAACCCTCGAGGTGTTCCTATTGAAAAAAATGCTGTTTTCTATATTAATCCTGGTTTTCATGTTATCCGGGTGTGATTTGGGCAGTTACTCCGCCAGCAATTCCGGCAATAACTTCAACCGTGAATTATCGCAACAAAACGCCGAGAGCAAGCCGGATTCTTTAAACGCGGACAGTAATTATGAAAGTTTGATCCCTCCTTTAACGGTGTTGGACATCAAGAAGAAATATGATAGCCCGAAGCGGACCACCCTCATGCCGCTGTACAATGTCGAGCACGACAAAAAATTCAAATTCCGCTTTAACTGCAACATGGCGGACTTGTTTTTCTACGATAACGTGGTCACGGTCCATACCGATCAAAGGGCGTTGCCCGAAAGCAAGATCGGCACCTTTAATTATTTGGAGGATTACAAGGCGGACAAAAGCGTACTGGTCGTAGAACCGAGTTTTGCCGTCCTGACTTCGGAGGAAACGGGAAGGGATTTTGAGACATCCTGGGGTTATGCTCCCATTTACTACCTTCGCGTCAATTACGATTTGGATGCGAGCGAGCGTACCGAACTAGAAAAGCCGATCATTATTCCGTTTACTATAAAATCCGAGCTCCAAGCTCCCCACGTCAGATATGAAATCGATGCGGACGGCCGTTTTAAATTGGTATGGGATGAAGTTAAAGGGGCAGAAAAATATAACGTATATAATGTCTATTCTTCCGGAAACAAGGAGCCTCTCCCCGGGGCCGAACAAGGTTACAGGCATGCTTTTCCCGGACTGGTCGGAACGGTCACGAATACGGAATTTCAAGACTTCTATTTGGACGGAAACGACGGTCTCCAATATGACGGTCAAGAAGCAGTCACGGCCCAAAATTTTATCGTCAATGGCCAATATTATGTTACGGCCGTAAAAGACGGAGCCGAATCCAATTTCGGTCCTCCGGTCAGCGCGATGGAATTATCAAAATCTTTGCCTACCTTCCTTGTTAATAACGAAATTTATTATATGGACTACAAAACGGTGAAGGACCTACCAAAAACAACACAAGTATATACCATTGACGAAACGATTCTGACCCGCTCTATCCTTTATGACCCGGATCATATCGAGGAGAAAGAAGGTTATGCACTCATTCCCTTCAAGGTTGAGGGGACCCTTTTGTCCGGAAAGGCGATGGTGTTGTCTTTGGATAAGAAGGATTTAGAGGAACTGCGGCAGGGTAACCAAGCGAATGGCAATCCGCAAAGCAGCAAAGAAGGGTTTATCCAGATTGAAAATTACTCCGCCCACGGACCGGGCCCTGAAGTTCCTACGATTATCCGCAACTCATTCTTTCGCACCAAGATTGACGAAGATGAACTCATAAATGCCCAGCGGAGAAATACGAATCAATATGTGGAAAAAGGAAACCGGGAATCCGTTCCGCAACCCGATCCTGCCAATCCGGTACCTGTTCATGCCGACTCGGCCGTCGAGGAATACTTGGCCCTCCATCTCATGGCGGCCAGCGACAGAATCTCATTAAGGGCTTTTCCCGAAGCTCAAAATTTCGAGGTTTTATACGACACCGTGGATAAGGTCATCTATCAAAACCCCTTAATCCTGGACGTTAAAAGTTACGGCTATGACTATCGTTCTTTGACGCTATACATCGATTACACCGATTCCAAAAGCAATATCAAAAAGAAACAAGATGAAATTATCGCGGAAGCGACCCGATTGGTGAAGTCGATCATTAAAGACGGAGCCAGCGAAGACGATAAGCGAAAAGCCATTTATGATTATTTGAACGATCACACCCGGTATGATGACGCAGCGCTGGAGAATGTCGAGCAGTACGGGTTTAAGAAGTTTGACGCCCGCTTTAACGATTCCTTCAATACGTATGGCATTTTGGTTAAAAAAATAGGGGTTTGCGCCAGTTATGCCTCAGCCTATAAATTGTTGAGCGATTTGGCCGGGCTGGAAAGCATAGTCATTACGGGAACGCTCGACAATGTGCCGCATACCTGGAATAAAGTGAAAATCAACAATGAATGGCTCAATGTGGATCCTACCAACAATGAAACCAATTCAGGCATCCCTTACAGGCTATACGACAGTAATGACGAGACCGCCCAGGATATGCAGTTCATAATCAACGACAAGTATTGGATCGACTATGATATGAAGCAATTCGCAGGGAAAACCAATTCGCATGATTATTACGTAAGCCACGGGCTGCAAATGGACTCGATGGAACAATTTCATGACAAGCTCACCGAATCCATTCGGCAAGGAAACCCGAAACTGTTTGTCCGTTTTGATGAGCCCATTGATGAGTCGGCCATGCTGGATACGCTAATCGAAGTTTATAGCGGCTTCCCCCCGGATATCCATGAGAATGCAGTATATACCATTTCGGATAATTACCTTATTGTTAGCCATTAAAGTTAAAGCGCCCAGAATGCGATTATTCTGAGCGCTTTATTATTTAAGCTTTTAACTTCACGTCATGCGGCTTTTTCAGGAATAAGGATAATACGAGATTAATCACCGCAAAGATTAAGCCGACCATAAATACTAGCGACGAGCCTGAAGACGCCGCTTCTGTCGCATCATTCGCAACCGTTCCTAAATAGGTGCTTTGTTTTGCGGAAAATATGGAGATCATAACCGCAATACCAATCGCCCCGGCTACTTGCTGGATCGTCTGAGTTAATGCGATGCCATCCGGATAGTACTGTTTCGGAAGCGAATTCAGCGTGTTCGTTTGGACGGAAGCAAGTACCATCCCAACGCCTAACATCATGATAATATGGGTAACTACAACTATCCATAAAGCCGTATTCGTACCCATTTGCGAGTAAATGAAGTACCCGATGACTACCAAGACCGTACCCGGCGTAATCACCGCTCTCGGTCCATATTTATCGAATAACCGGCCAATCGTTGGAGCCAATATACAGTTCAGCAAACTGCCCGGCAGAAGGATAAGCCCGGCCGTAAAGGAAGCTATTAATATAGCCATTTGCATATACATCGGCAGAACAACGAGCATGGACAGCATATTGAAGAAGGTAATAAAACTCATGAAGACGCCGAGAACGAAAAGCGGATATTTAAATGCTTTTAGATTCAGCATAGGGGTTTCCATTTTCAATTGCCGAATCACAAAAAGAAGGATAGCCAGCAATCCGACGACGATGGAACCGATGACGGTCGTACTTCCCCAGCCTTGTTCGCCCCCGATGCTTACTCCGTATACCAGGCCGCCGAATCCGATCGTCGAGAGAACAACGGACAGGCTATCGATTGAAACCTTACGCGTTTCATTCACATTCGGCAGATAAACAAGCCCGAAAATGAAGGAAAACAGCAAGAACGGTACGGTAACCCAGAAAATCCAATGCCAGGATAAGGTATCCAATATAAGTCCCGCTAAAGTCGGGCCGAATGCGGGCCCGGCTAACATGACCAAGCCCATAATCCCCATGGCAGCGCCGCGTTTATGGGGTGGAAAGATAGTAAAGATAACATTTTGCGTCAAAGGCAAATTGATCGCAAGACCTGCCGCCTGAATGACGCGTCCTGCCAACAAAAGGCCGAACACGGGTGCGGATGCCGCCAAAATCGTGCCGATGATCGATAACACAATCGAAGTAATGAACATTTGACGCGTGGTGAATTTTTGCATCAAAATCCCGGTTACCGGCACTAAAATACCCAGGGTTAAAAAGTAACCTGTTGCCAGCCATTGAATCGTTGTGGCATTCACATTGAATAACCGGCTTAAATCGCCTAATGCGATATTTAATGCCGTTTCACTAAAAAGTCCGACAAAGCCGGCTACTAAAAGAGCGGCCATGATCGGGCCCGTTTTGATTGATTTATACACTTGTTGTTAGACTCCTTTTATGCTGTCTGCTAATACTTGAGAAATCACCTTGAGGGGTTCGGTCGCTTTTTGGGTTAAGCAAAGCATCATCCCGCCTTCGATCGACGCCGTCATCATCAGCGCGAAAGAACGGGCCTTATCTTCGGGATAACCGTCCGCAACCAGCTTTTTATAATAAATGTCCTGCATTCTTTGATATAACTGGGCGCAAGCGATTCGGACCGGATCGCTTAATGCGGCCATTTCGCTAACGATGCTGCTAAAGGTATAACCCTTAAGGGTGCCTTCCGTTTCAAAATGGTGGGTCAGCTTTTCAACCATAGCGTTCGTTGCTTCCCGCGTGGTGGGATACCGTCCGAAAATGTCCTCCATATCCCTCGTAATCTCTTCGTTCAAAGCTTGGAGGCAAGCGATCAGCAATTCTTCTTTGCCATTGGGAAAGTGATGATAAAGCGCACCCTTAGAAATATTGCATGCTTTCAAGATTTCGGTTAAACCAACGCCTATATATCCTTTTTGCTGAAATAACGCCGTTGCCTTGTCGATGATCATCGATTTTGTATCCATTTCTGTAGCGCCTCTCTTCCATACCAACCGGTCTGTTTGTAACTTTATCAAAAAAAATTTCTGAAAGTCAACCATTTTTGGCCCTGTAATCACATCAATTTTCATGATTTGGACACATTTATTGCAGGTTTCTCCAATGAAAATTTTCAATTGAGGCGGCAAAAAAAGGCCGTCCTTAACAGGATGGCCTTCTCGCAAGCAAACTTTTCACTTTGCCTATTTCATTAGTTCCACAAGCTTATACCGCCTTCACCGGTTCCAACAAAATCAAATCATATTCGTTACCGCATCCATCCGGTTTGTCATTACGAAGATGTTCTTCCAGGCAGAGTCTTGACCGATCGGATTTGTACTTCCCGTTCCTGGCCAACTCTCTCATAAGTGTTTTCCAAGAGAAGCTTACATCCTCACTGCTCTCCAGCCGTGCAAAAACACCTCCGGGCAGCACCATTTCTTTCAGATGATTCGGAACGGGAATTCCATCCGGGATCGTTGCGCACATTCCATATCCGTATGGAGTACCGGAGCGGGTTGGCATCGGTTTTACGTTTCCTCCGAAAAAGCGTGCCGTACTAAGCAAATTTGACGACTTTATCCATTCCAGCACGGGGCCCATCGCCTCATCTTCCGGGGAGACGCCGATGGCAATATTGTAGACTACCCTCATAGGAGGAAGGGTAATCATTTTGATCAACCTGCTTTCTTGTAAACTGCTCATAAATAAGTCCTCCGTCTCGGTTAGGATCAGGTCCATATTTGAAAAACAATCCGCTGGCTGCTGTTGAAGAAATTTCAGGATCTGGCCTAGTTGCTGTTGAAAAAGCAAGGATTCGTCATTTTGCCGCTGCAGTTCGGCGATTTTACTTTCAATGGCCCTGCCTAATTGTGTCAGCGATTGGCTAGCAATCACGGATTTTATATCCCTGATCGGAATGTCCATTTTCCGCAATAACGCCGTAATTCGGATGCATGATAGCGCATGCTCGTCATATATTCTCCATCCGGAGGAAGCATCCCGTTCACTCTTGAATAATCCTTCGGATTCCCAGTGGCGCAAGGTGCGGCTCGTCAGCCCCAATTGCTCCGATAGCTTGTTTATGGCAACAGATCCGTTCATTTTGGTCTCCTTTCCGAGCTCTAGGTTTATTGTAGCAGTTGACGCTGCGACAACTTCAAGAGTTTTCTTGGGCCGCGAAGGCCGTGGGCTACTTGGGAGGCTGCTCCCGTTATGTCACCTGCTTATCCGCCACCCGCCATGAGAACGAAAGGCCGGTTGCAGCCGCCAATCCGCAATTTTTTTATGAAATGCATAGACTTCTCTTATTCACTAATTTAAAATTTGATATAAGTACTCAGGGACATTTTACCATTCCCGCAAGGGGTGGACAGTGAGGTGTATACCGTTGAATACATTGATTTGGATCATCGGCATTTTCTCTCTACTCACAACGTCGGTAACGATTATTCTGGTCGTCAAAACCATCGGTACCCAAAAAAAACGTTTCTCCGAACGCAAGGAAATTCTCGCGGAGGGTACGCCCGCGCAAGCTGTGATTAATTCGATTCAACAAACGAATGCGCAATTAGACGATCAGCCGGAGGTACTGCTCGAACTGACCGTCACGAAGCCGGATGGCGAAGTCGTCCATACCGTGGTAAGGACTGTTATTCAGATCGTGAACATCCCCGCGTTTCAAAAGGGCAAAGTCGTGGAGGTAAGATACAAGACGATAGGTAATGAGCAAAAATTTGAGGTCGTAGGCGCCTATATACCTTGAGAAAGGCAAGCTTGGAAAGGCCATCCATGACGGATGGCCTTTTTGTCTACTGGTACGACGGGAGCCTTGAAAAGAAGGAGTCAGGGCCTGTCCATCATCAAGCCCGATGAAGGAACCACGGTGTCGTTTATCGTTCAGGACAAGCCTTTGCGTGAAGATGGGGAATGAGTAAAAATCGCAAATGGCCCGGGCGTCGTTTCTTGACGCCGGGCCATTTTTTGTTGCCGCAAAACCGGTCGGTTACCGCTTTGTCTCATGAAGCCGGCGATGCAGCTCCCGGACTTGTTCGGCGAGTTCCGGCACGGGACCGTCGATGGCGGTGTCCCGAATGACGTCCTGGATCGGCAGATTCCGGACGCGCGATGCGGGGACCCCCATTTCGCCCAGCCATTGCGCCAATTGCGCGGAGGAGCTCGCATAAACGATCCGGCCTAAACCGACCCAGCCGTGGGCCGCGGCGCACATCGGGCAATGTTCGCCCGAGGTATATACCGTCGCCTTCGCCCGATCTTCGAGGGTCATGTTCTGGGCCGCCCAGCGCGCCAGCGCAAATTCCGGGTGCTGGGTATGATCGCCCCCGGCCACATGGTTGTGGTCTTCCGCAAGCACCTCGCCGCTCGCAGTGACCAGAATCGAGCCGAACGGCTCATCGCCCTTCTCCAGCGCAGCCTCCGCAAGCTCAATGCAGCGGCGCAGATGCTTCAAATCGTTATCGTTGATCATGTTGTAGCCTCCTCGTCTATTCATTGGACCGGCAATCGCCTTATCGGATTGCCAGCGCGTTCATTTTTTCATATAGCGGGTTGAACTCTTGCTGCATGTCCTCGGGTACGGGAATCGGGGGGAGCCCGAAACTGGCTGAAATATACTGTCCCATCATCAGATTTCCCAAAGGATTGACATGTAGCCAATCCCGCATCAGCTTCTCATAAGTTTCCGGATCATTCCGATATAGCGGTTCGAAATAACAATACTGGTCCACTAGCGGTATATCCCATTCGCGCGATAAATCCCTGTTTACTTGCATATTGGCCTCGAAGCGGGACCGGAAACCAGGCGGACTCTGGTGGTAGAGCGGACAATAATAAGTTTGAAGCACCGGAATGGCACCATATTCGCGAATCGTGGAACAGATGGATTTTAACCGCTCGGCATATAACGTGGTAGGTACTTCAGTTCCCGCATCGTTACCCCCGATCGTCACGATCACAAGCGAAGGTTGGAGGGGCTTAACATCCCGCTCGATCCGGCCGAGCAGATCCATGGCGGTCTCTCCGCCAATCCCCAGATTCGTGACGCTGACATGATTCCCGATTTCTTTTCTCACGTTGATATAGAACCAGTCCACCCAGTTATGCCGTCCCCGATTCTCCAACGACAATTCCGTATTGCTTGAACCGAATGCACAGATTCGAAAAGACCGGTCACTTTGTTCCTTCCACTGCCGAATGGTCATGTTAACCCCACTTTTCCTAAGTATTTTCAACTGCCTCACTCGATTATGACAAAAACTCGGCCAACCCGATTTCACGCTTTTCATAATCCGCACCGATGCTTTTCAATTGAGCTTCGACATTAGCGGCACCCGGTTCAATCCCTTTGTACACTAGCAAAGGCACCGCTCCCAAGTAGGATCTTGCCTGCGAAACGTCGCAGGAAAACGCTTTTTTGATGAACAGCAGAGTTTTGAGCTTGTCCCTGCCTTCCCCTGTAATAAATACCTTGCAGTAATCGTATGAAACGTCATCGCCAAGATCAATATCCTCGTGGCCTCGCGGCAACAAGACGCTGCGAAGAAACTCCGCCAGATTGTCATAAGCAATTTCAAAATCCCAGCGGCCCGTTCCATGCTCCGCCGTGTAAATGACGGTGTCCCCTCTGGATAAATCGATACAGTAAGGGTCGCCCTCATCCGTAGCAATGACAAGATAGTGGTCCGGCCAATCTGAAATAGGTTCCTTCGTAACGGGATTATAGTTATATCCCCATTGCCCCTTCGGCAAATCTTTCGCACCGTAAATATCCAGATTGATATATTCGTCCGTGCTCCAACCGACGGATTCGGGGACGTAGTGCCGTAAGAAGTACAAATATTGTTCAGGCAGGCGCCATGTGTCGGAAACGGAGCGTATCGCTTGTTCTTCGGCTTCCGTTCCAAGATGCATGGGGTACTTGGCGTAAAATTCCGGATCCCGTTCGCGCAACGCCGCCAAAACCGTCTGCATCCTTTCCAGGATCCCATCGATTTCAGGATGCTTATTGTCCAAAGGCCACTCCCCCTTTATTCTGCGGATTCCTATTCTACATTCGCGGTCCGGCCCTGAAAGCCCTTCTCAACAGCCTTATTTCAAGCAAAACCGGATTCTCTCAACTTTAACTCTATTCTAGTATTTTTAAACGACCTTGCAGCCGTTCGATAACATCCATTGCCCAAGTTCGGCAAACGCTTGTCCGGCATCGGCGTCCTGTTCATAGAAGATAGCCGCTTCGCGCCCGTAAGCATAATTAAACCTGACATAGACCGGACCAATTATTTCGCTTACAGCTGGGAGCCCCCGCTGGCATCCACGCATTGGCCGGTTACCCAACGGCTGTCCGGCGAGGCGAGAAAAGCGGCAATGTCCGCGACGTCTTCGGGTTCTCCCCATCTGTTAAAGACGGAAAGACCGGCAGCATATTGTTGTCCTTGCGGATCTTGCAACGTCCCTGCGTTCATTTCCGTGTTAATGATCCCCGGCTGGATGGCGTTTACCGTAATATTGCGGGTTCCCAGCTGTTTGGCCAAAAGGCGCGTAAACGTATCGATGGCCCCTTTCGTCATGCTGTAGGCGAAGACGCTCGGAGAAGCCGCCCGCGTCACGAAAGAGGAAATATTGATAATGCGTCCCCCGTCATTCAGGCGCGGCAAAGCTTGCTGCGTAACGAAAACCGGTCCCTTTACGTTAATCTTCATCACCTCGTCGAAGGATTCTTCCGTCGTCTCTTCCAGGCCGATGATTTGGCCGATTCCGGCATTATTGACAAGAATGTCGAATCGTTGATTCCCCGTATGGGTCCGTAAGACATCGTCCAGTCCCGCAAATAGATCCTGAACGCCCCCGAGCGTCCCCAGATCGGCGCCGATCGCGCACGCTTTCCCTCCGTTATGTTCGATCCGGTGAACAACGTCCTCGGCTTCACTTTTTCTTTTTCCATAGTGCACGACGACAAAAGCGCCCTCTTTCGCCAACCGTAATGCGATGCTGCGGCCGATTCCCCGGCTCGCACCGGTAACCAAAGCGATTTTACCTGCCAATCTGCTCATCGTTTCATCTCCTTATGCTGAATTTGAATACAGTTATAGCACAAGGTGAAATTTGTAATGTTGCTATCTCATTCGGTTTACGACTTTTCAATGCCGAAAAAAATATGCGTTAGTTTAAAAATTCTTCTTGCTCAATAATCCCGATCCTGCTATTATGAAGTAGCATTAAATTTGGAAAGCTAATATTCAATGTATTTAGGATCTTTCCAAGCAGATAATTTTTGACCACTTCCCTAAAGAAGTTAAGGCCATACGGACAGCCGGGTCAAATGCCGATTGGCAACTTTCGTTGCCTTATTGATTGAGTTAAAAGCTCAAATTTTATAAGTTGGTTACTTTACAACCAGTGCATATGCACATCAACTTGTGAAACGGTCAATAAGAGTGGTAAAAGTGATTATTTGCTATATAGACTCTGATCCTAACATGATATATCTGAATATTAAGGGCCTTTCCATGAAACTTTAAGTTTTATGGCTGACTGACGACGTGCAAGAAGTTTGTCCTCCAGTCATGCCTTATTGGGACTGTCTTAATATCCGACTATATCAAAGCAAGTGTGATGCGCATGGAATGCGTGTTTCGCTTGCTTTTTTTGTTGCCGTTTTTACAGTGAAAAAAATTTAATTGAGTTAGGGGATTGAACAACAATGGGAAAAGCACTTATCATCGGCGCCGGCGGCGTAGCAGCAGTAGCAATTCATAAATGCGTTCAAAACAGCGAAGTTTTCGAAGAAATCTGCATCGCGAGCCGTACCAAATCGAAATGCGACGAACTCAAAACCAAATTGGACGGCGGCAAAACCAAAATCACGACCGCACAGGTCGATGCCAACAATGTCGATGAGCTGATCGCTCTGATCAACGAAGTCAAACCGGATATCGTCATGAACCTGGCTCTGCCTTACCAAGACTTGACGATTATGGATGCTTGCCTTGCGACAAAAACGCATTATATGGATACCGCAAACTATGAGCCGGAAGATACGGCTAAGTTCGAATACAAATGGCAATGGGAATACCGCGAGCGCTTTGAAAAGGCTGGAATCACGGCACTTTTGGGCAGCGGCTTCGACCCGGGCGTAACCGGCGTATTCTCCGCTTATGCGCTGAAGCACTATTTTGACGAAATCGAATATATCGACATTCTGGATTGCAACGGCGGCGATCACGGCTATCCTTTCGCAACCAACTTCAACCCGGAAATCAACATCCGTGAAGTGTCCGCTAACGGCCGCTACTGGGAAAACGGGGAATGGATCGAAACGAAACCGATGGAAATCAAACGCGAATATAACTTCGCCGAAGTCGGCCAAAAGGATATGTACCTGCTTTACCATGAAGAGCTCGAATCCCTTGCGCAAAACATGCCTGGACTGAAGCGCATCCGTTTCTTCATGACCTTCGGCCAAAGCTACCTCATGCACCTGAAGGCTCTGGAGAACGTAGGAATGACTTCCATCGAACCGATCGAATACGAAGGAAAACAAATCATTCCGCTGCAATTCCTGAAAGCCGTACTCCCGGATCCGGCATCCCTTGGACCTCGTACGGTGGGTAAGACAAACATCGGCTGTATCTTCAAAGGGAAAAAAGACGGCCAAGACAAGACTTACTATGTTTACAATGTCTGCGACCACCAAGAATGCTATAAGGAAGTAGGCTCCCAGGCTATCTCCTATACGACGGGCGTTCCTGCCATGATCGGCGCCGCTATGGTCATGACCGGCAAATGGAATAAACCGGGCGTATTCAATATCGAAGAGTTCGATCCGGATCCATTCATGGAAGAACTGAACAAATGGGGACTTCCTTGGGTAGAAGACTTTAATCCTGTTCTGGTTGACGCCTTGCCTGAGGAAGCTAAAAAGCCGGAGCTCGTTCGCTAAGATGCGGTTTCAGGAATTGCCGACGCCCTGCTTTGTAGTCGATGAAGCACTCATCGAAAAGAACCTGAACATCCTGAACGGCGTCATGCAGCGTACGGGTGCCAAGATCGTGCTGGCTCAAAAAGCGTTTTCCATGACAGCTATGTATCCCCTCATCGGAAAATACTTGAGCGGCACAACCGCGAGCGGTTTGTTCGAAGCACGGCTGGGTCACGAGGAAATGGGCAAAGAAAACCACGTCTTTGCCCCTGCCTATCGTGAAGACGAAATCGACGAAATTGTTTCCATTTGCGATCATATCATCTTCAACTCCTTCTCCCAGTTGGAGAAGTATAAATCCAAAGCTCTGTCTGCCGGGAGAAAAGTGGGCCTGCGCATCAACCCGGAATGCTCCACGCAAGTGGGACATGAAATCTATGATCCCTGTTCGCCAGGGTCGAGATTCGGCGTAAAGCGGGACGATTTCCGGCCGGAACTGCTTGAAGGCGTCTCGGGGCTGCACTTCCATACGCTTTGCCAGCAAAACTCGGACGATTTGGAAACCACGCTGAATGCGGTGGAGGAAAAGTTTGGGGCCTGGCTGCCGCAGATGGAATGGATCAATTTCGGCGGCGGTCACCATATCACAAGAGAAGACTATGATATTCCGAGACTGGAAGCTTGCATCAAGCGGATGCAGGATAAATACGGTCTGGAAGTCTACCTTGAACCCGGCGAAGCCATCGCGCTCAATGCGGGCTATATGGTCACCTCCGTACTGGATATCCACAAAAACGGCATCGAGATTGCCATCGTGGACACTTCGGCTACATGCCATATGCCGGATGTTCTGGAAATGCCGTATCGTCCGCCGCTGTTCGGCTCGGGCGAAGCCGGCGAGAAACCATACACCTATCGGCTTGGCGGCCCGACCTGCCTTACGGGCGACGTGATCGGAGACTATTCCTTCGATCAGCCCCTGAAGACCGGCGACCGATTGGTGTTCGGGGACATGGCGATCTACTCCATGGTCAAAACCAACACCTTCAACGGCATGCCGCTGCCGGCTATCGCCGTGCAGGAGAAAGACGGCAATTGCCGCGTCGTTCGCGAATTCGGCTATCAGGATTTTAAGACGAGACTGGCGTAATGCCGTGGATACCGCGATAGCCATTGAATATCTGCAGAGAAAAAACTCCCGTTATGGAACCAACATAGCGGGAGTTTTTTGAATTAGAGAGTGAAATACAAGTTGCTGCTGCTCCGGCCAATCCAATATTGTATGGGGTACTCTCCTGTTCGCAAGCTTCCATCTATTGACAAACCCGATAAATAAATTCATATTTAGATCAAACCATCGGGTCAGGAGGATGACTGTGAAGAAACCTTTATTGTTCCTTATCGCCGGGATCCTTTTCATTCTTACGGCTTTTCTCTCAGGAGCCTTTGCTCTTGGCAATCTAATTATGAAATCGTTGTTTGACGCCTACACGGATATGTTATTTGAAGCGATTCTCATCTTCGCTATTTCAATCGCGGCTGCCGCTTATTCCTTATCGCGATATAGCAAAATATCCCGCAATTCAGGTCTAACTAAATAAAAATAAAGATGTACTTACCGTACACCTTGATCCCTAAGTAAGCCTTAACTCTCGAATTTTGAGGGTTAGGGCTTCCAATCCTGTAATATTCCCCCTTTTTAAGTTATGATTACAATATAACTTAGGAGGTACTTATGAGAGTCAAATTAAGCCTACTCTTATTAATTTTTGCACTAGTATTTGTTGGATGTAGTAATAATGATCTTAAGCAGGGAACTACCGAAGAAATGAGTAAAGAACTAATTTCCATTCAAGGACAAAGTGAACATTGGAAAGTTAATTATGTTATCAAAGAGTCTAGCTCAAGTTCAAAAGCATCGAAGTATATGCTGCAATGTATTATTGAACCGCGAAATCAAGAAACAATATTTGATGTTGCATATGATGTAGCTAGTCCAGGAAACGTTTCACAACTCAGTGGAACTATAACTTCAGATAATAATAGTTCAATTAGTGACAAGGTTATTTCTCCGTCAATAGATACTAACTTCCTGCCCCAAAAAGGTGAGGATATAGTCATTACGATTAAGTGGAACAAGAAATTTGAAGAGAGAATCGTGCTTTCACCTTAAATACACGGTAGTAACATGTTTATCCTTTTCGAGAAGACCACCAATGCTTCTTTTTGATGATCAGGGAAGGTGTCCACGTATGCTTATCGTATGGGAGGAAGATCCATAGCAGTCATTCTGGAGCGATTTGTTGGTGTTTACCCCATTCTCTCGGCTGGTTCTTTACCCCTTCTTTCCCCATTAGCATACCCATCGATTTTTCGTTGCTTCACGAACACTCAAAAAGAGACCGGGCCTCCCGAAACGGGGAGCCCGGTCATACTTATTCCTTCATGATCCTTTATACCTTGGAGCACTGATGAAAGGCAGACTGCCTATGTTAAAAAAATTGAACCGTACTCAGCGATGCTTTGCCGTTCAGGACGACGTACACGTCCTGACGTCCGCTTACGCCGCTCAGCTCGGCCGCGTAATCGCGCCATTCCTGCGCTCCGCCTGCCTCCAGTTCGATCCGGCCCGCCAACGGACCGTCCGGGCTCTGCAGCCGGATCTCGGCCGAAGCCGCCGTGCGGCTGGCTGCGCGAAGCTTCACCGTGCTCGCGCCTTCGCCGAACTCGGCGTCTTCGAAGGCAATCCAGCCGGATTGCCCCGACACCTCGGCGGCACTGCCGCCTTCATGGCATTCGCCGATCAGTACGCCTTCGTAGGCGTCATAATTGATCGCCTTCACGGACTTCTTCAGGTCGCGCGGCGGGATGGTCTCGCCTTGCACCTGAAGCGCTGCGCTCAGCGGCAGATTCGCCGAAGAGGCACCGGCCATAAAGGTGTACGTGCCGTTCTCGATGCAGAAGCGCTCGCGGGTAACGTCCCACATGGCCAGCTCGGACAGCGGCAGCGTGAAGCTCACGTCAGCCGTTTCTCCCGGCTGCAACAGCACCCGGCGGAAGGCGAGCAGCTGCTTCAGCGGACGTTTCACGCGCGACTGCTCCGCATGCCCGTATATCTGCATCACTTCTTCGCCCGGACGGTCTCCGATATTGGTCACTCGCACCGTCAGACCGATTTCGCGGTCTTTGTCCGCGGAAACTTGCTTCCGGTCGAGGTTAAGCCCGTCATAACGGAACGTGCTGTAGGACAGCCCGTGTCCGAAAGGATAAAGCGCCTCACCCTCGAAATAGCGATAGGTTCTGCCGCCCTTAATGACGTCGTAATCCATAAACTCCGGCAACTGATCGACCGATTTGTACCAAGTCATGTTCAAGCGTCCTGCCGGGTTCACGTCGCCAAAGAGCACGTCGGCTACGGCATGGCCGAGCTCCTGGCCGGCATGCGTGGTATATACGATGGCCGGCACGTTTTCATCCTCCCAATTGAGCGCATACGGATAGCTGCCCACCACGACCACAATCGTGTTCGGGTTCACGGACAGAACCTCCTTGATCAACTGCTCCTGCGATTCCGGCAGCGTGATGTCCGGACGGTCGATGGTCTCTTTGCCGTTGATCAGCGGGTGGTTGCCGACGAATACCACGGCCAGATCCGCATCTGCGGCAACATCCTTCGCGTCCCGGAATTTGTCCGTTACCGTCTCCAGCTCGAAGATATCGGCGGTAATCCGCTCCTCTTCCCCGCCTGCCACGGACGCCGCGCCCGCCACGTTGATCTCGTTGGCGGTTTCTTCCGCGCTGCCGCTTCCGACGAGCAGCTCGCCGCCGTCGCTCTTCACCGTAACCGGCGTATCGTTCCATGTCGAGAAGGTTACCTGACCGGCCCCTCCTTCCGAAGGACGAATAAGGAATACTTCCTTCGTGAACCACTCCCAGATTTGATCGGCCGAGGCCTTCACGAGCCGGTCGTCCGTCGTCAGATAACGTCCGTTAGGTTCCGCGATGATCGTGTGGCTGCCCCAGCCCCAATCGGTCATTTCAAATACGGCTGCCTGTTCTGACGCTTCGCCTGTTGCGGCCAGCGCTGCCTGCTCTCCGTCCTGCACCCGTACGTAACGCCCGTTACGCTTCGACTTCAGCTTGACGCGGTCCGTCCCGCCGGAGAATGCCGTTTTGCCGCCATGGGTCTCCAGCTTTTCCTGAATGCCTTGCAACGGCGTGACGGTATAAGGCATAGAACCGCTATACCAGTCGCGGTACACGGTGCCGCCAAGCGGTCCGATCACGGCGACTTTCTTCAACTTGTCCGCTTGCAGCGGCAGCATGCCGCCTTCGTTCTTCAAGAGCACGACCGCTTTGCCCGCCGCTTCGCGAGACAGCTTCGCATGCTCCGGCCGCATGATCGCCGACTCGTCAATCGCCGCATACGGATTGTCTTCCTCCGGATCGAACTCGCCGAGGCGGAAGCGCACGCGGAACGTGTTGCGCAGCGCGATATCCAGGTCGCTCTCCGCGAGCAGTCCTTCTTCCAGCGCTTCGCGCAGCGCCTGCTTGATCAGCTCGCCGTCGTCGGTAATGCTGTCGATGCCGCCTTCCTTCACGGAACGGGCCACCGATTCCTTATGCGTCTCCAGGTAACCGTGGTCCCGCACCGTTCCCGATACGTCAAAGGCATCGCTGACGACGAAGCCGTCCATGCCCCATTCCTTTTTTACAATTTCGCCCACTTCCGGCAACAGGTTGGCAGGTACGCCATTGACGGCATTGTACGCCGTCATCATGGACTGGGCGCCGCCTTCCTTGAACGGAATTTCGAAAGCCTTCAAATAGTATTCGCGCATATTGCGCGGGTCGATGCTGACCGATTGGTCGCCGCGGCCTACCTCGTTGTTGTTGCCAATAAAATGCTTCAATGTAGCAACCGCTTTCAAATACTTCGGATGATCTCCCTGGATCCCCTTAACGAGCGCCGCTGCCAGCTTGCCGGCCAACACCGGATCTTCGCCGTAGGCTTCCTCGGTCCGGCCCCAGCGCGGATCGCGTTCCATATCGACGGTCGGTGCCCAAAGCGTCAGCCCGTTAATCTCGGGATTCCGTTTATAAAATCCTCGCGCCTCGTCGCCGATAGCGCTGCCGATGCGCTGCATCAGCTCGGTATCCCAGGTGCATCCCAGGCCGATCGGCTGCGGATAGCCCGTGGCTTCGCCGAGCCAAGCCATGCCATGCGCCGCTTCCGTGCCGTGTTTATACGCTTTCACGCCAAGCCGTTCGACGGCCGTCTGATATTGAATCATGAGTCCTACTTTTTCCTCCAGCGTGAAGCGGGAAACCAGGTCGTTCACCCGTTCTTCCAACGGAAGGGAAGTGTCCTGGAATGGATAGTTGTTAGTTATAGACATATTGAACCTCCTTAGTGTCAGTCCCTTACGCGTCATTCTACCTAAGATCGGCTCCTCCGGCTACCCGACAAATTAGAGGCGTTTTCATAGACATTTAGGGATACATATATTGGTAATTAACAACCTTCTGATTGAATCGTATAAGAGACATGTTTGTGAATCATCGGATTTCCCGTCTTACTTCATCAATGATGACCTTAACCCCTTCAGCGATTCGCCCAGGTTGTGTCTGGGAAACGCTGATTCGCAGAAACTTCTCCCGCTCCAGATAACTCGATAAATAGAACCCTTTTCCGGGGACGGCGCTTATATTCCTCTCGGCAAGACGCTTTAAAAGACGTTCTATATTAACGGTCGACTTCAGCTTGAAATGCGTATAAATGCCTGAACTGATGTCGGGCACTTCCAACAACCCCGGTTCATTGTACAGTTCCACCGACTCTTTCAAAGCCTGCATTCGCGAAGCGTACAAATTGCTTATCCTGTGCTTGTGCCGCTCGTACATGCCATTCCTGATATACACTTCGAGCGCCGCTTGGGACAAAAGCGAAGTGTCGGGATATATTTTGTAAGCGTGGAACGTCTTTAGCAACCGTTCCGGCAAAACAATGGCGCCCAACCTTAGGCCCGGAAAGATGATTTTGGAGAAACTCTTCAAATAAATGACGTGCGAACCCCCATCGTAAGCGTAAATAGGATCGAATTTCCGCTCTTCGACCAAGTCTGCCATGTAATCGTCCTCCAGGACGTATACGTCGTATTTACCGGCCAACCTGGCTATAGCTCTCTTCTCTTCCACGCTATAGCTGGTACCAAGCGGATTATGGTATCTTGACATCGTGTAGAAAAATTTGATTTCTCCGCTTCTAAACCTCTGCTCCAATTCCCGCAGGTCAATGCCTGCCGCTGTACGAGCGATGCCGTAAACCGGTATGTTCTCCGTCTCCAGATATCGTAAATATCGATCGTAACTCGGCTGTTCAACCAAAACCGCCGATTTACCGTTTGGAAACGGCATTTTCGCTAAAATTTCTAACGCCTGCTGCGCTCCTGAGGTAACGATAATCCGCTCCGCCTTGGAAAACACTTGATCATTCGCCAAATGGGAAACAAGCGTGTGGCGTAAGGACTCCAGTCCTTGCGGATCGCCATAGGTAAACAAGTCGTACTTGTAGATATCAATCGCTTTATTTAAACAATGTTGAAAATCCAAATACGGAAATGCGTCCAAATCCGGCAACACCGTAGCGAAGTTGATCATTCCGCTATCCCTGTTGTCGCGCCAATCTCCCGGCTTCACAACCACGTAAAAGCCGCTTTGCGGGACCGAATAAATGACGTGGCGCTTCTCCAATTCCGCATATGCCCGCGTGACTGTACTGATGCTGCAATCGTAGGCTTCCGCAGCCATGCGAACGGAAGGCAGCTTTTGACCCGGAAGGTATCGTCCCTCCCGAATCTTATTCTCCATATCGGAAAGAATCAAAATGTACTTTTTCACGTTGTTCCCCTTGTCCGTATTCAAGATCTCTGGATTATTTCTGCTTAATTATACTACTCCCCGACCACTGTATCGATACAGTTCAGGCAAAATGACGTTGTTCGGTTCGCCATTTTGTCATATCTTCAAATCAACGATCGGATGTTCGCGAACACGCTACCGTTTATTGGAGAGGATGATGTGACCAACCATGCATTCTAAAAAAAATACGCTTCCTTATTTCTTCGCCGTGATTAACGCGGTAATTATCGGATTGTCATTTTTGTTTGCGAAAATAGCGCTCGACTACGCCGGTCCACTCGACACCCTGGCGTTCCGTTTTGCCTCTTCGTTTTTGGTCATTTCCGTCCCGGTGGCGTTGGGATGGGTCAAGCTTGATTACCGCGGCAAGCCGCTGTATAAAGTGTTGCTCCTGGCAACCATGTATCCGCTGGGGTTCTTCTCGCTTCAAGCGTTCGGGCTGCAACATGCCACCTCAGCGGAGGGAGGCATTTTGTACGCGTTCACCCCGGTCGTAACCATGATCGTCGCCTCTTTATTTTTAAAAGAAAAGACCACCATCTTACAGAAGCTGTCGATCTTTCTGTCGGTGTTCGGCGTTGTGTTCATCTTCGTTATGAAAGGCAGCCGGATTGATTTGTCGAACCTGATGGGGATCTCGTTGTTATTATTGACATGCGTCGCTTTTGCCGGATATACCGTTATGGCCCGCTCGCTTTCGAAGCAGTTCAGCCCGGCTGAAATCACTTATCTGATGATGGGTATCGGATTCATCGTTTTTCTGGCCATTTCGTTTATCAATCATGCGGCCGCCGGGACGTTCCACCGCTTGTTGACACCGCTCTCCGGCGGTACTTTTATCGTATCCATACTTTTCTTGGGCGTGGTATCCTCGCTGGTCACCGCGCTGTTGTCGAACTACATCCTGTCTAAAATGGAAGCTGCGAAAATGAGCGTATTTTCCAATCTTTCTACCCTCGTCTCCATGGCGGCTGGAGCGATATTTCTTGGAGAAGAAGTTACGGTATATCATTTAATCGGCTCGGTAATGATTATTTCAGGGGTTATTGGAACAAATCGTCCGGCTCGAAAAAAGCAGCATGGAGATGGTTGAATGCACACCGGGCAGGAGCATGAAAACCATTAAAAATAAGCGCCCAACGGGCGCTTATTATGTTTCTCAACTCCAATCTATCGAGTTCATCGCTTCCGCTAAGCCACGAAGCAGCTCCTCAAAAGCATGATTTGATTTATTGCGCTCCGCTATTTGAAGATCCCCAGGATCCCATCAGGCAACCACAGCTTTTTCACGATCAACACCGCGATAAGCAGGACGACTCCAAAAACAAGGTTCTTTAGAAATTTGTTATTCACGCATAGCCCTCCTATTTTGTATAGACTCGCCTCCCTACTTATCAAAACGTTGTTTGCCGTAAATCAGGAAGCACAGCGCTCCCGACATAAGCGTCCATATAATCAGATTGAACAGACTCCCCTGAATCTGCTTAAGCCCTCCATCTTGAAGAAGATCCGTAACAGCCACCACGAATTGGTGCGACGGCAGCCAATTGATGATATTCATCAGAGCAGGTACATCCAGATCGGGAACAAAAATGGGTCCGAAAATAAAAAACAGCAAAATAGGAAGACCTACAATGGAGGATTCCGAGGCGGTCCGGGCGATGAGCCCGATCACCGTTCCGAGAGCCATAAAAATAAGAAGCAGCAAGACCGACAGGATCGTTAAATAAGCTATATTTACATCAGGGACACCCGATATTACGATACATACCGCTATCACGATCATTGCAAACAGGGTGGTCGTCGCGCTTTTCCCGGCAAGGACCTCCAGTCTGGAAGCCGGCGACAGCATGAGCGCACGCAGCGTATTCTTCTCCTTCTCTTCGGCAATCATGGTCGCCTGAACGAAAGCCCCCGTAATGGATATGGCTACAAGTATAGGAATGGCCAGAAACGTAAGGTCCCCCGGATCCATTTCCTTTTGGTTAAACAGCACGGCAATCAGAATCGGCATCCCCGCATTCAGTAAAATGTGCGGATTGCGGATCGCGTCCTTCCACTCTTTTGTCACCATGGCCCTAAAACGGCGCATCGAGAACGTCATTCCAGTCCCCTCCCCGTCAGCTTCACGAAAATATCGCCAAGCGTAGGCTCGTTGGAATGAATGGCCAGCAAATTTCCGCTTCTTATTAAATCCCGCACCTCGTCCGCCCCCGCTTCATTCTGATCCACCACCCGTTTTCCCCGCCGCGTAGTAACCGTAATGGTCCGGTCGCCATGCCGCAAACGCAAGGCCTGCGGAGTATCCAGGGCAGAGATTTCCCCATTATTCAGAAAAGCTACGCGATCGCAAAGCTCCTCAGCCTCCTGCATATTATGCGTTGTCAAAAAGATCGTGGTTCCCCGGCTGTTCATCTCGCGGAGCGCCTCCCGGATACGGCCGCCGTTCACCGGATCCAGAGCGGACGTCGGCTCATCGAGAAAAAGAATATCCGGTTCATGCAGAATCGTCCGGGCCAGCGTAATCCGCTGCTTCATCCCTTTGGAAAGCTTTCCGACCAGCGTATGCTTGTCATCGATCAGGTTGACCGTTTCAAGAACGGCTTCTATTCTTCGCTCCGGCACGCCGTACAATCGGCAGAACAGCGCGAGGTTATCGTGCACGCTAAGCCGCTCGTACATTCCGCTGTTATCCGTAAGCACTCCGATTCTGCCCAGAAACCCGGGGTGCCGGTTGCGGCTCGGATCACCCCCGAGGACCTTTACCTTACCTGAAGTATGAATCAGCTGCGAGGTCAGAATTTTCACCGTCGTCGTTTTCCCCGACCCGCTTGGACCAAGAAATCCGAATATTTCGCCTTGATGAACTTGAAAGCTGATCTTCTTCAAAGCTTGTTTCTTTTTGTACAGCTTTTCGAGGTTCTCGACCTCAATGATGGATTGCAATGACTTCACCTTCCCTTGAATGAGTAGCCGGTTAGCTCTATTCCAGATTAAACATTCATCGCCGAATAGCAGCATATTCACCGCGGAAGGAGTCATTTGCAGGCTGAAAGCAGCCGTTTCAGGGATAAACGGAGCGGACTTACAGAGCGACGATCGTCTTGAGTTCCTCGAATTTCCCCTTGGACAACGGGATCCTGGAATTTTGACCGTCGCTCAGAACCAGACTATAGCTGTTGCGGCTCCACACGATCAACTCGGCGATTTGATCGAGATTGACGATATAGGAACGGTGACAGCGGTAGAACCGGAACGGCTTCAACTTGTCCTCCAATTCCACCAGCGTCCAAGCGCAGGCGAAGCGGCCTTCTTTCGTAAACAAGGTCGTGACGCCTTCGTTGCTTTCTATGTAATTGATATTCTGCGGATCAATGAACACGTATTTGTCCTCCGTTTTCACCATAAGCCTGGACAACCCTGCCTTAGACTCCGGCAGTTCTATGCCAGCCTCCGTAGGCACTTCTTCACTACCGCCGAACTCGGACTCGAGCAATTCGGCCGGTTCCTGTAATGCTATCGGCTCAAACCTGATGCCGTTCAGCCGGTAAATGACATTCGAAATCGACAGCGCTTGCTCGAGCGCCGAGCATGTGATCAACACGGCCTTATCTCTGCGGATTAGCCCGGATATCATCCTTCTTGCAATCATGCAGCTCTCAAGGTCCAGATTCTGCTCGGGTTCTTCCCAAATAACGAGCTCCGGATCATGGAGGGTGCTTCTCGCAAAGCCAAGCAGCCGCTTTTCGGAATAGCTGAGTCTGGAAATCCGTTCATGGGCTTTTCCCTCCAATCCGATTCCGCTTAACAGTTCCTCTATCGCAGGCCCAACCTCATAAATCTCAGCCCAAAACAACAAATAATCTCTCACCTTCAGGCGTTCATATATGCCCTCGCCCAAAGCGCAAAAACCAACCCGCTTGGCGGTTTCAGGGTTGGATAGCGACAGCAACTCGCCTCTATAGGTAACCCCGTAACCGGAGGTTGTTCCTTCCCCCAGCAGCGACCGGATAAACGAACGTCCAATATTATGGTTGCACTGCACAACTGCGCATTGACCGGAGGCAAGTACAATTACGTCCGTGCTGCCTTCCTCGTACAAATCGCCAAGTGCCTGTATTCTCTCCATGTATGACATGCCTCCGAATTCCTATTATTGGATGTAACGGCAACTCTATTTTAGCAATAAATAGAAGCTATTGAATACTTTAAGCAGTTCTGTTGCTTGTTCACCCTTAAATATTAAAGATATGGAATAATATTCCGATACATTGGATAGAAGAAGCAATCCGAATCACTAAAAATAGAAAGGTGCAGGATCCCATGAAAATTAACGGTTCGACGCAATACGGTTTAAATTTATATGAATATTCGAAACAACGTGCCGATAAACCGACCTTGGTCGAGGGCAATATTCAGGGGCTGTCCCATGACGTAGATACCTTGGAAATCAGCCCCGCAGCCAGACAGTTAGCGGCATCGGATATCGTGGATCATCCGTTAAAATATTTTGGAACCGTTCAAATCAATGATTCTCTGAATCGCGTGCTCCAAGATCAATCTTCCGGGGTAAGAGATGCCGTATACGGTATCATTCAGTCCAATTTCATCAACGACGTAACCGGCGAGGAGGCAAGAAAAGCATTATTGGAACTGGGGCTCACTCAAGCGGAGTATATAGCGAAAAACTACATGAAAGAGGACGAAGCGGCGGAGTTTATGGATACGATGACTCTGATCGGGGCCATTTCCAAAACGAGAACCGTTGATCCTGAAACGAATGAAGTTCATTACGTAACCCCACCGCAAAGACCGCTTGGTGCACCCGAAGACTACATAGATTTAACCGATATGATGCGGAAGTTCGAACCGGAAACGTTGAACAAGCTACAGGAAGCGATTGCGAACGGAAAAGAAGATTGGAATCCTATCCTCCAGTCTTTCGCCAAGAAAGTGTCGACTCGTCAGGATTGGGTGAAGGAGTACAGAGAGGGATCGGCCAAAGTGATTGAGGAGATGAAGCAAAGCATCGGCGATAGCAGATTCGGCAATGCTTCTACGGCCGGCTTGAATGATTTTGCCAAAGAAATCATGGACATCATAGCTAATGAAGGACTTGAAAATACGGGGTTCCTGGAAGACAGCTTGGGGGCTTTTCTTCAAAGATTGGAAGCGAAGTAGTCATAAAAAGAAACCTAGTCGTGGTTGAAGTTAACCCGGCCAGGTTTTTCCAATTATCGGCGATATCATGTATTTCAAACGTTGTTGCTATTGGGCCACTATCTCATATACACTTACATACCGCTCGGCATGAACAAAACGGAACCCCGCTTTTTCGAGCACTCGGCGAGAAGGCCAATTTGCGTGTTCTGCTTTACCTATGATCTTGGGCTCCGAACCAAGTTTACTTAATTCAGCTAACCCCCATTCGACTGCCGCCTTGGTTGCTTCAGTTCCGTACCCTCTACCTTGATAGGCTTCTCCGATATGATATCCTATTTCAATATCTTTAAGCTCATCATCAGGCCCGTGAAATTTCGTAAGACCAACAAAGCCTATCAGATCGCCGGTTTCTTTCAGTGAAATAGCCAGACCGCAGCCAAATCTATTCTCAAGTAAATCAACCTTTTTTGACCATGTTGCTATGTTATTTTCAATTTCTTTAGCCCAAAATGCAGTAGTTAGACAATCCGGTTCTTGAAAATAAAACCATCTTCTACGAGAATTCTCATTACACATCTCTACATAGGTTTGCAAATCTTCTATCTGGAAAGGTCGGTAAAACAGCCGCTCGCTCTTAAAATATTCATTTCTGAGCAAAACTAAACTCCCCCTTCATACCCTATCCGTGTTTTACCAATTGCCAAAGCTCCATTTCGGGATTTACCGGCACTTCCATGCGGTCCTCAATATAGACCTCCGCCGCCAGCATATCGGCCATAGTATAACCGGATTCTGTCATCCATTTATACAAATGATCATATGCACCTTCCAGTGCGATGTCAGTGAGCGCCTCCCTGTCCTGTGCTTGGAAAGTGACACGCGCGTAAAGTCCGGCGGGTAGAGTGAAGCTGCGCATGCCTTCGGGTACTCCGTCCAGGGCTGTAACTTGTACACCCATCATGTAAGTCCCCATGCTCATGTCCTTTTCGCATTCGCACACAAGTCCAAAACCTGCGGCGGGCATCGCACGCTTCGGAATCGATTCGGGCTCGTCATTGCCATAGAATGTGCCGATCAAATGGTTGATCAAAGTTTGCTTCTCCTCGTGCTTGCCGTAAGGCACGCGTGTGGCTCTCCCAACGACATGGATGGGCTCGTTTAGCTCGAAGGTATCCACCTTGTATTCCGTTGTGACCGCCATAGATTTGAAAAGATCCTTCCCTTCGCAGATTCGTCCTTGAAGAGTAAGAAGTTCATGCTCGATGGCTTGCAGGAGGCGTCCCTCCGATTGAATTACCGCCAGTTGCGCTTGTACCGGGCCTACCCACGACTCGGGTTCACTCCGTAGTAAAGTACGGATTTCCTCAAGGGAGAAGCGAAGTCTGCGAAGATACTTGATTCGCTGCATGCGTTCGCGCTGGTCGTCTTCATAAATGGCGTATCCGTTGACGGGATCCATGCCGGCCGGTTCTAGAATACCAATGTCCTTGTAGTACCTTAACGTTTTTTTAGATACTTGATGAAGGCCCGCAAACTGTCCGATCGTGTAACCCATGTTCTCACCTCTGGCTAAATGATAATGCGTTACCTAAGGGCGCAGTCAAGGTGTTTATTTAAGTTGAGGAAATCGCCGAATCGTTCCGGTTCATCTTATTATAGTTATTTTTGTCATTTGTAATTTATTGGAATATCGCTATATTGGTTATATGCCGAGGAGAACTTAAAGGAGTGTTAATCCATATGCATGAAGCTGTCATTCAATTAGTCTCATCGAACTACAATATCGGTGACATATGCACCGTATCAAGAGTCGCTAGCGGAATAGGTTCCATTAGCTATTACATCCGATCAAGTACAGGGGAGTTTATTCTTAAAGATCATGAGCTTAACGGAATGAACCATCCTGAGAACGAAGCACGGATATTGGATACGCTTAGGGATGCGAATATTCCTGTTTCAGAAATATGTCCGACCAAGCAAGGAAGCTATGTGTTGGAGGACGATAGCAAGATGTACCATTTGCAAAAGTATGTTGAAGGGACCGTATATAGCCGAAATGCCGCTCCACAGTGGTTGCTCGATAATTCAGCCAAAATGCTGGGACAAATACATGCTGCAATGAAGATGCTTGTACCCTTACCAACAGGCATGAGCCAGGGTTTCTTTGATTATATGACTCCTGAGAGAGCGGCTAGCGGTTATGAAGGAACCCTGGAACTGGCTCTAAGTAAAGGGGACAACGAGGTTGTTGAGGCCATTCAAGCTAAGCTAAGAATGCTTAAAGCATTTACCGGCTTTTCATTCCATGTCAGCAAGATGACCTGCATCAACACGCATGGCGATTATAAGATTCAACAAATTATTTGCGGCGAAAATAAAATCAATGCCGTGATTGACTTTACATCAGCGTGTGTACATCCAATCTGCTGGGAAGTCATAAGAGCCTATCTCTCAGCTGATCCTGCTTGTGCCGATGGAAAACTGAATATAGATCATTTCAAAAGGTTTATCTCCAGCTTTCTGGAGAACGGCAATCTAAATGCGTATGACCTTAAGATTATGCCTTATGTGTATTACTATCAAAATCTTGTATCTGATTACTTCAAGCAATACTATACCTCGGATCATCAAAATAAAGAGAGCTTGCTGGAGGATGCGCTACTATCTATGAAGCAGTGTTTATGGTTTGAAGAAAATATATCCAAGCTGGAAGACCAATTAATTGCCGGGTTCTAAACCAGCTCTTCAAAAGCCTTAATGCACTTGCCGTCTTTCGAAGCATCCAATACCGCATACCGGATTTCCGAGAACAGCGATCCGAAGCCTTCCTCCTCCAAAAGCTCCCGCCACCACCTGGCCACCTTCACCGGATCGTTCCGGAATACGCCGCAGCCGTAGGCTCCCAGGATAAGATTCTTGTCGCCTTTGTGGGCGAAAATCGCCAGGGCCAGGCGCATCCGGTCTTTCATGACGCGTTCCGCCTCAAGCGGATCCTCTCCCTTTAGCAGAACTTGCCCATAGTTCACGGCAGGCAGCGTCAATACCGAAGCGGTCGCCGGCTGTTCCAGAAGTCCAAACCGCGGGTCGCGAAAAAATACCACGTCCGGCGAATAGATCGCATGATCGGTGTACATCATCGATTTGCAGGCCCGATTCGCTTGATAGTAGCCATCATTGCGCAGCTGCGTTTCATAAAGCCCGCTCGAGGCCGCCAGGCTTTCTTCCTGGGCCATCGCCCCGTTCAAAAATCCGCCTCCGGGATTTTTGGCGCTGGCAAAGTTCAAGACGCCGACTTGTTCTTTCCCCGCCTCCGCAAAATCCAAAATCGCCTTTACCGTAGCCTCGTTGGCGACGGAATAGGCGGCAGCTTGCGACAGCCGGTGCAGCCCGGCGCTTTCCCGTACCAGCGCCGCCCCCTGTTCGGGAGTGAACAGCTCGCTGTGCTCCTCCGAGTGCTTCTGCAAGTCGGCAAAGTCTACCCTATGTCCCTCGACTTCATAGAAGCCCTGCCGCTGGATCGCCAAAGTTTCCCCTGCAATTTCTTTTCGGTTCATTTCTTTCCCTTCTTTCATCTATAAGTTATCCTGCTAAAAATTAACTCCGCAGCAACTCGTCCCGCGCTTCGGTCAGCGCGAAGCCCAGCAGGTTTCTGCCCCGCCATTTCACGGGATTCTCCGCGTCCGGATTGGACTGGCCCATGCCGATCCCCCAAATGCGGTCCCGCGGGCTGGCTTCGACGAGGATGCGGTTTTTCGTCGACATGAGATATTCGCCAAGCTTCGGATTCTGCGAAAACTTGGCCAAGCTGGCCCTTTTGACAATGCCGTAGCATTCCTTGTCCCAAATCTCTTTATCGAAGTTACGGACCGCACGTCCGTAGGCCTTCATCTCCTTGGGGTGCTTGGCTTTAAGGATCGATTCCAGCATTTCTTCATCGCCGAACAGCCTTGCCTTCTCGGCCATCATAAACTGCTCGGCACAGGAATACTCCGTCCCCTCTACCGTGAACGGGCACATCCACCACTGGCTGAAGCAGCTTTTATCGACGCTCCCGTCTTTCGGAGGTGTATGGCCCCAAAAGAAAACATACTTGAACGTCTTTCCCGCGTTATATGCTTTTCTTAACTCATCGAGATTGTAAATCATCGTTAATCCTCCAAATTTCTCCGATACAAGCGGGAAGGCCGGTGCCCCGCATTTTCGGTGTAATGATCGGTCTCCGCCACGAGATCGGCCACTTTGCGCCGGAAGGCCGCCTTCAGCAGCTCTTTGTCGAGAATAACCTCGTAAACCTGCTGCAATTCTGTCAAGGTAAAGAGTTTCGGCATCAAGTGCAGCGCAATGTCGGTATAATTCACTTTTCCCCGCAGTCGCTCGATAGCACACGCTATGATTTTCGCATGATCAAAGGCCAATCCGTCATTCGATACGATTGCATAATCCGTGCCGGTCGATGTGGACCTCGCGGTCACCGTCCTCGCCACGACAGCCGTCAGCTCTTCTCCTTCGCTGCTTAGCTTAAGCTCGTATTCCAGCGTTTTGACGTAGCCGTCCTCGACCAGTTCCTTCCGTTCCCGCAACAGCCGGTAGGATAACTTGAACCAGGCCGCTTCGGTCGCGTCGTCTCCCGCCTTAAGCTCCAACTTGTCGCTGTTGATCAGAGCCATATAGCTGCAGCTCATCACCCAGGTCCGGGGGTCCCGGCCTATATCGCTAAACGTATACAACTGCTCCAAATAAACGTCATCCACGCCGGTTTCCTCACGCAGTTCCCTTGCTGCGGCCTGTTCCGTCGTCTCGCTCGGACGGACGAAGCCGCCAGGCAGCGCCCATTTGCCCAGGAAGGGATGCCCTCCCCGGCGAATGAGCAGGATGCGCAGTTCTTTTTCCGGCAGTTTGCGATAACTGTCCGCCTCCTCATCCGTCACGGTGAAGATGACCATGTCGGCCGCCACCGAAGGCCGCTCGTAATCTCCTGCCCGGTAGCGCTCCAAAAATTCACCTTCTGTTAATCCGTCGCGATCCAGCAAATCCAACGGCTTCGCCTCCTTATTTCTTGATTCTATAAGCTCTAGCGGCCAGTACGTAAAATGTTCCTGCGATCGCTGTTGTTCCCGGATATCATGATTATATAAAATCTAATGAGGTAGAAACCCGATCACAAAGGCGAACACTACCATTTCTTCGGAATCATTTTACTCCCTGTCCGCATCTTATTCTAGGCCACTCAGCAGCTCACCAAAGTAATTCGTATAGGGCTCAAACTTCGCCAGCACCTCGTCTACCTTGCTCATGCGTTCCTCCAGACTGCCCCGCAGCGTAATGTAGGGAATTCGCCGTTCCTTCAAGTCCGCGATGATTTGCTTATGAAAAATATGCCGCTTCTGGTCTCCGCTGCGATCCCACGTATCGTCGTAAGGAATATCGTCGTCGCACAGGAAGAACAGATCGTACCGCTGCGCGTTCTCCAGGGCGATCCGGGTTAAGAGCTCGGGCGCCCGGCCGTGGTAATCCAGGGCAAACATATACGTCGTAATCGCATTGGTATCGACGAACAGAACCCGGTTCGCCTCCAGCAAAGCCTGCTCTTCGCGCTCAAGATGACCCACCGCGATTTCATCGAACGCTTCCAGACCGATTCTGCGGTCCACCTGATGCTCGGTCCAATAATCGCGCCCGTATTCGCTCGCAAAGGTCGTGCGATACCGCCGCGCCAGCGCTTCGGTAAGGGTCGACTTGCCCGTTGACATCGCTCCCACGAATACCACCTTCGTGATCAAATCCCGGTATACGAGTTCACTTACGAACTCCCTGTACTTATAAGGATCGGAACGGACCATCGTCGCCGAAATCGGAACCTGTTCGCGGGCTTCATCGACCCGCCGGTCTACCGCGCCCAAAGCCAGACTCATATGTTCGCCGTAAAACTCACTGGAGTAAAAATGTGTTACTTGCTCGCCATTCAGCAAACCCAATATATACTGTTCTTCCCGAATCTCATGCTCCCTGTCGTCCGAATACCCGTCCGGGCCGTCCCAAGCTTCGATCACCCGGACAGCCGGGTAAAGTTTGCGAATCCAGTTTGCCCGGATATGGAGCGGAATCGGGGAAACCGTCGTCTCGTAAATAACCACGATCAATTCGTCGACCTCTTGCAGTGCCGTTTCGATCATGAACTGATGCCCTTTATGCAGCGGGGCAAACTTCCCAAGCGTTAATCCCAGCTTCTTCATGCCAGCGCCTCCTTGGCCCCTTTGTTCCAGATATAGTAGCCGTAAATCGCGTTAACCAGATACGCGCTCCACATCACGATCATCAGCAAGCCTTCGCCGCTGCCCTCCAGCATCCGAATCGCCCACAACAGAACCGTGAACAGATTCAACACGATATAGACCAGCCATTGTTCCTTGAATCTTCGGACCATTAAAAAGGTCGCCACGACGGACAGCACCGTCGTAATGGCATCGATATAAGGCGAGTTCTGTCCCGGGATAAACGAAAGCCCGAATCCCAACAGCAGGCAGCCTAATACACAGACCGCGCCGACGAGGAGCAGACCTTTAAGCTTCATCTGGCGCATGGTCAGCTTGCCGTCCTGGCGGTTATTTTTCCACATATAGAAGCCGATGACGTTCATTGGAACAAAGAATAGCAGATTCAGCATAACCTCTCCAAACAAACCGTTAATATAGGCTAAATAAGCGTAACCGACGGTATTGTACATGCCGAAAACATAGCTCATCAGGTTGCCCTTCGCAGCAAGCACCACGCATAGCACCCCGGTGATAAAAACCGTAAACCCGAATAATGAATCCTTGGAGATCACCGTAAACCCGACAGCGATCGAGGTAAACAACACCAACCATGCTATTTCGAACAGGTTCCACCCACCCGCAACCTTCTTCACATTGCATCCCTCCGTTTTCTACACTCATTCATCGAGCGAAAAGCTCAAAGATACTTAGTATTAATTTGTTAATAACACTTTATTACTATCAAAAATAACAGAAGAGCCTGCGAATGGCAAGTAAATTTTTCCTCCATATCGCAGGCTGGGCATTTATTTATATGAAATACCTGGGGAGTTCCGTCCCGCACATCCCATGAAGTTACACCGGATATGCAAGCTTCGTTCGTTGAATCGTATCACCGATTCGGCGAACAATATCATCCAGCGATGCCGGGTCGTTCACGTCGTATTCCTCGATGTTCAGCCGCAGTACCGGGCAAGCGGTAAAACCGTCGATCCACGCGGCATAACGGGCATGCATATGTTCCCAGTACGAGCGTTCCGTTCGGATTTCCATTTCGCGGCCGCGTTCCTGAATGCGGGACAAGATGGCAGGCAGGCTGCCTTCCAAGTAAATCAGCACATCGGGGTGCGGGAAATAAGGCGTCATCACCATCGCTTCGAACAGACTGGTATACGTTTGATAGTCCGTTGCCGACATCGTTCCTTGATCGGCATGCATTTTGGCAAAGATCCCGGTATCTTCGTAAATGGAGCGATCCTGGATAAACCCTCCGCCCGCTGCAAAAATCCCCTTTTGTTCCTTAAAACGTTCGGCCAAAAAATAGATTTGCAAATGAAAGCTCCAGCGCTCAAAATCCGCATAAAACTTCTCCAGATAGGGGTTATGATCCACCTTCTCCAGCGAAGTCTTGAACCCCAGCCGCCTGGCGAGCGAAGTCGTCAACGTCGATTTACCCACCCCGACCGTACCCGCGACGGTAATGAGCGCATTGTCCGGTATTCCGTAGTTATTCATGATAATTTAGCTCCTTTATCTCGTACCCTTCATAAGTGATGAATTATACCGTTCATGCCCGCATATGACAATCGGTATTTTTATTTCCGGTCCCGGATGATGTATCCTTCCTCGGGTGTGAACGCGACGAACCCGGCCATCTCCTTTTCGCGGAACCGGATCGGCTGCATTGCTCCCATGAGGAGGATGTTTCTTTTATCGGCCGCTCCCGTCTGGGGCAATTCGAAGCAGCAGGTATAAGAAAATACGGACCGTAGCGTGGTGTGCACAGCACAAATCAGGTTATCGGATGCCCCGCGGCCGAACATGTTCATAATGAGGCCGCCCCGCTCGTTCAGCTTGTCCTTGCAGAGCGTGAAGAAAGGCCCGGAAAGCAGATGAAGCGGCGTATCCTTTTCCGTAAAAGCATCGAGAACGACGAAATCATAGTCAAGATTCGGCTCCCTTTCCAGCAAACTTCGTCCGTCGCCAATCTCCACGTTAGTCGGGGAGTATCCGAAGTAACGGCGGCTCACCTCCTTGATCCGGTGATCGATCTCCGCCACCTTCACCCGTTTATTCTGAAGCCTGGCCGGAATTGTCCCGATGCCGAGACCGATGACATACACTTCATTGTAGTCCGGAAGATGTGTTTCCATAAGATGAAGAATGGCCCGGGGATATTCGAATACGATACGCGCGGGAGAGTCTACGTCCAAAACCCCTTGAGCGGCTCCGTCCGAAAACGCCAGAACGCGATATTTTCCGGGTTCCCCGTCAAAATGCGACGTTTCGTAAACAACCAGCTTGCCCCCATCCCCGGTCTCATCCTCGTACAACACTGTCATCCGTCTTACTCCCTTTCGTGTTCCGAAAAAAGCAAAATAATTTTTTCATTAGGTAAATTTTGGATCAACTATGAAAGCCATCTATGTTATATTCAAGAAAATAGTCCTATTATATCGAAACCAAAGGAGACATTATGAAGAAAATAGTCTGTTTAACGCTTATAGGGTGCCTGACCATCTTCGCCGGTCTTTTCTCTTACGCTCCCTCTACTTCCGCCGCGGCTCCCGCTTACACTCTCTACATAGACGGCAAAGCTTCATCGGCAAAACTGCCAACCGTCGTGGAAAACGGCACCACGCTCATTCCGATGAAGGCGGTTCTAACCGAACTAAATTATACCACGACCGTCGATAGCAAAAGTAAGTCGATCACGGCAAAAAATTCGGCCGGTTCGTATATCACCGTACAGACAGGCAGCAAGAAAGCCAAAATCAACGGAACTGCAACCCTTCTGGCCGCGCCGGCCAAGGCGATGAACGGAACCACGTACATCCCTCTATCCGCCGTCAAGCCATTAACCGGTAAAGCCGTCGGAGCGGATGCCTCCAAGGCCATCGCCTGGATCGGGGAAAAGCCAACAGCAACCGGTCCTGTTCCGACATGGGGAGCGACCACGGACCAGATGAAGTCGGTTCTTGATGAGAATTCGTTTCTCGATGAAGGAGGAACCGGCGATATTAACCTCCTTTTGTACCAAACATCGCCCGAGGACTTTGAAGAATTATATATCTTTTACAAAAACAAACTGGCTGCATTGGCATTCTTCCCCGACATTTCCGGCCAGAATGAAGCCTATATATTCGGCGTTTACTCCGGCATGTTCCATAGTACACTTCTGGATTACGGCAAACCGGTTGAAGGCTCCTTTGTTATCGACAAGGATATCGATGGGGAAAAATTGGACCAATATCTTACGCTTCTTGCCAACGAAGGCTTCTTATCAAGCGAGTGGAAAGTGGGAGGCACTAAGATCATCATTTTATTAAAACCCACCGACACCGGTTACGCCCTGAGCATGAAATATGTGGATACATCCGTAGAAACCAAAATCGAGGCCGCATTGGATGCAATTGAATAGACCGATCCGTAAGGATAATAAAGAAGGAGCCGGCGCTCTCGCCGGCTCCTTCTTTATTTGTTACTGCATCTCGTTCTCGATCCGCTGCATGAATTCTTCGGCCGCGCTGTACCCGAGCTGCTTGAGATACCAGTTATTGGCGGCCGCCTCGATCAAACCGGCTACGTCCCGTCCAGGCTGAAGCTGGACTTCGATATGCGGGATTTGGACGCCTAAATATTCCGTGAACTGGGGAACTACCTCCAGCTCATTGTTCAACGAATTCTCCTGCCAAGGGGCAAGCTCAATGTCGAGCACGATTCTCGTCTCGTCCTGAAAGGCCCTGCGCCCGTATTGGCGTACGACATTGATCAGGCCGATGCTGCGCAGCGCGAGAAACTCGCGCGTGGTCTCGTTATGCGTACCCAGCAGCGTCGCCGGGCCCAACTTTTTGAGCACTACGATATCATCGGCGACGAATCGGTGACCTCTTCGGATGAGAGTATGGGCCGTCTCGCTTTTGCCGATCCCGGATTTGCCCCTGAGCAGAATGCCGATGCCCGATACGTTTACGCACACCCCATGAATCGAAATTTCCGGAGCCATGGCCTTCACCAGGTATCTGTCCAGCTTAGCGATAAATTCCGTCGTCGTCTCCGTCGTCCGCAGCAGCGGAATGCCCTCCTGATCGCAGAATAGCTTCAGATAAGGAATCTCCTGCTGTCCCGACGTTACAATAAAGCATGGCGGATGATACTTCACGATGTTCCCGATATGCAGCTTGCGTTCCTCCACGCTTAGCGTCAATAAATAGTTAATTTCCTTGCGGCCGAGCACTTGTACCCGCTCCATAGGAAAAAAATCAAAATACCCTACAAACTCCAGCCCCGGTCTGTGCGTCCGCGGACGGGTAATCACGCGATCCATGCGGCTGGTTCCCGCAAGCACTTCCAATTTGAACGTATCCGTAAGGCTTTGAACGGTGATCGACTTCATGTGGTTCTCCTCCTGCGGCTAGGGCGTACCCGGAATACGCCTGATATTCTCTACTTCGTTTTTGGATATAGATATTATACCGTTATTTAAGCCCTCTTTGTAGGAGAGGCATGACTTCGATAAAACCCGTTCATAAAAAAACAACCATCGACGACGGTGAGGTCGACCATGGTTGTCGGATAGATTGACCGGGAAAATTACTGGTTAATTTGACCGCCATCTACCGTATAAATGGATTGCGATACGTAGGACGCGTCATCGGACAGCAGGAAAATAGCGACGTTGGCTACTTCTTCCGCTTCTCCGTATCTTCCCAAAGGAACGGCGGCACCGAACGCTTTTCTTGCTCCTTCGGCATCCTGAGGCACCGTATTCTTTTCGATTTGGCGCATCATGCGAGTATTGATTACCCCAGGCGCTACGGCATTTACTCTAACTCCGAATGGAGCGGCTTCCAACGCAACGACTTTGGTCATGCCGATCACGGCATGCTTGGAGCTGTTATAGCCGACAAATCCAGGCGAACCGATCAAGCCTGCGCCGGAGGCGGTATTCACAATACTGCCGTATCCTTGCTCCTTCATAACGGGCACGACGTATTTCAGCCCAAAGAACGCTCCCTTAACGTTGACATTCAGAACCATTTCAAAGATTTCCGTCGGGAAATCTTCTACGTTTGCGGTAGTTCCTTCGATACCGGCATTGTTGAAGAAACCATCGATTTTACCGAATTTTTCAACGGTTGCATCCACATAACCTTTGACTTCTTCTTCTTTCGCAACATTGGCTTGAAGGGCGATCGCTCTTGAATCATCCAAACCCAATTCCGAGACCGCTTGTTGAACGGCCTCTAAATTCAAATCCACCAATGCAAGTTTTGCACCTTGTTCGGCCAGCTTTTTCGCGGTGGCTTTCCCGATCCCGCCGGCTGCTCCCGTAATTACGATAACTTTTCCGTCAAATTTGCTCATGATTTTAACCTCCCGAAATTTTGAATCATGATGATATAAAATGTCCCGGATACCTTAGATTGATCAATTATTGGGCCGTATATCCGCCGTCCACGGTCAAACTGTTACCCGTCATAAATGAAGAATCGTCGCTGGCCATGAACAGTACGGCTTTTGCCCATTTATGAAGAACAATTTATATTCGAAACGATCAATAACCTTCCCGTCAACATGGATTATTTCAAACGCTATACGGCCTACGGCTTTTACGGACTTATTCTCAGCTGGATCAAGGGGGGATTTAAAGAATCTCAAGAGGAATTTATTCAGGAAGTCATTGAGTTAACGAAAACTCATATGTATTCGTTTAAGTATGTAGGACAATAATTTTCAGACAAGACTAACGGCCACTGCCCGCGGAAATCAGGACAATGGCCGTTGAATTTCATTATACTATTGTACTGTCTACATGACGGATTGCAGGTCTAACTCATGGAGCAGACCAAGCGTCAGCGATGTTGATGTATGAATTTCATGAATTAGTGCGGGGTTTTCCAATAGGGACACGCCATACGAAGGAATCATTTCTTTTATTTTCGGCGCCCACGCTTTGATATGTTGCGGGAAGCATCTTTGGATGACCTCCAGCATGACGGAAACAGCCGTAGAAGCCCCCGGAGAAGCGCCGAGCAATGCCGCTATGGAGCCATCGGCGGCACTAATGACTTCCGTGCCGAATTGAAGCGTTCCTTTGCCGGCAGCCGTATCTTTAATAATTTGCACGCGTTGTCCGGCTACAAGCAAATCCCAATCCTCGCTTTTCGCGTTCGGGACAAATTCCCGTAAAGCCTCCATACGCTTTTCCTTCGATAGCATAACTTGCTTGATCAGGTAAGTCGTCAAGGAAGCATTTTTTACGCCGGCTGCCAGCATCGTGGTCAGGTTATGAGGTTTCACGGAAGTAATTAAATCCAACATGGATCCGGTCCGCAAAAACTTTGGCGAGAAGCCGGCGAACGGTCCGAATAACAACGACTCTTTATTGTCGATATATCTTGTGTCCAGATGCGGAACCGACATGGGAGGAGCCCCGACCGGCGCTTGACCGTATACTTTGGCATGATGATGCGCAACAATCTCCGGCTTCCGGCACACCATGAATATTCCGCTTACCGGAAATCCTCCGATCCCCTTACCTTCGGGAATACCGGATTTTTGCAGCAAATGCAGGCTTCCTCCCCCACCGCCGATAAAAACAAATTTTGAAGCAATACGTTCAACGCGGCCGTTATCGACATTCCGCACTTTCAATTCCCATGGGCCCTGGCCAGTACGCTTAATATCATCCACATGATGATTGTAATGAATATCGACGTCTTTACGCTTTAAGTGGGTAAGCAAAATGCGGGTCAATGCGCCAAAGTTGACATCCGTACCCGCTTCGCTTCTTGTAGCCGCTATAGGCTGATTCGATATCCGGTCTTTCATCATGAGCGGAATCCATTCCGCCAGTTTGGCCGGATCCTCGGAGTACTCCATCCCTTGGAACAGCGGGTTGCTGGATAGCGCTTCATAACGTTTTCTTAAAAAAGTGACGTCCTTTTCCCCTTGGACAAAGCTCATATGAGGTACAGGCACGATAAAATCCTTCGGGTTACGGATCAGATTGCTATTTACGAGGTAAGACCAAAATTGCCTTGAAACCTGAAACTCTTCATTCACTTTTATCGCTTTGCTAATATCTATGGATCCATCCGGTTTCTCGACGGTGTAATTAAGCTCGCAGAGTGCGGAATGCCCCGTTCCCGCATTATTCCACTCGTTGGAGCTTTCTTCTCCTGCCTTCGCCAGTTTCTCGATCACTGTAATCTTCCAGTCCGGTACTAATTCTTTCAGAAGCGAACCCAAAGTTGCACTCATGATGCCAGCACCAATTAAGACAACATCTGTTTCGGTTTGTCTGTTGTTCATTTTTACCGTCCTTATGCATAAATATTTTAAAAAATAATTATTAACATTTTTAGATATCTACTATTATATGATAGATATATGTTATTAAAAAGCCGTAAATACAAAAGAAAAAACTTTCCTTCGGACAATTGGAAGGCATTGGATAGAGTAGCTTCCTTTGAACTCAAATCCCTTTTTAGTTATTGACGGATTTTTTGAATAGTGCTAATATCTAATCAAAATTAAAACCTTTAAACTTTCCTTGGATGTTTGAAAATCTTGTTTGTCCAAAAAAGGCCCCCTACGTACACATCCTCTCCAAGTAGGCCTATGGTATCCGCTATTTTTGAAAGCTGTCGATTTCGCTGAAATCACAGCACTTGCGTTGCCTTCCCAGATTTCCTCTACGCGTGAACCTATACAATAAATCTCAGAATTGTTCTGCATTTTATTCTCTTTTTTCGGCAGGGTATTACTTTAGCAAGTAAGAAAAGCCTTTTTTATTTTCCCTGAAAGTTAAAACGTTTAAACTTTAGAGGAGGAGTTACTTTTTATATGAATATCCATGATGTAGCCAAGAAATCGGGTCTATCTATAGTAACGGTATCAAGAGTCATTAACAACTCGCCATCGGTGAGGGAAGTAAACAGACAGAAAGTCCTCAAGGCTATGGAGGAACTCAACTATCATCCCAATTCAGCGGCTCGGAGTCTGGTTCGCGGTAAAACAGGAATCATCGGCATGTCGATCACCAACTTCAACGATTCATTCTATGATCGCGTTATTCGAGTGGTGAACCGTAAGCTCGCGGATCAAGGCTATTTTCTGGCCCTGTCCATAGCGGAAAACGAGGTCGAAGGCGATAATTTCCTGTTTCAAAAGGATCGCGTAGACGGCATTATCCTGCTGTCGCCGCTTAAAGAAGAAGAATACGTCGCGGAGTTGAAGAGAAAGAACATTCCGTTTGTTTTGCTGGACAATCAAATCCATCATGAGGATGTTCCCAGTGTCGTCGTCGATAACTACCAAGGCGGATATGAGGCTACCAAGCATCTGATCCGTCTTGGACATACCCAAATTGCCTATATCGGGGGCCCTTCGGTGTTTCTGAGCGTAGCGGAGCGCAAGCGGGGCTATGACCAGGCGCTGGAGGAAGCGGGGTTAACTCCTTTCGGTACGGAAAATTGCGGTTTTACCGTAAGCGGCGGATATGAGGTAGCCAAGAGATGGATTCGTGAAGATAGACTGCCGACAGCCATTTTCTCCGGGGATGACTTTATCGCTCTCGGGGTTGTTCAGGCCCTTCGGGAAGAAGGGATTATGGTGCCCCATGATATTTCGGTCGTTGGCTTTGATGATCAGCAGTTCGTAGGCGAATTCTACCCCCGATTGACGACGGTCAGACAACCGGAGGCGCAAATGGGCAGCATCGGCGTTGATTTGCTGATGAAACTGATCCATGGGGAGGTGATGCCGGCTGCTGTTACGAAGCTCGCTCCTCAGCTTCTCGTGCGCGAATCCACCGCATCTGTAAGGAAAACATAAACATAGGAGTGAAACGATCCGTGAAGTATTTTCTGGGAGTCGATGCAGGAGGAAGCAAAACCTACGCAATGATCGCAAATGAACAGGGCAAGGTCATCGGTGTAGGCAGAGGAGGGATCGGGAACCATCAAAAAAATCGTGAGCAGGCGGAGATCAGTTTGCAGCAGGCTGTGTTGGAAGCGTTGAAGGCGTCGGGACTGACAAAAGATCAGTTGGAGTATTCCTGGTTCGGACTCGCGGGAGCCGACAGAGAGAACGATTTTCGTATTTTGCGGCCCATCGTCAGCCGGCTCGGACTTCCTCGAACCGAAATTTCTTGCGATACCTGGATCGCATTGCGGGCGGGCACCGAAAAGAACTACGGGGTAGTGCTGATTTGTGGATCGGGCGTAAACTGTGCCGGTAAAAATCCAAAGGGGGAAACTTACCAATGCGGCGGATTCGGCTACCGGTTCGGTGATTTTGGCGGTGGCTATGATTTGAGTATTGAGGTATTCCGCAGCGTGGTCCGGGCGGAGGAAGGAAGAGAGAAAGCGACGGTATTATCGGAACGCTTAACCGGTTTGCTGGGCTATTCCAGCGTTTCGGAGCTCAGAGAGGATTATCTGGATCACTTCCGAGACTTGCCTCCCCATATTGCCGAACTGCTGTTTCAAGCGGCGGAGGAAGGGGACCAGGTTGCCGCAGGGCTGCTAATCAAGCAAGGAAATGAGCTGGGTCTGGCGGCGGCAGCGACAATTCGTCAACTGGGAATGGAGGGCGACACCTTTGACGTCGTGCTTGCGGGCAGCCTGTTAACCAAGGGAGACCGCACCGGTATCATCCGAAGGGCCATTGAACAGAGATTGAAGCAAACCGCGCCTAATGGCAAATTAAGGATTTTATCCCGGGAGCCGGTTGTCGGTTCGGTCGTTCTGGCCATGGAAAGCAGCGGTATATGCGTAAATCAGGAGATTCTTGACCGCCTATCGCTGGCGGAAGTACCAAAAACAATAAAATGCTAGTCGGCAACAATCAAAATGAAAAGGCGAAGGAAGGGTCCATCATGAAGGAAACACTGAAGCTGGTTGTCGTCGGAGCGGGGTCTTCATATACTCCGGAGCTTATCGAAGGCATTATCCTGCATCACAAAGAGCTTCCCGTAAGCGAAGTATGGCTGGTGGATATTGAAGAAGGGAAGGAAAAGCTGCGTACGATTGCCGAACTGAGCAAGCGCATGATTGCTGAGTCCGGGCTTCCGATTACCGTCTGCGAGACGCTTGATCGCAGGGAAGCTATCGCCGGTGCGGACTTTGTCTGCACGCAAATCCGGGTAGGCATGCTGGAGGCGCGAAAATGGGACGAATTGATTCCGATCCGGCACAATGTCATCGGTCAGGAGACGACCGGTCCCGGAGGAATGATGAAAGGCCTGCGGACGATACCTGTAATTCTGGATATTTGCAAAGACATCGAGGAGCTTGCCCCGGACGCCTGGTTGTTGAATTTTACAAATCCGGCCGGCATGGTGACCGAGGCGGTCCACAAATATTCTTCGGTAAAGAGCGTAGGCTTGTGCAACTCGCCTATCGGGTTTCAAAAGTGGCTCTCCGGATTCTTCGGACTTCCCACGGAAAAGATTTATTCGGAGTTTGTGGGCATCAATCATCTGCACTGGGTATCCGATATCGTGATTGACGGAGTCAGCAAGCTGCAAGAACTCATTGATTACCCCCAGAGCTATAAGGCAAACAATGTGCCGTTCGATTCCTGGGATCACCGGTTCCTGAATTCATTGAAAGCGATACCATCTTATTATCTCAGCTATTACTACATGACGGACGCTATGCTGGAGGAACAAAAGGAAGCCGCTGCAACCACCGGCTCGCGTGCTGAAGTGGTGAAAAAGGTGGAAGAGGAACTGTTCGAGCTGTACCGGAACGTTGAGCTTAAGGAAAAGCCGAAACAGCTGGAGCAGCGCGGTGGTGCCTATTACTCCGAGGCAGCGGTGCTGCTGATGCGTTCCATCTATAACGATTCCCGCGATATCCAGACCCTGAACGTACGAAACGGCGGAATCATCGACTTTTTGCCGGCGGACGCTTCCATTGAAGTCAACTGTGTCGTGACCAAGCAAGGCCCGCTGCCGATTCCGCTGCAAAAAATTCCGGAAGCCGTGAAGGGACTGCTGGCGGCTGTTAAGCAATACGAGAGCCTGACCATCGAAGCGGCCGTGCATGGAGACCGGGACATCGCCCTTCAGGCCATGGTCCATCATCCGCTGGTCCCTTCGGTTTCGGTAGCCGAAAAGCTGTTGGATGAAATGCTTGAGACGAATAAAAAGTACTTGCCGATGTTTCATTAGACGGTCCCGGAGGAGGAGAAACCGATGAAGGCGGCTGCGAAACCAAGTAAATGGAAGCAACTGACCAAACAATGGGATTTACAGTCCATGGTCTGGCCAGGGATCATCTTTGTCTTTATTTTTAGCTACATCCCAATGTATGGCGTAGTTATGGCGTTCCAGCAGTACGATATTTTCGCCGGTATCGTGAAGAGTCCCTGGGTTGAATTTATGAATTTCAAAATGTTCTTCCAGGCGCCGGAGTTCTTGAATGTAATGAGAAATACGCTCGTGATTAGCTTGTTGAAACTGATCATCTCCTTTCCGGCACCGATTCTTCTTGCGCTGATGCTAAATGAAGTCGGGAATATGGCCTTTAAGCGTTTCATCCAGACTGTCAGTTATCTGCCTTATTTCCTGTCCTGGGTCATTGTATCCGGGTTTGTATTCTCCCTCCTGTCCGTGGACAACGGAACGGTGAACTATTTGCTGGAGCGGTTCGATCTTATCCAGGAGCCGGTGAACTTTCTTGCGGTTCCGGAATACTTCTGGTCCATTCTAGTAAGCGTCAACGTGTGGAAGGAAGTCGGGTTTGCGAGCATCGTCTATCTGGCAGCGATCGCCGGCGTTGACCCCACCATGTATGAGGCAGCCTCCATCGACGGCGCAAGCCGATTCAAGCAAATCTACTTAATAACGCTCCCCAGCATAGCGCCTATCATTATCATTTTTATGATTCTTGCCATCGGTAATCTTCTCAGTGCGGGCTTTGAGGACATTTTGCTGCTGGGAACCAATCCGATCCTGCGGGAATACTCCGATGTCATCGATACCTACGTGTACCGCGTCGGGATTTTGAATGCCCGATTCTCTTATGCGACAGCGGTAGGGCTATTCAAAGCGGTGATCAGCGTGATTCTGCTGGTAACAGCCAATAAAATCGCCCGCAAGGCAGACGTTAGTCTCTGGTAGGAGCTACAACCTAAAGGGGGGATGAAAAATGAGACTAAGTCTGGGTGACAAAATCCTGCAGCGGAGTATCTATATTCTGTTGACGTTACTGGCTGCCATCATGCTTTACCCGTTTTGGAACTCGCTTGTAATTTCCTTCAATCAAGGAAGCGATACGGCGCTTGGCGGCGTAACCCTGTGGCCAAGAGTCTTTACGCTGGAGAACTATTATATTGTGTTCCAGGATAAGCGCTTATTGAACTCGTTTGGGGTCACCATTCTTAGAACTTTGTGCGGTACGGTCTTATCCGTATTTTTCACGGCGCTCATGGCTTATGGGATGTCCAAGAAAACACTGCTTTTCCGAAAACAATATATGGTGTTCTTCATTGTAACGATGTTCTTTAGCGGCGGGTTGATACCGTCCTATATGCTCATTCGTGCACTGGGTATGCTCGACACCTTTTGGGTGCTGATTATCCCAGGCATCATCAGCGTCTATAACATGATCGTCATTCGCACCTTTTTCTCGGCTCTGCCTGAAGGGCTGGAGGAATCGGCCAAAATCGACGGCTGCAGCAACTACGGCATCTTCTTCAGAATCGTCGTCCCCGTTTCCGGCCCGGTGCTGGCTACGATTGCGTTATTTACGGCTGTGGGCCACTGGAACGACTGGTTTACTGGAGCGATCTATATTACCAAGGATCATTTGCTACCCATTCAGACCTTGTTGCGGCAAATCATGAACTCCAACATTATGACCGATATTGCCTCATCGAATGCCATCGCTCTGGATCATATGAACCGGAACCGGACGATTACAACAAAGTCGTTGACCATGGCCACGATGATGATCGCTACGATCCCGATTATTTTAACGTACCCCTTTCTCCAAAAATATTTTGTTAAGGGCGTATTGATCGGTTCTTTGAAAGAATAGCAGTCTCCTTATTCTGTAGAAAGAAGGGATAACATGCGTAAACGTACGAAATGGGTAACGCTTCTGCTTATCTCCGTACTTATTCTTCTAACCGCTTGTGGCGGAGGCAATAAGCCTGATGCTTCGCAGGAGAATAGCGGGGAGACCCAGGATACAGGGACAGTCACCGATGATGGCAGCGGAATTAAGCCTGTAACCTTCAGCTTCTATGGACACTATGACTGGCTTACGACAGCGCCTTGGGCAGAGAACGAAGCGACGAAATGGATCCGGGAGAACCGCAAGGTTACCGTTGAACCGGTGCAATCCGGCGGGGCGGCCGCCGAAAAACTCAACACGATGATCGTAAGCGGTGATCTGCCGGATGTCATCTTTACCGACCGGGGAGCCACGGTAGAGCGGTTAGCGAAGGCCGGTAGGCTCGTTGCGCTGGATGATTACTATGAGAAATATCCGAACTTCAAGAAATATGTCAAGGAATCCACTTTGAATCTGCTCCGCTCCGAAGACGGAAAAATCTATCAAATCCCCAACTGGTATACATCGGGACAATTCGGCAACGGCGGTTGGATGGTAAACAAAGATATTTATAACGAGCTCGGCAGACCTGCGCTGGAAACCTTCGATGACTTGTATCAATACTTGCTCCAGGTGCGAGACAAGTACCCGGACGTAGTCCCTCTGGAAGTCGGCGAGAAGGGCGCTGGCCTAGAAATTATCTACGGCGGCTTCAAGGAGAACGCCACCAGTAAGTTCATTTCGCTCATGGGATACCCGGAAGGCGATAAGCTGGTATCCATCTATGACGATCCTGATTTCAAGGAAATGATGCTGTATGTCAATAAGCTGTTCCGCGAACGCCTGATCACGCAGGATGCGCTGCAGCAAACTCAGGATGCGGTGAAAGAAAAGGTAAATACCGGCCGGGTAGCGGTTATGGTCGAGTCCAATATCACTACCTACGGTGCCGAAGGGCATCGCGCGCTGACGGCCAATAATCCGGATAGCGGATATGAAATCATTTGGCCGATTCACAAAGCCGGCCTAGACAAGAACAAGGTGTTCGTTAGCGGTTTTGAAACGTTGGGCTGGAACGTCAATATAATTACTACCAAAGCAAAGGATCCGGAGGCGATCTTCGCTTACTTTGACTGGATTACGGGTCCGGAAGGACAGAAGGTTCTTTTCTTCGGTCCGAAAGGGTTGTATTGGGATGAAGAAGATGCGGACGGAGCGCCGATCCCGAACGAGAAATACAAGTCGACTCCTGCCAACGAGCGTACGGAAACCATGAGAAAATTCGAGGACTTTAACTGGGCGGGAAACACGACCTTTATCGATACGGCCAAAATGAGTCTTGAAGCTTCGCTTGCCGCGAATCAGAAATCCTGGGAAACGATAGCACAGTCCACGGTAACCTGGAAAACCGCGTTGGACATTACGGAATTCGTGAATACCGACCCGGTTCCGGACACGGAAATCGGCATCATTGCCCAAAACGTTCATGATGTTTATACCGTTACTTTTGCCCAGATGGTCCACGCGAAGTCCGATGCCGATGTGCTGTCTGCCCTGGAAACGGCCAAAAAGAACACTTCCAAAGCAGGGCTGGATAAGCTGCTCCAATTCAAAACCGAAAGATGGCAGGAGAACGTCAAGAAGATCAATGCGACTAAATAATTCTTGTTTGAAATAGAAAAAACTATTTTAATGGAGGCAAGAATATGACATTTGCGCTGAGGGCGAGGTTCATGGCGGTGTTGAGTTTAGTATTGGCTTTCTCGATGACGGGTACTTCCGGTTCGGTTATGGCAGCGGAGGAGAGTAATCCTCCCTTTGAAACGGAAGTCATTGTAAGAACAGTGAACCAGTTTAAGAACACGGCGGATGTACTGAATTTTGTCGATATGGCCAAAACCTACGGAGTCGATGTCATCAGCATGAACGTCAAGCAGGATGAAGACGATGAGGTTCCGTCCGGAAGGGTATTCTACCAAAGCGACATCGCGCCCGTAGCGCAAGGATACGAGAATTTCGATGCGTTGCAGGAAGTCATTACGGCAGCTCATGCAGAAGGGATCAAGGTTCATGCCTGGATTCCTCAGTTTCATGATCAAGAGGCCTTCCTGAAGCACTCGGACTGGCAGATGCAATCGATGGTTGATGGGGTTCAAACTCCGTTTACGGGCTCTAACGGCAACGAATATTTCGTGAATCCGGTTCACCATGAAGTGCAGCAGTATGAGCGCTCCATCATTCAGGAAGTGATTGAGAACTATGCTGTCGACGGCGTTGTGCTGGATTGGATCCGCTTCGACAATTACAACATGGACGTCAGCGATTACACGGTCGATAAATATCAGACGCAGTTCGGGTATTCGCCTCTTAGCATTGATTTCGATACGGATTCGCCTCAGCGCGAGCAGTGGAACGAATGGAGAACGGATCAAATCGGACAGTATGTTGGCGAGATCCGTCAGGATATCTCCCAGTCCTCCAAACCGGATGTGCAGCTCGGCGTTTATATTTTGCCGCCGGAATTTATAGAGGTCGGGCAAGACGTATCCAAGTTCAAGCAATATATCGATTTTGTGGCGCCTATGGCGTATTTCGATGACTGGGATTTCAATAGCGATTGGGTATACAGCACGGAATACGGCATATTGAAGGATACGAGTGACCGGATCAGCGGCCATCAAGTGGAAATTGTGGCAACGCTGGATAATGATTGGACCGATGACGAATATCAAGAGATCTATAAGGGCATCCGCGATAATTATCCCGGCGTGAAGCGCCTCTCGTTCTTTGCTTACGGGACCTGGCCCGAATCCGAGCTGGCAAAAATCAATGAACGTACAACCTGGCCGACGCCGGACTGGACGCCTCCGGTCGAACAGGATTATCCGGCCCAGCTGCCAACAGGCTGGAAGGCAAGGAACATCGGCTCGATGCCGGGAAATGTTGTCTATAATTCCTCCAAGAAGCAATTTACAATGAGCAGCAACTCCACGGATATTTGGGGAAGTGCGGACCAACTGAATTTTGTATATCAACCCGTGAAGGGCGATATGGAGATGATTCTTCAGGTGCGGTCGATGGACCGTGTGGATGGTTGGGCCAAGGCCGGCATTATGATCCGGGAGGCGTTGAATTCTGATTCGAAACACGCGGACATGATGCTTACCTCCGAGAACGGCGCAACCTTCCAATATCGCGAAGAGACCCAGGGGGGAATGACCGACCAAACCGCAGATGGGTCCGCTCCAAGCTGGCTGAAGTTGAGCAGGAAGGGGAATACCTTTACCGGCTGGATTTCAACCAACGGTCGTAACTGGGCAAAGGTCGGAACGGTCAATATCCCCATGAATCGCCAGGTGTATATCGGCATGGCGCTTAGCAATCCGGGAGACGATTCGGGAAGCAAGGCCGTGTTCAGAAATGTGAAATTAACCCGATAACTCAGCATATTCTCCATAGGCGAAATCAAAAGGCACCCGAAAGGGTGCCTCAGATTGCGGGCTATGTCACTGAATATATTCGCGTAAAGCCTCCTGATTTTTGACGAAAAGTTGTTTGTTACCGGATAAGGATATGAACCCTAATTTCTCGAATTTGCTGAGTTTTCGGCTAATCGTCTCCCGGGTGACCCCGACATAACTGGCCATTTCCTCACGGGAAATAGGCAATTCTATCAGTACCCCCTCTTTACGATCTCTGCCGAATTTCTTGCCAAATTCCAGAATCATATGTGCCACCCGTGCATCTGAATTCTTCGTTGCCAGATTCTGCGCCAAATTCTCCGTATGGGCCAGCCTTTGGGTCACCGCCGTTAATAGCTTGATTGAAATTTCGGGGTTATCCTCCATAATCCGGTCCATCGATTCTTTCGTCAACAAGCATATTTCAGTATCTTCAATCGCATAGACACTGAAATTGTGGGTTTCATCCGGGTTGAATAAATGCAACTCTCCAAAAAATTCCCCGCTGGTCAGCAGATATAGAATTTGTTCCTTGCCGTCTATCGTAAATTTGGACACCTTGACTTGACCGTGGTTGACGATAAACAATTTGTCCGATTTCTCGCCTTCATTTAACAGCATCTGCCCTTTACTATATTGAATATGTCTGGTCATTTGCGCAATCTTCAGGATCTCCTGATCAGACAAAGCTTGAAAAATCGGAACCTTCTTTGGGCAAGGAGCCTTCCTCCGGTTTGGATCATGGTTACAGGAATGTTCTTTCATACATGCATCCCCCTAATTCGTAGAAATCAATTGATATTTTAAACTGATGATAATGAGTATCACTGAGAACAATATACCAGCGAAATTTAAGTGCCTATGTGCTTAGAGGCACACACCGCGCAAAAATGCCTCCCTAAATTTGTTATCAACAAATCTCAGGGAGGCATCTATTAAGAGAAATTCATTACATCGTATAGATCCTATTGCTCCGGAACCTCTTCGAACTTATCCTTGTCTTCCCCACATACGGGGCAGACCCAGTCTTCTGGCAAATCCTCGAATGCGGTTCCCGGTTCAACATCCTCATCCGGATCTCCTACCGCAGGGTCATAAATATATCCGCAAGGGATACAGATGTATTTTTTCATCGGTTCCATGTTTATCGTCTCCTTTATATTCGTTACGCAGTAATTGGTGTTGCAAGCCGCTCTTTGGCAACGGCCATAATCTCTTGAATCGACAACGCCTTCAGATTCAGCCCGGCCAAGGACACTTGGCTCTCAATCGCTGTTTTATACGGCGCAGCCGCAATAACACTTTCAAATGAAATAACGCCGACGAGGGTTCCATTCGCAAAGAACAATCTCGTGTATTTACCGGCAGCAGCGTCTTCTTCAACCAAGGTGGTATCACACTGCGACTCATCGACAACCCCCATAGAGAATAAGGCAAGATCGAATGCGTTAAACACCGTCAACGGGATCGTCTTCCGATAGACTTCTGTTCCTTGGGATGCCATATTTTTGCCCGCTACCTTTCCTTGATCCATCGCACGGTCCCATAAGCCTTCAACCGCGCCATTCCACTCGGTAACATCTCCTGCCGCATAAACATCAGGAACATTCGTCTCCATATAGTCATTGACGACAATTCCCCGCTTGGTGGTCACAGGCGTGTTCGCAACAAGGTCTACATTCGGAATGACTCCGATGGAATAGATGACACTGTCGCAAGGTATCGTGGATTCATTGACTTGAATCCCTGCTACGGCCTCTTCCCCTACAACCTGCTGAACTGCCGCCTGCAATAGGACATCTACCCCCGCTGCCTCTATCTTCTGTTTTAGAATGGAACTTGCTTGTTCATCCAATTGTCTGGCCATCAGCCGGGGCGCAGCTTCCAGGATGGTTACTTTTTTGCCGGCTTTCACGATCGACCATGCAGTCTCCAAACCTTGAATGCCCCCGCCGATATTTACAATGCTTGATTTATCTTCAATATAAGTCTTGAACGCCTCTGCCTCATGCATTTCACGGATCGTGTATACCCCTTGCTTGTCGAAACCGGGAAGCGGTAGCTTCCGGTTCTTCGCGCCAGTGCAAATAAGCAACTTATCGTAGGAAATACGCTCACCTGCAGAAGTAACTAACGCATGTTCTTCTACATCGATTTGCGTGATGGCCGTGTTCGGAAACGTCCGGATTTGTTGCTTCTGGTACCACGCCTCTTTCTTGATCAGCACTTTCTCACTACGCAAATCGCCGTATAAATCCTTGGACAATTTAATGCGGTTATAAGGTAGCGAATCTTCGGATCCGAAGATCAGGATATTCCCTTCCGGGTCTTGATCCCGAATGGCTTTTGCCGCGTTGACTGCAGCGACGCCCGTTCCAATGATGCAATAGTTCTTCGTCATAATTTCACCCTCCCTCGGTTTAACATTTAGATCGCGCTTTGCAACAAATCGGCGACAAAGGCCGCGGCATGCTCGATTTTTTTCGACTGCTCGTTTTTAGGGGCAAATCGGACGCGAACCGGAAACTCGACATGGGTCATCCCCGTTGATTTGATGACTTGGGAGGTGGTTTGTACATTCATATTCGTCTGCAAAAGATAGTCCTGAATGACTTCAATCGCTTCCCCGCTCCATCCATAAGAACCAAAGGCTGCGGCAATCTTGCCTTCCAAATTCAATTCCTTCAAATCCATTAGCAACTCTTCCAGGTTCCCGATCATATCCGCATATTTGGTTGAGCTTCCGATCCATACGGCATCGGCGGCTTGAATACTTGCGATAATCTCTGCTTTATCTGCCTTATCCGAATTAAATACCGTAGTCTGAATTTGATTCTCTTCAAAGAAATGCTTCAGCTGCTCCGCTACTTTTTTCGTATTGTTCTTAATGGTTGTATACACGATAGTTACTCGTTTGTTATCTACGGTATTTGCGCTTAAAGTGGCATAGAGGTCAACATATTTCTGAATGTCCGTCCGCAAAATATAGCCATGTGAAGGAGCAATCATTTGCACATCCAGATCCTCTAGGGCTTGAATCAATGTACGCACATATCTGCGGTGCGGATGAATGATCGCATTATAGTAGCCGATGAAATCATCCGTAATATCATAGCCTGCTTCATCTGCGAACAGGGACCCTGTTGTGGCCACATGTGTACTGAAAATATCGCAAGGGAACAAAATTTTATCCTCGATGCAATACGTAATCATCGTTTCTTCGGTATGCAAGTAAGGCGTTTCTTTGAATTTCAATGTTTTGCCGCCGATATCCAGCGTGTCGCCATCTTTTACAACCAGGAAGGTTCTCGAATGAAGCTTATACATTTCTTTTAACTCGTTAACAGCCAATTCCGTGCACACAATCGTTGCATTAGGCGCTCTGCCTGCAAGTGCCGCTAGACCGCCGGAATGGTCAGGCTCCGTATGATTAATAACGATATATTGAATGTCATTAGGGTCAATAAACTCACTCAAATATTCAACAAACTCCCGGCCAAATTCCATATCTACGGTATCGATCACGGTTGGTTTGGCTGTTTTGAGCAAATAAGCATTGTACGTTGTCCCTTTAGCGAGAATCAAACGGTGGAACGGCACCTCACGGTCATCTATTTTTCCTACCCAGTATATGTCCTTGGCTATCTCCATTTTATTCATCTCTATCACTCGCCCTCCTATTGGCTCTTTGTATTTAACTAACTGCCCCCATCCTATCCCACTTTAAAAAATTCAATCAGGATTTGAATCACAATTTGAGAAATTTGTCACAGACTCATCTTACTGTCAAAAAAAAACAGGATACCCCTTTCCAAATGGAAAAGAGTATCCTGTTCTAATCATCCTCGTCCTTACTGTTTATGGATCATGCTCTGATCCTGATTGATCTTTCTCTTCTTGCTTCCGATCGAATACAAGATGAACAATAGAATAAACCATAGCGGCGTAAACAATAAAGCCGGACGTGTTTCCGCAGCGATCAGCATGATGATGAGAATTCCGGCAAACAAAGTCAAGACGGCATAATTCACGGCCGGCGTTAAAGGCGCTTTGAATTTCGACTTAGCCTGCAAATCCGGCCGGGTTTTCTTATATTTGATATGGCATACAAGAACGACGCCCCAAACCCAAATAAAACAAATGGCGCTTATGGTGGTCACGATACCGAAAGCCTGCTCCGGAATGAGTTTGCTTAAAAGAGCGCCCGCGGAGATGACCAGCGTAGAAATGAATAGCGAGTTGCCCGGTACATGATTCTTATTCAATTTTCCGAAGCGGGGCGACGCCTGCCGGTTTTTGCTCAAATTATAAAGAATCCGGCTTGTCGAGAACATTCCGCTGTTGCAAGCGGACGCGGCTGAAGTCAATACGACGAAGTTAATAATGCCTGCGGCAAGCGGAATCCCTACCAAACTAAAGGTTTTCACAAAAGGACTTTCCGACGCATTGAGCTGAGTCCACGGGTTGATGCACAGCAGGACGAAAAGAGCGCCAACGTAGAAAAACAAAATCCGCAGCGGTATTTTATTGATCGCCGAAGGGATGTTTTTTTCCGGATTGGAGGTTTCCGCTGCCGATACGCCCACCAATTCCACGCCGACATAAGCGAATACCACCATTTGAAAGGAAAATAAAAAACCTGTAACGCCGTTCGGAAATAATCCCCCGTGTTTCCAGAGGTTAGTTACCGTAACCGATCCTGCATCGGTCTTGAATCCCATGATCAGCAAAATGACCCCAATGCCGATTAAGGCGAGAATCGTGATGACTTTAATTAACGCAAACCAAAATTCCAGTTCTCCAAAATTCTTTACGGTTAATAAATTGAGCCCTAACAAAATGATCAAGCAGATGATGGCCGGTACCCACTGCGGGATATCGAACCAATATTGTACGTATACGCCCACCGCGATAACGTCAGCCATCGCCGTCATGATCCAGCAAAACCAATACGTCCAGCCGGTGATGAATGCAGCCCGAGGCCCGAGATAGTCTTCGGCAATGTCCGTAAACGACTGATAACCCGCTTTGGACAACAGCAGTTCTCCCAGTGCTCTCATCACAAAAAACACGGCGATTCCCACGATCAGATACGTAATCATGATGGATGGACCCGCCTGCTGGATCGCTTTGCCCGAACCTAAAAATAATCCCGTACCAATGGTGCCTCCGATGGCGATTAGCTGAACATGACGATTGGCCAGCTCTCTCTTTAATTCCGGTTGTGCCATACCTAGTTCCCCCTTAATTTATACATTACTTTGATGCAAACAAAAAAGAGATTGGATGTCATCCAATCTCCCGGTTCATAAAGAATATTAAATAGTACCTGTCCAGCCAATAGCGATAGCGATCAGCATGACAAATAAATATTCAGTACTCTTCTGTCCTTTTGCCTGAGATTGTGAACCCTTCGGCGCCGCGGAAATCCCGCAGTCTCTCCAGAAGCTGCTCCTGCTATAGTGTGATCCATAGCAATCATAGCTTGCGAATTATGAAGTTAATGATGCCGTATTGCTGTTCTGATATTTTAACATATTACTTGCGATGTGATGATTTAATCAGTGATAAAAGTCGCTATGCCGAAAAACCTCTTCTATACATGACGGTTATGGAAAAAACCAGCTTGCGTTGTTGCGTATTCATGGGTAACTCCCTTACAGTTAGATTATGCGTTATACGAATGCAATCCTAATAGAACCGAGGATATGAGTGATGAACCTTCAACAATTCTATAACGAATATCTAAACAAAAAGTTTAACAGGGGGTTACCGTCCGCTCAAATCGGCGGCTTTGAATACTTCCTTCTTGAAGACGATGGCGCGGAATTGTTCTTTGCGGATCGTAATGAGGAGTCGTTTACGGAGTGGGCCTCTGAATTGCAACCGAGAGATCCCAACTACATCACGAATCCGGATTGGGAGCCCGTACTCTCCGCTGATTTTGAACATCTGGATCTATATGACGAACAGACCTTGTATTATCTGTTGTTTACTATTAACGCTACGACGTCCATCGCCAAGATTCACCCGTACAATGCCATGAACGATTTTATGAAAAGCTATTGCTTTTTTCAGCTAACCCAGTCGGCGGAAACCGTCAGACTGAACGATGAACAAAGGCAGCAACTCAGAGAATTTTTCTTCTTTTTCTACCTTTATGCTCACCCGGTCAATGAGGAAACCCTCTACGCCTTCTCCTATCGCGGGCAAGATCTGGTGCATACGAAAACGAATATCGTCATGGAGCATTATTTTTCCGCTTATCACGATTATTACAGCGAGAATTCCGACCAGTATAAGGATACGCTATCCATAGGTCCGCTGGAAATACAGGCCTGCAAAAACCTCACCCTGGCGCTGCTAAGGTCCATAGAGGGTAAATCGGCCAAGCTGGCCATGCCTCCGGAAGAAGGGCTGGACGAGATATTAAGACTGATTAATAACGTTGATCATCTGATCCGGACTTACTCGGAAAATAAATCAGTGTTATTCGCCATCATGAAGGACTTTCTCTCCGACACTCGCTCTAACCCCTATCGGGATCATTGTTTCAGCACGTTGTTGCAGAATTACGTCTGCTATATTCTTTATTTTAACTTTGATGAAATTCACGACTTGGTGGATTACTTTAAAGGCACCCCATCATGGTGCGAGGTCATTATCAATAAAATCTTTACGGACGCTATTTTCATTCAGAAGATCATGAGACAGAACCATGTGGATCTTGCCGAGCACAAGAATGTAACCCGATTCTTTGGGAAGGAGGCCCGAGAATTCTATTTGTAATTCAAGAGGCCGCCTTCCGGTTAGGCATATGTTGCGATTCAAGGAAAGATGATTTCTCCGTCGTTGCTGCTGACATCAAAAAATCCGACCTTGTGTTTTAAAGCCAATTCCCGCATGGTCGTATAGGCTTCCTCAGCCACGGAATAAGCAAAGGCCGCATAGATGACGGCGGAGCCTAGCGAGTAGTCGGTCAACCGGTTATCGGTTCCGGCCTCCTCCATAGCTTCAAATATCTCCTCATCAACGTTCATATTGGGAAAATGCTCCGACAGCTCACCGTAAAATCGCTGCAGCGCCTCCGAGCAAACCGCGGGATCATTATAGTTATGGTCTTCCGACCATTCCACTTGTTGTTCATACCAATCCATAAACGCCTTTCTTTCCTTCGGCGCCTTGGACGGCTCGAAAGCCATCAAATCATAGCTCATTTGAATTCCTCCCGTCGATCCTTTTTGAGATAGCTTTTACTTGGCTCATATAAAAATAAAAAAAGAGTCCTGAAATTTATCAAGACCCTATTCAACATCATACTTAAAGAGGAATTATAAGTCTATATCTTTTTCCCCATATATGTAAAAATGTGTTCGTAAGCCTATGGTGTGGGAGGAAGGGACGTAATGATTCCTGAATGCTTTTCTGACTATTGTTCAACGATCCCCTCGTTGAAGGAGGTTACCGAATGGTCACCGTTAAGGAAATGGACTCTTTCGGAAGTCTACAGAATAAAGTTTGCGACAGGCGAGACAGTCATCATTAAATGGGGCGGGAGTGAAATGGCGGGAGAAGCGGAGATTTACCGGAATTTAGTACACCCGCTGCAAATCAAAGCCCCACGGATTTTTGAAGATGCCCAATTGATGAACAGCGGAGTTATCCTCATGGAAGATGCGGGTGAAAAAAATCTGGAACAGCGCCCCCATCCTGCTCTATTTCTTGAGGCAGCGCGGGAATTAGCCAGACTAAGGGCGAGAGCAGCAGCCAACCTGGACGGGATCCCTAAGAAGATCGTCGATCATTACACCGTTTCACAGGAAAACTTCCTGGAGTTCCTGGACGACCTGTTGAATTCGAAACAATTAGCGGCGAAAACAGGAGTTATATTGAAAATGAAGACCGTGTTGACTCATCATTTGGAAAGACTCTATCAGACGGTACCGGTCTCGATAGTACATCATGATTATCACGCCAAGAATCTGGTGATTCAAGAAAACGGCATTATGCCGATTGACTGGTCCTCTGCTTTTTTAAGCCCTCATCTCGGTGACCTATATTGCTTGATTAAGGAAGGATGCGCCCGAAGCAAACTAACGAGGGAAGAGATGATTTCGGCATACGCCGCGGGAACTGACTATCCAGTTGACCATCTGAACTGGCAAGTACGAATTGGCGGTCTATGTTGGCTGATAAAGACATTACACTGGCTTGCTTATGGTGGGACGGATATCATCCACGGATCGGAGAATTGGATACCTGATTTACTAAAAGATGTAGAAGATTTGTATCAGGAAGTCGTTTCCTGCCACGCTAATGTCTGAAAGGGGCTATTGCAAATCTAAGACAGCTAAAATCATATTCAAACAAAGCTAAATAACCAGTCGTAGATGCATCATCGACGACTGGCTGGCTGCTTTTCTATAGTCTGAATTCTTTTACGATGTTCTGCAAGTCTTCGGACATTTTGGCCAGAGAGCCCGAGAACATGTTGACTTCTTCAATCGACGCCAACTGTTCTTGCACTGCGGCCGAAATATCCTTCGTCCCGTCCGCAGAATGTTGTGCCACTTCGGAAATCTGGCTGACGATCTCGACGGCTTGTCCCGTGCTGGATTGGATCTGCCGGGAATACGCAGTAACCTCTTGGATCTGAGCCGCCACTTGATTAATAGATTGCTGGATAATCTCAAACGATTCACCGGCTCTGTGAACAACCTCCATACCCAGATCCACTTCCTTGGTTCCTTTACCCATCGCTTCGACAGCATACTGGGTCTCGTTTTGAATCGTAGAGATGAGCAGCCCGATCTGTCCGGCCGAGTTAGCCGAATGTTCCGCCAATTTACGGATTTCGCTCGCTACAACGGCAAATCCCCGTCCATGCTCCCCTGCGCGGGCGGCTTCAATGGCTGCGTTGAGCGACAGCAAATTGGTTTGATTCGCCATATCGGAAATGACTTTGGTCATTTCATCGATTTCGGCTGATCTTGCCCCCAGATTGGATATGATATCTGCCATCCGGGTGACGGTCTCTTTAATAGAGTGCATCTGCGCAATCACGGTTTGAATTTCCTGATTTCCTTCTCCAGCAGTGCGTGAGGTGTGTATTGCAGAATCCGTCACTTGCTGCGCATTAACGGAAACTTGCTGTACGTCCTCAGCTACTTCCGTGATAGAATTGACGCTCGCTTCGACATCGTGAAGCTGTTTGTCCGTGCCCTCTGCCATTTGCTCGATAGTCGTGGCAATTTGCTGGGCTGCTTGGCTAGTTTGTTCGGCGTTCGTGGAAAGCTCTTCAGCAGACGTAGCCACCTCATCCGCCGTAACCTGGACCTTCGAAATGAAGCTGCGCAAATTCTCAACCATCACATTAACGGAACGGGATAACTGACCGGCCTCATCACGAGTGCGTATTTTTAACTGCGACACCGTCAAATCCCCCGCGGATATGCGCTCGGCGATGGAGGCAACTTCCGTGATCGGTTTGGATATTTGTCTGCCCATGACATAAGCAATAATACTGACTGCCAGCATGACCAATATGACCACGATAACAACATCCGCTTTAACGGAATCCACCTGCTTCGTAATGGCCGCCAGCGGGAGATGAAGATACAGTCCATACCCGGACTGCTCGATCGGGGCATAGACAACGACAAATGTCTTTCCCCCCTCTTGGTACGTAACGGAACCGGAACTTGTCTGTCTGGTTTGCAAAATATCCGCCAAGCCAGGCGCAACTCCGGATTCGTTAACGGCCTTCCCGATTAATTCTTTGTTCGGGTGGAGCTGAATTACTCCCTTCGAATCTACGACGATAGGATAGCCGGCTCCGTTATCGATATGCAGCTCTTCCGTGTACTTATTCATGAATGCTTCGAAGTTGACCAATCCGGTAAGGACACCCATGACTTTACCGTCTTCTCCCGTAACCGGCGTCGCTACAATAATGGAACGGCTTCCGGTCGATTTGGCGACCACCACTTCGCTGTAGGAAGACTTGCCTTGCAAACCGTCCTTAATATAGCCCCGTTCACTCAGATCCACGCCGATATTGCTCTCAAACGTATCCGCGGAAACAACGCCGTCCGTGGAAGTAAACGTATTGCCGTCGAAAACCTGGGTGCTTTCCGTAAAGCTTTTAAGAAATCGGGTTTTTGCCGCCAAATCCGTCGACTTTATATCCGATGTGGATGCCAGGATTTGTACTTCCGCCATCCGCTGGCCGATATACTGATCCACGGTGTTGCTTGTGCTGGTAACCAGCTTTTCGTAACTCTCCCTTTGTTTATTGATAAGCGCCGATGAAGTCTGGTTAAAAATGTAACCGGATATCGCAACTAACGGGAGTAGTGACACGACTAGAAACAAAATAATGATCTTATTTCGTAACTTGCCGTTAAATAAACCTGTGATTCTGTTAAGTCCTTCTTTCGCCTTCTGCGGGAATCCAAAATCTTTCATTAATTGCACCTCTTTTGTTAGTAATATTTCCAGAAAAACTAGACTGTGTAACCTCGAAAGGCCCGCTAACCACATTAGTATTATTTGGAAATATTAAACGCAACAGGTGCTGCACATTATCACTAGTAATATACAATATAAACCAGAAAAATTTCAACATTTTTCCACATTTTTCGACATAAAGACACCGGCGCCTATAAGCAGATAAGCGATGGCTTCCAAATCAAGGGAATTGGATTTATAATTACAGTAAACGTTTAACTGAAATGCACTGGATTAAGTTGTTGAAAATGGGGGGGATCTATAATGAATGAACTTGAAAGATTGCTTGAGGGGCTTTTTCCGGAAAATTTAAATAGCAAAACCCTTCGATTAAAAAAGAATTTGGAGAGTCACATTCAGACTTCGATTAAGGAGCTATCCAAACAAGGGGTATCCTATACAGACGCTCTTGCCATTACCCTGGAAAAACTGGGCGGCACAAAGAAGATAAATAAATTAATAAAGAAAAGCAGTGAATCATTCTTTACTTCAAAATATTTTATTATGTTAGTTTCTTTATTGCTTGGATATCCCTTACTTGTTTATGTAATCTTTAAAATTTTCAGCATAGAGGAATTTTCACTGCTGCTGTTTATACCTTTCCTGATTGGTGTAGCTATGCTTATCGGTAAACTAAATGCAATTGTTCTTGATGCCCAAACGAACCGATTCAACAACCTTAATAAGCATTCGGATAATACGACTATATTTAGCGGTGGAGGAATGAAATACAAAGAAAAATAATAATAAATTTTTGTAAAATCAAGCAGTCCATGCTTTAAAGGAGCATCAATAGTCCCCCCTGATTCAGCGAATTTTATAAAAATTTATGCATTATCATGCTTCTTGTTCATGCTTTCCATTGGATTTAAATTTAGAATCAAACGTTCGATAATGATGTTGAATCTCTTTAGTTTACCAGCTTCGGTTTTCGCACCAAAAAAGTAGGAGGCGGTGTATGCCTTACGAGCCGAAAGCGACATTTTTATGAAGTTGGCATAGGCGTTTTCATGGGGTTTCAACATATCTTCAAATTGTTGTATTTGCTCCTCGGTAAGCGGTTCGGATTTGGGTGGATTCCAGCGCCCGTTTTGTTTTGCAATTTTAATCTTTTCTCTACCTAAGTCGGTCATGAGCCCCTGGGATTCAAGCTTTTCAACAAGGTTTCTATTCTTATCCGACCAATTGCTTGTTTTACCGCGCTGTTTGAAGTATTTGAGATAAGTGGTTTCATCCATGCTCTGCATTTGACCGTCAATCCAGCCAAAACATAACGCTTCTTCAAGCGCTTCACTTGCTTTTAATGTTACCGGCTTATCCTTTTTGCCAAATACAAGCCAAACGCCCTCGTCGGAAAGCGCATGATTTGTGAGCCATTCCCTGAACTCCGAACGGTTACTAAATAATATCCGGTTCATGATTCTTGCTCCTCTAACTCTTCAATTGAAAACTTTGCACTATTAGGTCCATTATAGAAACTCCCGGAACTTGCCGTGAATTTTAGAACACAATAATCCGGATCTGTCGCCCCCTGTGGATAATAGCATTCAAAACCCTCTCGCCAAAGAAAGTCTTTTGTTTCCTGATCCGTGCACACCTGCATTTCACCGACGAAAAGCACGCCTTTGTAATTTTGGGGTTCACAGTAATATACCGATGCTTTGGGATTGTTTTGATAATAGCTGACTTTTCCGGAGGATGTGTTTGTTGAAAAATATTGTGTTTTAAAGCTGTCGTGTTCCAAAACAAGCATGGCCCTCATAACCGGATAACCCTCTCCGTTTATTGAAGCCAGATAAGCGGTGCTGCTGTTTTTCCTTAAATTCGTTATTGATTCTTTTGCATTTTCATTCATTGTTCTTACTCCCTCTTTGTTAGGTTAGTCAATATTCTTTGGAGATATTTTTCAAATTCAACAATCTCCTTATCGGAGAAGCCCCCATAAAAGATATCATTCATTTGTCCCGACACCAGATCGTATTGATCCCTCATTGCTATTGCAGTGTCTGTTAACTTGATATTTATTCTCCGGCGGTCATATTTATCATAAACACGCTTGAGATAACCGGACGTTTCAAGCCTGTCCAGCATACTTGTCAGTGTTGTTTTTGCAAGTCCGGTTTTATTTGCAAGCTCCGATATAGGAATGTTGTCGTTATTCCAAAGAATATGAAGGATCCGCCCTTGTGCACCGTTAAACTGGTCAATGCCGTGCTGTGCAAGAATATGCTCAAAAACCCTACCTTGAATTTGTTTGATTTTTGTTATTAAAAAACCCCCACTTGTTTCGATAGTACGGCTCCTTTCTTGCTTCCTTATTATGTAAAACTATCTTTATATAGAATATCACTATATAGTACTATTTGGCAACTAAATTATTCCATCTCCCATCCTCTGATTTACCATTGCAGCATTTACCTTGATGCAAAATAGACTCCAAAAAAAAGAACCGCCTGCATGCAGCACAGACGGCGTGGCGTAAAGTGTAATTTCGGATTTTAGAACTACCCTAGTCTTTGCGATTACTTCCAGATCTCTTCGGCAATTTCTTTAATGAAAGCAAGCTTTCTCCATTGCTGCTCCTCTGTCAGATGGTTGCCTTCTTCCGTAGAAGCGAAACCGCATTGCGGGCTCAAGCAAATCCGGTTCAGATCGACGTATTGCTTCGCTTCCTCGATCCGGTTCAGAATATCTTCCTTGCTTTCAAGCTCGCCAATTTTGGAAGAGAACAGGCCAAGCACGACCTGCTGATTATCCTTCAAGAAGCGAAGCGGCTTGAAATCGCCTGCCCGTTCGGTATCGAACTCCAGATAGTATCCGGAATAGTTGTCGATGCTCAGGAGCGTTTGCGCGATAGGCTCATAACCTCCGCCTACTCCGGCATAAGTCGAAACATAATTGCCGCGGCATACGTGCGTCGTTACAACGAGATCGTCCGGCAGACCGGATACCACTTCCTCGTTCAATTTCGCGAATTCCTCCGCATATTCGGCTACGTTCACGCCGGCTTGCTTCATGAATGCCATAAACTGTTCATCGCAAAGCGCTCCCCAAGTACAATCGTCGATTTGTATGCTGCGGCAGCCTGCTTCATAGAAATCAAGAATCGACGCTCTGTACGCTTTGGCAATATCCGATACAAGCTCTTCCCGATTCGGGTATACTGCCTTCGTGCTTTCCTGATTTTCCGCCCGGTCCAACTCGAACAGGAACTGCGCGGCCGCGGGAATCGATTGACGCGCAACCACGTCCTCGCCTGCAACTCCTTTTAAAAATGCATAATGCGAAACAAAAGGATGGCTGCTGTAACTTATTTTGCCGGTAAGGCGGGCTGTTTCGGGTCTGGACTCAGCGCCGTTAAATTGGTAGCCTTGATCAATGATGGTCCGTTCTACACCGTCAAATCCCCAGAAGAAGTCCAGATGCCACCAGGAACGGCGGAATTCGCCGTCGGTTACGGCTTGAAGACCAACCTCTTTTTGTTTCTGTACGAGCTTAACGATTTCGGCGTTCTCCACTTCCTTCAGTTGATCCGCGGTAATTTCGCCGTTCTGGAATTTTAATCTGGCATCCTTCAACTCGCGGGGGCGCAGGAAGCTGCCAACGATATCATATCGAAATGGAGTAACGGTCCGGTTTTTAGGTTCGGTTTGAATGCTCATAGGTCAATCTCCTCGTAAGATAATTTTAAAATTAATATAGCATATCCGATTGACTATAACGTTCTACCAAAGAGTTATAGCTGGTTATAACTATCAGCTATACCAAACCTGATGTTTACCCCCTGCCCCACAAGAATTTTCGCTAAATCGTACCGGCTATTGCGCAAATCAAAAGGCACCCCCGTTGGGTGCCCTCACTTGCTGAATCCTTCGTCCGCCTCGTTTACCGCTGACCTTCCCGCCGTTCCATCAAATAAAACATATAATCGGTCGGGACCCCGGCATACCCTTGCTGCCTCAGCATCGCGGTCACATTGCCCCGGTGATACGTCCCGTGGTTGACCACATGCCGAAGGATGTCGGAGAAATGTGTATCGAAACGGCCATACTTCGGATGCTCGATCGTCATCGCCTTGTCCGGATCGGGCGTACGCCGCAGCAAAACGCGGAACTGTTCGGATACGCCGGCGAACAACTGCCGCATCTCGTCCAAATTTTTCCCCTGCGCTTCCTCGGTCCAGCCCGGAATCTTCGGAAAAATATCCTCATTCGAAACTTCCGCGAGCACGTACATATAGAGCTGTTCGAACAAGTACATATGTCCGAACGTTTGCGATACGGACGGGAATACGCTCGTCACTTCCGCATGAAATGCATCCTTCGGAAGCTGCTTCAGGTGGGCGAAAAGCCGGTCGTTTGCCCAAACATGATATTCGTACAATGGATGCGAGTGTTGTAGCATGATGAATTCACCTTTCCTTTATCGTTATCATTTGACCGCCATTACCGCAGCCTTGTCTCTATCGTATACCGGGTTCGCTGACAACCGTTGTCAGCGAAGTTCAATCGGGATCGTCTTCGTAATGTTTTGCGATTCCATATGCCAATTCCCGGATCCGAATCTTCAACTCCAACGGTTCCCGAATGCGAATGGCCGTGCCGAACGTCAGCAGATAAGTAGGAAGGTACTTGTTTGCCGTCGGAACGTCGAGCAGAAACCGAGCCTCCCGATCGGTCCGTTCGGTCAAATAGTGGCGCAGATGCCAGTGGCCGCAAACCGCGTTCAGCGTCTCGGGTTCTCCCTCGATGCGGATGACTGTAAGCGGTCCTTCCGCCTCCCGTTCCCGTTCGGACCGACCGCGAAAATAAGCGGACGCGGAGAAATGGTCCGGCTTTTCGAACCGCGCTTCGGTCGCCTCCAAGCGCGCGATACGGTCCACGCGGAACGTCCGCACTCCCTGCGACCGATGGCAGAACGCGACGGCATACCATTCGTTGCGGTCGTAAGCCAACCCGTACGGATCGATATCCCGTTCGTCGGCCTGCTCCGCATTCTCTTTGCGATAGGCGATGCGGACCGTTCTTCCGTCCTTCTCCGCCTGCTCCAGTTCCCTGAGCAACGGAACGACGGAAGGCGGGCGCGACGGAGAAATCACATCCAGGCCGTTCGTCTGACGGGACAGATCGTGACGCTGCTCTTCATGCAGCCCGTTCTCCACCTTCTTCAACGCGCTCTCCAGTTCCTCTGTATACGGGTAGCCGGCGCCTTGCGCAAATTTAAACGCGTCCACAAGCGCCTTCAGCTCTACGGAGTTGAAGAACAAAGGCGTCTCCTGAAAGTTTTCGATAATGCGAATACCGCCCTCATGGCCCGATTCCGCGACGACCGGCACGCCGCTTGCGCATAACGCGTCGATATACCGGTACACGGTGCGGACGCTGATCTCCAAACTGTCCGCGATCTGCGCGGCGGTAAGCTTCCTTCCGGATCGCAGCATCCAAAGCATGGACAGCATGTTATCCCATTTTGCCATCGGGGCACCTTCTTTCCTCGAAAAATGAAAACCTGCTATACGGCGCGGAGCTACCCCGATTACTTGTTGCCCATAGCCAGTTTCAAAAAATCACCAACGTTGGCATTCAAGCATGCGCCTCATTTGAATTCTCTAAGGATTGTAACCAAAAATACATCCCCATGCCCAGTAAGGTCACCAATCCGCCTATAAATTGAAATAGCGAGATCTTTTCTCCCAAGCATAGATAGGCGAGAATGATTGCCAAAACAGGCTCTCCGATAATACCTACGGAAACAGTAGTTGCGCCAATTGATTTTAACAACAGATTAAAAATATATTGTCCGAAAATAGTCGGGATTACCGCAAGCAAAAAGAAATAGGTCCAGTCCGAGGAGTCATATTCTATTAAAGGGATATCATTTAACAAACTGTAAGTTAACATGACGCTCCCGCCAATAAAAAAGACAATCACGCTGTATAAGTTTGCGTCGACTTTGCGACTTACTTTCTGACCCGCTAACATATAAGCAGACACCAGAATAGTTCCTAATAAAGACAATCCATCTCCTATTAAAGCCTCTCTTGACCCCGATGTCTCCCCAAGCTATGATCATTGAACCCAGCAGGGCAGCAATCAAACAAAGAATTGTTAATATGCCGGTTCGTTTTAACGATCTGAAAAGACAGATAGGAACCCATTACTTATAAAACCTTGAGTTCACAACTGAAAGAATTGGAAGCAGACGGAATGGTTAACCGGAAAGAATACCCTCAAATCCCGCCAGAAGTCGAGTACACTTCACGGATAATGCGAAAACACTATTACCCGTTTTGGAAGGGCTATGCGAGTGGGGAGCACAAAACCAAAATAATTGAATCCGGTTTTCTTGCTCTAATTTCTTTTTTGTTTATTAATAAGTTCTATATACTGTGAATCGCCATAGCCCAATGTCGGGAAAATTTCGAATAACCGCTTCACTAATTCAGGGGTGGGTAGGGACTTGTTTCTGGAAATGTATTTTACGACCGCATTATTCTCGTTCAGCATGTCCAAATACAGGTCGATGGCCTGATACATGACGGGAAGCAATTCATTTGACGGCTTTTTATGGTTGATTAACACTTCTTCGTACACGGCACGGTAGCTGCCCAATGTCAATTCCATTTGATTCACTTTAAATTCATCTTCCCGGAAATGATTTAAAAATACTTTGCCTTTATATTGCGCTTGTTCTAAATAGGCAAGGATGGTTAGAAGATTCATCTGACAAAACAGGTCTTCGCCAAACCATAAAACAATGTAGGCATAATCATTCTTAAATAGACTTTCTAATGGATGAATTACCTTGTTCGTATAAATTTCAACGGAATCATGATGGCCGGATGCCCTGACTTCAATGAATTCTTCATCAAATATTTGCCTCGTCGTCTCATTTACGCACATCGCTTCATTAAAGGGGACATAATCCGAGTCGCCCATCAGTTTTTTCGTTTTGAACTCTTCATACATCATTTGCCCGTTTAAGATGTTCAACACATCTTTATCGAACAACTCCCTTTTCTCTTTTTGTAGCTGTTTAACCTCAATTTCTCTCGATAATGCCACTTTATTCACGTCCTCGCCTTGATTAATCGTAAGTTTAATAAAGGATTGAACTGCCGTTTCATTCTTCTGAAATACTCGCGGGCTTATGCCAAATACGGCCTTAAAGGCCCTTGCGTAAGCTTCTTGCGAGGAATAACCGTACTCAAAAGCAATGTCGATTACCTTCCGGTTGCGTTTCAAGTCTTCCGTGGACAAATGCAATCTTCGAAGCAAGATATAGCGCCTGATACTTATGCCTGTGGCCTGATGAAACTTAAAAGAGCAATAATAGGGGGAATAACCCATGTAACTCGCCAATTCATCCAGCGAAAATTGCTTTTTCAAGTTTTTTTCAATCCAATCAATCATAAGTTGTATATATTCATTCATTTGCTTCACTCCTGAATAAAATTATACGTTGGACGGTATTTCTTCTTTTGATATTTCTTGTGATATTAAAATCATTAAAGGGCAACCGACAGGTGTCCTTCTACAAATACCTTCTTTTATACAGCAAGGTAATTTGATCCGCGATGTACTCCGCGCTGTATTCGATACCATCCTTAATCCACCACATGATAATCCCCAGAAGTGACGACGCCACGATATCGGCTGAGGCAACCCTCCTTGCGGAATTTATGTTTCTCGCGTCCCTTCGTTTTTCTATAGTATTTTTCAATAGGTTGGATAACTGCTTTTTGAAACCCGTATGCTCCACCAATACAGCAAAAATTTTCCGGTATTCATAAAAATAATTTAAAAATGTAACCAGCTGCTCCTGTTCGTTGCTGCTCTTCGCTTCCAGTAGCGGTTCAACTTTCACGGACAGGTCGTCAAAAATTTCATGCGCGATCTGCCGCAATAAATCGTTAATATCCTCATAATGCAAGTAAAACGTTGCACGATTCAATTCTGCACGGTTGGCTATTTTTTGAACGGTTAATTGAGAAATCTCCACATTTTCGGAAAGTAATGAAAAAACGGCATTTTTCAGCATTTTTTTGGAGCGAAGGGCTCGCGGATCAATTCTTTTATGTTCAGACATTTCATCCCTCGATTATCGTTTATTCGTCACTTCATCAACCGATCCGTCCATTCTGTCGATTAGTCGACATTTTCGGCGGAATTGTAAATAGGAATCGTTCTTAAATACTGTTAAGATATATTTTATTGACACCATGTCGAAAAAGCAACGAGGAGAGGACAGCAGCAATGCAAGAAGACTTAAAGAAAATCAATAAAGGGATTTTACTAACCATCTTAATCCTCGGTTGTTTCCTATCCACACTCAATCAGACGCTATTGAATGTCGCCTTGAGTAATCTGATGGATGTATTTGAGGTTACGGCAACGACCGTACAATGGATTTCAACGGGATTTATGCTGATCAACGGGATATTGATTCCGATTACGGCCTATTTAATGAAACGCTTTACGACGCGTCAGTTATTTATAAGTGCCATGTCGTTTTTATTAATCGGTTCGATCATTTGCGCGGCGGCGCCAAGCTTTATGGTGCTCTTATTGGGACGGATGATCCAGGCTGCCGGTGCAGGAATTGTAATGCCGCTCATGATGAGTGTCGTGCTCGCCATCTTCCCCGTAGAAAAACGCGGCAGCGCTATGGGCTTGCTTGGACTGGCCATGATTTTCGCTCCTGCCATCGGGCCGACTCTCTCGGGGTTTATCGTCGAATACCACTCTTGGCGCTGGTTATTTATCGGTCTCATCCCGCTTGTCGTCATTGTCATAGCTTTGGCATTCAAGTATTTAGTTAATGTCTCCGAAACGTCTAAATCGAAGCTGGATGTTGTTAGCGTTCTTTTATCCACCGTCGGGTTCGGCTTGATTTTATACGGCTTCAGTATTGCCGGAAGCAAAGGCTGGGACGATGTATTGGTCATCCTGTGCTTAGGAATCGGGATCGTTGTAACGGCCCTATTCTGTATTCGGCAAGTCCGGTCCGATGATCCGCTGTTAAACCTGTCTGTCTTCAAAAATAAAATCTTTACGTTAACGTCTCTCATTAACGTATTAGTCACAATGATGATGTACGCAGATATGATCTTATTGCCTATTTATCTGCAGAATGGCCGTGGTTTTACGGCGTTTGATGCAGGGCTGCTCTTATTGCCGGGTGCGCTTGTAAATGCATTTATGTCACCTGTCACCGGTAGATTATACGACCGTTATGGCGCGAAGCCGCTGTTCCTCATTGGTTTGCTGTTTATTATTCCATCCATGTGGGCGGTAACCGATTTATCTCAATCAACAACCTATATGTATCTAATGATTCGTACCATTTGCCTGCGGATCGGATTAAGCTTTATCACCATGCCGCTCAATACGGCCGGGCTAAATGCGCTTCCTAGACAACTCGGTACGCATGGTACGGCAGTGAATAATACCGTTCGCCAAATTGCCGGGGCCATCGGTACTGCTGTCGTAATTACGATTTATACAGTGCAGGCAAAGAGCCATGCAGCTACAGTGATGCAGAACGATCCTTCCACTTCGGATGAGCTCCTTAAATCCCTTACATCCATTTTAGGGGCAAGCGACGCCTATTATTTCATGATGATTCTAGCCGCTGTCGCGTTTGTTATAACCCTATTTATGCCCATGAAAAACAAGCTCACGGACGAAAAAAAGAGCCATTCCCGTTAAGGAGTGGCTTTTTTTCTTAGGGATTTTCTAGGCACACGTTAGCTGCCAAGCACGGATCGGGGGGCCTTTAGGAAACCCCCATACTATTTTCCGGGGCGGCAGCCGGCTTCACGAGCGCTTTCTTCTCCCAGGCCCGGCTTCTCCAGCGAAGCAGCATGATGAGCCCGCGCAGCCATTCATCTACCGTAAAAGCAATCCATATGCCAAACAATCCGATTCCGAAATGAACGCCAAGAACATAAGCGAGCGGCACCGAGACTCCCCACATCGAGATGACGCCCATCATGACGGGAAAGCGTGCATCTCCGGCAGCGCGCAGCGAATTGATAATGACGATATTGAAGGTCCGGCCGGGCTCAAGCACAATGGAAAGCAAGAAAATACTCGCTCCGAGTGTAATAATATTGGGGTCCTTCGTGAACATGCCGATCAACTCATGCCGGAATATCACGGCCGTACCGACTATGGCTAACGTCAGCACGAAGCTGATCCTCACGCTCTTCATGAGTCTTTGATACGCCGCTTTCATTTCCCCCGCACCGACCATTTGTCCGACGATGATTTCCGTACCGGCCCCGACCGCCATGGCAAGCGCCATAAAATAGTTCGATACATTCATGACGTATACATGGGTGTTTAGCGCCGTGATGCTAATCATATTGACGAAACTCATGATCATGAGGTACTGCGATTGCCAGGAGAGATGCTCGCCTGCCGCAGGCAAGCCCACACTCATAATCTGTTTGGCATAAGAGCCGTTCCAGGTCACGAAATCCCTTCCGCGAATCCGTGAGGGAGCCCGACGGTATAAAATCAAGAAAAGAACCACGATGCCTAGCAAACGGCTGACGACCGTGGATACCGCCGCTCCCGTAACGCCCCATTCCGGAAAGCCCATGTTGCCGAAAATGAGCAAATAATTTCCCGTCACGTGGATGATATTGACGCCCAGAGTCACAAACATGACGCTTTTCGTGTGTCCGCTTGCACGGATTACCGACGAAACCGCGTAAGAGAGCGCCTCAATCCATATAAAGCCGCCGATGATCTTTAAGTAATGGCTTGCGATGCCGATCTGTTCGGGATCCAGGTTCAACAGCCGCAGGAGAGGCTCGCTGCAAAGAACGAGGACAATACTGACAAGAATCCCGAAAATCAGGTTCATCGTAATGGCCAGCGCCGAGATGCGGCCCGCCTCTTTCTCCCGCCCGGCACCGATATACTGGGAGACCGCAACGCTGGTGCCAATTCCCACAAAGCCGAACATCAGAATACAGAAATAAATAATTTCGTTGGCTAAACCTACCGCACCTGTCGCCTTGTCGGATATGCGGCTTAACATAAACACGTCCACCGTACCCAGCATCATCCGAAGTACGGAATCAATGAAGATGGGCCAAGTCACGGCAAAAAGACTAAGTTTTTTCCAGGATGGAATACGATCTGTCAGAGTCACGTTTTACAAGCTCCTACTATGTCTATTCTTATTGCTTTCCCTAGTGTATCTCCGGCAAGAAAAAACGTCTATGTTTAATATTTATTTATCTTAGAGTTCTGTCACACCCAACCTTTCACCATTGTGTTATACTTTTTTTTTGCATCCGCTATAAGCCCATATGGGCTTGGAAAGTTGAAAACGACCCATAATGGGTATTCTTACTAAGAGATGATACTTTTAGCAGAAGGTTTTGTTACCACCAAGGGAGGAAGTCGCAGTATGGCTGATTTAAACAAGCAAAAAATAGTGGAGAGTGTTCCGCAACGGGGATTTTTTGGACATCCTAAAGGGTTGTTTACTCTGTTCTTCACAGAGTTTTGGGAGCGCTTTTCTTACTATGGAATGAAAGCGATTCTGGTTTATTATATGTATTACGAATTGAGCCAGGGCGGACTCGGCATGGAGGAGAGCACCGCTCTCGCCATAATGTCCATCTATGGTTCACTCGTTTATATGTCCGGGATTATTGGCGGTTGGTTAGCGGATCGGATATTCGGAGCGTCCAAAGCCGTATTTTATGGCGGAATATTAATCATGCTGGGGCATATCGCCTTGGCCATTCCGGGAAGCATGGCCTTATTTTTTGTTTCCATGGTTCTGATCGTGCTGGGTACGGGCTTACTGAAGCCCAATGTATCCAGTGTGGTAGGAGAACTTTACAGCGAACATGACCAGCGCCGGGATGCAGGATTCAGTATATTCTACATGGGCATCAACCTGGGGGGATTCATCGCTCCGCTCATTGTAGGAAAGGTCGGATTGGATTACAATTTCCACCTGGGCTTCGGCATCGCAGCCGTCGGTATGTTTCTGGGATTGATCATGTTTATCTATACCAAGAAAAAAAACCTCGGCCTTGCGGGCACCTTCGTACCAAGTCCGTTATCGCCGGCGGAACGAAAAAAAGTATTTCTAGTCGTCGGAATTGGCGTCTTACTTCTCGCAGCGATCATTGCGATTACCGTTCCGTTGGGTCTGTTAACATTTGATTCCTTTGTCGTAATCGTAGGCATTCTAGGAATTCTGATTCCATGCCTTTATTTCATTGTCATGTACCGCAGTCCGCGAACCACAAGCGTTGAACGTTCTAGACTCATCGCTTATATTCCGCTGTTTGTTGCAGCGATCATGTTCTGGGCTATTCAGGAACAAGGGTCAACCATCCTTGCCAATTATGCGGATAAACGGACGCAATTGGATTTTGCCGGAATTCATATTTCGCCGGCTTGGTTTCAATCTCTAAATCCTTTATTTATTATCACTTTAGCTCCCGTATTCGCTTGGTTATGGATGAAGCTTGGCAAGCGGCAGCCAACGATTCCGAAGAAATTTGCCTTTGGCATATTGTTTGCCGGATTATCCTTCCTGGTGATCCTCTTGCCGGCTTACTTTGGCGGCGAGGATTCGTTGGTTAATCCTCTGTGGCTGGTTCTCAGCTATTTCATCGTGGTGCTGGGGGAATTATGCCTGTCTCCTGTAGGACTGTCGGCGACGACCAAATTGGCGCCAGCCGCTTTCTCCGCTCAAGCCATGAGCTTATGGTTCTTAGCCAGCGCGGCTGCCCAAGCGATTAATGCGCAAATTGTTAAATTCTACTCGCCTGCCACCGAGATGGCATACTTTGGCACCATTGGAGGAGCGGCCATCCTCCTCAGCATCTTGCTCTTCTCGTTCTCCTCTAAAATTCAGGGGTATATGAAAGGGATACAGTAAAAGAACCGAATGCAGAGCGGCGATTCTCCAATAATCGGAGAATCGCCGCTCTTTGCATGATTTTGATTAACACCTTCAAGATTCGAATTCGATTTTTCTCTTTTTACCTATATAGTAGGTTTCCGCAGGTCCCAGATAGCTTTCCGCAGGTTTCTTTCCTTCCGGATAAATGACCAGTTTCTCCAATACAAACCCCGGACTTACGGCAAAAATCCTTAATGTATTCAGCCCTTTCCGGCAATGGATTCCCATACTGCATCTCCGAATGTGATCAAGCACTCCTTTTGCCCAATTAAAGTCATCCACCCGATACCCCTCAGGAAGTGTATTAACCACTTTAATCTCTTCCTCATTTACTTGGATCCCGCAGAACAATGTACCTTCATTCGTTACCGGATTTGATGGCTGCATATAGAGTTCTACCTCATACAATCCGCCTTCCTGTAATGCAAACTTATATTCCAGATAAGGCGCATCTTTGCCTGCAGTAAAGTATTCTGTCGTTGGATAAGCCTTCATAGCAGATAATGTCTTGCCGTATCCATTAATCACTTCGAATCTGCTGACATCAACGTTCTGATTTATGGCTTCCTTGTTCAGAGCATAATGTTCGGCTTCGATGGAAATATATCCGTTCGTCTCGATAAAGGTCATGTCCGGCAGTTCACTAAAATCACACCGGGATACGTTCACGATAACGGTACAGGTACCTACCGGCATTTCTATGACAATATGACCTTCCGTCTCGCCATTCAACGCGCTGCGGTCAATCTTTACATGAACGACGTCCGTTGTTTGTTCTTTCCCGTCCAAGCTGCCGTTCGTTTTGGAACAGGTTAGCCATGAATGATTACAAGTGATCCTGTACTCGGCGGTAAGATCGCTAATACTCGAAATCGTAAATGAAGCTTCCTCCACCTCCGGCTGCAAAAAATCATTCATAACTAATTTATTTTTATGCCATGAGCTTCCTTCACTATACTGAGTCGTTCCATCAACGGTTACGAGTAATCTGGGTTTATTCGCAGGTATGACATTCATGAGAATCGGATTTCGAGCCTCGTCTTCATTCCATTGCGTGAAGCCGATGTGCTCGGATAGCCCCATACCGTACCATCTGCCCTGATCCATAGTATGAAACTGGTCCACAAGCTCCCTATCTTTTGTCAGGCATTCTCGAATCTGTTCAGTAAGCTTATTGGCTTCCATTTCCCCGAGCTTTGCTTTGTAATGGTTCTTACCCGTGAGCAGCCACATTTTTTGTAAATTGAGATTTCCGACAGCCGGATAATAGACGAGTGCAAAATAGCCCGGCAAGTGCGCTTCATCCACCGTATGATATAGCTCATTAGCCAGATCCAAAAGGTGATCGATTTGGTTTAATAAATCATCGGTTTCCTTGTAATTCACCGGATGATATACCTTTGAATTCATATGTTCAGGCCTGCGCTTATGAGCAATCTTAGTATATCCCGTCATGAGCTCAAAAATCTTGTTCATATCCTTCTCCAGGAACGTGCCGGCAAACTGCTTTTGAATCCATTGCTTCGTATATAAATCCGTCTTATTGATCGCCCCGGTTCCCCATTGTTCAAAATCATAAGCCAGATCAAGAAAATAAGATAACGGAAATTCTTGCGTGGCGATGTCACCCACATTAACGATCCAAAGGTCGCGGATTCCAAAGTCGTAAGCCATCGTCATCTGCTCCCAGATTTTCGGGAGGTAGGAGCTGTTAATCCATTCATAAGAGATCGGCCCGCCGTGATAATCAAAATGATAATACATGCCATAACCGCCTTTATGGTTGCGCATCTCTTTGGTTGGCAGGGTCCGGAGATTCCCGTGGTTATCGTCACAGAGCATTAAAATAACGTCCTCAAGCTCCTCGGAGCCGATTAATCCAGGCGTATTCTTATTTCCATAGAAAAAAGGCTCCACTTCTTTATATAAAGCCAGCATTTTGGGTACTTCGGAAAGGTTTGAATGAATATTTTCCCTGATCAACCGGGTTTGCGTCTGCAGTACCTCCCGCAGCAACCGGATGTTATCGGCAAGGGTAGCTTCTTTCCCCATGATGGCCGTATCCGCTTCACCGCGCATACCGACCGTAACTACGCTCTCGAATTTGCCGCTGCGTTTCAGGCCGTCTTCCCAGAATTTCGTGATCCCTTCCCTGTTCGCAACAAAATTCCAGGCGTCCCCATAAATCGAATCCTTTCCGCGGAGATATTTATATTCCTCTCCATAACGCAAACAAGGCTCATGGTGGGAGGCCCCCATGACGACTCCATATTCATTCGCCAATTCCGCATTGGCTAAGCCCGGTCCGTCATCATAAAAACGGGCTGACCACATGGCAGGCCAGAGGTAGTTCCCCTTCAGCCTCAGCAGCAGTTCAAACACGTGATCATACATTTCCGCATTAAAGCCGCCGAAATTTTTCGTGGTCCAATTCCCAAAGGCCGGCCATTCATCATTGATAAAAAAGCCGCGAAAACGAACGGACGGTTCTTTCGAGATATATTTCAAATCCCCGCTCAAGGCGAAGGATTCTTTGCGCTCCGGTTTTACATTCGCCCAATCCACCAACGGAGAAACGCCAAGCCGCTCCGACAGATGAAAAAGTCCATAGATCGTACCGCGTTTATCGCTTCCTGCGATGACCAATGCTTTTTCAACGCCTTCAAAGGGACGATCAACGACCTGGAATAAAAAAACCTCTCTTTTCCCCTCGATTTCCGACAAATCGATCAATTTATTCTCTTCAAGCTCGAGCAGCATGGGACTGTGACCTGCGGTTCCGTACAGAACGACATTTTTTCCAAGCCGATTTCTGTCCGTTGCCGCTTGCGGGGCATAACCAAAAACCAGCTCCACATCATGCATTACCTTTTCAGCAATCTTGTTCACACCGCTGAAGGCTTCCTCTTCCCGGTAAAACAAGGCATCCGACACGGATGGACTGTGGTTTGTAGCGCTTTCATTTTTCAACAACTGCCGAGTTATAGTAAATTCCATAAGACTTCCTTTCTGCTGTTTTTCATGCAGCTTATGCTCCTAGAGTTTTTATTACAGCAAGTATACAAAGGTCGTCTGTTAAAAGATATGTGCCAATGCAAGAAGGATTCTTGTAAATTTCACATGTTTATCTCAGGGGCGTAAGCTTTAAAAACAACAAAAGGAGCTGCCGTAGCATGCTCCATTGTACATTCTCATGTTTTTAAAGTTGTCATCATTCCAAGATTTAAAATCATTCACACTCGTATTCGTACAGTACCAGTCCCTTGACAACGACATCAATTTGGTACTGATACTTCTCCAGCATATCAAGCGGTAAAGACACCGTAATATTCCCCCCGGTACCGTATCCGTACGAGGCTGCTTCTATAGGTTCATTTTGATGGTAAAACGACAACTCAAGCTGGGGCTGCAAAACCTCAGTTTGACCGATATAACCGTCCAAAAGAAACTGTCCGCGCAATTTTTTAGTGTCGTTCTCCAATTGGACCATGAGCGTCACCTCTTCTCCATCAGGGAATTGCGTGCGATAAGCCACATCAAGGAGTAGGGTCGTATCCCCCACGGTTTTTATCGGCTTCCCGATTTCGATAGGATGCTCGGTGTCTGCCGGAATCCATTCTTTGCGGAAACCGATTTGAAAAGATTCATCATCCCTGACCTCAGAAACGCGGTACTCTCCGGCATCCCAAAAGACCGATCGCAGAATAGAGTCTACGGTTACAGGTTCCGTTTTATATCGTTCATACTGAAGATACGTCACGATTTCTATCGCGGAAACTATCAATAGGAGCAGAAGAATCAAACCACCATACACAAAAAGCTTCTTTCTCGATTTGATCTGCATAGGAGCTACCCTTCACATTAGTTTTTAGCTTTCATCTTAGCCTGACCAACTAATAGTTTCCATTACTTTTGACACAATTCCCCCTGCCCTACTCAGCCGAAAATAAAAAAGCCGCGCAACAAAGAGAACAGCCCGCAGGCTGTTCTCTCTTGTAGTCTCCCTTAGAAGCAAGTGAACGAGCTAATCCGTTTCAAATCAATGCCGAAGTACCCCCAGAAGAAACCGAACCATCTGAACCCTGCAATAGAATTACGTCCGACGAATACCGGGAAGAACCAGAATTGCTCGCCGTTGTTCAGCCAAATGTATGTGTTGCGGAACAGGCAGCGTCTGATCCCGCCGGGGTCGACGGCAAATGTGGTGGCCTGCATTTGCGGTACGAATTGCGGTGGAGGAGACGTCGGCGGTTGAACGCCCCCCGGTGCTCCCCCCGGAAATCCTCCCGGTGCTCCTCCCGGAAATCCCGGTCCTCCAGGTCCGCCCGGAAATCCTCCGCCGGGTCCCGGCGATGGAAAAAATCCCATATGTGATCACTCCTTTTCAATGAGTAGGCATAATCATCATATGCATTCGCGGATAGGGCGTTTGGGCGGATGCCAATAAAAAATTCCCCGCCCGTCCGCCGACATCATACAATCGTTGACTGAGAAATTACTCCTCTCACAATACGGGTTTTCAGACATAATTCTGCTACTCTACGGTCTCGTAGCGATCCTTTTGCTTCGCCTGCTCGATCCATCCCTCAATCTGGTGCTTAGGCAGCAGGACGTTGCCTCCAAAAGCATTATTTCTATGAAAGTCCCAGTCCCCATAGACTAGCATATGGTACTGACTATCCATTCGTTTTACGAGTCCCCATACGCCGAGGTCTCCCTGTGCGCCGGCACTTATATATAACCAATCCCGGTAATGGAATATATAAGGCTCCCCGAACACCTCAAAATCCTCCAAGTACCCGTTACTCCCGTCTCTGGCCGGGAAACGCCTATCGTAATCCTTAATCATCCATACCTCCAAGACCTTAACCCGTAACCACGCTTTAAAATCATTTCGCTCAAGCACGCGTTCGATGGAGCACTGAACAAAAGAAGACTGCTCAATCTCTTCGGGATGAGAGTCCCAGCCATTAAGGCTGGAGGATACCGGAGTGTACAACATCCAAAAGGGTTCTCCTACCCTCATATGGAAAGGATGATGGATTTTCACCGTTCTAACCTGACCCTGCACGGGAGGGCGATCTGACCGCATCCAATGGGGTTCATCTAGCGGAGGAACTTCATTTTCGTAATCCGACCATTCCATAATCTCATTTTCGAAGCCAACGAGATCAAAAAACTCACTCTCCGTCTTCACGCGCTCCGATAAACCTTTACAGGTGCCGCACACCAAGGCGATTACCTCTTGGTCCATCTGCTTCAACTCCTTCGAGCAACGCCCATGCGTTCAAGGGCGGCAAATCCTCCAGATCCGGCATGAAGCGCAGCTCCTGATTACTTAACCGGTCCTGACGACCTGTAGATTGGCTCTATATTAATTTGTATCTTGTTTCCATTATAGTGATCGTCTGTCCTGAATCCACCTGCTATTCACCTGAATTTCGGTAGGGAATATTAATAGTCCAGTAGACGGCCATTATCGTTCCATTGACCGTACATTTGGTTTGCTCTCGTATTTGTGATGAATTTGTCTAATCTGCTCTTAAATAATTCCGGCTGATTCTTATTGCTTTGGATCGTGTCGACCCGAACTCTTTTATAAAGATCCGGAAAGGCCATGAAATTCTCGTATACTTGCTTATCCTCTTTTAACCTTTGTTCTATAACTCCATCTATTCTAAAAGAATCGTAATCCATATCGGGAAGAACCGCTCTGCCTTCCTCTCTCATGAACCCCAGCTTTTCGAGGCGGCGGACACGTTCTTTATTTAATTCGGTCCATGAACTTTTTTTGCTTCTTGGAGATAGCCTCTGCGCCAGCTCCCTTTCGGAAATTTTCTTCTTGACTCCATCGATCCATCCAAAGCATAAAGCTTCCTCCACCGCGTCCAAATATAACAACACGTCCGGGGTGGGCGTCATACTAACCAAAACCCAGCAAAACTTTTCGGTCTTACAGTTGTTCCGTAGCCAAATCCTTAAATCTTCTCTCGATTTTACGGGAATTAAATTTTCAATTTCCATAGATCAACCATATTATCCTTTCTAAAAGAAATATAAAAAAATGGCCTTTATATTCAAGACCATTTTTTTGAAGGAGTTACTGTTTGCCGGAGATGACTTTATCAAGAAACTTATCTGCGTCACTATTAAATTTCCAGGAAACCCCGAACTTATCGACCAGCATTCCAAAACACGATGACCAAGGTGTATTTGATAACGGCATTATAACATAGCCCCCAACGGACAAATGATTAAAGTATTCTTCCAATGCTTGTTTATCATCAATGACCAGACTAATAAGTATATGGTTTCCTTTCGCCAACTCGCCGGTTACCGCCTTCATGGACGGCAAAATATCCGACATCATGATTCTCCCGCCTGCAAATTCTATGGAAGACTCCATGATCATATTTAATTCATTTTCCGGCAATGGATAGTTCGGATCCTGCGGAAAGTCCCTGAATTTCACTTTTTTCACCTCGTTCGCATTCAGGGCCTCGGAATAAAATTGGATCGCTTGTTCCGCGATACCATCAAAGTTTAAATAAGCAATAGCTGCCATAAAGTCATGCCTCCTTCTTTTGATAAATGAAGTATAATTTATAAGTGGTGACATCTGTATGTCACCTTTTATAAATAAGTGTAAAAAGAGGGACAACTATGGAGAAGGTAGAGAGATTAATATCTATAGTCATGATATTGCTGAAAAAAGACGTCGTTTCAACCAAAGAATTTGCCCAATTATTCAGCGTTTCCAAAAGAACGATTCTTCGCGATATGGAAACCCTGAGCCTATCCAACATTCCCGTCTATTCCGTTCATGGAGTTAACGGCGGATACGGTATTTTGGATGAATACAAGGTGGATAAACGTCTTTTAAATAGCTCCGACTTAGAAAATATATTGACCGCGCTCGGCGGATTGGAACAAATTTTGATTAGCGAAGAAGTTGAAGTCACGATCAAAAAAATGGAGGCCATGGTTAGCCCATTGTCCATGAAGGGTTCGATCCAGCTGTCATTTTATGATTGGGCAGGCCGGTCCGAGATCATTAAGACCTTGAGAATATGCCAAGAATCGATATTAAAGCGAAGGTTGGTCTCATTTGACTATATTGATAAAGACGGCGCCACGACAAATAGACTTGTCGAGCCTTACCGGCTTCATTTTAGCGAAACGAGTTGGTATTTGAAGGGATTCTGTTTGCATCGTCAGAGTTATAGAACATTTAAATTATCCAGGATCGATCATCTCTATATGGATGAAAAAACGTTTAATCCCAGAGATGATGCATTAGAACAAGAAGAAGCCAAGTATCAACCGCAACTGGTCGCTATTAAGGCGTTGATTTCGCCCAGCATTAAAGATCAATTCATTGAAAGGTACGGTCGTAAGAGTATTGAAAACTATAATTCCGAATATTTCTTGGCAACCATCCATATCCCTCAAAACAGTTTTGGATTTCAATTTTTGGCCAGCTTCGGTACGAATCTGAAAATTGTGGAGCCCCCATCCTACGTTGAGGAATTTCGAAATTATTTACTTAAAATGGTGGATAAATATGGTGATGGTTAATGGTGCGGTCTTAGCCCTGAATTCAATGGGACTGAGGCCGTTTTTTTTGCCTTCAATCGCCCCCAAATGTTCCGTTAAACTGTTAATCAATTCGTCTGTCAACGATAGCGCGACATTTTCTTTTGCCCAAGGCGTTACCTTTTTCAGATAATAATCGTTGCATTTTACAACACTATTTTAATTATATCCAATAGGGATCGATAAACTGTTGTAATATAGCAACGTTATGCTATACTTAATGCGATAGTTGATGTACTTAAGACGTCCAGAGGAGAAGATAAGATGAAACAGTATTTCTTTCAAACAGCTCGCAGCGTTATCGCAGGCTGCGGCTCCTTAGAGCGGATTGTGGAGCATCTGCAAAGGCTAGGGTCTTTAAAATCGGTGCTGCTTGTATCCCAGCCCTTTCTTCAAAGCAGCGGCACGCTGGACGAAGTTACAAATCTTTTGAAGAGCGGCGGTATCGCCGTGCACTGGAATACAGATGTTCAGCCTGAACCGACCATCGCCCAACTGGAAGAGCTTTATAGCGCAATAGCCGAAATTCCCTGCGATGCGATTATCGGGATCGGCGGAGGCAGTGTGCTGGATGTTGTAAAGCTGCTGTCGGTCATGAAAACCAATGACCTCTCTGTCCGGGAAATGCTGGGGACGGATCTGATTCCGAATCCGGGCATTCCGACGGTACTGATCCCCACCACCTCGGGCACGGGCTCGGAAGTGACGCCGAACGCCATTGTGACTTTGCCGGAGGAAGAGCTGAAGATCGGCGTAGTAAGCCCTTACTTACTGCCTGCGCTTGTCATTTTGGACCCGTTGCTGACGCTTGGTTTGCCGCGCGACATTACGGCTTCGACGGGAATGGATGCCTTTACCCACGCGCTGGAGTCGTTTATTTCCAACAAGGCCAACCGTTTCAGCGACATGTTCGCTCTTGAATCCATCCGCAACATTTCCGCAAGTATGCTGCAGGCCTATCACCGCGGCGAAGACAGAAAAGCGCGGGAGGATATGCTGATCGGTTCCATGTACGGCGGAATGGCGCTGACCTGTGCCGGAACGGCGGCCGTGCATGCCATGGCTTATCCGATCGGCGGGAAATTCCATGTACCGCACGGCGTTGCCAATTCCATGCTTTTGCCGCACGTGATGGAATTTAATTTCGATGCGATTGTGGAGCGGCTGGCTCTCGTTGCCGGAGCGATGGAACTTCAGACGGGAGCGGGAAAACAGCGCGATGCCGAGCAGGTGATCGAGCAGATCCGGTCGTGGATCCGGGAGATGAGCATTCCTCAGGATTTGGCGCTCTTCGGAGCTGCGCGCGGGGATATTCCCGAGCTTTCGCTCGCGGCCTCGCAAGTTACCCGGCTGATGGGCAACAATCCGAAGGCGATGACGCTGGGTGACATCGGGGCGGTATACGGCAAGCTGTTTCATTAAGAGGTTCTGAGGCGCTGTTTATTACTGCTTTAAGAGCAACAGCTGGGTTATAATGGCATAAAAAAACAAGGATGAGTCGTTGCATGAAAATTAAAACAATCGTCATTGCTCCTTACCCGGGATTATCCGAATTAACGCTGAGTTTGCAGCATGAGCTGCAGGAGTTTGAAATTGTAGTGGAGCATGGAGATCTGTCGAGGGTGCTGCCACTGATCGGCCGCATTCACACGGAAGGCTACGATGTCATAATCAGCAGAGGCGGAACGGCAAAGCTGCTGCAAAAGCATTCCTACCTGCCGGTCGTGGAAATTCCCGTCTCCGGATTCGACATCTTGCGGATCCTGACGCTGGTAAAAGAATATAACGCCAAATGTGAAATGATCGGATTTCCCAACATCATCGAAGGCTTTATGTCCGTGTCCAGCTTGATGGAAGTCGATATTACTTACACCGTTATCCATCAGGAGCAGGAAGTCGGCGCAGCCCTGGCGGACGCCAAATCGAGGGGCATCCAGGTGGTCATTGGCGACAGCATCACGGTCAAAATGGCGGCAGAGAGCGGGCTGCAGGGCGTGCTAATCACCTCCGGCAAAGAGTCTTTAATGGAAGCGTTCTCGCGGGCCGGGCAGCTCTATAAATCCTCCGAGAAACTGAAGATAAAAAATGAAATGTACGAGGCGATGCTGGGCAAGCTGCAGGGCGGATATGCGGCAACGGACCAAGGCGGCAAGCTGGAGTTTGCCAACCCTTCGTTCAAGCATCTGCTGAAGCTTCCCGAAACGGCGGATACGCTGTACGCCATGTATCCGGGTCTGCGCGAAATGCTCAGGGACGTCGGCCGGGGGGCGGACTTTGACCGGGCGACAGCCGTTTATGAGCCCGAGCAGGGTTTGTACCTGCGGGCGCAAGCACTGCCTGCCGCGGATGAACGCCGGCTGTATATGCTGCTCGCATCGGAGGAAGAACCGGAGCACAGCGGCCTTGTGGCCAGTTACCTTCTGGCGGAAGCCCCTTTTTTCTGCCATCAGGAAGAAGGCGGTCAGGAGACGGACTTTCAGGCTTATCCCGCAGCCGTATACGGCGAAAAGGGCAGCGGACGCAAGCGGTACATCATCAACGCCGCCCTCTCCGAATCCAGGGACGGCATCTTGTACCTCCATATCCGCAGATCGTCGGAAGAGGTACTGAAGGCCATGATGGAGCTAATGCTGTATGGCGGCGGGCGCGTCACCGCCATAGAAGGGGCGGAAATGCTGTCCGCCAAGCAACAGAGAGAGCTGGCCGAGTTCATTACCAAGCGTAAGATGAAGACGGTCTTTCTGTTTGACAAGGATCCGGAAGTGCTCGCCGTGGAGGAACGACTGGCCGGCAAGCTGCTGCGCATTTGCCAGAACCGGAGAACTCCGCTTCCGGCCCTACGGGATACGCCATGGCTGGAACGCAGCATCCGCGCCTGCCTGATCTGGACGAACGAACGGCAGGGCAAGCAAATTGCGGGTATCCGGGGAGAAGTGATGGAAGCGCTTCTCGCGCATCCGTGGCAAGGTAATTTTACCGAACTGCGCACGGTGATGGAGCTCTTTGTATCTGCGGCGGAGGGGCCGTTCATTGAACGGGAAGCGCTGGCGATGCTCGAAGAAGGAAGCCGGAAAGCCCGCAGCGGATTGGCCCCGGCGCCCGGTAGAGAAGGACTGAACCTGCGCCAGCCGCTGGAGGACATTGAGCGGGACATCATCCGGACCGTGCTGGAGCAGGAAGGCATGAACCAGTCGCTGGCCGCCAAGCGGCTTGGCATCAACCGCTCGACCCTGTGGCGCAAATTAAAAGAAGACTGATAGAGGTTGTTCAAAAAGTCGTCTTTTGATCACGAAGCGAATCAGATGTAACTCGGCATCGAATCTTGAATTCAGCCGGGCCTTCCGGTGCTCACGTACCCAAAACGTACGCTCCGCTCCTCAGGCCCTAGCTTCATCCAACCTTCTCGGTGCTGAAAAGCCGACTTTTTGAACACGCACTGAAAGGGCGGGCTGCTTCCGGAGCAGTGTTCTGCCCTGACGTACTTGATTGCTGTTGTATGGAGGGGGTTAGAAAATGAACATCGCCGTCATCGCGGATGATTTGACCGGGGCGAACGACACGGGGGTGCAAATGGCCCGTCAGGGCCTGGCTACTTCCGTTCTGCTGGAGCTGAAGACGGGCGGCGGGAAACAGGAGGCCGTTGTGTTTGATACCGACAGCCGCTCTCTTCCTCCGCTGGAGGCTTATCAGAAAGTCAAAGATGTATGTCTGTTTCTGGGGCGCGGCGGAGAAGCTTCCTCTCCTGTCATCTACAAAAAATTTGATTCCACGCTGCGCGGAAATATCGGCAGTGAACTGGACGCCGTTTTTGAGACGCTGCAGCCTGATTTTATTGTCATCGCTCCTTCTTTTCCAAGGGCCGGGCGCACGCTGACGGACGGCATAGTGTATGTAAACGGGATGCCGCTACACGAGACGGAGATGGCCTTCGATCCCAAGCATCCGGCAACGGAATCGGCTTTCTCCGCTATTCTTGAGCGGCAAAGCCGTTATCCGGCAGCCCTTATTCCGCTGGATCGGCTTAGGGGTGAGCGCGCCGCGCTTGTTGAACTGATTGACAGGTATCACCAGTCAGGCATTCCCTATCTGCTGTTCGACGCGGAACTGGAAGAAGATCTGGCCTTGATCGCTTCCTTGTTTCCCGAAGAACCGGGACGGCCGAAAGTGGTATGGGCCGGGTCGGCGGGCTTGGCAGGCGCCCTGACGACGCAAATTCTCCGCAGCATGAGAAGAGCCTCGGAACAAGGCAGTGTCGTACTGGATAATTCTTGCAAGAACCAAGCCATTTCCAACAATAATACCGTGTATTACGATAGTAATTGTGTGATTATTGTCGTAGGCAGTGTCAACCCATGGTCTCGCCGCCAGCTAACCGAACTGGTGAAAGAGGACAGCGTCTGTGCTATCGTCGTTGAATCGGATAAGCTGCTCTTCCCAAGCTCCTGCGGGATGGAATTGAACCGGGTCCGCGAGCTTGCCGTTGGCATCATTTCCCGGGAGAGAAAGCATGTGGCGCTCTATACTTCGGGCGATCCGGACGAGGTCGAACGGGTCCATGAGCTTGGCCGCGCCAACGGCCTTAGCGCTACGGAAGCGGGCGAGCGCATCAGCGCGGAGCTTGGCCGGGTGGCTGCCGATATTATCGCCGAATGCGGAATCCGCCACATGGTGCTGACCGGAGGCGATACCGCGAAGCAGGTCTGTCGCCATTTAAGCGACGTGGAGATCAAACTCATCGATGAGGTGGAGAACGGAGTTCCGCTCGGGCGGACGCCGGGGGAATCCGGCAGATATATTATTACGAAAGCAGGGGCATTCGGAAGCGATCAGGTACTGGTCCGCTCCGTGAAGGCTCTGCAGAAAGGCGTGACAAAATGAAGCCGATTATTGCCATTACTATGGGGGATGCGGCCGGTATCGGTCCTGAGGTTATTGTGAAGGCGTTATCGCACCCTGAGGTTTACAAGGCGTGCCAGCCGGTTGTCATCGGCGATGCCGGAACGCTAAAACGGGCAGCCGCCGTCTCCGGCCGGAGCGAAATGGAAATCCGCCCGGTGGCGGAAGTCACGGAGGCGCTTTTCCAACCGGGCATTATTGATTGCATCGACCTGAATCTTCTGCCGGACCCCGTGCCTTTCGGGCAATTGTCTCCCGCTGCGGGAAATGCGGCGTTCCATTATATTGCCAAGGCCGTTGAGTTGGCTACGGCCGGTGAAGTCGGGGCAATCTGTACCGCTCCGTTGAATAAGGAAGCCTTGCACAAGGGGGGACATCTCTATCCCGGACATACCGAAATTTTGGCCAAGCTGACGGAAACGGAAGATTTCTCGATGATGCTGTCCACCGGACGCCTCAAGGTGATTCACCTGACGACCCATGTCGGTTTGGTCAAGGCCGTGGAAATGATTACGCCGGAGCGGACGTACAATGTGCTGAAGCTCGCGGATCAGGTACTGCGAACGGCGGGAAACGAGCATCCGCGTATCGCCCTGTGCGGCATCAATCCCCATGCGGGAGAGAACGGCTTGTTCGGAAACGGCGAGGAGGAAGAGAAGCTGCTTCCGGCCGTAGAGAAAGCGCGGGCGGAAGGGATGGATGTATTTGGTCCGGCTCCGGCGGATACCCTTTTTTACAGGGCCATGCGGGGAGACTTTGATATCGTCGTCGCCTGCTACCACGACCAGGGGCATACGCCGATCAAGGTGCTCGGCATTGAGGCCGGCGTCAATATCACCGTTGGCCTGAAGGGCGGCATCATCCGTACCTCCGTTGATCACGGCACGGCTTTCGATATTGCCGGAAAGGGCATTGCGGATGAAAGAAGCATGCTGGAGGCGATCCGCTCCGCCGTCGAGCTGGCCCCGAAGCAAGCAGTTTAAGGGGTAGTTCAAAAAGCCGTAGCCGATTATTTAAACACGTACTTTAATACGGAACCCTTGGGGCTGCTTGGTCTTGGAGTTCAAGATACATGAAGAAACAGGAAAGGGCTGGGGACAATGCTGGAAGTGAAGGGAATTATACCTGCCATGGTTACCCCGCTGGATCAGCGGGAAGAAATCGACGAGAAGGCGCTGCGGGAGATGGTAAACCGTTATATTGACGCCGGAGTGCACGGACTTTTTTGCCTGGGGACCAACGGCGAATTCTTCAATCTTTCTTTTGAAGAAAAGCTGGCGGTAGCGCAAATCGTCATCGATGAGACGCGAGGCCGCGTGCCCGTGTATGCCGGGGCAGGCTGTGCCGGAACGGGCGAGACCCGCCGCCTAGCGCAAAGACTGGAGCAGGCGGGAGCGGATGCGCTTTCCGTGATTACGCCTTATTTTCTGACCTACACGCAGCCTGAGCTGCAATACCACTTTGAAGCCGTAGCGGGAGATACATCGCTGCCTATCGTGCTGTACACGATTCCGGCGCGTACAGGCAACACGCTCAGCGTGCAGACGGTGGCCAAGCTGGCGGAATTGCCGAATATCGTTGGCATCAAGGACAGCAGCGGCAGTTTCGATAACATTTTGCAATTAATCGACCGTACACCGGAATCTTTCTCCGTGCTTGCCGGGACGGATTCGCTCATCTTGTCCACGCTCATGGCAGGGGGCACAGGGGCTATTGCAGCAACGGCCAATATCTTCCCGTCCGCGGTGGTGGCGATTTATGAGCATTGGCGCTCCGGCGAATACGAGCAAGCAGAGAAGGCACAGCGCGTCCTTCGCGATCTGCGGGCATCCTTCGCGCTTGGGACCCTGCCTTCCGTACTGAAGGCCGTGCTCGATGAGATCGGATTGTCGGCAGGCCCGGCTCGGCGGCCCGTGGCTCCATTGACGCCTCAAGCGCTGGAGGAAGTGCGCCGTATGGTGGCTAGTTACGCAGAGAGAGGCTTACTGTAAATTTTTTTGTCTATCATATTGCAAATTGCAACTTATTTTTAAAATGAGTAGCACAAAATAGATTTCGTGCGCAATTTTCCATGAGTTATAGCTATTTTTGCATTAATATTCTACTTCTGCCGTGAGATACTAGCCTTAGATACACTCCTAGTATTTCAAATTACACTATGAGGGGGAACAAATTTTGAGAAAAAAGAAAGCGTTTTACTTACTCTTCGCCGCCCTGCTTACGGCAGGGAGCGTGCTGGCCGGCTGCTCGCAAAATGCCAACAAGAACACGGCTAACAGCGGGAACGGGAATACGGAAGGAAACGGCAGCTTTTCTTATTTGATGCATGATAAATTTATTAACTGGCTGCATGAGGACAAGTGGTATCCGTACGTGGAAGAGGCCACCGGCACGAAGGTCGAATTTGTTCCCGGCGGGTCCAACGACGACGAGTACTACGCTTCCGTCGATCAGAAAATTATTAGCCGCACCTTCCCCGATTCCGGCATCGTTTCGGTTTCGCAGGCTACCGTATACGGTGCCCAGGGCGCTTTTGTCGATCTCGCTCCATATATCGATAAATTCGGACCCAATATCAAAAGTTATATAGAAAAGAACCCAACCTATAAAACGCTGATTACCAATGAAGACGGAAAAATCTATGGGCTGGTCGCCGAGGCTCCGCGTTTTGCGGACTTCATCTTCTATCGCGCCGATCATTTTAATAAGGCCGGCATTACCAAGGTGCCGCAGACGATTGACGAGTTGACCGAAGCGATGCGCAAACTGAAAGCGCATTACGGCAAGGAGGATAAGAACTACTATCCTATGGTCGGCCGTGAAGGATACATCCGCTTCCAGAGCGCATTCAATGCAGCCGCCAATTACGATGACGGCATATCCAAAGGGGTGTATGGCAACGGCAAAACAGGCACGGACCTGTATTCCGAAGGGTACAAGAAAATGGTGGAATGGTACAAGACCCTCTATGATGAAGGCTTGATCGATCCTGAATGGGTAGCGGGTTCCGGCACGGAGGAAAGCTGGGAATCGAAAATGCTGACAGGACAAGGCTCTATCAGCTATGACTATCTGACCCGTCCATCGTGGTTCTTGGATAACGGAGGACCGGAGAACGATCCGGACTATACGATTTCTATCCTGCCTTATCTGAAAGACCTGAACGGCAATCCATCCGTACAGACGACGGAAACCCAGTACAACACCTTGAGAGCGATGGTAGTTAACAAAGACAGTGAAGACAAAGCGGAAACGATTATTAAATTCCTGGATTACCTCTATTCCGACGAAGGCCAAACGCTCGTATCGTGGGGCGTTAAAGGCGAAAGCTATGAGGAATCGGGCGGAGAGAAGAAGTACATCGTGAACTTCTCGGAGCAGGAAGCAACGCCTGCCGGCGAACCGCGCTGGTCTTTCCTCAATGACCGTCTCACTTTCGTCAAGCCGATCGATAACGATGCCTTCTACTCCTGGAATACCGATCTTGTACGCAAAGCCGCGCATGAACTGTTCACGGATCAAAGTTTGAAAACCGGCGTACAGGTGACTTACACGGCTGATCAGGCAAAACAATTGGCCGACCTTTCCGCCAAGGTCAATGAGGCGGTAACCGCAGGCGTGACGCAATTCGTCACCGGTAAACGCCCTATGAGCGAATGGGACGCCTTCCTCGGCGAAATGGAAGCGGCAGGCTACAAGAATATCGTAGCCCTCCAGCAAGAAGCTTACGACGCCATGTATAAATAAACAGCAGTAACGGCCGCGCCATCCTCCAAGGGACGGCGCGGCTCCTAAATGCAGGGTACAAATACAGATAAAATGGGTGGTGGAGAAAGTGATAACAAGCGAAAGAATGACGACTCTTCCCCGGAAAACAAGGACGCGCCGTTTTCTCGCCTATATGAATACGAACAAGCTGCTGCTGCTCATGCTGTTACCCGGTTTGATCAGCCTCGTATTGTTCAAACTGGCTCCGCTGGCCGGCATGATTATCGCCTTTCAAGATTTTAGCGCCTTCCGCGGGGTGCTGGGCAGTCCCTTTGTCGGTCTGCAACATTTTCAGCGTATCTTTGAGGATCCTTATATTTGGATCCTCGTCAAAAACACGGTCATTCTCGCCTTCTATTCTCTTGTATTCACGTTTCCCATTCCGATTCTGTTCGCCTTGCTGCTGAACGAGGTACGGGTCCGCTGGATCAAAGGAAGCGTGCAATCGCTGAGCTTTTTGCCTTATTTCATTTCTTCGGCCGTTATGGTCAGCATTCTGTACACGCTGCTTTCGCCTTCGACCGGCCTTGTTAACGATATTCTGGCCAGCTTTGGCCTGGACAAGATCTATTTCATGGCTGAACCGGGATGGTTCCGCAGCAACTACGTGCTGCTTCAGGTATGGCAGACCTTCGGCTATTCGGCCATCGTCTATATTGCCGCAATGGCAGCTATTGATCCATCCGTCTATGAATCGGCTTCGCTCGACGGCGCCAGCCGCTTTCAGCAAATGCTTCACATCACGCTGCCTTCCCTTAAGCCGACGATTGCCATCATGCTGATTATCAGCGTGGGCAACATTTTCACGGTCGATCTGGACCGGATTTTGCTCATGTACAACCAAAGCGTCTATGAGACGGCCGACGTCATTCAGACTTATGTGTACCGCCTGGCTTTCGCCAGCTCGGGATTCCCGGAATACAGCTATGGCACGGCAGTCAACCTGCTAAAATCCGTAGTCGCCTACGTCCTGGTTGTCGGCACCAACAAGCTGTCCACTAAATATTCCGATACGCGACTATTCTGAGAAAGGAGAAGGATGATGAGATCAAAGATCAGTCTGTTCGACATCTGCAACAATATTTTTCTGCTATTGATCGCTCTTATCTGCACGTATCCTTTCCTGTATATATTCTTTCTTTCCATCAGCGACGGAAGAAGCATCGCCTCGGGGGACGTCGTGTTCTTTCCGAAGAACCCCAACTTTGAAGCCTATCAATATATTTTGACGAATCCGAGCCTCGGCATTTTCCGGGGGCTGCTGAATTCGGCCATCTATACGGCGGTCGGCACGATTGTCGCGCTGCTGCTGACGTATATGACGGCTTATGTGCTGTCCCGCAAGCAGATTAAAGGCCGCTTTCTGATCATGAGCCTGTTCGTGTTCACCTGGGTATTCGAAGCGGGAATTATTCCGGCTTATATCGTCCTGAACAAGCTTGGCTTTGTTGACAACTGGCTGGTGATGATCATTCCCAATGCGATTAATGTGCAGTTTCTGATTATTACGAAAACATTCCTGGACGGCTTGCCGCCTGAACTTGAAGAAGCAGCCAAAATCGACGGCGCCAACGATTTCCAGATTATGAGCCGCGTCTTTCTCGCCATCTCCAAACCGATTCTGGCCACCATCGGCGTCTTCTACGCCGTATTCATCTGGAACCAGTACCTGATGCCGCTCATTTATTTGCAAACTCCCGACTTGCAGACGATTCAGGTTATGCTGAAACGGCTTGTCATCAGTTCGGGAGATTCCAATACGGCTTTCCGCACGATTATCCAGAACGGTATTATGCTGAATCCGGGCAACCTGAAAGCTGCTGCTATCTTCGTAGCGATGGTGCCGATCGTGCTGATCTATCCGTTTGTGCAGAAGTACTTCAAGAAGGGGATTCTGATCGGTTCCGTGAAGTAAGCTCGTCCAGCTTTGTTACGATCACGATCCCATCGTTCAGACCCTACAATATGGCTAAAAGAAGGAGCGAATTATGCTAAACAATCCGATGATCGAATTGAACGACCTTACGGAAGACGGAAAGCTGTATTTCAACCGCCGCCTCGGACTGGTGGAATCCCTTTTGCCCTGCGGTTTTGAAACAAGCCATGCCTGCGACCTGCAGGAACTGCCTAACGGCGATTTGATCTGCGTCTGGTTTGCCGGCTCGGATGAAGGCAACTCGGATGTCAGCATCGTGATGTCCCGTCTGAACGCCGGTGCGGACGCCTGGACGCCCGCTGTAAGAATTTCCGACGATAACGGCTTCAGCGAGCAAAATCCTTCCCTGTTTCTTCACCCAAACGGCGAGCTGTGGGTGATGTACACGGCCCAGCGGGCCCGTACGGCCACCGAGCCGCCGGAGTTTAACCTGCAGTACACCTCCAAAATTTACCGCAAAGTTTCCAAGGATAACGGGTATACCTGGGGGGAGGCAGAGATGATGTTTTCCCGGGAAGGCTCGTTCTGCCGCCAGAAAATCCAGACTCTCTCCAGCGGAAGATGGATCTTCGAGAACTGGATCTGCTTCAATGACGACACCCGCAACGGCAGCGATATCACGGTCATGAACATCTCCGACGATGAAGGCGCCACGTGGCGTAGCGTCGAGGTTCCCGGAAGCCGTGGCCGCGTGCACTGCAACGTGATCGAGTTGGCGCCCGGGAAGCTGATCGGGCTCTTCCGCAGCCGTGCAGCGGACAATATTTATTTTGCGAAATCGGACGACAACGGAGACACCTGGACGGAACCGGTGCGCACCGAACTGCCGAACAACAACTCCAGCATTTCCGCCATCAAGCTTGCGAGCGGCAAGCTTGCCATCATCTATAATGATTTGCGCTTCAACGACAAGCCGGATATTACCGTCTGGCCGTTTGAACGCTGCCCTGTTACTGTAGCCATTTCGGAGGACGAGGGCAGAACGTGGCCGTACCGCCGCCACGTGGAGACCGGCGAAGGCTTCAGCGGCCACAAGAACTTAATCCGCAACCGCCGCTATGAGTATCCTTGCATCATGCAGGCAGCGGACGGAAGTCTGCATGCGGCCTATTCCTTCGGCAACCGCCGCACGATGAAGTTCGTCTCCTTCACGGAGCAGTGGGTGACCGGCGCCGAATAACCGGGCCGATGCCCGACTCAGCCCCTTTTTGGGGCTTTTTTAATCAATTGACAAAGAAAAAGCGGTACGATACAGTGGGAGAATCACATTTACGGCTACCTTTTGGGGTGAAACAGAAATGGAAGATCATATCGTTCAGCATTTTCACTCGCCGACAAAATCACAAATGGATCAGTCCCCTTTCATTACCTGGGCTGGTCACCGGAAGTGCGGCAAAGACCATGTCGTAGGTCCGCGCGTCCTCGAGAACTATAAAATGGTGTTTGTCCTTAGCGGCAAAGGTTATTTGACCCAAGGCGATCATGTCAATAAAATGCTAAGCCAGGGAGATATGTTTATCCTCATTCCCAGGGAGAAGCACTTTTACTATGCCGATCCCGAGGACCCGTGGGAAATCATGTGGGTCTCCTTCAACGGCAAGCAGATTCCCTACTATCTGAGCTTGATGGGGCTGGATATTAATCACTGTTGCCTGACGGGAATTACGACGCATACCATTACTAATAAAATGCTGCTGCTGATCCAGGAGCTCCCGGAAGCGAGGGACGGGCAACTGCTATGCATCAGCTATCTGCTTCATATTTTTCACCTGGTTGAGCACGGTGCCAAACACTACGGCGAGGCCGGCCTGCGGACAGGCTCCGAAAGCGTGGTGCAGCAGGCCGTTCTTTTTATCGAGCAAAATTATTACATGCATATCGATGTCGATCTGCTGTGCAAACACGTCAACTACAGCCGTTCCTACCTTTCCCGTTACTTCAAGCGGATTACCGGAATGTCCATCCCGGAATATATCAGCAAAATTCGCATCCAGAACGCTAAGGTGCTGCTGCAGGAAACGGACCTCAACATCCAGGAGATTTCGGCATCCGTCGGCATAGCGGATTCCCTCTACTTCTCCAAGCTGTTTAAAAATGTAACGGGAACCTCTCCCATGTCCTACAAGAAACACAACCAGGGACGCTGAGCCAAACCCGTGTCTATATCTGTAAAAACATATAATCTGCTAGTGAAACGAGTGTGAGCGATGGCTACGATTCATGATGTGGCGCTGAAGGCCGGCGTCTCCGTCACAACCGTCTCCCGGGTGCTGAACGACAGGGGGTATATCAGCGAAACGACGCGCAACAAGGTGTACGGCGCCATGAGGGAGCTGAACTACCAGCCCAACGAGCTTGCCCGTTCGCTGCTGCGCAAGCAGTCCAACCTGCTTGGCCTGATCCTGCCGGACGTTTCCCATCCGTTCTTCGCCAAGCTTGCCGAACGGATCGAGTATTATGCGGACCGGGAAGGATACAAGATTCTGCTCTGCAATTCGCAGATGAATCCTGCCAAAGAGCGGGATTACATCGATATGCTCAAGCGCAGCCGGGTAGACGGAATCATCATGGGCAGCCATACGCTGGAGATCGGGGAGTACCGGAATCTGCATTCCAGGCTTGTAACGTTTGACCGTAAAATCGGGGAGGATATCCCTTACCTCAGCTCGGATAATTACCGGGGCGGTACATTGGCAACGGAACTGCTTATATCCAAAGGATGCCGCAAAATCTTGCATATCTGCGGTAGTCTGGCGTTGGATATGCTCTCCCAGCGAAGAACGGACGCCTTCCTCGACGCTGTCCGGAAAGCGGGAGTGGAGCATGTCATCGTTCAGACGGAGATGAACGGGCTTGACGAGGAACGATACCGCGGGCTTCTGCAAGCCGTGCTGGAAGCTCATCCCGATCTTGACGGGATATTTGCCACAAGCGATGTTATCGCGGCTTATGCCCTGAAGGAATGCATCCGGACGGGAAGAAGCGTGCCGGGCGATGTGCGAATTGTGGGCTATGACGATGTTGGTACGGCCCGGTGGGTTACCCCGGAACTGACCACCATCCGCCAGCCGATCGACGGGTTCGGGCGCGAGGCGGTCAGGCTGCTGCAAATGCAAATCGAAGGCCTTGCCGTAAGCCAGCAAAACGAGCTTCCCGTGGAGCTAGTGGAGCGCGGAACCACTTAAGCGCTGATAGCTTTATATGGGAGAATAGGTGCTTACGGCCATGTTTATATTCCTTTGTGTCAAACGTTTGACATGTCAAAGGATTGACACAAGGTCATAGTGGTCCGGAAGATCGATTACGAATGGGGGGAATGCCCATGTTTGATTTTGAGAATTGCGTAGAATTTGAAGAAAAAGACCTGGATCTCTTAACGGTCGGGGAACTGCTGGTGGACATGATCTCGGGGGATTACGGCGATTCCTTTGAGAACGGCGCGTATCATCGATATTTCGGAGGTTCGCCGGCCAACATCGCCATGAATACAAAGCGGCTTGGCATCCGCCCGCTTGTCGCCTCCGCGGTGGGGAGAGACGGGCTGGGGCAATTTCTGGTGGAGCATTTGAGCAGAGCCGGGATGGATACAAGTTGCGTACAGCGCGTGGACGAAGCAACCAGCCTGGTGGTCGTGACCAAGAGCAGGTCCACGCCGGTTCCGATCTTCTACCGGGGAGCCGATTACCGGCTCACCTACACGGAGGAATTGCGCGCCGCCCTGCTCCGGACGAAGATCGTTCATTTCTCCTGTTGGCCTTTGTCCAGGCAGCCGGTCAGATCGGCGGTGGAGCAAGTGATCCGGGACGCCCGCCAAAACGGGATTCTCGTCTGCTTCGATCCCAATTACCATCCCGCGCTTTGGGAGAAGGGCGAGGACGGGGTGAAGTATATACAATCCATCCTTCCCCTTGTCGATATCGCCAAGCCGTCGGAAGACGATGCCGAGCGGTTGTTCGGGAAAGACACCCCCGAGAATCAGATTGAGAAGTTTCTGGACTTGGGCGTGAAGCTGGTCATTCTGACCTTGGGCAAGGACGGCGCGCTCGTCTCAAACGGACAGGAAACCGTAAAGCTCGCTACGCTGGCTACGCAGGTGACGGATACGACGGGAGCGGGAGATGCCTTCTGGTCCGGCTTTTATACGGCACTCGTCAAGGGGTATCCGATTCGCAAAGCGCTGGAATTCGGGCTTGCGGTCAGCGCGTACAAGCTGCAATTTACGGGGGCGGTCATAGAGCTGCCGGCACTCGAGACATTCAAAACAAAGTACCGAATCTAGGAGGGCGAGAGAAATGGCCATTCACAATCAAGTACAACTGATTACGTATCCCGACTCGCTGGGCGGGAACCTGCAAACCTTAAAACGTGTGCTGGATGAACATTTTTACGATATTTTCAAGGGCGGCGTTCATATCCTCCCTCCATTCCCCTCCTCGGGAGACCGGGGCTTCGCTCCGCTTACTTATTTTGAGATTGAGCCTGCCTTCGGTTCCTGGGATGACATTAGGGCGATCGGGGCGAAACATGACGTGTTGTTGGATGTGATGGTCAATCATATCTCCCGGCAGTCGGAGTATTTTCAGGATTTTCTAAGGCAAGGAAGACGCTCGCCCTATAGTGATTTGTTCCTGACACTCGATAAAATCTGGGCGGACGGCCAGCCCGTTCAAGCCGATATAGACAAGATGTTCCTCCGCCGTCCCCTGCCCTACTCCACTTTCACGATTGAAGAGACGGGCGAAGAGGAGAAGGTATGGACGACTTTCGGCAAAACCGATCCTTCGGAACAGATTGACCTCGACATTCATTCGGATCAGATAAAACGTCTGCTGACCGATATCTTTGAGAACTTCCGCAACAACAACGTCAAAATTGTGCGGCTGGACGCCGTGGGCTACATCATCAAGAAGCTGGGCACGAGTTGCTTTTTCGTGGAGCCCGAGATTTACGGCTTTCTGGACTGGATCAAGGGGCTGGCCGATTCGCTGGATATCGAACTGCTGCCGGAGGTTCATTCCCACTACAGCATTCAATATAAACTGGCGGAGCACGGTTTCTGGATTTATGATTTCATTCTGCCTTATCGCATCCTCGACACGCTCGTCAATAAAAACGCGGAAGCGTTGAAGGATTACCTGACCACGCGTCCTGCGAAGCAGTTCACGATGCTGGACTGCCATGACGGCATCCCCGTCAAGCCCGATCTCGACGGACTGATCGACACGAAGGAAGCGCGCAAGCTGGTGGATACTTGTCTTGAACGCGGCTCCAATCTGAGCCTGATCGTCTCCGACGAGCATAAGGACGAGGACGGGTTCGATGTGCACCAGATCCGCTGCTCCTACTACTCCGTGCTGAACAGCGACGATGACGCTTATCTGGCGGCCCGTGCCATCCAGTTCTTCGCTCCGGGCATCCCGCAGGTGTATTACGTCGGACTTTTGGCCGGAGAGAACGATGAAGAAGAGGTTCGCCGCACAGGTGAAGGCCGGGAGATCAACCGCCATAACTTCAGTATGGACGAGATCGAACAGGCGCTTGGCAAAAGCGCAGTCCGGCGTCTGCTTGCGCTGATCCGGTTTCGCAACGAATACGGCGCCTTTAACGGCGATTTCCGCGTCCTGGAATCGGCAAGCCATGAGGTCCGGCTGGAGTGGACCAAGGGGGATCTGCGCTGTACGCTGCATATTGATCTGGGCACGAACCGGACGGTCATTGATTATGTGGATGCTGAAGGGACGAGTGTTCAATTCGACGTATAGTAAGGGCTGCCTGCCGCCATCCCAACTCTCCATTTAAGTGACGGTCAGAGGCGGTTAACTTATGAAAAATTAATGAGGCCCAAGGATTCCATTTAACACGGAATCCCTGGGCCCCATTTTTTGGTCGAATTATAAGCCAAGTGCGTAAAACTTAGTCCAGAAGCGTGTACATTTGAATGTTTTCAACCTTGGCGTCCTTGATGTGGAAGGTCATGACATCCACGTAATTGGCCGGTTCATACCGGAAATCGTCCTCTTCGTCGGGTGCCCCGTTGCCGAGCAGTTTTCCTTCGGGATAAGCTTCTTTGAGCTGTTCGACGCTGTCCCCCACTTTGATGTTTCGGACCGTGGCATACTTGGGATCGGTAATTTTGATATTGAAAATGTAGAATTTCTTCCCTTCGGCCGCATCGATGGTTTTAATTTCAACCCCCGGAAATTTGTATTGCTTCTCCGTGAAGCCGATCAGCATATCCATATTCAACCCGTCATCCTCGGAGTAGGTATGGGATTTTATTTCCTCCGCTTCTCCCAGCATGCTTTCCAGCTTTTCGTCGTCGGCAATGTCGGAAATCGCAATGGTATGGTCGTTATAGACAAAGGCCAGCTCTTTCAGGATCACGTTCCCGTCTTTTTGAATCGTGCCTTCCTTAATGACTTGGGAATCCGAGTTATTGCTTGCCGAATTGCCGGCAGGCGGGTCGGTTGGAGCTTTGACCGGAGCCTCCGCCGATTCATTGGCCGTGGATGGCGCCGGCGGCGTATCCGCCTGGTTTTCCTGGCATCCCGCCAAAAGGGTGCCAAGAAATGCCGCGAACAACAACAAGGTTGCTGATTTTCTCCCTATTTTCATCCTTACCCCTCCAAAAATGAATGGATTTATCTTCTGAGGTCAGTATAGGAAAACAATTTATTAGTGTAATAACAGATTTGTATCATTCTTGTAACGTCACTTCACATCCGCGGAAGAACGATGGAAACGGTGGTCCCTACACCCATTTTGCTCTCCATTTCCAAGCGCCCGTTAAATTTCTCGGCTATTTCTTTGCAAATGGACAGTCCCAGTCCCGATCCCTTGGCGTCATTCGAATTCTTCGCCCGATAAAACCTTTCCTGAACCCGCGCAATATCGTCCTCGTCGATCCCAATGCCTTGATCCCTAATTTGGATTACCGCTTCTTTCTGCCTGATAAAGGTTTCAATTTTTATGGAAGTTTCGGCATGGGAATACTTGATGGCGTTATCCAAAATATTCGCAATAGCGTGCGACATCAAGATTTTGTTCATATATACCCAAACCGCTTTTTCCAGCTTGACTTCCAGCGTAATGCCTTTACTCTCGGCTTTTGCTCTCATATCCGCAACCACCTGCCCGGTTAACTCCGATAAATCCGTCTTTTCCGTTCCGATCTCTTCCGGACCGGCCTTGTCGAACCGGGATAACATCAATAGCTCGTTGATGAGCAGGGTGAGCCGCTCCGATTCATGTACAAGATGAAAGTATATCTTTTGCAGCTCTTTATCCTCATTTTCTCCCTCATATAAATATTGGGAAAATCCGCGGATGGCGGCGAGCGGCGTTTTCAGCTCATGGGATACGTTGGAGACAAACTGCTTCTGATACTGGATATAATCGTTGATTTGGATGCCCATCCGGTTTAAACCCGCCGCAAGCATCCCGAGCTCGTCTTTCCGGTTCAAATGGACCTGTTGGAACTGCTGTTTGGAGAAATTCTCCGTGGCCGTAAGCAAATATCGGATCGGTTTGGTCGTGGTACGGGCAATAAACAAACTGGAAATCGTGATGAGAACCAGGAATCCTGCCGCGCCGGCAAGCAGAATATTGCGGATTTGATCCATGATATCGTAAAAGTAAGAAATGTCTTCCACAAACTCGAATACGTAGATATTTTGATAATACTTATCTTGAATAGGTATGGCGAAATACAGCAGCTTATTGTCAGTGACGGTGTAAGCGTAATTCCCTTGGAGGGCCCTTTCGATATTCCCTTTAAGGATCACAGGACTCCCGTCGGCAATGATGATTCCGTCCACCGCCAAGCCCAGCAGCTGCTGATTGCTATCGTAGATCCGCACTTCCTTCCCTGAAGCTTTTAACGTTTCCAGAGCGCTTCTCGGCACATTCGAGTCTCGCCCCTCGGCAACGGCTTTGTCATGCTTTGCGAGCACCTCCCTGAAAGACAACTCGCACAGATCCGCCTTTTCCATCATTTGCTTCTCGATGGTCGCAAAACTGAAGTAATCAATCGCCTTATCCACCGAAAAAATAATGACCGCAAAGGAAAGCACCGAAAAAAACAAATAATTCAACAACAGCCGGGTTGCATATTTCAGTCGGAGTCACCTCCAAGCTGATAGCCGAATCCGTAAACGGTCTTGACGTACTTTGGATTCTCGGCATCCTCTTCCAGCTTCTTTCTTAACCGCATGATCGTCATATCCACGCTGCGGCTGTCCCCCAAAAAATCATATCCCCACGCGATTTCCAACAGTTCATCCCTCGTAAATATTTTCCCTGGCCTTTTCAGCAGCGTTTCGAGAATCTTAAATTCCTTTGCCGTCAGCGAAATCGGGATTCCGTTTTTCAGCACCACTTTGGTATCCGGATCAAACACGAGTTCGCCATAGACCATCCGGTTTTCTTCGCTATTATTCTTCGCATCCTTGTTCTCGTATCTTCTAAGCACAACCTTAATTCGGGCAATGAGTTCACGGTTATCGAACGGCTTGGTCATGTAATCCTCCGCCCCAAGCTCGAGTCCCAATACCTTATCTACAATTTCATTCTTCGCCGACAGCATAATTACGGGAATCGCCTGTTTCTTAGTAATTTCCTTGCACAGGTCATAACCGGAGTAGTCCGGCAGCATCAAATCCAGCAACACCAAGTCCGGTTGAAAAGAATCCAGCTCCTGAAGTCCCGTACTGCCATTCTCCGCGGTTCGTACCCGAAAGTTTTCTCTCCTGAGCACCAGCTCGATCAAGTCCCGGAGAGCCGCTTCATCATCAATCACGAGGATCTTTTTCACTTAATCCCTCCTCCCGCAAGGTTTGCCGTTCGTTGCTGCCCGCCCATCCCCCACCTGATACAGTCCATGCAACTTTGAAGGCTCCTGCGAACGTTTATGAAAAAAAACTTGCTTCTGCTTGCGATAAGTTTCAGCTTTACGGCTCTATCGGCGAAAAATAACAATGGAGTTGGCCATTGCCAACTCCTTATCGTTTGCTGAGAACTCTTTGGAATCAGCGTCCTTTCAGAGCACGCTCGATTCGTTTATCCGGCATGAACCAGACTACGGCAACCAGTACAAAAAAGAAGCCCGATATCCAAGGACTCACATATGCGGTCAAGGCTGCAGCTAAGTAGAGTAAAGGGGATGCTTTCCCCTTCAAGTCTTTCCCCATCATCGAAAAGAATGAGGAGTCGCTGGAATGCTGGTTAATAATCGCCCGCTGCAGCAGCCAGTACGAGAATGCTGCGAGTAGTAGTATAATGCCGTATAGCGCCGTAGGAGTGGCTGCAAAATGGCTTTCCCCCATCCAAGCCGTGGTAAACGGGATCAGGGATAACCAGAATAGAAGCAGCAAATTGAGCCACATCAACGGCCCGTTCATCGTTCGAACCATGTGCAGCAGGTGATGATGATTGTTCCAGTAGATACCGATATATACGAAACTAAAGATGTAGCTAAGAATCTTTGGGCCGAGCTCGATCAGCGCATGCCAGTCATGGCCTACCGGCACTTTAAATTCCAGTACCATGATCGTAATAATAATCGCCAGTACGCCATCGCTGAACGCTTCCATCCGATTCGCCTTCATTGTGTCTCCCCCTCTCTCGGTTCGCGCGCTATATTTACCTTTTCGACACCACTAACTTTGCATAAAATCCTTCATCCCGTCAAGCAAAAGCCTTCTTATTCTATTAGCCGTTGCTTAGGGTACGGTGCTCCCCGCCGTCTGTAACGACGAGTTGCTCACGCTTTTCCCGTGGCCCAGGCAATCCGGGGATCAATGTGCCTCACTAGCCGATAAGCATAAGGAAGAAAATTTTGTTTTGGCCAAAACCGTGAAGATTCCAGATTGGTCATTCTCCAATCCGTCATACAGTTTAAATATCCTGCTTTACGCGCATGATCGAATCCATGCTTTATAAGATGAGTTGCAACTCCCTTTCCTCTTGCATATGGAACAGTCGCTCCAACACCTAGACAAATACAAGAGTCCGGTATCATCATATTCGAATCTGAATTCTGAGCTGGATAAAATGCCTGAAATCCTAAAATGTCCTGCCCTTGGGAAGCTACCCAAAAATAAGCTGTCGGATCCTTCATTAGCTCAACAAAACCCTCTTGCAGCATCCCGCGGTCCTCGATAAAAGCGGGTGCCCACACCGGCGATTCCGCTTGATGCTCCATGATCAGCGTAGCTATTTTTCGAACCTCCCGTTCATCTTCTTCCGTCGCAAGTCGAATACAAATTTCCGAATCCAGGAGAGGCAGCGAAATATCGGAGGGTATGGCCTGAACACCATGGACTTGTTCATAACCAAAGCCTAATCGAAGCCAGCCATCCATTGCCTTAGTGTCTCCGCCGGGCACAAGAACGTAATGCTTGAAGGAACCGGCCTTGACCCATTCTGCAGCAATCACAGCATACATTTCCCGATAAAGTTCGGCGCTCTCCTCTGCCGCAATGGCTGTACCGGCATAATCAACCCAAGTATAGCGCTCGCGCTGCTTGTCGGTTTCCAATCTCCCCATCATATAGCCGATAAGTTCAGCGCCTCTGAAAGCGGCGATTCCACTGACATTTTCCTTCTCCAACCATGTATCGATAACTCGTCCGGCATGTACCGGTTCTTCAAATAATTTCTGCAGGCTTGGTGTCTTTGTTCGTTCTTCAACATGGTGTGCTGACAGAAGCATCGCAGCCGCTTCTAAATGCGAGTGTTGAAAAGTAACCACCTTCATTTCCTCTTTCCCCATTCTCCATAACACTCCCATGAATTCAAGAATAGAAACTTGCCGCTACTTAGGATACTGTTCTCCCCTCACTCAAAGCGAAGTCAACGGCAGACTCCGCATGAAGTCTTGTTGTATCGTATAGCGGGACTCCGCAGTTCTCTTGCGAAACGAGCAAGGTGATCTCGGTGCACCCGAGAATAATGGCCTCCGCTCCCTGTCGACTAAGCTTATCTATAATCCTTAGATAGGATTGCCTGGATTCATCCTTAATGAGTCCAAGGCACAGTTCTTGATAGATGATGTCATGAATGATCATTCGATCCGCTTCGTCCGGGACCCTAACATCGAGTCCGAACTTATCCATCAGCCTGCCTTTATAGAAATCTTGTTCCATCGTAAAAGCTGTACCCAATAGAGCGACTTTCTTAATTCCATCCTTAACAATTTCTTTTGCCGTTGAATCCGCGATATGGAGTAGTGGAATCGTGACCGATTCTTCTATCTCCTTTGCCATCTTGTGCATGGTATTGGTGCATATCACGATGAAATCGGCCCCGCCGGATTCCAACCTTTGTGCGGAATCGATCATTATTTTTGTGGCCTCATCCCATTTCCCCTGATATTGAAGATTTTTGATCTCGTCAAAATCTACCGAATACATGAGACTTTTTGCGGAATGGTGCCCTCCCAGCTTCTCATTCACCCGTTGGTTCATGATTTGGTAATACAACAAGGATGACTCCCAACTCATCCCGCCGATTAGACCTATTGTTTTCATAAAACTCACCCTCCCAGGGGATTTTCACTATATTTTCCTTTAAATGTTGCTCGACTTCAAGCCATTTCTCGCAGCGACAAAATTTCTTTCGTAATATAAAAAAGAAAACACCCCTTTGGTGTTTTCTTTTTCGTCAGCCTGTCACATCTCATCTATTCCTTGCGAACTGTTTTCTTATCCCTTCACTGCCCCGGCCGTCATACCATGTATCATATAACGAATCAGTATGAAGTATAAAATAACAATAGGTACCGCTATAAAAACGGAGCCTGCCGCAAATCTTGAAAACTCGGTTTCGCCAAGGTTCATCAGGCCCACAGCTACTGTATAGAGATCTTTTTCCTTTAATAATAGCTTTGGCAATATAAAGTCGCTCCATGGGAAGGTGAAACTCGTAAGTGCGGTATAAACGATCATGGGCTGGGACAATGGCAAATTGATTTTTAAAAATATCTGTAAATTCGTTGCCCCGTCAATTTTAGCCGCTTCATCAATGGAATAAGATACTGTATCAAAAAAACCTTTTTGGGTTAAATAGCCCATCGGTGCGCTGGAACTGTAAATCAGGATGACGCCCCATAAATTATTAATTAGTCCGAATTGCGTCATGATAATATATACGGCGATCATTCCCATAAAAGAGGGAAACATGCCAAGGATCAGCGTTCCCTTCATGATTTTCTTCCTGCTCTTAAATTGGAACCTGGACATGGTATATGCCGTTAATATAACAAGAAAAGTACCAATCAGACTGCTGAATATCGCAATCTGCAAAGTATTCATAAACCACCTGGGGTAATTATACATGGCCGTATCCGTAAATAAGGTAATAAAGGTGTCCAAGCTATATTCGCTGGGGAGAAATCCATTATAGGTATAGATGGATCCCGATTTACTAAAGGATGCCAAAATCAACCAAAGGCAAGGAATGAGGAAGATCAATGAAACCACAACTAACGCGGCATGGGTAATAACGGTATCTGCCGCACGAAGGAATCTGTATTTTTTCATCGGAAAACATCCTCCTCTTTATAAGATGGAGATTTAACATATACAAACAGGGAAATCATAGAGGTAATAAGGAATATGACTAAACTGATTGCCGCACCGATATTATAATAGTTGTTGCTAATGGATAAATTATAGAGCCAGTTAATTAACAGATCCGTATCGCTGGCTAAGAAATATCCGTCCATATATAATCCGCCACGGAGGAAGAAGAAGATGCCGAAATTATTAAAGTTTCCAATAAACTGGCCAATCAATACCGGAGTCGTGGAAAACACAACAAAAGGCAATACGATTTTCGTGAATTGCTTCCACGGTTTCGCACCGTCAATTTTAGCAGCTTCTATCTGATCCATATCAAGGTTTGTTAATATACCCGTTGCTAAAAGCATAATGGAAGGTACCGTAATCCATGCGTTTACCAATAAGCCGATAAGCCTTGCCATCCATTTCGCATCGATATCCAAAAAACCAATGGCCATATGCCCCATATCCATAATCATTTGGTTAATAGGTCCGCCATAAGAAAACATAAAGCGGAAACCAAGCAGGGTAATAAATCCGGGTACCGCGTAGGCCAGGATCGGAAATGCCCTCCATATAATCGTGCCTCTTACGCACTTCTTATTAAGAAGCAGGGCAAGACCAAGACCCGCAAAATAATTTAAAAAGGTGGCACTTACCGCCCAAAGCAGGTTCCAGCTAAGAATCCTTCCAAAGGTCGGCGCAAATTTTGAAAGGGTTGCAATCTGTATAAAATTCTTGAAGCCAACCCAATCGACCAATTTTGGAGGGACAATATTACCGCCATAATTCGTAAATGAAACCGCGATCATAAATATAATAGGCAGTATACTGAATACAAATACGCCTATAACCGGCAGAAACAATGCTGTCTTGTAGAACTTTTCGTCCAGCAACTTTTTAACATCTTCCGAGAAGGTTCTAGGCTTCCCGCCCTTCTCCACCAGAGTTTGGGTCTCATAAATATCTCGGACATTTGAAAGGTAGCAGCTAATAAATACTATAATTGCCGCAATGAATAGAATACCCATAAGCAGCATAACAACCGAGTTATCTCCTTCAATGCCAAACCAAGCATCCTTTTCTTTGGTTCCTAATGTGAAAAGACCCGCCAAGTCAGAAAAACCCCGAGATATAAAATAGAAAACTCCACAGGCAAGTATGGCAAGGTATAGCAGACCCTTTCCAATTTGACCATACATTAACTGACCCAGGCCCATAAGACATATACTGGCTTTAACGTTCTTGCCTGCATTTTTTTTGAAAAAAATTAGTTTGCTAAAGATATTCATCTAAACACCTCTAATTAGAAAGAGTGTGGATTGCATCATAGATTTGCCGATCTACAAGCTTTAGCCCACTCTTTAGCTCTTCTAAAGAAGTGTATTTTTTATCGGACGTACGAAAGGCATCCTTAGCCAAATCCGTAAAGAATGTTTCTGCCGGTGACCATACCTGTACCATTTCAGTAATGGACGGCATGACTACAATGTTTCCTTCATTTAAGTTATTAAATACGATTTCCGAGACTCCTCCGACCGCTTGAGCAGCATCGGAACGTGCCGGAATACTTCCCAGTAGCCCCTGTCTCTTCATGATCATCTCATAACTTGTGGCAAATTCCACAAAGGCAAGGCTGGCATTGGGTGCTTTTGTATAAGCACTGATAGCATATCCGTTTATGCCTCCCATAGCCTTTTGAGGTATGAATTCGGGGTTTTCTTCCGTTAAATCACCGCTTGCAGGAAGCAAAGGCAGTCCGGCTACAACCAGATTTTCTTCAGCCGATGCTTTAGCCTTCTCCGTACTCATACCTTGCTTTTCATATTGCAATGTTAGTTCTTTAATAAATAAGGAATAAACATCCGGTGTTGTCATAGTGGCAAAATAAGTACCATCCGCAATTTTGCTATAGCCATTTACTGTGATGGAATCGTCTATGCTCTCTTCGTTCATCACGGAAGCAAGCTTTAACAAAACATTTGCTCCCACCTCGGCATTACCGGCAGATAATCCCACTTCTTTCGGGTTCGTATTATGATCTCCAAAGATATATCCTCCATAGGAGAAAAGGAAGCCGGAAGAAAAATACACATCATATAACGACCGCATATAACCATACTTTCCGGAACCCGATTCAACGATCGACTTTGAATATTTATACAAATCATTCCAGTTTTCTACCATGTCCGGTACCTCATTCTTATTGGCATCCCAATTTGTTTCCCAGTCTTTAGGAAGCATATCCTTACGATAAAATAACATGGAGGTCTGAACATTTACGGGAACGCCCATATAATAGGTTTTGCCGTCTACCTCAGACTTATAGGCCTCCCATGCGTTTTCGGGAATCCGGGAAAAGGACTCCAAAGATTCTGCGGGGATTGGATAAATATGTTTTCCCTTTACATATTTCATAATGGAGTCATTGGCCTGATACAATACATCCGGCCCATATCCATAAGGTCCGTCGTCCGCCAAATTACTGCGCTGATCCATATTGGCATCCACGGCAACAATTCCATAGTCTTTATATTTTTCATTAAAAGCGTCAATTAATTGTTTGAAGTATCCCTGTTCGATGGCTGTGTCATTTTCAAGGATACGGAGTGTAACGTTTCTTTCCAATTCCCCGTTGTAAATCGATTTTAGTGCATTTGTCTCGGCAGGCGTATTCTTTTCATCCAAGGCCTCTGATTTACAGCCGGTCAGTTGTCCTACGCTTAACAAGACTACTAATAAAAGGCCGAAAAATCTCTTCATCATCATCCACTCCTCTAATTTTCGTAAACTGCAAATCCATCCGTTGATAAGTTGCATTCCAGCAATTTATTTTGAGCCAGTATTGTTCCGGTTTGGCTTATGCGTACTGTTTTTCCGGATTGATTCAGAATTAATATAACTTCACTGTTTTCAAAGGTTCGAAGGATATAGCATAGATTCTCATCATAGGAAATACGGATATCTCCCTTCCGTAAAGCGGGCTTTTGCTTTAATGACAACAGACTCTTTAAATTCTCCACAAACGGAATATCCCAGCGGGATTCCTCCCAATCAAAGCACCTTCTGTTATCCGGATCATATCCTCCCTCAAGGTATAATTCCGTTCCATAGTAAATACAAGGTGCTCCCATATACATACACATGACGGCAATGGCAGAAAGTAAGCGATCCTTATTCTTATTTACGGAAGTAAAAAAACGGTCCGTATCGTGAGAATCCAAAAGATTCAGCATCATAGCGTTAACCTGCCCGTTATTTCTCATTAACAAATGATTTAACTTTTCGGCAAAGCCCTGTGCATTAACAGTCCGGAAAGCATAATAATCCAGGCAGGCTTTGGTAAAGGCATAATTCATGATGCTGTCATACTGGTCTCCCTGTAAAAATGCATTGGCATCGTGCCAGTTTTCCCCGATGATTACACAATCCGGCTTAACTTTCTTAACGGCTTCTCTTAACTTTCTCCAAAAGTGATGAGAAACCTCATCGGATACATCCAAGCGCCAGCCGTCAATATCATATTCCTTGATCCAGAAGAGAGCTATGTCCAATAGAAATTCTTGTACTTCGGGGTTACTGGTATTAAACTTTGGCATATATTCGCTGTAGCCAAACACCTCATAATTGATGTTTTGGGTATCAATTCTGTCGCCGTCAATCATAAACCAATCAAAATACTTCGATTCTCTTCCTTTTAAAAGCACATCCTGAAATTGCGGCAGCAGATTACTGCAGTGATTGAACACGGCATCCAATACAATCTTAATACCTCGTTTATGTGCCTCGTTTACTAGTTTAAGAAGGTCGTCATTTGTTCCAAAGTGAGGGTCAATTTTTTTGTAATTGGATATATCGTATTTATGGTTAGAAATTGACTCGAATACGGGAGTTAAGTAGATGCCGTTTACCCCAAGATCCTTCAGATAATCCAACTTGCGTGTAACACCCGGAATATCTCCGCCCGTAAAGCTCTTGGGATCCGGTATCCCGCCCCATTCCAAATTGACATAATCCGTATTTTTATCTGTTAACCCTTGATAAAAGCGGTCGATAAAAATCTCATAAAATACGGCGCCCCGCATCCACTCTACTACTTCATGAATATCATTTTTGTTTATATAAGGCAGCTGAAAGGAATTATAATAGGACAATTTAAAATCATAGGCGGAAGTAAGCCCGTCTTCTGAAAAATAGCGGCATTCCTGACCCTTCCAAATTCGAAACACATAAGATAGTCTTACATCTTCCAACTTAAGTTCTACTTCGTAGTATTTAAATAGATCATCCTTATATTTCTCTTCCATTACTGCCGCTTTTTGTTCCATGTAGTACTTATATTTACAACCGTATACTACCTCAACGCGGTCTACATCATCTTCTTTATCCATACGCAAACGTAATATGATCGTATCCTGATTTATGGGATAGCAGAATTTTGATTCAGGTATATGTAACATGGCTTGTCTATTCATGGTATCAATTCCTCTTTTGTATATTCACAAAAATGATAAATAAGTATATAACTAAGTCATGGACAAAAAAATTACAATGAAGGACATTGCTAAGCAAGCAGGTGTCTCGGTAGCCACAATTTCATATGTGATTAACAACCGCACGGATCAACGAATCAGCGAAGAAACAAGGAAAAAGGTCCTGCAAATCGTTAATCTTTTGGACTATAAACCAAACTCCTCCGCGAAGTCTCTGTCTACGAGCAAAACTTATAATATCGCTCTTTATATGATGCCTGAGAGTTCTCTGTTAAAACGTTCCGAGCAGTTGCTTTTAATTGAGGCATTATCCGAGGTTTCGGCTCATTACGGATATCATTTGGTTATCCAGGATAATAAGGAAATTGCAAAATTAAATCATGTAGATGCCATTTTATGTTTTGACGCTACAATTGATTTTTTCCTTCGTATCGGGGATAAGAATCTTGTTCCTGTAATTGCCGTTGACTGCTTAATTGATATTCCCTGGTTTTTTCAAGTTTGCAGCGACTATAAGCTTCTAAAGCAAAATGCCGATAAACATTTTGGAGATGATAATTATTTCTATTTATGCCTAACTCCAAACAATGAGCTATTAAAGTCGTTTATCTGCAAAACTTTCCGTGAAGTGAAGTTTGTAAAGGATTTAAAGGATCTTTCGGAGATGGCTGATCATAATTGCGTATATAATCAGAGTGCCCTGAAGGATCTTATGGCAGGAAGGGAAAGTTCCTGCTATATTCCGTATGACTTACATTCGAAAATGGACAGGGTGTATCGTTGCATAGACTTTGCCATAAATCGCATTCCGGATATGGAACACGCCCAATTTGTATAATCATTTTTGCAACAGGCTGCCGTAAATATATGGCAGCCTGTTGCCGTGAAATGCGGCGGCCTGTTTACTTTTATTTCATTATTTTGTCTTAAAGCTTACTGTCAGTTCTTTCGTTTCCGGATTATAGGTAAAGGTATAAACTCCCGCCGCTTTTGCGATGATATTGTCACTGGCACTGCCTTCAACAAATTCCAGTGAATTTTCGTCCTTAATATTACTGAATTTTACATACTCGTTTCCTACATTTTCCGTGTCCCCGGCTTTGACTGTGGAAGTAAATAAAAATTCTTCTTTCTCTGCTAACTTAATCGTTAAAACAGGTAGTCCGTCCATTTCTTTAAATCTGTATTCGTCCTTATAAACATCATTCCAACCGGTTGTGATGGAACTCTTAATATAGTATGAGGTTGTAACGTCTGCTATTGCGTCCTTAGGCTCCCCGTTATATACCCACTCTATGGTATCGTAGGGATTCGAATTAAAATTTTCTTTCGTCTCTTCGGTGTAATTGCTATTTTCGGTATCATAGACATCGGCACCAGGATATGTAGTCAACTTAAGCGTATAGTTGCCGGATTTAAGGCATTTAATATTAGCCTTTTTGGCTTCATTGGATTGATAATTACCGCCGGAGCCTGCAAAGTACTCAATTCCGTCCTGACTTGTAGTCGTTAAATAGCCCGCCCCCCTTTGGTTATACCAGGATGAATTCGTCGCTAACTGGAATTCGTCGCCTTCATACAGATCCATGCTTATGGAGTAAGCGTTTTCACCTTCCTCCTTGGTTAGCATCAGATCGTCATTAATCACAGTTCCCCAGTTGGAGGTGACGAGTAGCGGACTCTTCCCGCTCCCAACAACAACAAAACTCCTTGTATCTTCTTTATCTTCCAAAAATCCCGCAAAGATATTCGTATCGGCAGTCACTGGTGTACTAAAGTCATATTTATGGGTTAAAGAAGGCGTTGCATACCAGCCCATAAAGGTATAGTTATCTTTCTTCGGGGTATATTCGCTTACGGATTCATTCTCCTTGACTTCTTCTTTTGATAATTCCGTACTCCCGTCCATATCATAAAACGTTACTGTGTAAAGATTTTTCTTTATGTCTTCCTTTGAACTATCCGTGTTGTTTGATACACCGGGTTCCATAGTTGAGTCTGATTTTCCGCAAGCAGTCAGTAAAAAAACGCTTAAGAAAATAGATAATAATACCATAAATATAGCCCTGCTTTTTCTCATAAATTGTTACCTCCCGATTGATTAACCGGTTAAGCAAAAATTAAAATAAATAGCGTCTACGCAAAAGACGCCTATTTATTACTGCTTAACTGTTTAAGCAGATTTTACTATGCCGGTTGTTACATGTCAATTCTACTTTTTGATTTTCGAAACGACCGAAAGGGAGCCTGCCAATTCCATTAACGGCAGCAGTTCGTCTCTCAATTGGACGACACATGTTCCAAGGGTATCTAATGAGAAATCCAGCCTCATTTCTGCCTCCTAGGACAAATTTCAAACAAAGTAGGAATCAATAATCACCCATTCAAAATTCATACTTCACAAATCGCTCTCTTAGATCTTCTTCGTACGGTATCCACTCCGCATCGCTCCATAAAGACATCCCCGCGAGCTCCGACAGCTTATTTACCGCCTGTTCCGGGTTAGTAATCCCTATAAGCTCATCAAGCTCCTCCTTACGGAGACCCAAGACTTCTCCCAAGTAGTCATCATGAAGACGTTCTTCCCGGAGTTCTTCATATTCCTCCCTTGTCCATGGCTCGCAAAAGATTCTTTCGGCTTGTATCTCTCCATCCGCGAACATCGACAATTCGAATATTTCCTCATTCATATATCCGATGGTCATAATGGGGTCATCGATCAACCGGGACAACGTTCGACCGATCTTCTTCACCGTCCCCCATACAAAATATTCATGGAGCACGCTGATCCAGTTCTCATTGCTTTCGCTTATGTACATGACAACCTTGGTCTCCCGTACCTCCTCTTCTCCTAGTACTTTGGGGTGCCTTTCGATCAACTTTCTTAGGGCTTCGACCGCCTTCTCCGGATTGTTCGACTTCATATGCAAATTTGCGAATGATCTTCCCACAGGATAACCTCCTAGAACCAAAGGATATTTTTATGTTCATTACTTAAATATTGATATATTTGATATGTATCTAATTTCCATTATAGAGATCGTTTGTCCCAAATCCTACCTACTTATTACCTCAATTCTGGAAATTACTGCGGTTCACTTCCTCATGAGATAAGCGAGTGCAAAAAAAAGAGTCGCACCATGATTGGGGCAACTCTTTAAATTCCCGTCGCTAGATCATAAATTTTGCGGATTTTCTCGTCCAGCAGATCCAGATGAACGATTCTCGCTTCACGGAGATATTCTTTCCCCTCCACATAAAGCAATAATACGGGCGCTGTGAAAACAGAAAAGCTCCCCGCGACCGCCGGAACTTCTTGCGCATTCATCGTCGCCAGTTGAATATCCGGGTATTTCGTTAATAATTTCTGCACCTGCGGCTGCAATGCATGACAAACACTACAGCCCGTCATCGTGATATAGAGAAACGATAACCGATGGCGTCTTATAAATTCATGTGCCGCTTCGACACTCGTTAATATTTCGAATTCTCGCATAGATCCCTCTCCAATCATCAAACAAATATTAAAAAAGGCCTCCCCGCTAAGAGGGCGGCCTTCTTCTATATTAACCCTAAATTTCCGTATATATTTGAAAGGTAACTCCGAATTTATCCGTGACATCCCCAAATCCAGGGCTAAACGGCTCTTCCTTAAACGGCATATTGACTTGACCGTCTTGCCGCAGGGCCTCGAAGAAGCGCTTTGACGTTTCCACGTCGTTCGTTGTAATGCAAATGGTAACCTTTTTACCGCTGGCAATAGGCGAACCAAACGGATCATCGGAAAACATGAGCTCCGCTTCGCCTACTTGTATCTTTGCGTTGGCAATCATACTTTTTGTTTCGTCCGTAAAAGTATTCGACATTTCCGGCATGTCTCCGTAAGTAATGATAGAGAGAACCTTTGCACCGATGGCTTGTTCATAAAACCGAATAGCTTCCTTGGCTTTTCCCTCCAGAGTGATATATGGAGTGAGTTTTACTGTCATCGATTGTACCTCCTTTATACTTAGGATTCTTCCGTGTACTTTTTGAAATTGTCCATAATCGCTTGCCAGCCCGCTTGCTGGACCTCAACCGGATGCGTGCCTTCGGCGTCAAAAGTTTCGACGACCTTCGTTTCGCTGCCTTGAGCCGTGAAGGTAATCTCCACCTTTCTCCCGTCTCCCATCGTATATGAAATCAATTCATGGGTTTTTACTTCGTCATATACACCGCCCATATCAAACCCCATGCTGCCATCCTTGGCTTCCATCCGGGTCAAAAACTTGCCGCCGGCCCGCAAATCATTCTCTGCCCTCGGGGCATGCCAATCTTCGGAAGCCTGATTCCACTTCGTAATGTGCTCCGGTTCCGTCCAACAGTTCCATACCTTTTCAATAGGCGCCTGAACGACTGCCTCAACAGTCACTTTCGTCGGATTACTTGTTCCCATTTCAAAAACACCTCGCTAATTTTCTCGTATTTTTTAGTTTTCAATAATATAGACGTACTTCATACTCGAAATTCATCGGTCGATTTGCTCCGGAAGCCCAAATCGCGAAAATAATTTGGCGTTTATAAAATTTTGGAGGTGAAGGATTTTTCCGTCTTTGACCTCAATGACGTGGATTCCCCAAGGGACCAGAACGGATGCTTCTTCAGGACTCGGCATGTACTGCGCAAAAGCCGGATAGCCGCCGTTTACCGTGACCGGCAAAAAGCGGGAGCCCTCGCAATGCCATCGGGTCAGCGAGAAAAACTGGAACAAATCGTCCTTGCCTTGCACCCACATGGCAAACGGCGGCATGGACATGCAGCCTTCCTCATGGAATAACGCAACCAGAGCATCGATATCGAATTGTTCAAAGGCATCCACATACCGTGACAGCAGCTCATGATCAGGTTCGGCATCCACCGTCCGGCTGAGCTCATCGGAACGGAGCCGGGTTCGGTTCATCGTCTCCCTGGCTCTTTGCAGGGCACTATTCGCGGCGGCCGGCGACATTCCCAAAGTTTCGGCGATCTCTTTGGAGGACCAATCGAATACATCCTTCAAAATAAGCACGGCACGTTGGCGGGGAGGCAAGGCTTGCAAGAGTGCGATGAAACAAAGCTGCAGAGTATCCTTGCGGATGAGCGCTTCTTCGGGATTCTCCCCCAAATCGGGGGTAAGCCAGATCCAGGAAGAGTCCGGCAGCGTTTCACGGGGTGGGATGATGGAGACCGCCGGATCCGACAGATCGACGGGCAGTGTACGGCGTTTGGCTTGTCTTAGTTTGTCCAAGCACAAGTTGGAGGCAATCCGATAAATCCACGTTTTGTGTGACGATTCCTGCCGGAATGAATTCCAGCTTTGCCAAACACGGATGTAGGTTTCCTGAACCGCATCGTCTGCGTCTTCGATAGACCCCAACATTCGGTAACAAAATGAGGTTAATTCCGGCTTTAAATGATCCAGTAACTGCAGATCCAGTGCCGTATCGCTCATAGCAGCCTCCTTTTGACGAGGAAATAGATTTGTGCGTTTTGTCATAGTTTACCACAGGAAGGTTCGGAGATCATGAGTATCGTCAAAAACCTGCTATCGGATGTTCCTTTCAGTGTATGTTCGATTCTAGCGGAAACTTATAGCGATCCAAGGTCCCGCCCTAATGAAGAATTCATGTGCACATTTCACTCCTCATGAGAAAAGAGGACGACCCTCCGTCCTTTCAGGACTTTGAGACACCCTCTTTCGAACTATCCCGCATAGGCCGGGGCCAGACTTATCTAAGGCTTACATCATAGCATTACTGCTGATCGGCCAACCATTTGGCACCTTCCTCTTGGGCCTTCTTCATTCCTTCGGCCGCACTCAGTTCACCTAACAGGACACGTTCCACATTCTCTGACAGAATATAGCGCGGTTGACCGGAGCGATATGGATAACGCGGTGTCCACAGCTGGCTCATTTGCTTCAGGATAATATCCATTTGTCCAATCTCCTGTACAGAAGACCAATTCTCGGCTGCCTTGATGACCGGCATACTCTGCGAACGCTGTTCATCCCACATATATTGCTGGAAGAACTCGCTGCCGCTGAATTTCAACCATTCCCAAGCCAGGTCTTTATTGCTGCTGGATGCTCCGATGGAGAACGGACTTCCGGCGAACATGCCGCCCATGCCTGTCGCCTGATTCTTGAACAGCAAAGCTGCCTGATAGCGGTCCTCCAGCCCGAAATTGGCCAGCGTATTGATGAATCCCGGAGATTCACGCAAGTTGATCGCAATGTTGTTTTTTTCCGTCAGGAAATTTTCGGCGCCTTGTCCGGCCATTATTCCCTCCGGTGCATACTTGAGCACTTCCTTCATCAAATCGATCGATTGCACCATGGTCTCGCTATCGAATTCCAGCTTCATATCCTTCCATAAGAACCCGGTGCCCCACTGTCCGCCCAGCGATTCATTAATATTCATTACAGTATCGGCAGCATCCGCGCCTTTGAAGGTCAGACCATAGTTTTGTTCCCCTGTCTTGGGGTTCTTGCCTGTCATCTTGGAGGCTTTCTCCAAGACTTCCTCGATCGTCGGAGACTCGGACAGATATTCCACGCCCCAATCATCGAACAACTGACGGTCGTAAACAATGACCCGCGCATCGCCGATAAAAGGCAGGCCATAAATCTGCAACTCCTGATCATTCGGCCCCATGGCCTTCCAGCCATCCACCTGTCCGGTCAGATAGCTTCCCAGATCATAACTGTCTTTATCGATGTAGGGCTGCAAAGGCTCCAGCAGCCCTTGCTCGGCAAAAGCGGCAATCCCCGGCACTTGATATACATCGGCTGCTCCGGACTGAAGCATAGTCTGAGTCTTCTCGTTATAGTTATCCCAGCCCATAAGTACAAACTCGACTTCTGTGTTAGGATGCTGCTTCTCAAACTCTTCCTTCAGCACCTTTACACCCTTGGAGGTTTTTCCTGATACTGCATCGGTCTTGTCCTCCAGCGAGAAGTCGCCCACAAGCTGCACTTTCAGTTTTCCTGTCGGCTCTTCATTCGTCTCCGTGGTGCTTTCCGCTGGTGCCGGTTGATTGCTGGTCTTTACTGCCCCGTTCGAGTTACCGTTTGTCCCGCATGCACTTAGAATCATAGTGGACGCCAGCAGCGTTCCCATCAACTTCAAGGTCAATTTACTAAACATGATTAGCTCTCCCAACTCCATTATATTTTTATAAATTGCCGCTTACCTGCTTACCGGTCCCGCCTCTTTAAGTGACCACGCAACCTCCGGCTATCACTCTCCCTTCAAGCCGCTGAGGGCAATACTGCGAATAATGTATTTTTGTAAAAAAAGAAACACGATCACGATCGGCAGAATACTCATGGCCGCTGTAGCCATCGTTACTCCCACCAGCCGGCTGCCATTCTCCGAAGAGAAGCTGGACAGAAATAACGGTACGGTCTTCATATCCTGATCGTTGATGACCACGAGCGGCCACAGGAAGGAATTCCAACTGTCTTGGAAGGCTAGAATCGCCAGCGTTGCTGTAATCGGCCCGGTCAAGGGAGCGAAAATACGGAAAAAGATCGTGAACTCATTAGCCCCATCAATCTTGGCGGATTCGCGTAACCCTTCAGGGAGACGGTCAAAATACTGCTTCACCAGTACAATGCCAAGCGCATTAATGATTGCCGGAAATATCAGAGGGTATTTGGTATTAATCATCCCGAGATCATTGAACATACTGAACATCGGAATCAGCCTGGCCTCGAACGGAATCATCATGGTAGCCAGGACTGCGAAGAATAGAAATTTCTTGCCCCGAAATTCCCCCCTGGAGAAGGCATAGCCGGCCAGCAGGGCTGAAGACACACTGAGTAGGACGCTGAACAATGAAATGATTGCTGAATTGGCATAGGTCTTGAACAGAACCCCGTTCTCGAATACCAGCCTATAGTTGAATAGGGAGAACTGCTCAGGAATTAGCCGGGGTGGGAACGGAACGGCTATGTTGCTGGTTCTTTCCAAGCTGACGCTAATCATCCAGAGGAAGGGGTACAACATCAGCACACCCAATCCAAGCAGGAGCAGGAACAACAATCCGTTAACCCATTTACCTTTTCCCGTTACACTCAACATGTGACTAGTCCCCTCCTTAAATTTTCATCTTAGTGACTTTGGTATTGATGTAAGTGAACACAAGAATAAAGAAGAATAGAATATATGACGCCGCAGAGGCGAGGCCATATTCATGACCGCCGAACCCTCTCTCGAAGATAAATCCGACAACCGTATGCAAGGACCGCGCCGGACTTCCCTGCAAGCCCCCAAGCATATAAGCATCGGAGAACCGCTGCAAGCCGCCGATCCAGCCAATGATAAACAGGACCGTCAGACTTCCAACCATATTCGGCAGGGTGATATATAGCCACTGCTTGAAGCCCGAAGCCCCATCTATGGAAGCCGCTTCATAATAGTCGCTTGATATCGCCTGCAAATTGGCCAGATTAATAATGATGACGAAGCCCAGCCAATGCCAGACCGAGAGAATGATCGTACCCCACTTGGCAGAGAGCGGCTGTGACAGCCAGACTACCTTCTCGAAGCCCAACAATTGCGCAACATAATTGAGTGGTCCATCCGGATGAAGAAGCGCCAGAAAGACAGTGGCAGCCGCAACAATAGAAGTGACATTAGGTAGATAGAACAGTACCTTGAAGAAGTTGGAGCCACGGCGTAAATTGTTGATCAGACAAGCAATGATGAAACCGATCGGAATGGCAATCAGAAGCTGGAAAACCGTAATGTAGAGCGTGTTGTACACCGAATACCAGAAGGTGCCTGACTCCAGTACACTCACGTAATTCTCCAGTCCAACGAATCGCTCATCAGCCCCTTTGGTGAAGCTGAGCCGCAGCGACTCCGCCAACGGATAGATCATGAACACCGCAATACCAAGCAAAGTGGGCAGCAAAAACAGATACCAGGCAAGCGTAGGCTGCCTCCGGATCACTTTGTTGCGTTTACGCAGCATGCGTTGGTCTAAGACGCCGAGCGGTGTAGCTTTTGACATGTGGTTGGACAAGGGAACCATCCTCCTTGCTGTTTTTTTCGAAAATGAATCGTCTTGTGAAAGTTAACGCTAACCAGCTTCGGCATCGGGCTGCAATTCTGTGCTACTGTATTTGGGTGCGAGTGCGGACAAGCGAATTTGCCGCCACTTCTCTGATCTCCAGCGCCGGAGCATGAAGCAGGCTCTAATCCATTCATCTATAATAAAAGCCAGCCAAATGCCGTATATCCCATAGCCCCATACAATTCCGAACAGATAAGCCGCAGGGACGCTTACTCCCCACATCATGATCAGGCCCATCATGACAGGATATTTTACTTCACCGCTAGCATTCAGCGAAGCAATCATAATGACATTGCAGGCACGGGCAGCCTCCAGCAGGACGGACAGCAGGATCAGGTTGGAGGACATGTTAATAACATGACTGTCCTCTGTAAACAGACCCATCAGCGGCTTGGACACCAGATACAGTAACAGGTTGACCGAGCAACTCAGGACGAGCCCTATTTTCAGATGCCGAAGCCCGGTAGTTTTCGCCTGCTCCGATTTACCGGCTCCTATCAGATGCCCTATCATAATCGAAGTCGCCTGACCGATCGAAACAGATATGAGGAAGATATATCCGGTAAGCGTCTGTGTGTAGATCTTGGTGGTGATGGCTGTAGTACCTAAGAGCGTCACGATCATCATAATGACAACCTGGGAAGCGGAATGGGAGAGATTCTCGCCGGCTGAGGGAATGCCCAGCTTGAAGATTTCCCGTACATCAGCAAATCGGAACGAGATGCCCTTAACGCTGAACAGCGCTTGATCCATCGCACGGATCAACAGGATCACCGCCAACGCCACGCCGACCAGCTTGCTTCCGAAGGTCGCCCATGCCACGCCCTCAACACCATAGGAAGGCAGGCCAAGCGGTTCATACAGCACCATATAATTGCCCGCCGTATTGAGAGCAACCATCGTGAAGGACAACAGAAGCATCCGCTTGACCATGCCGTTCATGCGCAAGATCATTTCCGCGGTCATAATAAAGGCCGTGGCCATGGAGGCAAGTCCTGTAACCGATAGAAACACTGTCCCGTACTGCATTAATTCCTCCGGCAAAGAGATGGCGCGCAGGATCGGTTCAGGGAACAAGAACAACCCTATGCTGGCTAAACCGCCAATCAGCAGGTTCGCTAAGATTGCCGTCCGGGCGACGCCGGCCGCCTCCGCCCGCTTCCCCGAGCCGTTCAATTGACTCATAATGATCCCGGCCCCTATGGTGGCGAATCCGAACAGCAGATTGACCGTAGTGAGCAATTGCGCAACCGTACCTACGGCGGCAACGGCAAGATCGGAATAATTGCTAAGCATCAAGGTATCGATGGTGAAAATAACCGTCTGCACCAGTTGGCTCAGAAATAGCGGTCCGGCCAACCCCAGCAGGGTGAGTGGAGCCGGGGTACCCTTCATTCCCCGCCGCCCTCAGCCAGATCAGCGAGCAAAGCTGCAAATCTCCTCACCTCATAGACAGAAATTGCATCTACGCCCATGTCCATATATTTAAAGAACAAGTCCGGGTCATCGGGTAAGGTATAGATCCACACCCGAAGCCCATGATGATGTGCCTGCTGAACCAGATAAGGCCGGCAGCTTTCATAGTGAAGATTTACGCCGCCGAGCTTCGCTTCAGCCGCTCGCCGGCACAGCTCAGCCGCTTGCTGCCGATAACTTGCTTCGTCCAACTCGCATAGGTCCTTCGGTAAGTTCCTCATGACATGTCCGGAATACTCGGAATTTTCTATCCGTCGCGTATCCCCGGTGAACCATACCTGGCTCCAGGTCGATGTGGCGGCTATATCGGCTATGGCCGCCACCGCCGCCTCTTCTGTCTTGAGATCCAGATTGAAGCCGACGGGCAGCTGGCTGAACCGGGTTAGTACCCGGTTCAGCGTCTCCGGATGATGCCCTGTCTCCAGCAGCTGCGCATAGTTCAACTGGTTGACGAAAGGCTCATCATCATGCTGGAGAACAGCCACATGATCCTTGGTTGCTCTGACATCCACTTCTAAAATAGGAGCACCCGCCTTCATTCCGGCTTCACAGGATTCAAGCGAATTGTAGCTCGTTCCCTCGCAGCCTGTATGGGCGATCAGCTTCGGATATTGCATCGCTATCCCTCTTTTACGGTTATTCTTCATCACGCTGCCCGTTTGCGAAATAAATCGCATTGGTGCAGGCCATGGTTGTCAGGATGCCGTTGATGGTGCCGAACAACCGCACACGCAGCCATCGCAATCCTGCGGTTGCCAGCAATATAGGCAATGCGTCATCCCCGTTGGCCGGTAACTTTGCCAGCTCTCCCAAATTAGAATCTACGATGATCAGGCTGCCCTCCTCCGCTCCCCAAGGACGTTCGGGCTGAGTTGAACGTGTGATCTGCACAGTCAGTTCGGCATCGGGATGGGCCTCCCTGTTATCTAAGAGAACTTCGTCGCCTAGCCCATATTGATCAGCTCCAAGAGTGAGACTGATCTCCAGAAGCGGTCCCATGCTCAGGCAAAGCTGTCCCTGCCTGATTGCGGCGATAATATCAGTTATGGAATGCGGCAAGGATGCATCGGGAAGGCCGATATACGTGTAAGCAGCCAGATCATCAGCCGGATCCGACCTATGCCAATCCCGACCGGCTGTAGCGGATATCCGGTACCCTTCGTTCAGCAGCTCGGTCCACTGTCTGAAAGCAGGCACATTATGATTCTTCATTGGAGGCATCGTCTCATGCCATACCTCCATATAATCAATCTGATTCCAGTCGCTTACGGTGTAATCCCAGTGGCAGCCTGTACAGATCGGACTGCCGAAGCTGTAGGGATGGGCAATGCCCACGATGCCTCCCTTCTCATGAACACGAGCGACGCCTTTATGAATGTCGCCCGGACCAAGGTCCCTCCATTCACAGTAAGGGGCGCCAAGGGTCAGCATATGTCCGTAGAATGTCGTCCACTCCATGCCGGGAATGATGGTGATACCTGTCTGCCTGCTGACGGCTTCGGCATCTGCGAGTCCCGATACAGTGTTATGATCCGTAAGCGCGATGCCTTCAAGCCCAAGCTCCGCGGCTGCCCGGCACATCTCCAGTAGAGAATGTGTCCCATCACTATGGGGCGTATGGGTATGTAGCTCGAATGGAAGCCATCTCATCTGCCGGTCCCCCTCACGAATAATTCATAGCGGCAATCTGGTGTAACAACACAATGCACGCTGATCGTTACCTTCCATACTCCGGAGGGAACGTCCCCGGCGATAAACCCGGGAGAGGTCTTGCTCCAATCCGGGCAGATAATATGCTGCTGCTCTGGAGCATGCCGGTGTGCTGAGCCGCGAAAGCCCGTGGGGCTGTCCAGAGATAATGTCAACAAATTCTGCAAGGGGTAGAAATTCTCCCATTGCTTCTTATGCAATTCCACCCAAGCCGGATCGGAGTAGGTCTCAATGGCTTCTAATATAAGTGGCTGTGATGCTTCTCTGTCTAAAAAGGGCTTGGGCGAATATCTGAAATCGATCTCCAGTGATGACAAGGCGTGCTCCACGTGAAATTGGTAAGTGATATGTGTTTTGGAACTCAGCGGAGTGAGCTTTCCCTCCACTGCAATGATATCTTTAAGCATTGTCTATACCTCTTTCGCACTGTATTCATCGATATGGTATCGATACCTGAACAACACTAGCATAATCATTGCTTGTTAAATGAACTCCTGCTTTATAGTCGATTTATGTTAAATATGGTCGCTTGATTTGTTCGTCATTGACATACAAAAAGCAGGTCCGTCAACCTGGACGGAACCTGCATATACGGTGCTTCATATTATATTCTTCGACAGCTTGCCCGCTCCATGATCCGATGCGGTAAATAGATTTCTTTACTGTCGGGCCGGGATCCCCGATCTTCTATCAAGCTGTGGAGATATTCAAGCGAAGTCCGTCCGAGCTCTCGGGCAGGCTGATGCACGGAAGTAAGCATTGGCCTGACGGCCCTGGCAATCAGACTGTCGTCAAATCCCATGACGGAAATATCCTCGGGAACACGGAGTCCATAATCAAGAATACAGTTCATGGCGCCTACGGCCATATCGTCACTGGCGGCAAAAACAACCGTAGGCCGCTCTCCTTGTCCTTGCTCCAGAATCTCCTGCATCATTAATCGTCCGCTCTCCTGCTTATAATTGCCGAACCTGATGAAATCCGAATTCTGCGGAATACCGGATTGATTTAAAGCGTCCAAATAACCTTGATACCGGCTTTGGCCTGAAGTTACATCTTCCAAATCCCCGCCCAGGAAGGCAATCCGGCGATGACCGAGACTAATCAGATATTCGGTGGCATCCCGTGCCGCCTGATAGTCATTAATCAGCACAGAGAACCTGTCCGGCAGCGGGGAGCGGACACAAGAGAACAAGATAGGCATAGAAGCGCTTTCTATAAAAGAAAGGATGCGCTCGTCCACCTTTTGGTGCATGATGATAATTCCGTCTACCCGCATCTCCTGCACAGCATGCAGATATTTCAATTCCTTATCCAGATTCTCCGCAATATTGCAGACGATCAGATTATAGCCATATTCGCTGGCACTTTCCTCAATACTGCTTAATATCGTTGAGCAGAAATAATTCGTGAAATCGGGAACGATGACGCCAATGGTATCGGTTTTTTGCTTTTTTAAACTGCGGGCAATCTGGCTTGGGGAATAGTTCAATTCCTTGATCGCCCGGTTCACCTTATCAAGAATACTTTGGCTAATATATTTTTCTCCATTCAGCACTCTGGACACACTGGTAACCGAGACACCGGCTCGTTCAGCTACATCTTTAATTCTTGCGCCCATGTGTAATCACTCCTTAGCAAGGGCAACGCGGATAAAACCTACGGATTTTACATCCATTATACAGACAGTTGCATTTCGAAGTGTAAAGCCTGTGTAATTTTCTAGGCTTTTAATCGCCTTTACTGGTCTAAAGAAGTACCTCTAGTATAATATAGAATCAATTGAAGAACTGCTGGTGGCCACTCTAGAGAAAAGGCGGGGATCCACATGACCGAACTGCAAGAAACAAGAGCCATATTAACGAAAGAAGATCTAGTCCATGCTTTTAGAGCATGTGGATTAAGGGAAGGGCAACACATATTCGTCCATACTTCTTTAAGTAAATTGGGTTTTGTAGTAGGTGGAGCCGAAACCTTAATTCAATCCCTTCTTGAAATTGTCGGTGAAGAAGGGACTTTGATGATGCCTTCCCAAACATGGAAGAATCTCGACCCTTCAACGGGAGTCCATGGCGATGTGCCTAAGGAATGGTGGCCGATAATTCGTGAATATTGGCCGCCCTACGATAAGGAAATAACCCCTGCGATCGGCATGGGCATCGTGGCTGAAGTGTTTCGCAAATGGCCGGGAGCCAAAAGGTCGGATCACCCGGCACGGTCAATTGCCGCAGTAGGCAAGCACGCGGAATATCTGACGCAACACCACGATTTATGCAACATCTTCGGGAAGGATTCCCCGTTGGATAAATTGTACCAACTACATGGTTACGTCCTCCTGATCGGCGTCGGCTATGATAAAAACACGTCGCTGCACCTCGCCGAAACTATAGCTGATTTTTCTTCCAAGAAGTTTATCCATGAAAGCAGTGCAATTATGGAGGATGGAGCGCGCAAATGGGTAACTTACGAAACCCAGGCTGTGGACGATGAAGACTTTATCCGCTTGGGAGATGAATATGATAAAGAAATGGATATCAAGATTCATGAAGTCGGAAACGCCGAGGTCCGGTTTCTGGAGCAACGGCAGTTGGTGGACTGGGCAGCCGCATGGATGGAGAACAACAGGGTGTAGGCCACCCCACAAGGGATGGCCTTTTGTACTTAGCTTTTTCTATTCCTGGATAAATTAATTATCCTCGATGATTGTTCCAGTAGATGCCAATATATACGTAACTCGATTAAAATTTTTGCCACCCGAATACCGGCCTCAACATCTTGCGCATCCAATAAGCGAGTACCGTTCCTGCGCCCCATGAACTGGGATTCTGCAAGTACTCCATGTATTGATCGTTGATCATATAAGTCCGAGTGGAAGTAGGATTCTTCAGACCGAACTGTTCCCACTTCTCCGGATCATTCGAACCTCCGAGCCGCACAAGCATATTCGCTGTCTCCCTATTTATTTTATCCGGAATTTGCTCATAAGCTTGAATGACTTCCGCATGAAATTCGTTGATCGGATAGCGGTCTACAAGGCTCGTCAAATGGATGCTTTCGCGGATGTAAGAAACGTATGCCAGATGTTCAGCCCAGAACTTGTCGATATAATATAGCCGTACCCGTTGTTCCGAAGGGCCCATCTTCGTCTCGCCCTTCAAAATGCCGAGCCGCTCCTCATATAGAATACGTCTCTGTTTCTCCACCGTATCCGAATAACGGTTTAGCTCCAACCGGATATGGAAGTTTTGACCCACAATCACACGCTGAATCTGTGCGATTTTGCTGCGCAGCACCGATTCATCCAGAGCATCATCCTGTCTGAGATTGCGATAGGCAGGCGGAATCGCTGTATCAATGCCAAACCTAAGCATCAACTCGTCTTCCAGGCTTACGAAAAATACGGAGGCTCCCGGGTCTCCTTGGCGGCCGGAACGCCCGCGCAGTTGGTCGTCGATCCGCACGCTTTCGTGTACATGCGTACCGATTACATACAACCCGCCCAGCTTGGCGGCAACTTCCGCTTGGGTGGGGTCGCCCCCGCCGAGCCGAATGTCGACGCCGCGTCCCGCCATATTCGTCGACACCGTCACGGCGCCGATTTCTCCCGCTTTGGCGATGATCTCGGCTTCTTCTGCATCGTTTTTTGCATTCAGAACATGGCAAGGCACGCCAATAGCCGCAAGCGCCTCCGCCAGTATGTCGGACTCTTCGATGCTTGACGTACCAATAAGAATCGGACGTCCCGTCCTATGAGCGGACGAAATTTCTTGTATAAGCGCCTTAAACTTGGCTTCTTTATGGGTATAAATCCGGTGCGGATGGTCGATCCGCAGGTTTGGCCGATTCGGCGGAATTTGCACAACCTGCAGCACATAAGTCTCTTCGAATTCCACGGCGGAAACGTGTGCCGTAGCCGTCATTCCGCAAATCTTCGGATATAGGCTAAGGAAGTGTTGAAGGGTGATCGTACCGAGAATTTTCCCGCCGGCTAAGGATTGCAGCCCTTCTTTTGCCGTAAGTGCGGCTTGCAGCCCCTCCGGTAAATGCCTGTTCTCCGCCACGCGGCCGGTATATTCGTCGATCAGCTCGATTTTGCCGTTCCGGACGATGTAATCGACGTCTTTCTTCAATAACGACTCCGCATGCACTGCGCAATTTAGCGACGATAACAAATGACTATTACGGCTTTCGTACAAATTGCCGCATCCCAGCAGTTCTTCCGCTCTCGCAGCGCCCGCTTCATTCAAATAAACATTCCGCTGGAACTCGTCGAAGTCGTAATGTTCCTCTTGCTTAAGCTGCCTGGCCACTTCGGCGAAACAAGCGCCGTCGCTTTCGGAAGTAACCGGCTCGCCGGCGATGACCAACGGCACCCGCGCTTCGTCAAGAAGCAGCGAATCCGCTTCGTCGACGATGACATAGTGGAAAGGACGATGCACGGTGTCGGCTTCGTCCAGTGCGATCGTGTCGCGCAAATAGTCGAATCCCGCCTCTTTGGCCGTAACATAGGTGATATCCGCGGCGTACGCTTCCCGTTTTTCGGACAGGCTCATGTCCGATTGCACCGATTTTACCGTTAACCCGAGGAAACGATAGATCGGGCCCATCCACTCCGCGTCCCGGTTTGCCAAATAATCGTTAAAAGTCAGCACATGAACGCCTTCGCCGGTTAGCGCATTGAGATAAGCAGGCATCACCGCAGAGAGCGTTTTTCCTTCGCCGGTATGCTGCTCGATCAGAAATCCCTCGTGCAGAGCGATAGCAGCCATGATCTGGACATCGTAGGGCTGTAAACCGAGCGTTCTCTTCGCTGCCTCGCAGACTAGCGCATAAGCATCGACAAGCAGTTCGTCCAAAGGCGTGCCCGATTTCGCTTCCTTTCTCAGCCGGAGAGATTCCATTTGCAGCCGCTGATCGTCCCAAGCTTCCAGGTTTCGTTTCCTGATGAGCTCCACTTTGTCCCGATAGCCATTCAGCCTTTGCCGGTTATCGTGGTCTTTAAATTCCCGTATCCACTTGACGGCTAAATTCATGGCATTTTCCCTCCTTTCTACTCATCCTTTAACCGTCGTTGATACAAGACAACAGACACCATCGTTAATCCAACCGTCCATGCCAAAATAATGAAGAGGGGTTTTAACACATCTCCCGTCGTAAAACCGGCATCGCTTATACGTAGCAAATGCACAAGTTGGCTGCTTGGTACGTAATCCAGCACTTTGAAGATCGGATAATCATCCGCCAGAAACACTCCCCAAGGCGCCCCGGTAAATATGAATGCCACGGGAATTATAGATAAAGATGCATCCAGCAGCGTCCTGGAGAATAAGCCGCAGATCGTTCCGGCCGCGATGTATAGAATGATCGAAAGAATAACGGCCGCCGTAAAAGTCCATATATTGGCCGGCTTATATCCGAATATATACGTAGAAATAGCCAGAACCACAGCAGACATGATAAAGACCAGACTGCTTTTACCGATTAAAACGTCCAGGGTCGTGGCCGGAGTCAGCATTAATGATCTTAACGTGTTACGCTCCTTTTCTTCCGCAATCAAGCAGGCTTGTGCGAAACATGTCAGCAGCACAAATGAAAGATTAAGAACTGTAGCGAAAGTTCCGGCCACGGAGGCTAAGGGCAAAGACGAATCTACGCCTCGAATAAGAAGTGCTAGAACAATAGGAATAATCAACATAATGGAGATCGCGTAATTGCGTGAAAACTCTTTGTAATCCTTCACAAATATCGCTCGGGCACGTTTTAATGAGATACTCATAGTAACTCACTTCCTGTCATTTTAATAAAAATATCCCCTAGACTTGGCTCTTTCGTTTCCAATCGATCAATGAACCCTCGTTTCATCCAATCGGCGATTTGCTCGGCCGTGCCCTCATCGATCGGAAGCTCGTAGGCTTCCCCTTGGATTAACTCCACACGAACTACGTTTTCCCGATGTTGTTTTTTAAGTTCCTTGGGCGAACCGATGGCTTGGATTTTCCCTTGATACAATATCGCTACACGGTTACACATCAATTCTGCCTCTGTCATGTCATGCGTAGTTAAAAAAATCGTCGTCCCCTTCTCATTTAGGTAGCGTAAACCCTTATAAATATGTGCCGAGTTTACCGGATCCAAAGCCGAAGTAGGTTCATCCAAAAATAATAATTCCGGCTCATGAATCACCGCGCATGCCAACATGACGCGCTGGCGCATCCCTTTCGATAAGCGATGGACTTTCTTTTTGCGCTCTCCGTTTAAGTTCACAAACTGCAGCACCTTCTCGATCGCAGATCCGGGAAGATCATACAATTGGCGGTACAACTCCAGATTCTCCTCAATCGTTAATCTCTCATATAGACCGCTGTTATCCGTCAAAATGCCAAAGCGCATCTTCTGCGCAGACTGCTGCATCCTCTCCGCCGGCTCGTTAAATACGCTTGCCTGTCCGCTTGTCGGATTTACTTGCGCCGTTAAAATCTTAATGAGTGTCGTTTTTCCCGAACCGCTCGGACCCAGGAAACCGAAAATTTCCCCTTTCGGAATGGAAAAGGACACGTCCGATAACGCATCCTTATTTCCAAATCGCTTTCGAATACGTTCCACTTGGATAACATCCATGACACCACTTCCTTAGGATTGATGCCTTAAGCATATAAAGATGGTAGGCTTCCAGCCATCAAAACCCGCCGAAATGTAGCTGTTATCGCCTGAACGGTACTATAGAAGGCTGATTGGTTCGGTATTTCCCCGGAAATGGCATATGCTTACGAAGTTATATTTGCTTCGCAAACATTTTATATGTTAAGAAGCCCTTTTAATTCCTGCAATTTTGAACGGGATAACGGAACCACGGCATCTTTACCCGTATTTAATCGCAAGCTGTAGCTATTCTTCGTCCATGTAATAATCTCTCTTACTTTTTGCAGATTAACGATGTAGGATCGATGGCACCTGAAAAATCCGAAATTGTTCAGCCTCTGCTCGAGCTCGGTTAGCGTCAAAGCACAGACATAATTTTCTCCACCTACATGTACAAGGATCGAGCCATCCAAACTTTCTATGTAATCGACTTCAGGCGGATCGAATAGAATCACCTTGTCATTTCTTTTCGTATAAATCTTCTGCAGGGTGATATTGGCCCGATCTTGTTCCTGCGCTTCCTGCTTATCCTCTTCCGAGTCCCTAATATCCAGTGGATGAAATCCGAGCTCGTTCAATCGATAAATGACATCGCAGGATATCATGGCATCCTCTAAGTTTGAAGTTAGAATTAAAATCCGCTTTTCTTTCGAAAGGCCGTCCAAAATTACTTTAAAATGCCGACGGTCTTCTTCTTCCAAGTAAAAATAGGGCTCCTCCAACACGATTGTAGGCTGATGCGCAAAAAAGACGCGCAGCAATGTTACATACATCCTTTTCGATGAGCTTAGATTCTTGATTTTCACCTTACGTTCTTCTTTTAAAGCAAAATAATCCATTAACAAAGCAACACGCTCATTCCGTTCCGTTACATGGATTAGAAAAGTGATCAGCTCTTTCACCGTTAAATGCAGATACTCGTTTTGCCCAGCTCGAAGCACATAATATTGGGAACGATTTGACAATTGATCCATTAATAGCTGCTTTCGCTTTAAGTCGGTTATAATGCCAACCGGTTGGTTCGATGTCATATTTAATTCAATCTTTGGTAGGAGTATTTTCCCATCTTGATAAATTGGTTCAAATTCCATGCCGTCCTCCATGTAAACGCCGGGATATAAAAATAATAATACATTGGGGATGGTGATTTGTAAGTTTGGATCACTATCTGTTAATACGGCTGTATAATTCAAAACGACTCATAATAACAGATACCGGAGAGATACCGAACTTGGGGATGGTTTAAGGAGGTTGTCAAATTTTTCGATGTGACCGGGCCGGCACACAGATCCGCAGCCAGATATACTCCAATAAACTTCACACGCTTATGTACCAATAAACGCCATACTTATCTATTACTTCGGCACAACAAGAACTCCAAGGGAGAGAACCTAACGCAAAAAGAACGTTTCCGCCTTCTGCTAACATGGAGAATGCTTTGCTTACTTCATCCTCATGATCAAAATTAATTCCATAACTCATAGTCGGACGAGACTCTTTTAATGAGGACGCTAACATAACTTGAACAAAGGTATCATTTTGAGATTCGCTAACAGCGAATACTTGTTGTCCGTCTCTTAGCAGCTCCGCGTGCATGAATGTTCCGTCCGGAAATTTCTCGTTATATCCCAATGTCATCCCGAAGGCTTCCTTATAAAACTCTACAGCTTCAACCGTATTCTTAATGTATAACGTTGCTCCCAGTTTCACGGCTAATACCCCCTATGTCATAGTATGTTAATAATATAACAACCCCAAAGAATGCTGCCAATGCGCTAGGACGCTTACGCTCCAGATAAAAAAATGAAGCTCCGCACCCGGCCTTGACCCGAGTGGGGAGCTTTTTGAAATGACCTTATTTGATGGAAGCTTGCGTATGCCGATTAAACCCCCTCACTATGAGCCATACCGGCAAGACGATTTCGAATATCGCCCCAGGGATGTAAAGAACCTCTCCGATATCCAGACCGGCTACGGACAGAGAGCTGCTTGCCAACAGACCCGTATACCCGATCAAGCCGATAATGGACAACCATCGCGGAACTAATCCCGATCGATAGAGAATATAGCAAAATAACAAGCTTCCTAAACTCAGCACGAGCATGGCTATATCGAACAGTAAATAGTGAGCCTCCACCGCTAGACTTCCTAACGTTTGCAAGTATGAATCACCGGAAGTTCCTGCGGATATAGACTGCTTGCTTAACGCAAGAAGGATAAGCGGACCGATTAAACTTATCATCAGCAATGCCGACTCCATGACACGAGAAGCGAAGTAACCAAACGCAAACGCTTCATGATATTTCTTTATCGTCGGCTGCAGCAACATGGCAATCCCCACAACCGCTACGGCGTTAATGAGCTCCAGGAACAATCCTGCCATTACGTTAATTCGGTCGGATTCCATATGGACAAGCAAGTCAGTTCGATGCAAAATAGGATCCAACATCCCGCTTCCTATCAGAAATGAGCATGTCGACAACAAAAACAAGGCCCCTACCACTCTCTCCGTTTTTTTCATGCCTGATCCCCTCTCCTGGCTAATTGATTGCAGTATAGCTCAAAGGGGATGAGACCTATAGACACTTTAGTGTGGTTTTGGGGTTCTCGTCAGTAAGTTGAGTTCGCGGGCGCGGGCGACCGCTTCCGTTCGTCTTTGCACGTGAAGCTTTTCAAAAATCCTTCGATTATGGCCCTTGACCGTATCCAGTGCCAGGAATAGCTTGTCGGCGATCTCCCGGTTGGAGAGCCCCTGGTCGATGAGCTGCAGCACTTCCATTTCACGCTGGCTAAGCGGCTCAATCAAGGTACCGTTCAATCCGCCTTCGAGGACGCGGCTTATGCGCTCCAGACTCATCTTGGCTTCTTCTATAGCCGGGTGCGGCAGACTGCCGGCCACTTTTAGAACTTCCCGGTAATGATCTGCTGCCAGGTCAGGCCGCCCCTCCGCTTCCCTGATCTGAGCGATTCCGATCATGGCCATCACTGCCATCAGTTGATGATCGATCATGCGGCAATTCGCTATGACTTCGTTATAAGCTGCGCATGCTTCGGCGTAATCCCCCCGCCGCTGGCAAGCGACGCCCAGCATCCAGGCAGATGCCGTCCGGGCAGGCAGATTGTCCTGTCGCAAATAGGCAAGAGCTCGTCGCGATTGGGCGATGACTTGGTCTACTCCGTTTGTTCTGCTTCTCCCCGCATTTCGAGCAGGCGTAATTAAGCCGACAAGGTCCTCCGTCTTATCTTCTAGTTCCGAGACTTGCATAGCCGATTCGGCCGCTTGCAGATTCGGTTCCGCATCATTGTGATTGTCGGCTAACATCAAGGAGGCCAATGTCGCGCGAGTGGCCGCAATCCATCCGATCAGTTCCTTGACGCCAACATCTTGTTCGATGTCTTCCAATACGGCCTCTGCCGCCCGAAGCTTGTGTTCGACTCCCGTCGGCTTACCGGCAATCAATAGGGCGGAGCCATAATACACCCACAACTCCGGCCTTGCATCCAGTTCCTTGGCAGGCAACGACTTCAGCCAGTCGAGCGCCATTCTTGCAGCTCCTCGCAGATGTAAAGGCATTCCGCCGCCTTGAAGCAGACGTGCGCTTCGCGTGATATCCTTAGCTTTTACGGCATGGTGAAACGCCTCCATCTCGAAGCCATGGTCTTCGTACCAAATGCTCGCTCGCTGGTGTAACTCGGAGATATCGCCCAAAGCCATATTTTCCAGCAGCCGTCTGCGGAGGATATCCGCGAACAAGTGATGATAGCGATACCAGCGTCGTTCCTGATCCATGGGAACAATAAACAAATTTCTACGATCAAGCTCGATTAGCATGTCTTTGCCGGAAACCTCGGAATAGGCCATAAGGTCATCGCACAAAGATCCGCATAATCGGTCAAGGATAGAGGTTCGTAGCAAAAATTCCTGCACGGCCGAGGGCTGCCGTTGCAGAACCTCTTCTGCCAGGTAATCCAGCACGAAATGGTGATTGCCGGTGAAAGACTGAAGGAGCCGATCGGCATCGTGATCCTCCTGAATAGAGAGCGCGGCCAAGCGCAGGCCCGCAGCCCATCCTTCGGTGCGTGATTGTAACTCGGTTACATGATCCGTGGAGAGTTGAAGATCCATGACATGGTTAAAGAGGGCTTCGGCTTCGGTAAGCGTGAATCTCATATCTGCTGCGCGAAGCTCGGTTAATTGGTCCCGAACTCGCAACCGTGGCAAAGAAATGGAAGGGTCCTCGCGGGACGTGATGACAAGGTGCAGCTGTGCGGGAAGATGGTCCAGCAGGAAGCTTACCGCCTCGTCGACCTCTCTTGAGCTCGCCGCATGATAATCATCAAGGACAAGGATGAGAGGAGACGGAATGGCCGCAAGTTCATTAAGAAGAGCCGTCAGGATCGACTCCGTCGGTGCCGGTTGGGGGGAGTGAAGTACGGAAAGCACGCCTTCTCCTATACTCTCCTCTATAGTCTGAAGAGCGGAAATCATATACGTCAAAAAGCGCGTAAGTTCGGTGTCTCCCTGTTCAAGCGAAAGCCATGCGGCCGACCGCTTGCAACTGGCAAGCCACTCGCAGACTAACGTCGTTTTGCCATAGCCCGCCGGTGCAGAGATTAAGGTCAGTTTGCGGTGCAGACCCTTGTTCAATCTATCAGTTAACCGCTGGCGTATTACCGTCCTCGACCGAAGCGCAGGGATATATAATTTGGTGGTGTTTATTTGGGTTGACATAGGACTATTATAGCAACACCGATTATCCGTCATCAATGGGGTCAAATACTGAAACGAAACCATATCAAAATTCAAAATCCCCCGGTTTGGACACGGCAGCGCCTTTGGAGCATCGATGGCATCCAGAACTTTATGGGAGTCCCAAAATTCCCGAAATTCGCTGCTGGCTTGGCAACGCTAAATTGGGAATAATCCTCTTCCAATTAAATTTGCAGTGACAGGCTTCTTCCCTATTTCACGTGACCATATTGATAATTGACCGATGTGGTGAATCTCGTGAGCAATAACGTGCCGTAATACTTCGCCATATTTATGAGCTTCTCGTTCCCCTTCATCCGTGATATCAATCATAATAAGGTCCTCCAGGCTGTCATTCCAATCATAGATAAACGGTGCGACTTCCGTGTGGCAACGGTCGGAAAAGTCCTTGATTTGTTGCAAGCTGATCATATCCTCGAAAGGAAGGATTTCAATGTCTTTTCTTTGAATTCCCCCGCATATCCAGCCATACTCGACTGCTACAATGTGATACAAAGTGGGTAGAATGTATCCGATCCCGCCAGTATGCTTTTTCAGTAATTCCTCCTCGCTCACCGTATCACACCAATCAAACCAATCCTTGCGAACCTGCCAGTTATATTCGAATAATTTCAACATATCGCAACCTCCTATATCCGCCATTTGCTGCTATTTTATCGTATTATTCTTCACATGCAATAAGATTTTACAATGATACGCTTAATAATGTATGCCTTATTACACTTTAGGAGGTAATAAAGTGAGCAAGTACGACGAAGCCATGAAGCTGCTGGAAGACCAAGTGGGCAACAAGGACGGCCTGATCTCTCTGTCCACCATCGCGCTGGAACCGGGGGCCGATGGCAAAAGCCGTCCCGCCGCCCGTATTGTGGACGCCTATTATGAGGACGGCTCGTTCTACACTGTCACCTACGCGACCTCAAACAAGATGCAGCAGATCGCCCAAAACCCCGAAGTCGCCGTTTGTATCATCGTCGAGAACTTTACGGCCGATGGTATCGGTGAAAACCTGGGCTGGGTGTGTGACGAGAAAAACGCGGAGATGATGACAAAGCTGCGCACAATATTCGCCGAGTGGTATAACGAAGCCAATAACGACGAAGACCCTAACACATGCCTGCTGCGCATTCGTCTGACAAAGGGCCTGTGGAATGACGCCCACAAAGGGATAAGAAATGAGATTGACTTTGTCAATAAGACGGCAAATTAGGTGGTCTGTGTGGTTCGCCTTATTGGATTAATGTAAAGTAGACATTTAATAACAGACAATGTTAGCTCAAAGGGAGTGTCCGGACACTCCCTATTTTTCGCCGTTACTTATAATAGAGCCAACCGAAATGTATCAAATCAAAACGCAACAGGATTTTGTCGTTAAATCTCTCTTCCGGCATTCATGACCGTTCTATACATTTTTTCTGCTTCAATTGGACTTTCTTTTGCCGTCATATGGTGCGGAATAACACGGCAAACTTGAACCGGTCCGCCGAACACAGCCGACCTGTACTTGTCCACATGCTGCTTCGACAAGGGGCGGTTATAATAGCCGGGTACGTACTTATTGATCATTTCCTGAAGTACGTGGGTAGCTTCGTCCAAATCTGTGATTGGCTCCGCTTGACCAAATATCATTACGCTCATGTAAGCCGTATCCGTTTTGGCAGGTACCGGATCCGTGATAGTTCCGTATTCCTCACATACCGTAAAACACACCTCTGGATTTTCACTCATGACATGATTACGTCTTCCATCTCTAGCCCCGTGAAAATAGAGCTTCCCTTCCGTCCACACATAATTAAGCGGTACAACATAGGGCCGTTTCCCATCAACCAACCCAAGATACCCAATTCTCGCTTGATGAAGGAAACTTTCGATTTTCTCTTGATCCCGGCATTCCCTGACCTTATAACGAACCGAATCCATTTCGAAGTCTCTCCTTTCACTCCTAAAATATTCATCCGCTTCAATTTGTCTTAACTTCGATACTCTTCTGGAGTGCAGCAACGACCAAGTTGCAAATACCAGCGTTCTTACGGTAGTATATCAGCGAATGGATTGTGTTAAAACATCCAAACATCTCGATATTGGACAGTCCATAATCAATATCTATGATTGAATTTCTAATATGGGGGTGAGTGCGATGATGAAAGTAATTCGTAATGACAAGAGACCAATCTGGCAGCAATTGCTTGATCAAGCGATTCATAATATTACTAGCGGAATCTGGGCGCCAGGAGAATTGCTGATTCCTTCCCGCGAACTTGCGCACATGGTAGGTGTCTCTCGTTCAACTATACAGATCGTCTATGAGGAACTACTAAGTCGAGGCTATACGGTTACATCTCGCCGGGGAGGAACGCGAGTTAGTAATTGGAAGCAAGTCACGGAGTCAACGAAGAAAATAATGGCAGATGGTCCCATCCCCCCCTCACTTCCCTTATTGAACTCGGCTGTCGATCAATTACATGACTGGTTCAGAGGCAAAGAACAACAAGAAGTGGATATTGATTTTAGTCCCCATGAGCCCTATTTGGATGAACCATTTCAAAAGAACTGGCGACAATCGCTTCTCCACGCATCCGCTGCAATGGATTTATCAAACTGGTCTTACGGTGATCCCTATGGTTTTACGCCGTTACGTGAGCAAATTCAGCGTTATTTATCACTTGAACGAGGCATCCATCTCCAAACAAATCAGATTCTGTTGACCTCAGGGGCTCAGCATAGTATTGACTTAATCGCACAATCGCTTTTAGCTGACGGGGACACTGTCTCTGTTGAAGACCCCGGTTTTCCGGCTGCCTGGATGGCGATGAAATATCGGCGTATGAATGTGGTGCCCGTACCCGTTGATGAGTATGGTCTAGTGGTTGAGCATATTCATCCAAAATCCAAACTGATCTTTACGACTCCTTCGCACCAGTGCGCGGTCGGGGTCGTTATGTCGGAGCCGCGTAGGCAACAATTGCTACATAAAGCTGTTCAAGAACAATTCTGGATCATCGAGGACGATTATGATAGCGAATTTCGATATCGCGGGGAACCACTTCCTACGCTGTTTAGCCAGGCACCTAATAATACCTTGTACCTCATGAGTTTTTCTAAAATGATTGCCCCAGGCATTCGTATTTCGGCTATCGCCGGATCTGTCGAGGCGATTGCTCAACTAGCCAAAGTACAGGAGTTGACCTACCGTCATCTTCCGATTATGGATCAGATAACACTAACCCATTTCATCAAGAACGGGCATTTTATGCGCCATATGAGAAGAGTCAGAAATGTGTACCGACGAAGACACGAAGCCATGACAAAGGCCATTATGGCTAGCGGTTTAGGGGAGCGATTCACACTAAGCGGGGTAGAAACGGGACTGCATATGTTCCTTGAAGCTGAAGAGTCATACGACGAAGAAACCATGACAAAGTTAGCCCTTCAAAAGGGAATACGTGTATATCCTCTTGGACCCTATTGTTTGGAAAGCAAACGAAAGGGATGGGTGTTGGGGTTTGCAAAAGTAGATGAAGCATTGATTGAGCAGGGGATTCATCGTTTTGCGGAGTCGACCTTATAGGTCATCATGACATCCATTCCAGATAAATGAAGGTGCAGCATTAAAAATCCTTGCCGCACCCTTGAGCCGTTAAGCCAAATTTTTCGCCGTTACCTATAATACGGTTCACCGCACTGGGCAGGTGCTTTTTATTGATTATGACTTTCATACGGGTCTGATATACTTCCAAAAGCGCTGGTTTAAGCTTGACAGGCAGTAATTCTAGCGATAGCTTCTATTGATGTAGAAGTACTTCTTCAAGTTCGTATATCTCAATGCAGCATTACACTCCTCAGGTCCAAGCCCAAAAGAATCCGTCGCGGTCCCAAGCAATTCTGCCGCCGTGGAGTTTGCGGAAAGCCTTCTTCACCTCTTTAGACAGCGATGTATTTCCATTCTCATTCACGAATACGAATTGTTCGCCGAAATGGGCCTTCACATATTCAATCGCATCGGTCTGGTATAGCGTTCCCGTAGACCTGATTTCCTTGACCATCCATTCTGCCACTTCCTGTGCGGTTACTTCCATAGGATTATGCTCCTTTCTACTCGCTTATTGCCCCATTGCTGGATGTGTGGTGAGAAAAACGCGAAGATCATGACAACAAGGACCTGTGGAATGACGCCCACAACAAAGGGATCAGAAATGAGATTGATTTTGTCAATAAGACGGCAAGTTAAGTGGCGCCGTTACTTATGGTAGGGTTCAGCAGCACTGCCAGTCATACACTACTTTTGAAAAGTCCCTATTTTTCAAAGCATTCTTTGGAATAGAAAAAACACAATTCCCGGCATCCCCAAACATAATACCGCATTCATCCTCTATGTCCAGTTGCAATAACAAAAAATCATTTTCATCAAAACCTATGTAGTCATTCTGAACAAAATAAGGATACCCGCCAATTCTGCTGTCACTACTGTAGCAATCCTCGCTCAGTTTCTCATATTCTACTTTCGAAAGCTCATTCTTAAAAGTCTCATGAAACAAATCCAGGGAGGAGGACATAGGCATTTCCCTTGTTTTAAAATACATTTTTCCACTGTGCGAAAAAGGAAGATTCATCTGATACTCTTCATTTTCATAAGGATTAGTCCTTATTAAGGGTTCTTCGTTTTCTTCAAAATCTTCTATATATTTTACTAAAACAGGGCTTTCCAAACCAAACATCTCTTCATTTACAACATAAAATTGCAGCAATCCCTTTTCGGGTAATTCGTCCAGGTTTTCAAGATCCGCCAGATTTATTTGAGCTATAAACAACATGGGTTCTCCAGCCTCATCCATCGGGTAATCCTTGATATCCTTCAAGTAGGGGCAGCCACCTAATTTGCTTTCCCATGGTTTTGTTTCTTCACGTTTAAAACTTATCTCATTACTATACCTAAGCGTTCTTTTAATTAAGTCTTCGTGATCTTTCAACATTTCAGGAATCTCATATTTTATCAATTCAGGTTCCTCCATCCTTCATATCAACGTCGTTCACCAAACCACCGACAGGCCCAGAAAAGAGAGCAATACGAGTGACTGCCGCTCCCGTGCTGCTCTCTTTTATGTAAGTACGACAAGATTAGTTAGTGATCGGACTGTGACGCAAAAAAGCGTTCAATCATTATTTTCGTTTCGTGTGGACTTCTCAACTGTACTGCCTTCCCGTCTTCATCAAAAGTAAAATGCCCCTTAAATGCTTCCGGCATATCCTCATACTGTTTCTCGACTTGTTGAAGTGCTTTTTCAAAACAGGGATACCCGTACTTTTTAATTAAGAAAGGCAGCCCGAAAGCAGATCTTAAAAACTCATATTCTTGGTAGTTATAGGGGGTAGTCTCCGGCCTTTTTACCAAGATCTTCAGGAAATGATCGATGACCTTGTCGATCTCTTCTTCTGGGGCATAATGTGCTAACCCACGGATCGCGAGGAGTCTCATGTCCAAGTATCGTTCCTTTTTATAAGCTTTTCGAAAAAATTGTTCCAGCTCCAATTCCTTGCAGTGGATGAGACCATACAGAATTTTATTTCGCAACGCGATACTTTTCAATTTAAAATACAGTTGCTCAATCCATTTAGCCTCATCTGTTGTTAAAAACTCATAGTCTATATTACTTATTGCGGAGATAAACTTAGAATCACTTTCACGAAGGGAGGCCGTCGTTAAGTACTTCATCGATTCCTTGTGAAGCTGTAAAGGCATATCGTTATAACTCCTTTGCAGAGTTTCCATCATCTAATATACGAAGTCATTAAAGTACGGTAATCCCACTCTCAAAAATGACTTTCAAATCGTCACCCTCAAAGTGAAACTCAACACTCAAAGTCAAATCATTGGGTTCGCCATCCGTCGTCAGTGCATATTCGTAGGAAATTCCGCTTCCATCGTTAAAGTGGTAGAAAGATTCTTGTTGATAAACACTGCCATCTTTATAAACAGGCCTAAAGGTACATTCCACATCAAACCTATCGATCTGTTCCAACTCATTATCTTCCTTAAAACTCTCAATGACCTCTTTTAATAGCTCAACGTTCCAATCCTGCATATCATCAACTTTTTGAGCAATTTCTTCATACTTTCCGTCTGCGATGGAGTCAACAAGCTCTCTTGCAAACGCCCGAATCATGTCTTCCTCTTTGCCTAATTCCCGTTTAAGCATACCGCCTGCTCCCCTATCTTTATTCTCGTTCTCCTGCCGCATATTCGCCCGGACAGACGTCCATCACTTCTCTCGAAGGCTGGATCAGCGCCATTTCGAATCTGCAAACCCAATGCACGTCCGGCGCCATCTCCCCGTCCAGCAAGCCGGCGATCGTCTCGCCGTCGCTCACCGGCACCTCCGCTTCAAACAAGTAGGCTGCGACATTGAAGGCATGTTGTGACACGTCGTTCGGATCCAAGGTATGAAAATGGTACTGGACATCCGGAAGTCCAAGCGCAAAGAGGCCGAGCGAATCGATCAAACTGTCTTCGGTCCCATGAATCGTAAAATAGCGGATATTCATGCCGAACTGCAAGAACCTCGCGGCACCTTCGTATGGGTTATCCGTAATTTCGGCCGGGTACAGCAATTTCCCGCTTGATGGAATCCAGATCGCTTTGCAGGTCGGGAACAGGCTTACGGCAGCCTCCAGCCAATCCGCCAATAAGGCGCTGCGCGATTTATAGTCCAGCCCCGCCGCCATGAAGTCGCTGATCAGCAGCTTATAGTGACATTCCTGCAGGACGTCCTCCGCATCCGGCATCGTCCAAAACTGAGTGCGCTCCAAGTCGGTAATCGTCTCCTGTTTAAACGGAGTAACGTCTGCCATCATGACCTGGGCCGGTAGTTCCCCCTCCTTGTAGGCTACTTTATAAGCCTCTACGGCAAACGACGACAATGCGTCGTCCGGCGACACGGTATCCGTTTTTCCGCATCGGGTTTCTAACGCGTTCCGGACAACTTCCGCATTCGGCCGCTCCACTTTCTCCTCAAAAAGCAGAACCATTTGAAACAACCGCTGAAACTCACTTTTTTCATCTAAATTTTGCTGAAGTACGCGTTCGCTCTCCATTTCTCCCTACCACTCCGTTCGTATGTCGTTCCCTCTACTATAGAGATTCCCGCACGTTTCACGCAAGTCTGGAAAGGAAATTGATTCCAAAGTCCGATCTATACCACTCTCTATTCAAATGCAGGAAATATCAGTTTATAGACTCCGTCAAAATCGTCCCACACCCGTTGAATAAAGCAAACCTTTGGAGACAACGGTTCAAGGCTGTGCGCAATTGTGTTGTTTGCTTCACACCGTTCTCATGCCAGATGTTTTTAACAACGAGCGTTCCGGTTTTGCGCTCCGCGATGATCTCGGCTCGTCCAATGAAGCTCTCTCCATATAAAAGAGGCAGCACATAATAGCCGAACTTCCGTTTGATTGCAGGCGTGTAAATCTCCCAGGTGTAATCGAATCCAAACAATTCGTTGATCAGCTTTCTGTCCCACATCATATTGTCCAGCGGGGCAATCAGCTCGCAGCGAAATTTCGGCTCCGGGTTTTGCAGGACGGCTTCAATAAGCGGCAAGTCCTCGGCGCGGCAGTACAGTATATCCTTCATATGTTCCACGGCAACAGCAACAATGCGGGCTTCGTCTAATAGCTGGCGAAAAACCTCGTTGCGCTGTGCTGCTTTCAATCCCCAAATATTCAGCCATGCATCCGACGCACGATTCCATAAAAGGCCGACAGCGCCGATCCGGCGCAATACCCGCCATTTATGATGCTCCAGCTCATCCTCCAGCGGCTCTGATGCATTCAGCAGATCTGCATGTATGTAATTCTTGGCCAAATCGTAGTATTTACGCGTTCCTTTTTTATGATGGACAATCAACTCACCCGTCGAATACATCTGTTCCAGCACCGATCGGGATGAGTTGTTTCCTGCGCTCCAGTGGATGGCCGATTGCCAAGAGAAATCTCCATCCAATTTCAAATCATCCGAACTTAGTACACCGTGATTTTGGATATGAGCCCGTACTTGCACTGTCAGCGCTTCCATTTCTGGATAGCGTTCGGCATGTTGCCTCGCGGCCTGCCTGTATCGCTCAAAATACGGCCAGTCCTCGACAGGGATAATGGCCAGATTCTTATCGGGATAATCCACAAGGCTTCTATCCTCATACAGCAATTCGGCGAGCATTCCCTTGGTAAATCCCTTGATTCGCGACTGCAGCACCAATTCGGCATTTTTTCCGCAAACATCGATGGGATCGTATTGAATACAGCCAACCTGCCGGGCAAAGTCCAATACGCCTTGCTTCCCACTAAATTTATACTCGCCCAATAGTCCATGCTTCAACAACAGAAATTGCCGTGCCTGGCGGTTTGTTAATTGGATCATGTTTGCAAGGCTCCTCTTTCGTTTACTTTTCTTTAATCATACAAATTATTTACTCAAAAGAAAAGAAAAAATGCAAACATTTGTTCCTAACTTGGAAAATACGTACAAATAATACTTGCTGAGCGAAGTCATTGTCTATTTTAGCGCAATCCCGTACCAGTTATCCTTCAGCTTATCCAGCACGTACTCAATATGCTCACTATCATATTCATTTACGAGTATATCGCGACTTTCGCAATACACAATGTGATAAGGGTCCCCATAAGCGCTTTCCCAGTCGAACAAAAATTGAATCAGACTCTCTCCACCCTGCTTACTGTACCGCAGAATACTCAGCTTGCCTTCCGACAATACATCAAGCTCCCGGATTTTGCTTTGCAGGCTTGGGTTCACAACCTCGTCGAAGGAATCTATTGAAGCATTGCCACCGGTGTTGTAGAGTATTGTAACCCCGGTATCGCTTCCTTCCTCCTGCTTGTTCATCAGAAGCTCTGTCTCGTCTTTCACAGCTTCAAACAACTCGTGATGCTCCTTGAAAATATCATATTTCGCCCTGTAATACATATCGCTAAAGACGTATCCTGCCGCCACAACCAATACTACAACGGCAAGACCTATAAAAAGTTTTTTGAAGCTCATGAAATTCACCTGCCTGAACTTACTGGATTAAGCAGCTATGTATTACTTAACTAAATCAATAAAATTTATCTCACAATTAATTATGTAATGAACGGCACGTACTTTCCGTTAGAACGATCATAGTGCTGAAGCGTGAACCCATCAACTCTTACGAGTCTTTCACCAAAAAACTTGCCCCTCTTATGGTACGGTTCACCGTGATGTCTGGATCGGCAAGTTTGAAAGCCATCCTTTACGGCCCGTCAATTTCTATCTTTAAAACGTTTAATCGCATCCTCGGTCACCGGCTCGAAGAGGTTAAGAAGGTTGCCGTCGGGATCGCGGAACAGCATAGAACGGTTCCCCCACGGCATCGTGGTCGGTTCCATGACCCAATGATCGACAAACGACTTCAAGCGCACATATTCGGCCTCGACATCGTCGACGCGGAACTCAATGATGACAGTGTGATTGTTGGCTCCCACTACGGAACCGGCACCGAATAGCTGCGCTGTCTGGGAGTGGCCGATGGCAAGTGTGCATGAGGGCACAATGAGTTCGGCAAATACGGGCGCGGGTCGCTCCGCCGAAACCCCCATGACTTTCTCATAAAACTCGACGAGACGATCCACGTCGTCAGTAATGATGCGTACAGAAGCGAAATTCACAAGATATCATCTCCTTTATATTTCATGTCAAATTATAAAAAAACACTACTGACAACGTTATGTCAGTAGCGTTTTAGAATTTTTGGGCTTCCTCACGAATCCGATTTTTGAATGAATCGGGTTCCAATACTATTACGCCCGCTGTGAGATACCCGTATCAGTGGCTCAATAGCGCTAATGCCTCTTCGTTTTCAGGCTCAAGTTCCAACAACTTTTGTAAGTACCTCTTGGCTTCTTCAACTAAGTCTAACTCGAAACAGCAAATGGCTAGACAATAAAATACTGTAGATACGACCTCGTCTTGCTCTTCGTGTACCGAAATCTCCAAATAATATTTGGAGTGTTCGTACATGTCCATCTCGAATAGGATCAATCCGGCATCAAGCGCCAGATCATATCGCTGCTCCATGACGTAGTACGATGACCACATCAGTTGAATGCCTCTAAGCAAATCCTGCTTTTCGTCTTCATTTGATTCAGGCAACAGGTTGGAAATCCGCTTCGTACTCTGAATGAAAAATTCCGCATCATAGCCGCCCAAACGCCAAAAGCTTAAGATTTGCTGCAACCCCATGCTATCCAGATTGCGGTCCACCCACCATTTCATACTAAAAAAATCATCAGGACCAAAGCGTTCAATACAACGACGGTAAGCTAAACGCAGGTTATAATGATCCATGGGTTTATCCAGATGGAGAATACAGCCCACATTAATATTTTTATAATGATGCGGCGGGAATAACGCCGCAGCTCCTTTTTGTTCATAGACATATTTAATCGCATGGTAGTTTGCCGTTAAGGAAAAGCTTCCATGTAAGATCAACTCGGGGGGTTCTGCAAATTTCCAGCTATCCAGCAAGTGATCTCCTTTGTCTGCGGTTATCAATAGAAATCCACACTGGGATAACCGATTCAAATGCTCTAGACAAGCGATACCCGCAGCAGGAAATAAAATATGCGAGTCTTCTAGTTGTTCCTGATAAAGGGAAATCACATTGCGGTAAGGATAGGTTTCTTGTTCGTACTCGGGCGCTCGTCGATGCTCATAGCGTAAAGTGATTTGATCTAACCATTCTGCTGGTTTAAGTGAATCATGATGTTCGGATTGTTCAACATAAACATCAGTTTCATAAACTTTCCCATCGCCAATGTAAATCAATTCTTGCGGTATGCTATCGAAGAAGTAGTTGGCCACAAGAATTAACGGTTGTTTTAAATCTCCTTCACGAATCGTTGTGCCTGATACAATGAGGTTCAGCACGGAATCATGCACCGCATCAAATCGCGCAAAGTCCAGTAACCCTTCAGCAATAAACTTTTGAAACGCGGGATGCCCCTTCCATGCCATAACATTGTCCATGGCCAAATCCGTCATAATATAGCGGAACGAAGGCAGTGGGATCCCGGCGTAGTCTATTAACTGACACAATTCGTGTAACAAATGGAAAGCAAAACGTCCCGCTCCTGCCCCAAGCTCCACAATATACACTGGCTCAGAGTCATTTCCCCTATTCGCTCGATCCTGTAGAAACCCAAAGATCATTTCTGCATAGGCAGCAGCGATCATGGGATTACTCGTTATATATTGGGGAACTTGGTCATTATTCCAGGCCTTCGTTCCCTTCTCTTCATAATATTCTCGCTGGACTTTCCAGATCGGTGCTTCACTGAAACGATAACGTTGTTTAGGATTGCTTGTCATTTAGGCCTGCCTAAAAAATACTTTGTCATCGTTATATTTGGCCTTGCCTTCATTAATGATATACGTTTCATAAATTTCTCTGTGGACAGGATCTTCCACGATGCAAACTTCGATTTTCGTTACTTCGTCTCTGTGCATTCTGATCGGGGATACGGAATCCTCAAAATGTTTTTTTATTCGCGGTCTTAGCTTTCTGGCTTTTCCGACGAACAACAATTCATCTTTATCGTTGTAAAACATGAAAATTCCACCTAATTCTCTAGTGATCAGGTGAAATTCGGTAAAGCCGTAAATGTTGCTTTCCTGAGGATCAACCTTTTTGGTAATAGTGACATCAGGGGTGGGAATGATGATATTGATCATAATAGTAGTTACTTCCTTTTCCTGTATTAGATTGTATGCTGTGCTCGTACTCCAAGCTTACTACATGGTATCATTATACCCAACTTCTTACGATTCTCGCTTCACGCTGGTGTTGTCGGTGTTGTTAACCGCGAAGAGGGAATGAATGTTGCCTTCAGGGTCTGCAAAGAAGCCCGTAGTATGCCCCCAGGACATGACTTTCGGCGCAGTGATCCCTGTCGCTCCTTTTGAAATCAACTCATCATATATCTTATAGACATCCTCAGGAGTATCACATTCAAAGTTAAGCTCAAAAGATTGTCCTTTCCGCTCTTCTGCATAAGAAGGATGATCGTTTGTGTTATCCGCCATTAAGGGTGCCGAAAAAATAGCCAGACGAACGCCATCATTTTCAAATTCCGTGTAATTCTCTTCCGTTACTATCACCTTGAACCCCAGCACATCACGATAAAAGCTCGTTAATCCAGGAACATCCAGCGCCAAAATCGTAATCCCTTCTAATTTCACTCTCATCACAAGCCTTCCTCTCCTAATGCTTATTCCCAAGAATATACCATCTCTCTATATCCCACATCCCATAGGGCTTCATCCCCCTCAATAATTATTGTAAGCTCGTTTCCCTGCTCGATTAAAATAGAGCCCATACCCTGCTCATGTCGCCCGGCTTCGGCAGACGCGGACAACACCTCTTGCCCATCGACGGTAACCTTAATGCTGCCCTGGGAATCCAGATGATCCGGAATGCCATAATTAAAGTAAAGATACAACTCCTTCTTATTGCCTAGCTTATACGTGAGTGTTTCTTTGCCTTTACCTTCACTGCGGTACACATTATATTGAGGTTGCACCTCTTCGCCCCCAATCTTCAGCGGGGCCAACTCGGTTCCTGTTATTGGAACCCCGGTACCATCCTCCCATTCATGGATCGCCACAAAAGGACCCATTTCCTTCGTGAACACTTGATCAAGGACCCCAAAGACTCCCCATACCCCAATCATCAAGACAATGCCGGATATGACCGCAACAGCAATATTTCTCAAGTCTTTCTTAGTACGAAAGCCCAATTTGTACGCACCGAATCCGATAGCCGCGCCCGTTGAGTTCTGGATGACATCATTTATGTCAAAGCTGCCGAGAAAGGTGAATGCCTGTATGGTCTCCAACACGAGAATGGATAGGATAAACAGCGTCATAAAACGAACGAAGCTCACCCGATATAGCAACGGAATGAGTATACCGAAAGGAATGAAGGCTGCGATGTTCCCAAAACCCACAAAATCCATCAGCGTAGGATGCAGAAGATCGGATAGATCCGGCAGCCTAAAAAAACCGTCCGGTAGAAACATGAATGTGTATTCGGAGATTTGATCGGCCTTACCCGCTCTGCCGAAGGCGAAGAATAAAAAGTAAAGAATAAATAGGGTATAGAGTATAGTGAGGGTGAACATAATTTTACGGTGTTTCTTCAAATGCATGGTCTTTCCTCCACATGATGAGACTTCACTGCCTCATTTTAATGCCTCTCCTATGATAGCTTCAAATATTTTTTTACCTGTAAAGTCTATCATAGTTCCTTGGGAAGGCTCTTTTTTAGTAATCCATTTTAGTAATTGAGCTGAATAATAATCGATAAGAGAATTCATGCCCCGCAAGGAATTCCGCCAAAAAACTTGTCCTTATTTGTGGTACGGTTCATCGTAACATCGAGTGATTCATTTTCAATATAACAAACTCCCGTTAGCGAAATGAACTAGCGTATACGGCTGGCACAACCAGCCCTTCATTTAATTAACCTCATTGACTCCAACTCCCGATAAACTTCCTCTACAGCACAGTCGGGGTTTAGCATTTGAATCATCTCTATAGTAATAGGGATACCTTCGTAAACTTTTTCAACAACTTCTACTGGCAGGGCCAATTCATAATAATCTTTCGCAAATTGCACGAACTCTTCGGGTGTCCGGTAAATCGCACCTATTAGAAAAGCAGACCCATCGTCTGCTCCTTTTGGCATTTTAACCTTTCCCTTCTGCCAGCTCGAATCACTATTTTTACGCCATATACAAAAAGTCACATCTTCTTTTTCAATTCCTTCATGCTCCAGATGAGATAATAATTCGCTTGGAACGTTATCATAGATGCCTGGCCATACTCTATGTTCGTCTTGTGCATACGGGCTTAATTGGGACTCATGATCAAAACCCTTGATGATGGAGCCTTCAACGGAAAACAACATGATAAGATGATCCCCTGCCCCATTATCTATTTTTGCCATACAAACTCCTTCATCCCATTCTTGAACAAAGCTATGATAACGAAGCCATTCCGTCTCACAAATAATCGTATTCAGAGCTGCTTGAACGATCATTAGCCTTTTTAAGCTTTCCGGTTCTGGTAAGTGTTCTAACGTATTCATAATTTTACGCCTCGTCTTTTTAATTTAACTAGCAAACTTAGCTTAACACTTGGTTTGGAAATTCGCTTTTCCTTCCAAGATGGCCTTCAGGAATTTTTTCGACTTTCTCAACTGCTTCTGAATATCTTCAATTTCTTTAATTTTCTGCTCCACTATCTTCTTTTTTTCCTCATAGGTTAAATGAAGTTGTTGATTGACCAGCAAACTTAGCTCTTCTATAGAGAATTCTACGAACAAAAGTGCCTTCACATCATTTAGATATTCAACAACCTCTTCAGAGTAAATCCGATAATTATTCGCATCTCTTTGAACAAATACGTCCGGAATGAGGTTTTTGCGTTCATAAAATCTCAAAGTGGATATTGGCAGACCCGTTAATTTTGAAACGTCATTTATTTTCATCATTAGCCCTCTTTTTATTTGTTGCTATAAACCTAAGTTCATAGTTCATAATAAAAATAAGATAACGAATGACACAAGCCATGTCAAAAATATTAAGGTTATCTAAAGGAGAGATTCTATGTTCAACTCTATCCAAAATAACGATTTCACCCGTATCGTCAAGGGACGACGTTCCGTTCGTCGTTATGATGAGAACTTTAAAATATCGAAAGAAGAGATTCACGAGATGATCTCGGAAGCCAGCTTGGCTCCGTCCTCAGCCAATCTGCAGCCTTGGCGCGTAGTCGTGGTCGACACTCCGGAAGGAAAAGAAAAGCTAAGGCCACTTGTGCGGTTCAATACGTTACAAAACGACACTTCATCGGCCATGGTGTTAATTTTCGGGGATACCCAAAGCTACTTAAATGCTGAAGAAATCTTTAATACAGCAGTGGAACAAGGGAAAATGCCGGCTGAAGTGCGAGACAGCCAACTCAAAACCATCCTATCGATGTACCCGACTCTCCCTCAAGAAATAAAAGTTGAAGTTGCAAAAATCGATAGCAGCCTGTTTGCCATGCAGTTCATGCTGGTAGCTCGTGCGCATGGGTATGATACGAACCCAATGGCAGGCTTTGAAGTCGATCAGGTAGCCAAAGCGTTTGATTTGGATGAAGAACGCTATGCTCCGGTGATGATGATCTCTATAGGAAAAGCCAAGGAAGACGGGTATGAATCCGTTCGATTAAGCTCGGACAAGATTACATTTTGGAGATAATCTCCAAGCATAATTATTCTAACTCCTCTCTTATACAAGGCCAAAACTCCCCTCCGCTGATTTCATGGAATCGAAACCATAGTGAATTCAATAAGTATGCAGTAAAAAGACACTGAGATTTTATTCATCAGTGTCTTCTTTGGCCTTTTTCTACCGTCATCATAAGCGTTGCCGTCTAAAGCTGCTTAATGATGTCTTCCAGCTCGTCGACCAAGCCTTTTGCAGTTTCAAAATCCGTATTTTTCAAAGCCAATTCGATCTGCATTTCAACGGCCTTTTTCTTTTGTTCGTTTTCCAAATAGTCTTTATCAAAATGGCTGGCGTAGATCATCTGTCTGAATTTGCGCATACTCATTTTTCTAATCGTCTTGTCGTCAATGATCAGCACATAATCCATACCGTTTACGACTGAATAGAAATCGTGGGAAATCATCAGAATCGCGCCTTTGTAGTCTTCGATGGCTTTCTCCAGCGCGATCTGCGTATAGAGGTCCAAATGGCTGGTCGGTTCGTCAAGCAGAAGCAGGTCGGCTTGACTACCGGCGACTTTAGCCAGTTGAAGCAAGTTTTTTTCTCCACCGGATAATGATTGGATCTTCTGATCCAGAATTTCGCCTTCAAAGCCGTAGTTCGCAAGATACGCTCTAATCTCGTCATACGTTTTGAACCCAGCGTCGATGAATTCATTAAGGATCGTATTCGAGTCTTTTAGCGTTTCGCCTTGAAGCTGCGATAAATAAGCCACTTTCATATCTGCATTGATTTCGATGGAGTCATGGTTGTTTTTGAAGATTTCACGGAGCAAAGTCGTTTTCCCTGTGCCGTTCGGACCAATGATCGCGACTTTATCTGTAGATTGGATCTCAAAATTAACGTTGTGCAGAAGAAGCTCGTCGAAGGCGACGCTGTAATTGGCAACCTTTACAACAGTGGCGTCTTCCACTTCACGATCCAGATCAAAACGAATATTCGGCTGCTTGATCTCGACAAACGGCGCTTTGATTCGGCGTGCTTCCAATCTTTCCTGAAACTTAACTCTGGCTTTTAATGCTCGGCCTCTGGACGCGTCTGCAACATTCGTTGCGATCTCTCTAAGATTATCGATGAGGTGATCGTATCGCTCGATTTCTTCCGCTTCGGCGACCGCGATTTCTTGCAGCTCGATCTTGGTCTGAAGCAGCGAGAAGTTATAATCGATATACCGCCCGTCAAACTCCTGGATCTCCATGTTTTCGAGGTGGATGATTTTATTGAAGCAATGATTCAACAGATAGCGGTTGTGCGTAACGACCAGCAGCATGCCTTTGTGGGAATTGATCAATTTTTTGAGCGCGTTGAGGTTTTCAAAATCCAAAAACACGTCCGGTTCGTCCATGATCATCAAGTCCGGGCTGCCGAGCATTTCCTTCATGACTTGAATCAGCTTGAATTCCCCGCCGCTCAAGGAAGATACGCTGGTGTCTTTCAGCTTCATCAGGTTGGCGAGATTCAGTTGCTTATTAATAGTGCTTTCGAAATCATCCCCGCCTATTGCATCGAGTGCGTCCAACGCCGATTGATACTTTTCCATCAGCGAATCCATATCCGATGTGGTTTCCATCTCAGCATAAATCGCGGTGAGCTCGTCCTGGATCTTGATAAAGTCTTCCCCGATATATTCAAAAACGGTCATTTCTTTCGTTTTGTCCACCTGCGAGAACTGACTGACGTACCCGATTCTACAATCTGGGTCAATCTCCAGCTTTCCCTCGAACAAATGCCTTTCCGGGTCCATCAACATCTCGATCAGTGTACTTTTCCCGCTGCCGCTCGTGCCGATAAAGGCGCAGTGTTGGCCTTTTTCGAGCGTGAAGGAAATGTTTTGATAAAGTTCTTTTTGCGGGAAAGAGAAGGATAGGTTATCTATTTTAATCATGGAGTTACCTTTCTGAATCGCCATAACGGCGGGTAGTGTGGGGTGTGCGGCAGCTTGTAAACTTAAGGTTGCCGATTTTCAGATTAACACTGTTTGGTGGGGAGTACAATTGGTTTGTAGGTTATACTCTTGCTTTGGAATTTTCTTCGCTTACTATTAGAGCTGAATTTTCGAAAACCTCAAGGCCCTGAGTTTTTACTTCTGATATGGTTCACCGCGCTGTCTGTAACGGCAAGTTTTAAGCCATCCTTTGGGATGACCCTTAGCAGAATATATATCGGATAACCAACCGGCTTTTTATCTTAGTAAGGAACCTCTCCGATCTTTTCGAAGAGGTTCCCCCACATGATGAGACTTCACTGCCTCATTTTAATGCCTCTCCTATGATAGCTTCAAATATTTTTTTACCTGTAAAGTCTATCATAGTTCCTTGGGAAGGCTCTTTTTTAGTAATCCATTTTAGTAATTGAGCTGAATAATAATCGATAAGAGAATTCGAGAAAAAAGAATAATTGGATAGCAATACAACTCCTACACGGAGTTCCTTATTGAAAGCTAGATAACTATTAAAGCCAGATGTGCCCCCGTTATGCCAAAGGATACCTTGATCTAGAAGTTTATCCTCACCCCAGCCAAAATACCGGTTTGAATTTCCGATCCATATGGGGAGATGACTTTTTTGTAGCGTAGAGGCTATCGGATGATCATCCTTTAGATTGGCTTGGACAAATAAACTCAAATCCCTAACAGATGACTTAATTCCCCCAGCTCCTTCATATATGGAAAGATCCCAATGAGGGACTCTTCTCCCGGTTGAAGCATGCCCATCCAGAAACCTGCCATTCTGTTCCGAATCAAGCATAACGGCTGTCTCATTCATCTTTAATGGAGTCGTTATATATTTTTTCAACAGTTCGTCATACGTACTTCCTGACACCTTACATAGAATATTTCCCAGTAAGCCCACACCGAAATTAGAATATTCAAACGAATCAATGTTATCACTGTAGTCAGCATTAGATAAAAAAGCAGTTAAATCTTCCTCGGTATAAATGGAATAAGGATTCGATCTATTTTTAGACAAAATGTGGTTTGTTGCCAATACAGGTAATCCAGAGGTATGAGTAGCAAGGTTTTTCAAGGTAATCTTATTCAAATAGTCGTTTTCAGCGTTCTGCACAAACTTACCAACCATGTCATCCGAGGAGAGCAGTTTTTCCCGTTCCATTTCTAATAAGAGTATTGATGTGAAAACTTTGGTTATGGATCCGATCTCAAACAACATATTCTCAGGAGCGATCATACTTTTCTTTTTACTATTACAAAACGAATGGTATTCAATATCTCCCTCCCTAATAATCCCGATACCAAGATGTAAATATTTCTTATCTTTCGTGTAATCTGAAACAAAACTTTGTAAATCCTTCATGGTAAAAGTTACTCCTTTTAGTTTTATGAGGAATGTTGAAATCACGTTAATCAACCTATTTGGGGAAGCTAAATTATGTATTCATTTCCATTTCTCATATTCCTGCCCGTTAGCTTTAATTCACTTCATTCAAAAACTTGCATTTCTCGTAAGGTACATGAGTTGGACAGGATCGGGTAGATGAGCAACAGGACCAGAATCAGTTTGTAACGACTTGTTAGAGTGATAGAGGGGAGTTTTATACGTTCGGCAAAAATTATTATTTACGAGATAGATTTACAGTAATTTACTACGAGAAGTATAATAGGAATAATGACTCATTAATAGGAGGATATTCCTTGGATAACAATTACAAAGAGCCACAATACGAGTTTTCTCCGCTAACCCCATCTCACATTCCGCCACAGGCGAATACGAGCGGTAAAGCAATTGCCTCTTTAATACTAGGTATAATATCCTTAATTACTTTGCCCTTAGGAGGAATCATATTCCTTGGAATCATTGGCCTCTTCAGCGGTATCCTTGCGATTGTATTCTCGTCTTTATCGTTTAAAGAAATCAAGCGAGTACAGGTGCGAGGACGCGGTATGGCAATTGCAGGATTGGTATGCGGAATTGTCTCGACGTCTGTGAATGTGCTTGCCTTTGTTATCTCGTTTGTGATTGGCTTCATGAATGCTATGAATAATGTGTAAACACAACAAAACCGCTTTTCCAAAACTGGAAGGAGTCAGACTGTATAGAAAAGCTAATGAATCGTTTGTTACACCAGTCCTTTTACATGAACAGTCGTAAATTCACTTTTGGGGTCAAGTGTCCTGAAATGATCAAAGAACAGATAAGCAACAGCTGAAGTCATTGGGCATTTTCCTCTCTGGTGAGTTTCCAAATTAATGGATGTACTTTAAGTGAAAGAGGTGCATATTGGAATCACTTTCACCTTTGTAGTAAAAGCTTAGCAGTTTGTTTGCTCGTTACAGATCGTAGACCTACTATATCCCCTGCTTGGAAAGTGTCTCGAAATAGTCAATGACCACCTCCCGAAATTCCAAAGCCCCCTGCGTAAGGTACCGACTTTTGTGCCGTAACAAGGCGATTTCCCGCACTAAGTTATGGTCGTCGATATGGAGATAACGGATCGGTTCTCTTTCATTTCTGGCTGTACTCGGCATAAAGGCGATCCCGATTTCGGCTTCCACGAGTGCACTTAATCTTGCTGGTTCATCCCCCTCATACACATAATGGGGTTCAAATTCAACCGATTTACAGGCGGCGTCTACAATATCGCGAATCCCATAACCCCTCTTTACCCCGACAAACCGCTCTTCCCTGAGTTCCAACAGCGTAACGCTGTTTCGGTTCGCCAGCCGATGTCCATTCGGAACGGCAACGAGGATCGGGTCAACAAACACGATTTGGCACTCTATGTCCTCCTCATAAATTGGCGGGGAGGATAAGCAAAAATCGACCTCTCCTCTATGGAGGAGCGCGATCATTTCCCACAAGCTCGTCATTTGGACGTGGACTTGAATGTTGTTCCTCCTTTTTTGAAACGCTCGAAGGATATTGGGTAACGTGCTTGCGGTCGTTACCGCTAATTCGAGTGTGCCCGGCACCCGGCCAGCTAAATCACTAAGCTCCAGCTTCCCCTGTTCCAGTTCAAACAAAGCCCTTTCCGCACGGCGAAGGAATCGGCTTCCGGCCTCGCTTAATTTCAGTTTTCTGCCTGATCGATTAAAGAGAGGGACACCCAAACTCTCCTCAAGACGCTGAATCGTTCGGCTGAGCGAAGACTGCGTAACGTGCAGCGCTCGTGAGGCTTCAGTCATATGCTCCAAGCGAGCTACCGTGAGAAAATACTGCAATTGAAGAAGTTCCATTTCAACGCCCCATTCATTCCTTTTAGTAAATGGGATTATATCACAAAATGCGTTAGAGTAAATGTAAATACTCAAGTAAGATAACTATACAAACATAAAGGGGATGATTTGCAATGGGTGCTCAAAGTAGATGGCTAGTGATAGCCGTCGGGCTCGGGATTATGTTGAACCCGTTAAATTCTTCGATGATTGCTGTCGCAATCGCGAGGCTGCAACACGTATATCATCTAAATTTCAACGTGGTATCCTGGCTGATTTTCTCCTTCTACATTGCAAGTGCGATTGCGCAGCCCGTCGTCGGCAAGTTGAGCGATTTATTCGGGCGGAGGAAAATATTCCTAGCCGGCCTTGTCGTATCTTTCATTTCTTCTTTACTGGCTCCGTTCTCACCTAACTTTGGTTGGTTAATCGTGTCGCGTATTGTGCAATCGATCGGGACAAGTATGATGGTTGCAACTGGAATGGCCATTGTGCGCGTTCATATAACGGAGAAGCAGGCGACAGCCCTATCCATTCTCTCTATTTTCATGTCCGGAGCGGCAGCCATCGGACCCTTCGCCGGGGGAGTCTTGCTAGAGTGGTGGGATTGGCCTTCGATCTTTATCATCAATATTCCGTTTGTGGTCATAAGCTTTCTCTTAGCTTGGAGAATGATCCCCAAAGGTCAACCGGCTTCCTTTGAAGGCCGCATGTCCATTCGTAAATGGCTGGCTATGATTGATGCCCCAGGGATTATATTTTTTACTATCGGACTGGTTGCCCTGCTAGTCGGCGTACTGTCGGCTAACTCATCCGGATATGTCTCATTATGGAATGGGGTTGTTGCAGCGATCGGCTTTGCGGCTCTGGGCGTGTTCATCCGACACGAGTTAAGAACGACGTCGCCCTTAATTCCGCTGCGTACATTTGCCTTATATCCATCGATAACCTGGGTAAATGTACAATTCATGCTGGTCAACCTACTATTCTATGCCCTATTCTTCGGGCTTCCGTCCTATTTGCAAATGGTGCGTCATGTTAGCGAGTTCCATACCGGCCTCCTGATGCTGACCTTAGGCGTGAGCTCCCTTATTGCCTCCCCCATCGCAGGCAAATGGATCGACAAATCGGGACCCCGTCCTGCATTAGTGTTATCCGCAATCTTGATGGTAGTCGGTTCGGTGTGGATCGTGACCTTAAATGAAACGTCACCGGTGATCAGCGTGAGCTTTGCATTGACTGCATTCGGGATCAGTAACGGGCTGAATTCCGTCGGTATGCAGGCAGCCTTGTTTAAAAGTTCCCCTAAAGAAATAGCCGGTGTAGCATCAGGTCTGTTTAATACTTCGCGGTATCTGGGTACAATTTTATCTTCCTTATTGACAGGAATCATCATGAGGGGGACGTTCAGCTTCGCAGGATTTCGCCTTCTTGGGGTATTCCTCACAGCCGTTGCTTTAATTCTTGTTGTGATTAGTCTTCGATTTCAGGTGTCTGGACAACGGAAAGGAACTAGTGCGAATAATGGAGTTGGCTAGTAAAATTAACTACCCGACAGTCCAGAAGCACCTTTTGAGTTACCCCCTTCCGCAAACTGCAGAAAAGCTCACAAAAGCCTGTTTACACCGAATTTACTTACCAAACGCTTCAAGAAAATTCGCGTCATTTGTGATACGGTTCACCGTACTGTCTGTAACGGCAAGTTTTCTATGTTTTGTCCCCTTGCACCTGATTATCATAGTCCTTCCACTTCTCTCCCCAACCATGCATGGTGTAGTACACCCGAAGGAAATCCATCCCCTTGTCTGTCAAGGAATACTCGACGGTTACAGGTACGGTTGCAAAGACCTGACGATGAATAATGTGGGCCTGCTCCAAAGTACGCAATACGTCCGTTAACGATTTGGTGCTAATGTTGCCTAAGGCTCTCTTCAGTTCATTGAATCGTCGAGGAGCTGTAGCGAGTTCACCAATAACCCAGAACGTCCACTTACTCCCCATAATTTGCATAGCTTCCACCATTGAGGCAGAGCATTCTTCTTTTTGGCTGTGTGAATACATCATCCACCTCACAATTACTAATAGTAAGCAGCTTCATTAGGGCAAACTAAATAAGATAAATGTGCCTTCTTTAGCTCCATAGTTGATTCCATTATACTTCATAGTAATTCATTCATAAAATAAAATAAGTCGTTGGGGGTAAAATCACGATGCGTACAATTGTCATTACCGGAGGAACCGATGGAATTGGAAGGCAATTAGCCTTACAGCTCATACGCAAAGGGGAATATGTCATTATTATCGGTCGTAGTCCGAAGAAAGGCGAGGCTTTACGGCTAGAGTCCGCAAAGTTAGGCGGGGAAGACAGATTCTTATTTCTCCAAGCAGATTTAAGCCTTGTCTCAGAAAATATTCGGATAGTCCGAGAAGTAAGCGAAAGAGTAAATCACATCAATCAATTAATACTCTGCGCACAATCCCAAAAATTTAGCAAAGTGTATCGAGAAACGAAAGAAGGGTTTGAGCATCATTTTGCATTGTATTACTTGAGTCGATTTATTCTAAGCTACCAATTGCGTGAACTACTCAGGGGCAGCGAGGCCCCTCTTATTGTCAACGTTTGCGCTCCAGGCGTGAAAGGGGACATCGAATGGGATGATTTGCAACTACAGACTAAGAAGCCTTTTAACAGTATTAAAGCCATTATGCATGGCAGCAGACTAAACAACTTGCTAGGTGCGGCATTTGTCCAAAGCGCTGCAGATATGAATACCAAATATGTATTATTCAATCCCGGAGCCGTTCAAACAAAAGGAGCAACGGAAGCATTCGAACACAAGTTGATAAAAATATTGGTCAAGCTCATGTACAATATAATCGGGCTACCTGTCCAGAAAGCAGTAGAACCCATTCTTCATTTCATACAATCGCCGCCTGAAGCTCCGCTAACTGCATATAAACAAAGCAAGAAATTAGATATAGTTCAAGTTATACACAACAAAGATCAATTCGAAAGGCTAGTATGTCTCACGCTGGAATTAATAAAACGTAAATATGGGGACTTCAAGATTGACTAAGAATGAACACACCAATAACTTGCCGTCACCTATGATAGTGTTCTCCGCTCTGTCTGTAACGGCAAGTTTTAGGGCCATCCTTCCGGATGGCCCCACTCTGGTCTAGCTTTGTTCCCCGTGAGTTAAGTATTATCAATTCTTACCCTCAGGTACACTCCAAACTTCAATGAAATTACCGTCTATATAAGAATTAAAGATGTTCTATATAAGATGAATTAAAGATGTTCTAGTATTTCGTCTGACTCCATCAGCACACATAGGCGGTCGATTATGACTTGGGGTTTCTCCATAATCGACTCCATGAAGGAGTGAACATTGTTGCGAATTTCTGCAACCGTATGGTAGAAAACATTATTAATTACATCGCCTTTGAGCCACTTCCATAATCCCTCGACAATGTTGAGCTTCGGGCTGTACGGCGGAAGAAAGATGAATGTGAGTCGGTTGTTTTCATTCAAAAATGGCTCAAGTAGCTTCGCGTGATGAATTCGAGCGTTATCCAAAACCATGGTGATGTTTCCCGAAGGGTACGCTTCAAGAATCTTGTTCAAGAATTTCAAGAATGTTTCCGCCGTATACTCTTCGTCTTCGTGCCAGACTATTTTCCCCTTGCAATAGTCGATGGTCGAGAGTAACTTTACGCCGCGATGCTTACCCGTTGTCTGAATCACCCGTTGCTTGACAGGGTCTGCAGCGGCAAGGGTGTACGTGGGTTTCGTGTAGCTCATACCCAAATGCTCCATCCACTTGGAGACGCCACGCAGCGAATATTTGCACCCATACGTCCGCTCGGGTGTAGTCTGCGATGATCTGCAACGTCCAATTGAATCTAGCGGTAAAGCCGACCTCTGACGGTACATGGTTCACGATGACACGCTTCAGCTCGTCCCGCTCTTCTTCCGTGAGTCGCGGGGATCGCCCAGGTGAGAAACGCATGGTAGACCTGAAACCCCTTCTTTTTCGAAGGCATGGATGTAGATACGAATGGTTTTCTCCGAACGACACAGGATCGTGGCGATTTCTCTTACAGGCATACCCATGAGTCGCAAACGAATAGTCTGAAGTCGTTCATACATTCGACGATCCTTCGTTGATTTCATTCGTTCTTCAATTGTCGCCATAGCTTCTTGGTTTTCCATCCCGTTCACCGTCTCAATAAGGGGCTATTCTATTTCGACGGTGAGGCTCCAAAAACCTCCCTGATAATGGAAGATCAATGATTCAATCTATATAGAAAGGGAAAATGGAATGGCGGTACAGTCCTCGGATACGACGTAGTCGAGGTGGAAAGCGGTCGCGGCGAGGACTCCGTCCTAAAAATCAATCACATCGAAGCAGAGCTTGTAAGGAAAATCTTCAGGATGTACGGTAGCGGCCAAGGCCTTCGAAGCATCGCAAACCAGCTGAACGCCGAAGGCTACAAGACCAAACCAGGAAACGCCTTTAGCAGCGTTGCGGTCAAAACGATCATCAACAACCCCATCTACATCGGCAAAATCCGCTACAACGTACGGGAAAACTGGAATGAGAAACGGCGGAAGGGGACAAACAAAGATCCCATTGTCGTTGACAGCGAACACGAACCGATCATTAGCACGGAATTGTGGGAGGCTGTTCAGAAGTTCTACAAGAAGAAGGCCGTCTCCGCTCCTCGAAAGTTCGACGGCATCTACCTTCTGACGGGGCTCATGAGATGCCCTCAGTGCGGGGCGACGCTTGTCGCCCATCGTGTAAATGACACGCTGAAAAACGGGGAGAAGGTCGTCCGGAGGTACTACATTCGCAGTAACTTCCGAAACAAGGGGAGCCGCGTCTGTAACTCCAACTCAGTCAAAGCAGACTTCGCCGAAAGCTATGTCATCCAACGGATCGCGGGGGTAGTACAAACGCCAAAATTGCTGGACGATATTGTCGTTAGCCTCAATAAGTCGCGTAGCAAGAGCGTTGCTCCGCTTCAAAAAGAGCTAGCTGCAATCGAGCACGGGTTGAAAACTCTAGACTCCCAGAAGCAAAGGTACTTTTCCCTCTACGAAAGCGACACGATCGATAACGACATGCTGGTTGAACGCATCAACGAGTTGAAGTCGAAGTACGACGTACTCGCAAACCGGAAGTCCGAAGCAGAACGCCAGCTTGACGAAAATCAGGCGGAACCCATCCCGCTCCAGCTTGTACGCAAAACACTCAGCGACTTCAACGGGCTTCTTCAGACCTCTCCAGTCGAAACGCAGAAGACCCTAATACAGACCATAGTGAAGCAGATAGCCGTACAGCAAGGCCAAAAGCTTCGAGGCATTGAACTGAAATTCGACGAGACGCTCAGACAATGTCTCGTCGTCGCAGCCCCCTCCACCGACAAGGTGGACGGGGCTTTTCCTTTGTCCAGACGCAAGTACCCCTCACCCTTTACGATCGTGATCTAGAGCCTCTCCCTTTCTGCAAAGCGAAAGTACCGTCAGAAGCGCGTTCGCTGCCAGCATCGACACTTCTGACAATTTTCTTTCCCAGCCTCGGGGAGTCTCCTCCATTCACGAAGCCCTTTTCCCTCCGTGGGATGTGACGAGGATGCTCCACTCAAAATGCGATAGCCCTATGTACCTTTTCAGCGTTACCATAGCCCGAAACCTACACACATATATACAAATCCATGCCCCGCAAGGAATTCCGCAAAAAAACTTGCCCTTATTTATGATACGGCTCCCCCCGATTTATCTTCACCGCCCGATAAATCTGCTCCACCAACACTAGCCGCATGAGCTGATGGGGCAGCGTCATGCGCCCAAAAGACAGCCGCTGCTGCGCGCGGCTGATCACGGCATCGGCGAGCCCGTGGCTCCCTCCGATCACAAACACGACATGGCTCGTCCCATACGTGCCGAGCCTGTCCAAACAAGCGGCGAGCTCCTCCGAGCTCCACAGCTCGCCGCCCACTTCCAGAGCGATGACATGCGCATCGCTCTTCACCAAACCCAAAATGCGCTCGCCCTCTCGCGCCTTCACCTGCAATACCTCCGCCTCACTCATCGTCTCCGGCGCCTTCTCGTCGGGTACCTCGAGAACTTGGAACTTCACATACGGGCCCAGCCGCTTCGCGTACTCTGCAATGCCCTGCACCAAAAACTTCTCCTTCAACTTGCCGACCGCAATAATTTGAATAAACATTACCGAGACCTCCATTAATTTTTGATCCATAAGGCCTACTATGACAGGTCCCCTTTTGCCTAAAGCCACTATCAACAGACGTCTCTCAGACTTTTTGTTCCCCGACATGCAACGCCGAGCCAACACAATGACTCTAACGGACATACAAGACCTTAATTCGCCGAATAATGGCTATTATAAAATTTAACGGACACAGCAGACCTTATTGGCCCTATAAACGGAACACAAGCCTCCATTTTGCCTAAATAACGTCTCCCATGTCCGTTACAATCAGAAAAGTGAAATTTCACGCCTAGTAACGGCGCTGGTGTCCGTTAAAAACTCTAAACCCCAGTTGAATCGAGCTTCAACGCCTGGAATAAGCAACGCTCTCCATACCAACTACCATATATCCTGTGGAGGCCGACGCATTGTCCCACCATCCCCGCTACCAAGCAAAAAGGCAGCTTTCTCCCGCTCCCGCGCAACTTGAGAAAACCGCCTTCTCGATACTCTTTTTTAGGGCTCCTCAGCCCACCCGCCCCCGAATCCCATAACGCCAAACCAAACAACCTTCCTTACACGATCAAAAATTTCGCCTCATGATCGCAATGCTCGCATTTCACCGGCGGTTCCCAATCGATGAACTTCGTGTGCTCCAAATCGACGACGTCCGGGGCATCCTCAAACTCATCCACAAACATATCGATCGCCAGCTCCACATGATCTTTGCAAACTACATACATACCTCAAGCATCCTTTCCCTACCGCTCCCGCGGCGCGCTCCGTATTAACAGGTTGTCCTTTATCTGTTCTACCATACTCCGCCCCAAAAAGGAACCGCACAGATCACTTATAACCAAACAATCTGCCCCTCTTCGCCATTCCTTAACATTGTACCCGCTATCGCTTACCGCCTCAATCAACCTTCCAAGCTAACCATTTGCCTACCCTTCACCTGATTGCCCAGCCCGCTCCGGTTCCACCGCCTCCGTCAGCGCCCGCTCCAGTTCATCGGCATGACGCGCCTTCTCCTCCGCCGACCACCCGAAATAGCCCGCCATATAAGCGATCACCGGCTCCTTCCACCTGCGCGCCCAAGCGATATCAAACAGCAACGAACCCGTTCTTCGGATAAAAAAGTCCCCCGGCGTCACCACCATCTCCTCATCCAGAGCGTACTTCAGCGGAACCGCCACCTCCAGCGGCAGCGCGTCAGACCCGGCCACAGGCCGTGCTTCCCCTTTCAAATTAGACTCAACTTCGGCCTCAGCCTTCACTTCCGCCTCTTCTGCCATCGAACCGGTCCAACCGGTTTCATCGCTCTCCGACCTAACGGAACCGCTTCGCTCTTCTGCTTCCCGCTCCGGTTTCACCGCGCTATTTCCCAATCCCTTACCCGTCCGCAACATCTCGCTGGCGATCGCCATCAACTGGCCCGCGTTCGAGCCATACTTCATTGCCCATGCCGCGCCCAGCTCCCGCGGAAGGCCAAGCTCCTCGGCTTCTGTGCTCTTGGCCTGCACATATCCATAAAAAGCATCCCCGCCCCCCACATGCCCTCCCGATATGGGCAAGTGCTTTGTCGTACAGGCATGGAAGCGCAGACCATGCTCACGCCCCAACTGGGCGGCCACCCGGTCGACGACCGTCTCGGCCATTTTACGGTAGCCCGTCAGCTTACCGCCCGCCATCGTAATCAGGCCGGAGTCCGACTGCCAGATTTCATCCCGGCGCGAAATCTCGGACGGCGATTTCCCTTCCTCATAGATCAAGGGCCGAACGCCCGCCCAGCTTGATTCCACGTCTGCCGCCGTGATCCCAAGCGAAGGAAACATCCCGTTGATCGCATCGATCACATACTGCCGATCTTCCGCGTTCATGCGCGGATGGGCGATATCGCCCTGGTACACCGTGTCCGTCGTACCGACATAGGTCTTGCCCTCCCGCGGAATAGCAAAAATCATCCGCCCATCCGGCGTATCAAAATACACCGCCTGCCGCAAAGGAAACCGCTCCTGGTCGATCACCAGGTGCACGCCTTTGGTCAACTGCAGCATTTTGCCCTGCTTGGACCCATCCCATTCACGCAGCGTGTCTACCCACGGCCCGGCGGCATTAACGACCTTCCGAGCCCGCAGCTCGTAAGTCCCGCCGCCGATCCGATCCCGCACCGCTGCGCCAATCACCCGGCCGTCCTCATAACGGAATTCGGTCGCCTTCGCATAATTTACCGCCATTGCTCCTTGCGCCACGGCGGCCTTCAACACCTCGATCGTAAGCCGCGCGTCGTCCGTGCGGTACTCGACATAGTAGCCGCCGCCGAGTAGCCCCTCGCGGCGCAGCATCGGCTCCTTCGCCAGCGCGGCTTCCGCCGACAACATCGACCGCCGCTCTCCCCGCTTCACTCCGGCGAGCAGGTCGTACACGCGCAGGCCCACCGACGTGCTGAGCCTGCCGAACGTGCCGCCCTTATAGATCGGCAGCAGCATCCATTCCGGTGTCGTCACATGCGGACCGTTCTCGTACACGATCGCACGCTCCCGACCGACCTCCGCCACCACCCCGATCTCGAGCTGCTTCAAGTATCGCAGCCCGCCATGCACCAGCTTCGTCGACCGGCTCGACGTCCCGGCGGCAAAGTCTTGCATCTCCACCAGCCCGGCCCGCATCCCCCGCGCCGCCGCATCCAGCACAATCCCGGCGCCCGTAATCCCCCCGCCGATCACCAGCACATCCAGCGGCGCCTGTGCCATCTGTTGCAGCAAGCTCGCCCTGCCTTTACCCGAAAACGGAGAATTCATTTCGCCCAACCCCCTTTGCTGAAGAAGTGCATCCTGCGATATATCCTCACTTCCCCGATTGGCGCTTACTTTGCAATATATACCCAGGGTTCGAGTAATGTCCTGCCTGCACCTAAGTAACAATACTCCGCCGCGCCACGGCGCCCAAACGCAATCCTCAATTTAGTTAAGCCCCGCACAAACAACTATCTGCTCCAACGCCAACTTTCGTGATCTATGTAACTCCATATTTCTTAATGTACCTTTGCGTTTGTGCTTCTTTCGAGCCATCCTTCCACTACTTACCCCTGTGCGCCGAAAAATAACTGGATTTCCTCCAGTTATTTCCCCCATTTTCGCGTCTTTCTCAAGATTAGATGGAAAACCTCCATCTAATTTCCGGGTTTTTGCCCAAATCAGCTGCTGGACCCCTAATTAACTGTAGGATTTCCAGTTAATTGTCCTTCAAGCTCTCATTAGGCTGAATTAGTTGTAAGTTTTCCAGTTAATTTACGGTGACGGCTGCCCAGCCGCACCAGCCACCCCACAAAAAAAGACCCCACCACACCTCAGACGCTAAATTCTACGACTGTTCATGTAATGGGATCTTCTGTTTCGATCTTCTGTTTCGATCTTCTGTTTCGATCTTCCGTTCCGATCATTCTATTTTGATCTACTGCTTATCAACAATTTCGCTTTATTTGCCTTCCGATCCTTCCGCCTCGGCGTCGAGTTCCGCTTCGGACGGCTTGTCGGAGAGCTTCACGGTTACGCTTTGCGGCTTGCCGTCGCGGTAGAAGGTAACCTCCAGGTCTTCGCCGATCTTCTTGTTCTCGTACAAATATCTCCGCAGCTCCAGCGTGGATTCGATGGGTTGCTTGTCGAACTGGGTGATGACGTCGTTCAGCTTCAGGCCTGCGTCCTTCGCGGGGCCATGCGCCTCTAGCACGATCACGCCTTCGGTGACATGGCTCGGCAAGTTCAGATCCTTCCGCTGCTCATCGCTCATCGCCATATACGGATTATTCAAGTCGAGCGAGTATACGCCAAGATACGGGCGGACGACTTTGCCGTACAGCATCAGATCGTCTACCGTCTTCATGACCTCGTTGACCGGAATCGCGAATCCGAGCCCTTCGACCCCGGTATCGGCGATCTTCATCGTATTGATGCCGATCAGCCTTCCGTTCAGGTCGACCAGCGCGCCGCCGCTGTTGCCTTCATTGATCGCCGCGTCGGTCTGGATGACTTCCTGTTCCCAGTCGTAAACGCCGTCCTGGCTCAGCGAAATCGGAATCAGCCGGCTCGTATAGCTGACGATGCCCGAAGTCAGCGTTCCGCCCAAACCGAGCGGATTGCCGACCGCAATCACCGTTTCGCCGGGACGAAGCTTCTTGGAATCCCCGAGATCGATGACGGTGTTAATCCCCTTGTCATCCACTTCGAGTACCGCGATGTCGTTGATGGAGTCCTGGCCGACGACCTTGGCCTTACGCGAATCTCCGTCGCTCGTCACCACTTCCAAATTGTCGGCTCCGGCAATGACATGGGTATTGGTGATGATGTAAGCCTTGCCTTTATCTTTCTTGTAGATCACGCCTGAGCCCAGCGCCGCCTGCTCCGGATCTTCCCCGGTCAGATCACTGTGGTTCAGGATGCTCACTACGGCCGGGGCTACCTTGGCCGCAGCCGTACTGATCCGGTCGAACGGATCGCCTCCCATACCCGCCGCGGAACTGCCGTTCGCTCCGGCTTCATTGGAGGCTGAGGGGAGTCCGGTGATCAGGCTGAACAACAGTACAGCGACCACCGCACTCAGGATGGAAGAAACCAGGGAAATCTGCAGCGTGGACCATCCGGTCCTCCGTTTGTTTCCCTGCCAGCGCTGGTTGCCGTCCGGACTTCTGCGAAGCGGCCGTCTCGACACCCTGGTGGAGTAAAAATCATCATCAAACAATCCCATCCCGTTTCTCTCCCTCCATGGACTACCCGGGTCCTGATGCCCAATTTATCTATAATCTTTATTACCCAAGAGTCGCCGCACATTTCACTTTATGCCGTGACGGCACAGCCATATTCCCGTTCAACCCTTTACTATCTTAACGTAATAAAATGGCTGGATGTTGCCTCACCGGGAAAGAAATTTTCTTCCGTTTTTCGTACATCAGGAATGTTTATGCCGATGTCGGACTACACTAATAACAAAGCGCTAGATTGATAGATTTATTTTACCATATCCGGGGGGTTCTGGTGCATTTTCCGTAAAGGGAAATTTCGGGAACATAGACCCTTGCGCGACGATCCTGTTTTTAAACCAAAGGAGGTTCAAACCGTTATGAATTCCCACTTTTCCACACCGATGAATGAGGTACACGTCCTTGCCAAACTGGCCGATATGAAAGAAGAGCATTACCATCAGCTGGTAACGCTCAGTGCGATCATGGAACTATTGGTTGAGAAAGGCATCTTGACCCGCAAGGAAATCGAACAAAAAGCGGCCGAACTCGACCGGTTTATAGCTCCGCCACAATATCCCACGGTGTAGGACGGTCAAAGTACGTATCCCGCAGCTTGAATTCGTTGTCTTTGTAAAAGCAACCGCGGTCCTCCATGGAGCCGCGCACGGCCATACGGGCAAGGTCCAGCATGTTATGCTCACGGCTCAAGTGCGCGAGATACGTCCGCTTGATCCGGCCGTTCATCAGCTCGCTCAGCAATTCGCCCGTCGCTTCGTTGGACAAGTGGCCCATGTCGCCGAGAATGCGCCGCTTGATATTCCAGGGGTAGCGCCCCATGCGCAGCATCTCGATATCATGGTTTGCTTCCAGTACCAGCACATCCGAATCGGCAATCGCCGCCTTCACCTTGTCGCTGGCATAGCCGAGATCGGTGCAGACGCTCAGCTTTTCCTTGCCGTCATAGAAGCAGTAGCCCACCGGCTCGGCGGCATCATGCGAGATCGCAAACGACTCCACCCGCAGCGATCCGAAATCCCGCGATTCTCCCGTACCCAGTACACAGCGGTTTTCGTCCGGAATTTGGCCGATCGATTTTTCCATAGCGCTCCATGTCTTCTCGTTGGCATACACCGGAAGATTATATTTTCTCGCGACAGCCCCAAGGCCCTTGATGTGATCGGAATGTTCATGCGTCACCAGAATGCCGTTCAAATCCTGACCCGACACTTCGCGCTCCATTAACAGCTCATCGATCCGGCGGCAACTGAAGCCCGCGTCGATCAACAGCGTCGATTCCCCGTTATCCACCACCGTCGCATTCCCCGTCGACCCGCTCGACAACACTGTAAATCTTAATCCCATGATTCCCATTACTCCTTTGTTTTCTCGGTGTTCGGACTGATAACGTCCCCGCTGATGCCTTGCACGTAGTACTCTTTTCCGCTCTCCAAAATAAATCTCCATGCCGGCGCCGCCGGCAAATGCGCGTCCGAATTGAACACTTCGCCATAATAGCCCAGCTCGATTTCCGTTACGACGGAGCCCTCCGGCAGGAAGTTCTCGATCAGATTCCCAAGCGCCTTGGAAGCGGACAGGACCCGTTGCTGCTTCTCGCCTTCCACACCGCTGATTTCGATCACTTGCTCACGGTAAGAGATGATTTTCTGATTGCTGTAATATAACCTCAGCTCGATCTTGAACAATGGCCATTTCCCGTCGACCAGCGGATGGAGCACGAATTCCCCGGCCCGGCTCCGGCTTGCCGCTTCATCATATCTGTATTGGCCGATATCCGGCACGCTGGCCTTCAGCGCGCTCGTCAGCTCCTTCGGCGTATAGATCAGCCTGCTGTCCACCGGCGTCTGCAAATTGACCATTTCCTCGGTCTGCCCGCCGTTGACGAAACGGTAAGATATCTTCGGCAGCTCCGGCGTTTCGCTCGGGATCTTGGCCAGCACCTTGATCCGCTTATCATCCATCGACTTCTGGATGCTGCTCTCCAACGAGGTAAAGTCCGGATTGGAGTCGGCCTGTTCCTGCAAATCGTTCCACAGCTGATAACCCAGCACCAGATTCAGCAACAAAAAAGCGTATATCAGCACGTTTTTCGCTCGGCCCCAATCCATTCCTTCACCTCCGAATTTGATCACTTTGCTTATTGCCCGATTCAGGACATCTAATATATCACCCGGGTTGCCCCGTTTTTGAACTCGGCCGCCCACATCGGCTTCAGCAGCAGGCCGTCTTCCGTTAGCGAGGGCAGATAGGCCGGATACAAATTGACGATTTCGGCTTCATTTTCGAGCCGCGCGATCTGATTCCGCAGCTCTTCTCCGCTGGGCAGCTCGACCATTCTTTTGTTCCAGAATCCTTCGGTAGAGTAGATCAGCGAGCGTTCATACCCCATGATCGTGCCCTGCCGCATCTCCAAAGTAATTTCGCTGTAATGGAACGAGGAAATATCAATGATCGGAAAAGCCCCGAACTGCCCTTCCCCGTAATACTGTTGGAACACTACCGTATGCTGCTCGCTTCCCGTGTCTTCGGTTTGCTTCAGCCGGTATTGGCCGTTCCAGCCCCCGTGCAGATTGACAAAATCAACGGCGGACAACGCATTCTGCCCCGGATTGTTCTCGCCTGCCGCCGGAGCGGCCGGATCGGTATAATTGATCCAATTCCGGTTCTGCTTTACCTGCAAGCTCCGCTTGCTGTCCGTGTAAATCTCGGAGCCGTCTTTTTCGCGGATATAACGGGTGATGCTCGGATCAAAGAACAAGCTGCTCTGCATCTGATCCGTGGAAAACAGTCCGACGTTCAGCCCCGTCTCCACCATATGAATCGGCTTCTCCGGAATGTAGTACCCGTTCACCAGCGTATATGGCACCCAATCCTTGCCGAAATCCACCTGCTGCCGCACATCCTGCACCGTCAGATCGGCTTTCGTCGCTTCATACACGACATCCCCCCGCGAGCTGAAAAAGAACACCCGCACCTGATCCTCGTTTTCGGAATTGTAAATCAGCACCCGGCTGATACTCTCTCCTTCAAACAGCGGGTCGGGAGCGATCTGCATCACCTTCTGAAGCAAAGCAACCGGCATTCCGCCGCCGAATTGCAGTTCAATTCCCGCATAACGGCTGCGGATGTCGGTCCAATTCAGATTCTCCACCGCATAGCGCTGGAATCCGTCGAACTGCCGCCCCTTCAGCCGGGAGTAAATCAAGTTGTAAAAAGCCGAGTCCGGATAAAATACCGTGTGGCGGTTTTCCCCCAAATGCACGGCGATCTGCGACGGAAACAGCATATCTTCCGCTTCGGCTTCCTGACCCATATCTTCCGTCTTGATATAATCACTTTCCGTCTTGACCACCGGGTCGCTTCCCGGCAGCCGATAGATAAGAAAATAGCTCTGCACCAGACTGCACACGACCAGCAGGGCAAGCATCAGCGATTTTACTCTTTCCTTCATCGCCGGTCGCCTCCTTGTTCATGCTGCGGCAACGTAAAGGTCACCTTGGTGCCTTTGCCCAGCTCCGACTGCAGCGAGATCGTCCCGCCGTGCGCTTTTACAATTTCCCGGGCAATGGAGAGGCCCAGCCCCGTCCCGCCCATATTCCTCGAACGGGCCTTGTCCACCCGGTAAAAACGTTCGAAAATCCGGTCCAGGTCCTTCTTCGGAATCCCGATCCCGTTATCCTGCACGGAAATCGCGAGCGATCCATCGTCCGCCGTTCTGGCCTCGATGCCAATGGTCCCGCCTTCCGGCGTATATTTCATCGCATTGGAGATCAAATTGTCCAATACCTGGTCGATCTGGTCCCGGTCCATCCAGGCCGACCCTACGCTATTGCCGATAAAAAGAGACGGCTTGATGTCTTTTTCCTGCATTTGAAATGAAAACCGGTCGGTCACCTCTTCCAGCATCTCCATCACGGAGACCGGCTGCTTGCGCAGCAGCGCTTCCTTCGAGTCAAGCCGCGAAAGATGCAGCAGATCGGTTACAAGACGGATCATGCGCTCGGTCTGGTTCTGGATGACGGAGGCGAATTTCGGTCCCAGTTCCGGGTCCTCCATGGCGCCGTCCTCCAGCGCCTCCGTATAGCTCTTGATCGTCGTCAGCGGCGTGCGCAGCTCATGCGACACGTTGGCCACGAACTCCCGCCGCGACGCCTCCAGTTGCTCCTGCTCCGTGACGTCCTGGAGTACGGCGATCGTTCCGACGATGCCGATCTCCCGCCGATGGATCGGCGTAAACGTCACGCGGATGAGGAACGTGTCCCCTTCCGGCGTCTCGTTTTCCAGGATCGTGGAATGCATCGTTCCTTGCCGGAAAATCTCGCGTTCCTCCGGTGGCAGATGCAAGAGCGAGATCATGTCGCTGCTTCCTGTCAGCTCCTCTTCGATGCGCAGCATCTCGCCCGCCCGGCGATTCATGAGAATGACCTTCCCGCTCTCGTCGGTCGCGATAACCCCGTCGCTCATGTTCGTGAGGATCGAAGCCAGCTTCTCCTTCTCTTCCTCGTTCTGGGCCAGCGCGTCCCGAAGACGGCTCGTCATATAGTTGAAAGCTTTGCTGAGCTGGCCGATCTCGTCGTTCCCGAGCACCGGCATCTTCTGGTGGAATTCCCCTTCAGCCACCGCCGTTGCCCGCCGGGTCAGCTCCTTGATCGGCGAAGTAATCGTGTGCGCCAGAATCACGCCCAGTACCGCCGTCAGACCCAGTGCCAGCAATATCCCCGAAATAAAAATATTATTAATCCGCTCCATCGTATCGTACAGCTCGTTCATCGAGGCCGCGATGTAGATCGCGCCGACGATTTTTCCGTCATTGACCACCGGCTTGGCTACGACCTTTTTGCGGATATTATCTTCGTCGATAATGTATTCCTCGTTGTCCCGGATCCCCTGCAAAGCCCGGTTGACCACGGTTTGCGTATTCTTCGTGCCGACATAATCGGCATGCGACGGCTTGGACGTCGTCAGCACCTTGCCGCTCGCGTCCAGCACCTGAATTTCCGCGCCGTTAATGTTGAACAAATTGTTCACCAGCACGCGCAAATTTTCCAGCGATTCCTCCGCCGAATCCCCGGTCACCCCCAGGTTCTGTGCTGCCAGCACGGAGAGCAGTTCCGCCCGTTCCTGCAATTCTTTCGTGAAATTGCTGGTCAACGACGTCTTCATCGCGCTCACGAAATAGACCCCGATCAACTGCATTGCAATCAAGATCAGCAGCACATAAATAATGATCAGCTTTGCCTGGATGGTGCGGAAAAAGGAGGGCAGCTTCATGCTAGAACCCACCCGCCTTGGAGCTTCGCATCATGTATCCGAGACCGCGCCGGGTCAAAATGTATTCCGGCTTGCTCGGGTCTTTCTCGATTTTTTCCCGCAAACGCCGGATGGTCACATCGACCGTACGCACGTCGCCGAAGTATTCAAATCCCCACACCGCCTGCAGCAGATGTTCGCGGGTCATCACTTTCCCGGCATTTTTCACCAGATAATGGACCAGCTCAAATTCCCGGTGAGTCAGGTCGAGCGGCTCTCCGTTCTTGTAAACCGTATAAGTATCCGTGTCGATAAACAGCTCAAACAGGCTGATCCCCTGCCGTTCCTCCGGTCCCTCAAGCGCCACAGGCTTCTGCTGCCGCCGCATCTGGGCCTTTACCCGGGCCAACAGCTCGCGCGTGCTGAACGGCTTGGTGACATAATCATCCGCGCCAAGTTCGAGACCCAGCACTTTGTCGATCTCTCCGTCCTTGGCCGTCAGCATGATAATCGGGGTTTGCAGCTTGGCCCGCACTTCCCTGCACACGTCCATGCCGTCCTTGCCGGGCAGCATCAAGTCGAGCAGAATCAAATCGGGCTGCTCCGAATAAGCGAGCTCCACCGCTTCGATTCCATCGAACGCGAGAATGACCTCGTAGCCCTCTTTTTCCAGATTAAACTTCAAAATATCCGCGATGGGCCGTTCATCGTCAACGACCAGAATTTTCCCTTGCATGCTATCTATTCACCCCAAACTTTCAGGCTTGGCCGATCTTACTCTATCTTACCATACCTGGCCTCCCCCTTCATAACCGATTCCTTATAGATTCGATGATTTACAAAAGGGATTTATCTATTCTGAGTTCGCCGTTAAAATTAATCTGAACAACCGGCTGGATACATTTTCAAGATAATGAGGCTGAAAATGACAGCCGTCACTATTCAATTCCAAGATATGCTAAACTGATAGACAAAAGATAAGATAATACAAAATATGACGTGAAAATGTTCTATTTCAGTATGTCCGATTAATATCTTTCATGTAGGAATGAACGCCCCGTACTTGTATGGGATAAGGAGATGTCAATATGCCACAATGGCAGCTAAAACACAAAAGTGGCGAGTTTTACCCCTCAGAAGTTATACATATGAATCTGTCCGATGCCCAATCCCTGCATCAAGCCGGATGGGAGGAAAACTTCGATTGGACGAGATATCTTCGTTCAAACGAATCGTCCACTCCGTATAAACTCCTTGTAATCGGAAACAACAACTATATACAAGGCGCTATTGCGTACCATGTCAGAGAACACTGTGTATTTGTCGATCTCCTGGAGAGCGCACCATTGAACCGCTATAAAACGAAGGATCGCGACTTTTCAAATGTAACGGACGTTCTGCTCGGAGAGGCTTGCGTTCAAAGCTTTGCTCATGGAAAACAAGGTGAGGTTGCATTTATTCCAAAATCAAATTTATACAGCTACTATAAGACGAGATTCGGCGCACGTTATGGCGGTATGAGACAAATGTATCTCACCTCGGTTGAAGCTATCCGCTTGATTCGGTTATACTATAAATAAGGGAGTGATTTTTATGGAGAATGGAAAACGGAAAGCTATAAAGGTACCGGCTTTGCCATTATCTGACCGAAAATACCGGGAAGTCTCTCCTAGAGGTTCAGGCCGTTTCCCAAGAGTTTCGGGTATTAACTCAGTTTCTAGGATTATAAGATCGAAAACCTTGAATGCAGCACAGTCCTACGATGATGGAGTTATGATAATTCCTCCAGCGCCTGGATTGATGCCTTTAATTGATCAGGATATGAAAAGAATACGAATGGATATTATCAATGAAATTGGCCAAGAAGCTTATGAGAAACGCATAAAAGAAGCCAATGATGAATTTGAACAATTGACTGGAAAAAAGGTTCGCTCTTAATAATCAAACGTTGCAAGGCTAATATAAAAGGAACCCCGTATCGTAAATGTACTGGGTTCCTTTTTTAATTGCATTTATTTGATTCGCATTATAGATACTTCAACGGGTTCTGGATGTTGCCGTTCTTGTGAATCTCAAAGTGAAGATGCGTGCCGGTGGAGCGGCCTGTGTTGCCCATCACGCCGATCTTCGAGCCCTTCTCTACGACCTCTCCCTTTTTCACGCTGATTTTGCTCAAGTGGCCGTACAGGGTCTCGTACCCGTTCTTGTGGTCGATGATAATGCAGTTGCCATAACCCGATTTGGTCCCCACAAAGGTGACCACTCCGTCATCCGCGGCAAGGATGCTGCGATTGGAAGAAACGAGATCCACGCCTTTATGCGTCTTGCCCCAACGTTTGCCGTAACTGCTGGTCATGGTAGCGCCCGACACCGGCCAGGCAAAATCGCCCGAGCCTTCGCCAAGCACGACTTTCGTGCCTCTGACGACGATTTTAGGCTGCGATTCCTTAATAACCTCTTGGCCGAGCCATTCCTCCGCCACGACCTCGCCGTTCTCCTTCGTCAAACGATATTTCATCGTCTTCAAGCCGCTCTCTCCCAAAGAGATCACCTTAGTCTGACCCGACCGCATATCCGCGCTCTTGCGGACGATGACCTGCGGCTCCGTAACGATTTCCTCGGACACACGCTCCACGGTCTTTACCGTTAGCGCCGGCTGAACGGCGTTAATCTTCAGTTCCGTGCCGATCTGCAGCGTCAATTCCTTCACCCCGGGATTGTTGCTGAACAATTCCTTCTGGGTAATATCAAAGCGGGACGCAATGGAAGAAATAGTATCGCCTTCCTTGACCGCATACGTAATGGCAGCTTCGTCACCTTCGAGGATTCGCGCTACTGCCGCATTCGTGTCCAGCACTTTGTTCGGATCCGTATCTACGGCCGCCGTGGACACGTCTTCCTTAATATCGACCGACTCCAGCGCAACGCCGGAATCGTCCGCCGCCGATTTGGCGGCGGTTTGCTGCAGGCCTCCGGTTTTCTTCACTTTCGAAGCCAGCGAGCTTGATGCAGCCACTGCTTTCGCTTGCGGAGCGTACTTGTCCTTAATCTGCTCCAGTACCGCATCGGCTGTGGCCTGATCTTTTACGATTCCGATCGTTTTGCCGTCAACCTTCAGCTCCACGCCTTTGGCGTAACCCGTTAGCATACCGTTCAGCGTTTCCAGCGTTTCTTCGCTATGAATCTCCGCTTTGTAAGCTTTGTCCGGTACCGTCGTGATTCCTTCGGTATGTACCGCCATCTCTACCTGCGGGTATTTTTCGTTATATTCCTGCTCCTTTTGTTTAAAAAGAGCCTGCAATTGTTCCTCGTTGGCGATCGTGCCAATTTCTTTGCCTGCGACGTAAACCCGATAATAGGACACCGTGTTGGCCTCCACATACTGCTGCCCCGCGAAATAAATCCCGCCCGCAACCAGCAAAGCTGCAATTGCGCTTGCCGCGATGATGCGTGGCTTCGAGCGCCGGCCGGTATTGCTTTCCGCCGCTGTTGTATCTTGTTCGGACATCTCCAGATTGTTTTCCGGGCGGCCGTGATTCATCTGCGCCGGGTCTTGGCCCTTGCGCCACAGCTGCCAACGTATCCCCCTGAAACCTCTCATGCTGATCTCCATCTCCCATTCGACTCAATACGACAAAAAAAGGTTTCAAAATTTTAACCTTTTACCGCTATTGTTTACTTTAACATAGTCCATCAATGGATTTCAACCAACGCAAAAAACGCCCAATTCCCTTTTGTGACAAGGGATTCGAGCGTTTTATCGACATTATTGGCTTGAGGTATATATTTACAATCCTGTGAATGACACCGCTTTATTATGAAGTTTTTAGGGTTTATTTTTCAGCCATTCAGGATTTGCATCATTTTGGTATACTCCGTTTTATCCAAATATTTGGCAATAATTTGTTCGATTTCGATCATCTCAGCTTCCGTCAGCCCCCCTTCCATCGCTTCCGTCATCTTCTGCATCTCCTCTTGCGGCAGCTTTGCCATCAGCATAGCGAAGACTTCCTCTTTATCCTTATCCGAAAGTCCGTCTTTCTTGGCCACCATCTCATCCGGCGTCACTACGACCTGCTCGTCCTGGCCTAGCGCACCCTGGCTGCCGCCCGCTGATCCCGAGCCGCCGGAGATGCCTCCCATAACCGGTAGTGCGTCTTCCGGAGGAGCCTCCCCGTCCGTACTGCCTCCGGAACCGCCGGTGCCGCCGCTTCCCGGATTGCCGTCATTCTCCCCGCTTTTCCCCGTCTTACTGCCGTCCGTATCCGATCCGGTGCCGCCTGTACTATTATTACTGCCATTACTATTAGTGCCGCTTGTATCTCCCAATTCCCCGCTCGTATTTTCCCCTTTGCCCTCTGATCCGCCAAGCCCGGTTAAGCCTCCGGTTTCGTCACTCTCTTTTCCCGTATCCGCATACTGGCTGTCCTTATCTTCCCCAGCCGCGTTCTTGTTGTTCTTGTCCTTTTCCTTGCTTCCCCCAATCCCAAGCATCCCCTTCATCATCCCGCCTAAAGTAGGGGCCTCAGCCGCCAGAGGCAGATTATAGCTGCCCAGCAGCGACTGTATATACGTATTCACCACGTAACCCGTGGTCATAACCGTCAACATGCAAACGATAACTACCGTTATAACCAGCTTTGCCAGTCTACCTATCCATCGCATTTTTACATCCTCCTTCTGCCTGCCGGTTAGACCGGCATACCTGTTCTCCTAAATTCCAGTATGGACGACAGAAGCGGAAAGTAATCTTTTGAAATAGAAACGATGTTGTAAAAATAGTAGACTGGGCCGTCAGCGATAAATTCAGAAAGTACAGGTCTCACGGCATAAGTCGGTAAAATTACATAACTGTCCTCACCGGGCGGCGTTTTTCGCATTTTGCTTCAATGCGGTGACCGCACGGGAATTTGCCGCGTTAAATGAAGGCCATTCGGACTCTTTTTTCATTAGCGGCTCCCATCTCTCATATAACTGCCGGTTCAAATCATCCAGGTCCTTGTCACGGCTAAACCGGATGAGCTGCGGAACCACATCGGCAGAGAGTCCTGTCAGGTATCTCGCATCGATCGTTCCGCTCTCCTTGTAGAGTTCCATGTTCTTCGTCGCAATGACACGGTCCATATTGGCATAGTTGATGGCAACATAGGCAACCAGCCCGATCACGACAAAGCACTTAAGCAGCGGGATGCTCGCAAAATAAATGCGAAGCCCGGCACACAAGAACAGCAAAGCCAGAAAGATCATAAACGCATGTACCAAAAATCGGATATACGTGTATCCATACGCTTGCTCATACATAATCAGGCGCGTATACGCCGACACCAGCATCACGCACGAACAGCCCACCAGAATGTACAACATCCAGTTATTCCATTTGCGCAACCAATGTCCCGCCTGTCCGCTAAACACCAAGGTCCCGATCAGAATGGCAAAATTAATCGCAGTTACGAATACCAACTCCAGAAACCCGCTCCGGGCATACTCCGCATAGGTGCTGCCTTCCGGTAGCATGCCGCGCCAGGCGCCGAACAGATAACTGAATTGCAGCGACACGAACAGCAAATAGACGATATTGACCACAATCAGCACGGTCGCTGTAATCACCGGATCAAATTTGATCTCGATGTTACTTGCGTCTACACCACGCACATTCACGCCGGGCACACCGGCCGCTTCACCCTCTCGTTGCTCCGGCTGCTCCGGACGCGGACTTACAAATCCCCACAAATAACCGAATAACAACAACCCGATCAAAACGATCCAAGCAAGGCGAAACACAATTTCCCCAAACGAAAACCAGCGGTTCAGCCAGTCGGGAATACCCGAAAGCAGACGCTCAAAACTGCTGTCCGCCGAGGTCAGCAAACTGACGACAATGATGAGCAGCGGCAGCGCAATGAGCAGTCCGAGCAGTACTTTGCCGGCCATTTTCCGGCTACGATCCCCCATTTTCCGGACGATGAAAGATTTCAGCAAGTTAAAAAAGGTGGCAAAATGACGCAAATTCTGCGGAAAAAGGTGGTCAAACGCATCAAGAATCATCCGCAAATCTCCCCATGAGCGCGTCTTGGGACTGAGTATGTATGTCGTCTGAAGCAAGATCAGGCATGGAAGCGCCAGTACATTAAGCGAGTGAAAAACGGGGTTGGCAAACAGCGCATAGGTCATCGAGAGCAGCAGAACCGCCGCAAAAGACAGCCAGCCAAACCAGGTGAAAGGCCGCCGGATGCGCTCACCTGCACACAAAAAGAGATATGCGTAGAAAAGAACCACAAAAATCGGCACAGAAAGTCCAAGCGAATGACCGTAGAACAAATACTGATGGGCAGCAGCCAGCGTAAATCCGGCCAACAGCGCGATCACCTCGCGTCGGGATACAGCCATAGCCATGTGTTTTTCGTCCATCATTTTGATTCCTCCAATTCGGGCTTACACGGTATAGAAAGCTCCTTCATATTTTCTACAGCCCATTTTAGATGATAAAATAGGAAAATAAAGAGAAGAAATAATCTGGAAAATTTCTTATTTTATCGGGGGAGGATCGGAAGGTGAAATTGCATCGGCAATTTTTGCAGCTGCATGCGCGGTACGGCTCCAACCACAATACGCCCGTCGAGGTTACGCTGGACGAGCTTGCTGCGGTTCTCGGTTGTACGCACCGCAGTGCGTTGACTATCATTCATAAAATGGAGGCGTGCGGATGGATCGGCTGGGCTTCGCAACGGGGCCGCGGGGCCCGGTCCGCCCTGCAGTTCCGGATGCAGCCCGGGGAAATCGCCGCCCAATCCGTCATGCAAGCCATTCACCGCAAAGATATCGGGCAGGCGATTGAAGACATCCGGCGGCATAACGGATCATCCTCGCTCCCGGATCACCTCCACGGCTGGCTGTTGACCTATTTCGGTCATCATGCCGAAATCCGCCGCAATCGCCAAATCGATACTTTGCGTCTGCCGGTACGTCAACAGATCCATACGGTTGACCCCGTACATATGAATTTGCTGGCAGAGGCTTTTGTCGCCGGACATGTATTTGACGGATTAACCCGTAGGGACAACCCTTCAGGCGAAATTATTCCGGGTATCGCTCACGCTTGGGAGACGGACGAAAGCCGTACGGTATGGACCTTTTTCCTGCGCAAGGGCGTCCTGTTCCACAACGGCAGCCTGCTGACCGCCGAAGACGTCGTATATACGTTCAGGCGGCTGGCGCAAAATCCGTACCGGACACTGTACAGCTATATCTTCAAACAAATCAAAACCGTGCAAGCTCTAAATCAAAACACGGTCCGCATGGAGCTCCATGAACCCTCCGAGTTGTTTCTGCCCTGCCTGTCCACCAGCCGGGCGTCCATCGTTCCCCGGCACCTCGATCAACGCGGGGAGGCCTTGTTCGGGACTCGCCCTGTCGGCTCCGGGCCGTTTAAGGTCGTGGAAATGTGTGATAATATGTGTGTTCTCGAAGCATTCCCCCATTATTATCAGGGCCAGGTTCATCTGGACCGCGTGGAAATCGTCCATGTCCCCTGGGAGTTGCCGGGAACACGGAGTGACGATAGCGACGCCTGGTCTCCGTTTCATTTGATTCCCAATCCCTCAGCCGACATTGGAGGGGCTGGAGGACAGACACCGAAGTCACTGATAACACAACAGACAGGAAAAACACAACAGACAGAGCAGACGCAACAGACACACCAGATGCATCAAATGCATTCCCAGGTGTCCGTACGTAAATTCATCACGGGCAATACCAGAAATAATGGCCCGTTGAGCGATCCCGCGACCCGCTCCAAGGTATTCTCCATCCTGCGACAAGAAGCGGAAGCTCAAGACTTGACTGCTCAGGTTCCGATAGCCCTCCGCATTGCGACCATTGCTCCGTACAAGCCGGATGCCGATTTCGTCGCAAGGCAGTTAGAGGCGGCCGGTTACGGCTGCGAGGTACTGACCTCCTCGGCGGAGGCATTCAAAGGGACCCTTCGGCTGGAGTGCGACCTCATTATCTTTTCGCTTGTCCGCGACCGGGATGAGCAGCTTCGCCTGTTCGACCTGTACCAGACGGTCTCGAAGCACGTTGACTCTCATACCCAAACCGACATCGAGCAGGCGCTCCGCAATGTTGCCCGTGAACCTGACCCGCTGGCAAGGAACGCCCTGTTCGCCGGAATTGAAAACATGCTGATTGAAGGAGACGAGTTGCATATTCTGTATGAAAAACCGGTACAGACCGCGGTACTCCCCACGGTCCGCGGGGTCACCTTTAACAGCCAGGGCTGGGTCGACCTGCGAAACATCTGGTTCCCGCCACAGCTATAATTCATAAATAAAAAAAGCCGTTACAGAGCGAATTACCTGCTCTGAACGGCTTTCATTTTCTGATCTTACTCGTAAATCGGCAATACTTGATTCGTTTGGCTGCGGTTACGGCCGACGGAGAAAATCGCGATCGGAATGCCCGTCAGTTCGGACACGCGCTTCACATAGTTGCGGGTCGTTTCCGGCAGATCCTCCAGCGTCTTCGCGCCGCTGATATCTTCGGACCAGCCCGGAAGCTCCTCGTACACCGCTTCGCACTCGGCGAGCATTTTCAGGCTGGCCGGATAATGCGTAATTACCTCGCCCCGGTACTTGTAGCCGGTGCAAATTTTGACCGTCTTCAGCCCGGTCAATACGTCCAGCGAGTTCAGCGAGAGGCCGGTCAGTCCGCTTACGCGGCGGGCATGGCGCACCACGACGCTGTCGAACCAGCCGACGCGGCGTGGACGTCCGGTAACCGTGCCGTATTCATGGCCGGTTTCACGGATGAAATCGCCGATCTCGTCCTTCAGCTCGGTCGGGAATGGTCCGTCGCCGACGCGGGTCGTGTAGGACTTCGCAACCCCGATCACCTGATCGATCTTCGACGGTCCGACACCGGATCCGATGCAGACGCCGCCAGCCGAAGGGTTGGAGGACGTTACGAACGGATACGTCCCTTGGTCGATATCGAGCATAACGCCTTGTGCACCTTCGAACAGCACCTTTTCCTTCGAATCGATCGCATCGTTAAGCACAACCGAAGTATCCGTTACGTAAGGGCGAAGAACTTCCGCGTATTCCAGATACTGCTTCAGAATCTCTTCCACGTCCAGCGGTTCCGAACCGTACACTTGCTGGATCACATGATTTTTCTCGTTCATCAAATGGCGAAGCTTCAGCTCAAACTCTTCCGCATCCATCAAATCCGCAATCCGGATGCCGCTGCGTGCCGCTTTATCCATATAAGCCGGGCCGATCCCTTTGCGGGTCGTTCCGATTTTGTTCGGTCCCTTGCGGTCTTCTTCCAGTGCGTCGAGCACCATGTGGTAAGGCATAATGACATGGGCGCGGTCGCTGATGACCAGGTTTTTCGTATTGAAGCCATTTTCGTGAATATAGTTAATCTCTTCAATCAGCGCGGCCGGATTCACGACCATGCCGTTGCCGATTACGCATTTCTTATCCGAATAAAACACGCCCGACGGGATCAGGCTGAGTTTGTACTTCTTGCCATCGATGAGGATGGTGTGACCGGCATTGTTGCCTCCTTGATAACGGGCCACCACATCTGCGCTCTCCGCCAGATAATCCGTGATTTTACCTTTACCTTCGTCTCCCCATTGGGTTCCTACAACGACTACCGTTGACATGTACATTCCCCCGCCCGGTGCCATCGCACCTGTATTTGAACAATTTTATAACCGAAAACCCGAACGACGCACCGGAACAGTATGATCTAGCCTCCGAATCCGCTTCAGGCCTTCCTAAAAAAAACAGACCAGACTTACACAACACGTTAATTTACTGCTGGAAAGCAGCAATATCAGTTTACCAGTCTCCATTTTTAAAGTCAAATTAAAAAACGAACAATCACACAGTCGCCCGTATGATTGTTCGGAAATAATGAATAATTGCTAAGAATTACAGGTATAAAAAACACGCAGTATTCGCCAAAGTCAGTATTACCCGGCAAACGCATCCGTATGCGCCCGTTCATAATTCGCAAATTTATTGAAGTTTTTGAGAAAGACCAGCTCGACGGTGCCGACCGGACCATTCCGCTGTTTGGCGATAATGATCTCGATGATGTTCTTCTTCTCCGTCTCCTGGTTATAATAGTCGTCCCGGTAAAGAAACGCCACGATATCGGCATCCTGCTCGATTGAGCCGGATTCCCGAAGGTCCGACATCATCGGACGCTTGTCCTGCCGCTGCTCCACGCCCCGGCTAAGCTGGGATAACGCGATTACCGGCACTTCCAGCTCACGTGCGATCTGCTTCAGCGTCCGGGAAATCTCCGACACTTCCTGCTGCCGGTTCTCGCCCGGTTTGCCGCGGCCGTGAATCAGCTGCAAGTAGTCGATGAGGATCATCCCGAGCCCCCGCTCCTTCTTCAGCCGCCGGCATTTTGCCCGGATATCGGCCACGGTCACGCCCGGCGTATCATCAATGTAGATTTCCGCCTCCGACAAAGCCGAAATACCCATCGTCAGCTTGGCCCAGTCGTCGTCGCTCTTGAAGTCGCCTGTCCGCATGATGCCGGCGTCGAGATTCGCCTCGGCGCAGATCATCCGCTGCACCAACTGGGCGGCGGACATTTCCAGACTGAAGATCGCGACGGTTTCCTTGGCGCGAACCGCCACGTTTTGCGCGATATTGAGCGCGAAGGCGGTTTTACCTACGGACGGACGGGCTGCCACGATGATCAGATCGTTCCGTTGAAAACCCGCCGTCATCTTATCGAGATCGACGAAGCCGGACGGGATTCCGGTCGTATTCCCGCGGTTCTGGTGCAGCAATTCAACGCGTTCGAACACTTCCATCACCACGTCGCGAATTGCGATAAACCCGCTGCCGGAGCGACGGTTCGAAATTTCGAGAATGCGCCGCTCCGCATCGCTTAGCATCCCGGAGACATCCTCGCCGCCGGTGTATCCGTCGCTGACGATTTGCGTCGCGGTCCGGATCAAACGGCGCAGCATCGATTTCTCTTCGATAATGCGCGCGTAATAATCGACATTGGCCGCCGTAGGGACCGCATGTGCCAATTTCGCCAAATAGCTGACTCCGCCGGTATCCTCCAGCTCGCCGCGATCTTGCAGCCGAGAAGTCAGGGTAACCAGATCAATCGGCTGTCCCTCTTCGCCCAATTGGACCATCGCTTCATAAATCAACTGATGGGGCTTGTCATAGAAATCATCGGTTCGAACCCGCTCCATCGCGGTAATAAGCGCCTCGGACTGAAGCAATATCGCACCGAGTACCGCCTGCTCCGCCTCCAGATTTTGCGGGGGGATCCGATCGTAAAATGGATCGCCGCTCATGTTACTCCTCCGTAACCTGAACTTTAAACGTCGACTTCACTTCAGGATGGAGCTTCACCGGTACCTGGGTTACGCCCAGCGTACGGATCGGATCGTGCATTTCAATCTTGCGCTTGTCGATCTTCACACCGGCTTTCTCCAGCGCTTCAGCCACCTGTTTGCTCGTAATCGCTCCGAACAAACGGCCGCCTTCCCCGGCTTTCGCCTTCAATGTGACCGTCATTTCTTCCAGCTTCTTGCCGAGCGCCTGCGCTTCTTCTTTTTCCTTCTCCTTGCGCTTCACTTCAGCCGCCGTTTGATGCTCCAGCGTTTTTACGTTGCCGTCGGTCGCCGGACGAACCAGCCCGCGCGGCATCAGGAAGTTCTGTGCGTAGCCTTCCGATACTTCCTTGATTTCCCCTTTTTTGCCTTGACCCTTCACGTCTTTCAAAAAGATTACCTTCATTCGAATAACCCCTCTTCCTTCTCTATTTCATCCAGTACGGCCAGCAATCGTTGCTCCGCCTCCGCCTGAGTGCCTTCCAATTGTACCGCGGCGTTCGTCAAGTGCCCCCCGCCGCCAAGCCGTTCCATAACCACCTGCACGTTCATGCTGCCTAAGGATCGGGCACTGATGCCGATCAGGCCGTCGGGCCGTTCGCTGATGACGAACGATGCAAGCACGTTCGTCATATTCAGCAGCGTGTCCGCCACCTGGGCGATCAGCAGTTGCGGAATCTTGCGATCCTCTTCCGTCACCGCCAACGCGATATGCCCGTGAATCATCCGGGCATGCTTGATGATATCCGCCTTGGCGATGTATTCCTGCAGGTCTTCCTTCAGGAGCCGCTGCACCATGGCCGTATCCGCCCCCATCCGGCGGAGGAAGGCGGCCGCTTCAAACGTCCGCGACCCGGTATGCAGCGCAAAATGCTTCGTATCGATCGTAATCCCCGCCAGCAACGTCGTTGCTTCCAGCGGACTAAGTTCGACCTTCTCGTGAATATACTGCAGGAGCTCGGTCACGAGCTCGCATGCCGAGGAGGCGTACGGCTCCAGATAAACCAGCACGGCGTCGTTGATAAACTCTTCGCCGCGGCGGTGGTGATCCACCACCACGACCCGCCGTGCGGCGTCCACCAGACGCGGCTCCATCGTAATCGACGCCTTATGGGTGTCGACGACGACCAGCAGCGTGTGCGGGGTCATCATACCGAGCGCCTGCTCCGGCGAGATGAAGCGGCGCGCCAGCGCCTCTTCTTTATCGACGCGCTCCATCAGGCGCTCGATTCCCGGGTTTGAGCCGTCGAGCACGATGTGCGCTTCGACCGAGTACATATCGGCCGCCTTCATCACCCCGATGGAGGCGCCGATGACGTCAAGGTCGGGCATGCGATGGCCCATGATGATGACGCGGTCGCTCTCCTGCATCAAATCGCGCAGCGCATGCGCGATGACGCGGGCGCGGACGCGCGTCCGCTTCTCTACGGCACCCGTCTTGCCGCCGTAGAACGACAGCCGCTGACCGGCCTTCACCGCGGCCTGGTCGCCCCCGCGCCCGAGCGCCATGTCCAGACTCGACTGGGCGAGTTCGCCCAGCTCGCTGAAGCGCTCGGTGCCGAACGCCAGGCCGATGCTGAGCGTCATCGGCACCTTCAGGTCCGCGGTCATCTCGCGGACCTCGTCCAGAATCACGAACCGGCTTTGCTCCAGTTCGGTCAGCGATCTCTGATTCAGCATCATCAGATACCGCTCGGACGACAAGCGCCGCAAATAAATGCGGTGCTGCTTAGCCCATTCCGTGATCGCCGACGCCACCCGGGCGATCAGCGCGGTCCGCTGCTGGTCATCCATGCCCTGAGCAGCCTCGTCCAGATTGTCCAGCATCACGATGCCGAGCGCGGGCCGTTCGTTCTCATAACGGTCGCGCAGCATCGCGAGTTCGGTCATATCGTGAATGTAGATCAACCGCTCGTCATGATCGATCGTGAGCTCGTAGTACCGCTCATTCGCCACCACTTCGACCATGGATCTGCCTGCTTTATTATCCTTTTTGTCCTTGGCCGGCTGCGGCAATGGAGGCAGTAGCTCGGCTAAAGAGGACCCTACCACCGTATCCTTGCCGAACATGCCGCCCACAAAACGGTTATGCCATTCCACTACCCGGTCGTCACTGTAAAGCAAGATCCCGAAGGGAAGACGCCCGATGGCTTCCCCCTCTACCCGCTTAATCCGGTAGGTCAAATCCGTAACATACTTGATCAGATCCCTGCGAAAACGCCGTTCCGCCTGAAGCATCAGGTATGCCAGCACGCAAACCAGGCACAACCCGATCAAGCCGAGAATCCAATTATAGTAAGAGACGAAAATGACAAGCAGCAGCTGAAGCATGAACATCCAAACCGTCTGATAGCCGTGCCAACGCTTTTGCAGTAAACTAGGCATGCTTTCCCACCCTATCGTCTTGGTCTTGTAAGCATCTCACGCAGCGGAAACGCGATGTCCAACATTCCGACAATGCGAAGCGGCGGAATAAATACCATCGCCACCACAAGGAGAACCGGAATCGCCGGATTCCACTTTCGGTGGTAAGCTGCAAAGAAGAACAGACTTGCCGATTGAATCATGAATAGGAACTGCAGTAGCGGCATCAAGTTAAGAAGAATCGTTCCCATAAAGCCTTGGTGAATCGCTTCCCCGCCAAACATTTGAATCAGTAGGCCGATCAGATAATACCAGATCAGCGATCTAGGCAACCGCCAGTCCCGGAACGGCGGAAGCTTAGGTACGATATGTCCCATGCTGCCCAGCGTAGGACGGGCAACCGCATGCGCGATGACCGTAATAATCAGCGAGCAGACGATCATCGTAAACGGAATAAGCCGCACCGTCAGGCTTGATAATTGCTGACTTATCTCAGGTGACCAGATCACCCCGCTGGCTAGCGGGCTATCCGCCACGTTTTGGAGCGGAGCCATCGCGGTATTGAGCATATCTTCAATGGCCACAGCCAAATTGAAATCAAAAAACACCGTGCTGATGAGCAGAATCAGCAAAAATAGAGCCATAATCGTACCGGCTCCCATCAGAATAGTCCGGATCGCGGACGCCCTCTTCTTATAGAGATACCCCATCACGATCGCGGGGATCAAGAAATAAGCTGCTTGAAGCAGCATCGCTGGCCCAAAGATCAGTGAGCAAATAATCCAGACCGGCACAATATGAAGCACGAACGCTTTGGCCGATAAAGTAGTGTACAACAGGACGCCAGGCACAATCAGAAAAAAAGCCGTGACGACGGTAAGCGGAGTAGCGAGTGACAACAGGAGCAGCAGATAAACGACGCTCCAAGCCACCGATGTCCAGCGCAGCTTCAAATGGGTTCACCTCTTACGCATATGTTCTTCCAATGTAGATATATCCTGATACCAATCCTCGAGCTGGTGCCCTTCCTGTTTATGTTTTTTCAACTTCTCCAAGATGGCCTCATCCAAATCCCGATAGGAAACACCCAGTCTGCGTCCCAGTATATAACTGCTGACGATCAGGCTGGCAAGGCTGTCCGTTATCCGTGTCGTGCTGCCTTCCCACAATGCTTTGAATAAACGGGATACGTGATCGACAACTTCGGTTTTTAACCACTCGATCACTTTAGCTCGTTTGGCTACATCCATTTCCCTTTGCATGGCCGACAGCTTCCACCCTCCCAGAAAAAGCTTTATTCTACATTATAGCATAAAGCAAGCCCACCAAGGGACGCAAACGGGCGCAGCAAGTTTTTACAGCAAGGTTTCCATCCGTGTTTCCCATTTATGCGGAAGCCTCCTATGATTTCGGCAACGAGGCGTCGCGGGTCACGAATTTTTCGCAATACTCGATAATCTGGCTGCGGCGAACAATACCGATAAACCGGCCCATATCATCCACCACCGGCACGAAGTTTTGCATTTTTGCCAAATTGATAAGGTCTTCCATATCGGCATCGATCGATACCGGCTTGATGTCCATTTTGAGGGGAACATCCCGGAGATAAAATTTTGAAGCGGTCTCAAAAGTAATCTTGCCTTCGGAATTCTTCATATACCATAGCAGGTCACCTTCCGTGACCGTCCCTACGTATACTCCGTCCCGGCCGAGTATCGGCACCGCCGAGTACCGGTGAAATTCCATCCTTTCCAGCGTCTGCCGCAAAGTCGAATCCAGCGTTACCGTAACGACATCATTTTTCGGCAGTAAAAAAAACGCAATATTCATGAGAATAAGTTCCTCCTCTATCCTATTAACCTTCCTTTAGAAATCGGAAAAATCCATGTTTCGCATTATTTTTCCGTTCCGGTTACACTAGTTTGTACGTTTCAGGATGAATCCTGTTCCGTCAAATGGCGCGAAATCGGCAGCCGGTATACCGGACTGCCGAAGGATTCGCGGAATGTATGATTGCTAGGTCGTTGTGCTGAATAATGGAATAATAACTGATTATTGGGCCTGAACCGTTTCCGCAGGTTTCTTATCCGCAGATTCCTTGCTACCCTCTGTTTCCGCTTCTTCCGCGGCTTTCTCACGGGCATCCGGCATCAACAGCTGTTCCGGCGCCGTGCTTGGATCATTCCAGCTGACGATCAATTGCTTGGCAAATTCAAGGTCTTCTTCATCGGCTGCATCATAGTATACGCCATTCTTGCGGAAGCCTTCCCCCATAATGGTAAACCCGTTAATGGATGGGGCATCTCCCAGCAACACTTTCTTGGAGAGATCGATAATATAACTCGGCATCATATCGGTTTTAAAATTTTCACCAAGCATATCCATCAAATCCGGGATTTTCGATACCTGATCCAGCTTCAGCATCCGGTCCACGATGGCGTTCAAAAATACCTGATGCCGTTTGGTCCGGTTAAAATCGCTATCCTCGCGGTACCGGACGAAGTTCAATGCTTCCTGACCGTCATACAGCGGTTTTCCCGCCTTGATCGTGAACTTCTCATGGTCCTTCTGTTTGTTGACGATATCTTCCGTGATCGGCAGCTCAATACCACCAAGCGCGTCAACTACTTTCCGCAACCCCTCGAAGTTAATGGCCGCATAGTAATCGACAGGACTGCCGAGGAAGTTTTCGACGGTATCCTTAGCCATTTTTTCGCCGCCGAACGCATAAGCATGGTTAATCTTGTCTTCCTTATCCTTGCCGACGATTTCCGTGTACGTATCCCGCGGGATCGAGACGAGCAGCACTTTGGATTCCTCCGGACGAATGACCGCATAAATCATCGTATCCGAACGGGCCGGTTCATTCGCCCGCTGATCTACCCCTAGCAAGAGGGCGCTGAACGGCTCCATCTTCTGCTCCTTGACTACCGGCTTTGGCTGTTCTCCCTCCAGCGGGGAGTAGGATTTCTCCAGCTTCTTCTCCACTTGGCCGGAAAGGAATAAATCAAACGCCATCACGGCTAACGGTTTGCGGAACACGTAGCCTCCCGCCCCGAGGATTACCAGGATCGTCAGCACGATCGCGACCGTTTTTCCCCGGCTCCCTTTCTTCTTTACCCTTTTATCTCTTTGTTTCATCATATGCCTCCATCTGTGTTGATTATTTCTTATTATAAAGGTACGACTCTGCTCATTAAATAAATACCCTACCGTTTCGTACTATACCATATAGACGAATTTCGGTACAACAAAGTTACCGCCTCCGTTTAATGGCATGCGCCGATAAATTCCCCATTTATGACTAAAATGTACACAAAACACTACTGCAGAATAAGCAAAAAAAGTCCGCCTCCCATTATAAAGAGGAGACGGACTTTTCATTTTAATTTCGTACTTTCGTTTTTGTTTAGTCGGCGCTACTTAGGAATCGCCTTTGACCAACGGAAAATGGCAAGCGACTTGTCTGCCTGGGATGATCTCCTCCAGCAACGGCTCCACTTGGGAGCATTTCGCTTGAGCCAGCGGACAACGCGTATGGAAGCGGCAGCCCGAAGGCGGATTGGCCGGTGAAGGTACATCCCCCTGAAGGACGATCCGCTCCTGACGGCGGCCCGGCGACGGCTTAGGAATGGCCGACAGCAATGCGGCTGTATAGGGATGCAAAGGGGCGGCAAACAGCGTTTCCGTTTCCCCCACTTCCACCATCTTGCCCAGATACATGACGCCGACCCGGTCGGAAATATGCCGGACTACGTTAAGACCGTGTGCAATGAACAAAAAGGTGAGACCCAGTTCTTTTTGCAGCTTCATCAGCAAATTGATGACCTGCGATTGAACCGATACGTCCAGTGCGGACACCGCTTCATCCGCCACAATGAATTGAGGATGCAACGCAATCGCCCGTGCAATGCCGATCCGCTGCCGCTGCCCGCCGGAAAATTCATGCGGATACCGGTTGCGGCGGGAAGCATCCAAGCCTACCATTTCCATCAATTCGACGACCCGCTCATCGATTTCTTTCCCCGACATATTCCGGTGAACGCGCAGCGGCTCCCCGATGATGTCTTTTACCAGAAAACGCGGGTTCAGCGACCCGAACGGATCCTGGAAAATAATCTGCATTTCCTCGCGCAGTTCCCGGAGGTCCTTCCCGTTCATCTCATGGATATCCCGCCCGTTAAACAGCACTTCGCCTTCGGTTGCGCCTTGAAGCCGCAAAATCACCCGTCCCAGCGTAGACTTGCCGCAGCCGGATTCACCGACGAGTCCGAAGGTCTCGCCCTTCTTGATCGTCAGGGACACATCATCCACCGCTTTGACCTGGCCGACTACCCGGCTCAGCAGCCCTTTATGAATCGGAAAATATTTCTTCAGGTTCCGGACATCGACTAATATCTCTTCAGTCGCTGATACTCCAGCAGCCGATGGATTTTTCACTTTGGTTTTCGTACTCATCCGCGCTTCACCCCATCTCTGCCGCCTCTACCGTCCACAAGCGCCACCGGCCGATCTTCAAACAACCAGCAGGCCGTCCGATGATCTTCCCCCACCAAAAAGTCGAAAGGCTCTTTTTCGCGGCAAACATCCATAGCGTGCGGGCACCGCGGATTAAAGCGGCAACCTGTCGGCAACTGCCCGATCGGCGGAATCGTCCCCTGAATCGTATAGAGTTCCCGGCCCCGCTCCCCTTCAAATCCGGGAATCGATTGCAGCAGTCCGATCGTGTAAGGATGGCTCGGATTGCTGAAAATTTCTTCCACAGGGCCTTCCTCCACAATGGCCCCCGCGTACATAACGGCTACGCGGTCCGCCATTTCCGCCGCAACCCCCATATCATGGGTGATCAGCAAAATAGACATCCCGAGCTCCGACTGCAGCTTGCGAAGCAAGTCCAAAATCTGCGCCTGTACCGTAACGTCGAGCGCCGTTGTCGGCTCGTCGGCAATCAGCAGTTCGGGATTACACGCCAGGGCAATCGCAATAACGACGCGCTGACACATCCCGCCGGACAGTTCATGCGGATACTGTTTTGCACGAATTTCCGGTGCCGGAATCCCGACCATGCGCAGCATGTCGACCGCTGCATTCCAGGCTTTGTCTCCGCTCATCTCTTGATGCAGGCGCAAACTTTCAGCAATTTGCTCCCCGACCGTAAATACCGGATTCAGCGATGACATCGGATCCTGAAAAATCATGGCGATCCGGTTGCCCCGGATATGACGCATTTCTTCCTGACTTTTCACGGTTAAATCCTGCCCGTGGTACTCAATGCTCCCATCCGCGATCACTCCGCCCGCATAGTCGATCAGCCGCATCACGGCGAGCGAGGTGACGCTCTTTCCGCTGCCGGATTCGCCGACCAGGCACACGGTCTGCCCCTGGCCAATGGACAGCGAAATTTCATCGGTGGCTTTGACCATTCCTTTATCGGTTACAAAGCCGACCGTCAGTTTCCGGATTTCGAGTAATTTTTCCGCCATTGTTTCAGCCTCCTCCGGGTTTTGCTCATGCTTTGCCGAGGATCAAGCGCATCTCTGATCCCGTCACCGATAAAGTTGACCGCGAGCACGACTAACAGAATACATAGGCCTGGATATACGGCCTGCAATTTATCAACCAGCATAAATTCCTGCGCATTGCTCAACATAACCCCCCAGCTTGTCGCGGGAGCTTGAATGCCGAGACCAAGGTAGGATAATGCCGATTCACTCAAAATGGCACTGCCTACCATCAAGGTGGCGTTTACGATAATCGGAAAGCTCGCGTTGCGCAGCAAGTGGCGGAAGATGATGCCCCAGCTCGATACCCCGATGGCCCGGGCGGCTTCCACGTACTGCATTTCCCGAAGCTGCAGGAAGGTCCCGCGTACCAGGCGCGCGATGCTCATCCAACTCGTAAGTGCCAAAATCATTATCATATATTTGATTTGCGAACCGAAAATCGCCAGTACGAGAATATTTAAAAACAGAGTAGGTACCGAGTTCATTACATCGACGATTCTCATAAAAATGGTATCTACCCATCCGCCGAAATAGCCGGAGATGGCTCCGACAATAGAGCCGATGACAACGGACGCAAGCGCTACGGAAAACCCGATCAACAGGGATATGCGTGCGCTGTAAAGCAGCCTCGTAAATATATCGCGGCCCAGTTCATCCGTACCCAACAAATGCCCATCCGTCCCAGGCTTCAGGTTCGGAAACATCATATCGATCCGGGAAGGTTCGTATTTCGTAATAAAAGGAGCCAATAATGCCATTACCACAAAAAACAGCAGTACTACAAGCCCGGTCATCGCATAAGGATTTCGGGAAAATTTACTCCACAGCATTCTCCATGGACCCGGCGGGCGCTTGGATAGGTTTACCGCCGAAGGTTCGCCTGATTCCGGGGGCAGGCCGGCTGGAACGGAAAACAAAGGGGCGCTTCCAGTTCCTGCAGGAACTTCCACTTTCATTTCACTCATGCCGCTTTCCCCCCTTTTCCGCCGAGTTTAACTCGAGGATCGACCACGGCATACAAAATGTCCGCCAACAGGTTACCGATAATAACAATCACAGCCGTAACGATCGTAATCGCCATCAATACGGAATATTCGCGAGCCAGGGCGTTCTCCACGTAAAACCTTCCCATGCCCGGCCAGTTAAACACATTCTCCGTCAGTGCGGCTCCCGCAACCAGAATCGGCAAATCCAGCCCGATTACGGTGATGATCGGAATCAACGCGTTACGGAGCGCATGGCGGAAGACTACTTTCCGTTCTTTAACCCCTTTGGCACGGGCCGTCCGGATATAGTCCTGATCAAGCACTTCCAGCATGCTGGCGCGCGCGTATTTCATATAAGAAGCTAGGAATCCTAAGGCAAGCACCGAAACCGGCAATACCAGGTGCATGAACAAATCGCCGATGTCGCCTTCTTTGCCTCTGGAGTGCATGTCCGAAAGCGGGAACCAGTCGAGCTCTAACGACAGCCACTGCTGAAGCAATATCCCGAACCAAAAGCTCGGCATGGCAAAACCCAAATAAGAAATAAAGGACGAGGTCTGGTCGGATAATCCGTATTCCCTCGTACTGTTGTAAATGCCCCAGGGAATGGCAATCACCAGCGAAACAAACCACGCAACCCCCATCAAAATCAGTGTATTCATCATCCGCGGCCACAACAAATCGCCTACCGGAATGTTATTCTTGAAGGTATGCCCCAGATCTCCCTGGAGCAGGTTGCCCACCCATTTTGCATATTGCACAGGCAGAGGCTTATCCAGGCCCATGTTTGCTTTTTGTTGGGCCATCGCTTCCGGTGATAAACCCGGAGAAAGCATCACTTGCGTGGGGCCGCCGGGAGCAGCATGAATAAGAAGAAAAGTGGCGACCGTAATTAAAAAAATGACCAACACCGATTGTAACAGGCGACGGACCAGATATTCTGTCATCGTTCTATCCTCCTAATAAATTGCAAGGTATAGAATCTCCGTATGACTATTTCTCCTAAAGGAGAAGGAGAAAGAGACATTTCTCTTTCCCCTCCGGTGATTCTATTTCCTGTATCCGTTCGTTATTCGGTTACCCACCATTTAATCGCATGGAAGTATTGTCCGTAACCGAGTGATGGTTCCGGACGGTCTTCTTCCGCCCAGTGGACTCTAGGTCCTGTGCCGATTGCCTGACCATATTGATAGAGGAATACGTATGGCAGGTCGGTGGAGATTTCTTTGGCCACTTCCTTATAAATTTCTTTCCGTTCGTTTTGATCGACGGTCGAATATCCGTCCACCCACAATTGGTCCAGCTTCTCGTTCTTATACCAGCCGCTGTTTTGTCCAGCCGGCGGGAAGTATTTCGACGAGAACACGCTCTCCGAATCCGGATCCGGCGTATTCAGCGACCAAGCCAGCAGCAATGCTTGATATTTACCCGGTGTTACATTTTGGTCGATCCAGGCCGCGAAATCGATGGCCTTCGGTGTTGCTTCGATACCTACATCTTTAAGGTTTTGTTGAATAACGGCCGCTACTTGTTCACGACGGCTGTTACCCGCATTATATTGAAGCTCGAACGAGAACCGGTGGCCGTCTTTTTCAAGAATGCCGTCTTTGCCGGCAACCCATCCGTCTTCAGCCAAGAGCTTCTTAGCCGTTTCAGCATTGTAATCGTAGTTTACGGCTGCTTCTTTCGGATCGGCCCATGTATCCGGCAGGAACGGTGCGTTCATCAGAGCGCCGACGCCCTTCAGGATGTTATCGACCATGCCTTGGCGGTTCAACGCGTGAGCAATCGCCTGTCTTGTCTTCTGTCCTTCAAACAATCCGTAATTATCCGGGAAGTTCTTCGGATCAAAGTTGAATTGGAGATATTCGTACTGCGCGCCCGGCTTTTGAATAATATCGATTTGATCGTTACCTTTAACCGCATCAACTTGGGTTACAGGAATGGCGCTAATATGGTCGGTATCGCCTTTCAGAAGCGCTTGAACCTCGGTGTTTTGATCCGCATAAATCTTATAGACGATTTGCGCGATATGCGGCTTCACTTCGCCCCAGTAGTTCGGGTCAGCATCCATGACATGGCTTTCCCCGGCTTTCCATGATGTCCATTTCCATGGTCCGCTTGTTACTGTCTTCGCAGGATCCGTACCATAGGCATTCGCTTGAAGTTCTTTTACTGGAATATCCTTCAATACATGGGCAGGTACCAGTTCAGTTACAAGCGTATACTGGAACGGTGAGTATACTTGTTTCAACGTAATTTTAACGGTCTTGTCATCGACTTTTTCTACTTTGTCTACTTTATCGAAAAGGCTGATCCCAGGAGCACCCGCATCCGGGTTGCGGACCGTATCGAACGTAAAGATGATATCGTCCGCCGTTACGGGTTGACCGTCGCTCCATTTCGCCGAATCTTTCAATTTCACGGTATAAGTTTTACCGTCTTCCGAAACTTGCGGAAGCTCCGCAGCCAGTGACCAAGGCTCTGCAGTTACATTCCCCTCACGGTTCAAATCATACAGTTTCGCGAAGAGGAATTGAGCCACGTCGCCGGAAGAAGTATCGTTAATAAAAATAGGATTAAGACTTACGATATCAGAAAATGTACTAAGCGTAATCGTTCCACCATCAACCGGCTCATCAGCCGCTGGAGGGGCCTCTGTATTTGTTTTTTGCTCATTGGTTTTGTTATTCTCCGCCGGAGCAGGATTAGCTGCGTTGTTATTCGTGCTGCAGCCCGTAAATAAAATTCCAATCAAAGACACTATAAGCAGAACAGACCACCAATTCATCTTTTTACCCTTCATTACCAAGACTCCTCCTTCAGAATATGTAGTTGCTATTTACAGTAAAGCCGTCTTGCCGATAGAACTTGGACCTGTTCCTCTCCTGAATCCCCCCTTGTAAAATCGGGCCTTTGCTTCTTTATATAACTTTCGCCACGGGTCGGTACAGCGATCTCCTACACGAAATCCGACGTAACCTTAGGCGTAGTTTCCAACGAAATAAACCTCTGAAAAACAAGAAGCGGTATAGATTTAAATATAGTGATTGTTTCTGGAAATAGTACGACATACATTAGATGTTAGAATCTTAGAAGTGATATTGTGATGTGATGTGGAAAATTCAGCATTATATTGGTAATTACTGTTTAACCTATCATATATGTGAACTTATGAGGAAAATGAAAGAAGATTAACCATAGTGTATAACTTATGTTAATGAGATAAAGCGTCAAAGCGTCAAAATATAAACCACTGGTTAATAAGAGAAGTGAGTCGAACCCCTTGTAAGCTGGGGAAAATCTCCAACTTGATTATTGTAAATAATACATGTTAATTAACCTTACGTCAATATCTTTTTAAGGCATTTTATACCTCCTTTCAACGTGACATAATTCGTCATATACCCATATTTTCTATCCCCTTCCTTATACTGTATAGGCCTGGCCCGCGGAACTTTTTGTCCGTAAAATGCAAAAACAGCCGGATCCATTAGGATTCGGCTGTCTCTCTTGGCGTCTAACGATTACTCCGTAGTGTATGGAAGCAATGCGATTTGACGGGAGCGTTTGATAGCAACAGTCAAAAGACGTTGGTATTTCGCGCTTGTACCTGTTACACGACGTGGCAAAATTTTGCCGCGTTCGCTGATGAATTTCTTCAACAGCTCAGTATCTTTATAATCAATGTGAGTAATTTTGTTCACAGTGAAGTAGCACACTTTACGACGTTTGTTGCGGCCGCCGCGGCGAGCCGGTCTTTTGTCGTCTCCGCCTTCTCTTTGTTTGAAGCTCATGCTTTTCAGTCCTTTCCGTTATTAAAATGGCAAATCGTCATCCGAAATATCGATCGGTTTCCCGTCATCGGAGAAAGGATCATTTTGATTGCCGCGCGAGAAATTGCTGCTGCGTCCGGTGTTGCCACCGCCGCTGCCACCTCCAAATGGAGCTGCTTCTTCACGCTGTCCTCCGCCACCTGCTCCGCCTTCGCGGTTCGACTCCAAGAAACGGACATTATCGGCAATGACTTCGGTAACGTAAACCCGCTTACCTTCGTTATTTTCGTAATTCCGTACTTGAATACGTCCTTCCACAGCCGTCAGACGACCTTTGCGCAAGTAGTTTGCGCACGTCTCGGCAAGCTGTCTCCAGGTTACAACCGGGATAAAATCCGCTTCGCGTTCTCCGCCTTGCGAGGTAAAGGGTCTGTCCACGGCAATCGTGAACTGAGTGACCGCTACACCGGATGGCGTATAACGCAGCTCCGGATCCTTGGTAAGACGTCCGATCAGAATGACACGGTTCAACAATCAAATCCCCTCCTTCGGGCTTCTTGTTTTACAAAACTTGAAGATTAGGCAACGTCTTTTGTAATGAGATAACGGATAACCTCGTCGGAAATCTTCAGAATCCGCTCGAGCTCAGCAACTACTTCTGGAGTAGCTGTGAAGTTCACGAGTACGTAAACTCCGTCACGGATCTTGTTAATCTCATACGCAAGCCGGCGTTTGCCCATTACATCATGCTTTGTAATTTCACCGCCGTTTTGGATGATGCCTTGGAATTTTTCGACTGTAGCTTGAACAGCTTCTTGTTCAACGTCAGGACGAATAATGTACATCACTTCATATTTGCGCATCTGGTTCACCTCCTTGTGGACTATGGCCCCCAACTTGATAGCCTTGGGAGCAAGGAACGAGTCTAAACTCGCACCATAGTAGTATATCAAATCGAAAGCCGCCGCGCAAGAACCCAAATAATACTGCAATTCGCTTTAATTATCTACTTCACTTTAACTCCGATTCCTTGCTGACCGTATTCGTTACCATATCCCCACACCCACAATTTCCCGCCGCTGATCCAATAAATGTTCCGACTCGTATTTTCGATATAACTTACGTTTTTATTCAAGTCGCCCAGACGCGGATATGTATTATAGGTCAACATCTCGTGGTTCTCGGTCAACAGCAGAACGCCGTTCACGTTCACAGAAAGGCCCGTGTACTTCAGCTTCTTGCCGGCCGCGCTCCAACCCGTTTGCTTGTTGTACCTAAGCGCCATAGTCGTAATGTTCGTCGGTTTGCCCAATTTGGAAGGAACCTTCTGTCCAAGTTGTCTCGCCGAATTGTCCCCGTATCCCCACAATTCGCCCTTGCTGTCTATCGCGATGATATATTCATCATTCGTATTCGCTGCATCGAACTTTTGGATGTCCTTGAACCCGGCGATTTGTTCGGCTAGGGTTGTCTGCCCTTCCACGATCGAATTATCCCAACTCCATAGGGTTCCATCCTTTTTCAGCGCATAGCCCTTCATATTGCTCATAGATACCGCAATCGCATCCTTCAGCAATATTTGTCTGTAATGATTATGGACGAATTCGCGAGCCTCATCATTGGCCCAGCCAACCCCGCCCAGTTGATAAACATTCCCGGATTTGGTCAAGAGTGCGACTCCACGGTTAAAAGCGTTCATATCGGTAATCGGCTCGCTGATCAAAGTGATTTTGGTAGGTTTTCCGGTAATGGTTTTGACGCCCAAATGATTCAAGTCGCCCCAACCGTATAACTCTCCGTCCGTCGTAATATATAGGGAAAACTTCTCCCCCGCCTCGATTTTCTTAATCGTTTTGTCGGTCGTAATCAGCGTCGGCGGCAGCACCGGCATTTCGCTTTCGTTGATTTCGCGACTCGTGTTTTTCCCCCAGCCGTAAAGCCTGCCATCCTTTCCGAGAGCCAAGGTATGGGTTTCGCTTGCGGCAACGGATACGGGTAAAGTTACAGCCTTTAACTGGATTGGGTCCTTGGCGACGGGCGCTTGTGATCCGACGCCATATTGTTCAAATTTCACCGGTTTAGGTTCCTGGTAGCCCTCGTGATACTTTTCATAAGGACTTGGCGATTCGTAGCGATTCCGAAAATCCTGCAAGGAAGTGGCCGCTTGTGCGCCTCCCGGCACGCTCACGTAAACGCCCACGCCATAGTTGTATTTGGAGTACCTGGATTCCTTGAATACCTCTTCATTAAAGGAAGGCGTAATCAATTGATAATACCCTTCCTTATTCACCTGAACCGTAGCGGAAAAAAAGGCTTTTTCATCCTCGTCCCTTAACTCGATTTTTACGGACGAAGCTCCAGCCAATCCTTCTACCAAGACGGTGTTATCTTCATTTCGTTGCGTGAAAATTTCAATTCTTTCTCCAATGGCCTGAACCGGATGAACCGATATAGGCATAAATGGAAAAATGAGCGCCATGACGACCATAATGACTAATCCCCTCATGCGCTTTCCCATGTTCCATCATCCTCCCTACATCATTTATGTCTGTAAATAATTATCGGTTCGAATCGGTACATGATTAAGTCCGCGTTACAAACAATATGCTTGATTCCCTCTTTGGGGACGGAAAGGAGGAGTAGAAAGATGGGCGAACAAACCGAATTCGAACCGGGAGACAAAGCGCCTAACCCCGGTATTTATGTGGAGGTTGGCGAAGCGCGCAGCTTCCATACCCAAATCCAGGATCCCCAGCGCGTGACGCTGGAGCGAGGCGATACTTTCCCGGATACCTCGAAAAAGAACCGGAAGTGGAAAAAAGCCGAAAAGGCCCGTGTACACTAATTTTCGCGCCTTCAAAATTAAATATCGAAACCGTGTATAGAACTTCCGAACCTGCACATAATACAATCAGACGGCGTTGCCAAAGAGAGGTGTGGTTCCGTTGGAGGTATCAGCGAGCAACATTTTTCAGGAGTCTTATTCACTTCGTTTAAGAAGCCAAGATCTCGGGTTAGTGAAGACCCCTCTTCTTTAGTCCGGGCTGCCTACGCACACATCGACCGTTTCTGGGGTTGTGAGAAAAGAATTCCAAAATAAGCACGCCGTCGACCAGAATGAGGACCCGCAAGGGTCCTTTTCTGTTGTTGCTTTCCCATAAGCACAAAAAAACCTTCCACGTTATTCACGCAGAAGGTTTCAACATTCATATTAGTGGCGGAGAGGGTGGGATTCGAACCCACGCACGCCTTGCGACGCCTAATTGATTTCGAGTCACATATCTGCGCATTGATATCGGAAATTGCCCGATAGATCAACGTTCAGTTTGCGCACACATACCGGACTGACTCCGATACTTCTACGTTGTTTAGATTATCTACTATTATAATAGAAGATAAAATTCAGTCAAGCGTAGAAATACCATATTTTACCCACGAGTTATTTTTGCTGTGCGGAAATTCCGGGGGCCTGATGAGGGATCGTCGAGGGGGTGCCTTGGGGGTGACGGTTACCGCAGAGTTTCAACAGTTATACCTAGCTGATTGGTAATCATGTAGGGATAGCTGACACAACCGAAATCCCGCGCCACGTCTACGATCCCGGCGTTTGACCGCGTATATAGAGCGCAGGATCGGCCGTTATTTGCACTATTCTACCGAAATCGAGCGTAAGACCCCGTGAGATTTGCGAGGCCTTCCGGTCCGAGCCGCCAGCCCGTGAAAAGTTTCCGGAGGGCCATGCGTCTCCCCCTGCGTGCAGAATGCGTAAACTAAAGTCCGATAATGGGACGTTATAAGTCCCGGTATAAACGCGCCTCTACCGCAAGCCCCGCGCAGACTTCCGCGACCATCAACCGTATCGTACGCAAATCGGACGCAAGGTTTACGCGATCCCCATTGCGCCGAAGTATTCGAATATATCCGCGCTTGTTTTCAGCCGCTTCCGGTCGCCGAATGACTTGCGCACATCTTCCGCTATCTTTGCGCGTGCCTTCCGTAGCTCCTTGTCGAAGTCCTTACGCTTACGCCAGCGCAGGAGAGTCCGCCGGTCGACGCCGACCATTGACGCGATAACTCCGTAACCGTAGTCACCGGACGCGATTAAAGCAGCGGCCAAGTAATGGCGGGCATCTAACGGAACGTTTGCGCGTTTCCTACGCTTCCTCTTCATTACGGGTCCGCTCCTTTAATGCTTGGATACGTGATTTCAACGCCTCAATATCCGGACCGTTCGCGCCGGCGGATGATTGTACGTCAACCTTCTCCGTAAGCATTCCATTTACTTGTAGCGCAAGCTTAGCCATCGCAGCGGACCGGTCTTCGATCGCAATACGCGGCAAGGCGGCGACCAGGTCCGGAAGAGTATCGACGTTATTGCGGACAATCTGCGCTTTCAATTCCTCGATGAATGCCGGATTCTTTCGCCATTCGTACAAGGTTGAGCGGCTTACCTCGCATGCTTCCGCAATTTCGTCCATTGACGGACGTTCTGACGCAGGCAAGGCTAGGTGTTGGATCGCAATGAGTTGTTTTGCATTCATATTTTTCCCTCCGATTAAATAAGCGGAGCCGCAGCGCAACCATAACGCCTAGACTCCGCCTGTCTACCGTATATTACTGTGTCAATACGTACGCTAATTGACGCGCGATCCGGTCAATGTCAGCGTCTTCGCGAACATGGAACGTGTTACCCGTAATAATGACGTTTCCTCCGCGACTTCCCCGGCTGGCACCGCGCTGATTCTCACGGTATTCCTGCGCTTCTGTACGTGTGAGTACGGTCTCGTCACGGTGGAGACGCGCGGTATAACCGTTATATGGAACGCGATCAAGTCCGCCGGCGTGGGAGCCGGAGATTTCTTCGCCTTTTAGCTGTATACGATTGAGGTGGTTATCGATAACATACTTACTGACGGCGGGGTTGCTGATATTACTGACTGTTTCGGCCGCTTTATCCTCATACTTATACGGCTTTCCGTTCTCGTCGTAACCTATCCCCCACGCCTCTTCTCCCCATAGGTTTGAAAGAAATTTATCAAGTGGGTTGTCCGCCTGACTCAAAACAAGGGAATCACCTATTCCACTTAGGATACTTTTCCCGATTTGTGAACCGATTTTAGTCGCGGCGTCCAGGATAGGTTGAGATGCTTTCAGGGCGTTTCCGAGGGTGTTCGTTAACTCCTGCGCTATCCCTTCTATTTTGGTCTTGCCGGCTGCGTTCCACCAAGCGTCGAAGTCTTTTTGAAGCGTATCAAATACATATTTAACTTTGCCCTCTATAGTCGGAATCTGCTGAAAGGCCGGATTGCTAAAAAGGTTAGTATCCAAGTAGTTCGCGACTTTCCGTACCGTATTTGTTGCAGCCTCAAACAGACCCGAGAACGCTTTAACTCCGGCCTCCTTGAACTTTTGAAAATTCGGGCTTTCCAGCCACTTATTGAAGTCCCGGAGCAGCGGTTTTATCTTCTCCAGTCCTTCCATTCCCATTTCTCGGAGCGCCTTCGTAAGTTTTGCCGTCGATTTCCGCCACTCCCCGGTTGCTGTGGCCGCTTGCGCTTCGATAAGTTCGTTGGTCGCGCCTATCTGATTGAGGTACTTGTCGAGTTCCTTTAACTGCTTATCGAGCGAAAGGTTTTTCAAGTCGTTCATTACCTTGCGCGGCAATTCAAACCTTTCAACGAGCGACACAGCGTCCCCGCTAAAGAATTCTTTCAACGCAAATGCTGCGCCGGTTATACCCTGGTCTGGATCGATTGCGCCGAGCCTTTCCGCCAGGTTCACCATTTTCGCAAGCTTGTCGTTATCTTTCGTCGTCGGAATAAACGATTTCCCCGCGGTCAGAAAATCGTCCGTCGTATACTGCGAAACGGCTGCGCGGCCCTCCACGAAATCAAGGTACTTTTGCGCATTCTTTGCGTAATCACCGCCAAACATGGCTTTGACCGTTACCTCTCTCATTTCGTATTCCGCAGCCGCGCCAATGGTACGGTCCCAGGCGCTTTTTGCTGCTCGGGCTCCCATATATGCGGCAGCTACTCCGCCAATACTCCTGACAAGTCCGCCAGTTCCACGCGCCGCTCGGTTCATTGCGTTATTAGCGTTTTTACCAAACACCGTAAACGCGGAGCCGGCTTTTTGTGTCGCCGTCTTGACGCGGGCGAGCGCTTTGTCCGTGCGAGTTACCGCCTTGGCTGCTCCGGTTTGCGCCTTGTCCATTTTTGCGGTTACGGTTTTATACGAGTCCATTGACTTTTGTGCCGCCTTGGTCTGACGTTCGACCTTACGCATCGGATCGGAAAAATTGTCCTGCAGCTTTAACTTTGCGACAAGATCAAATGCCATTGTCCGCCACCGCCTCACGTATCATCTGCACGCTGAACGCGCTCCACGCCTTATTGAGCGCTTTGGCCGACCGGCATAACGCCGCCACCGCGCGCTTGAGTTCCTTCGGACTGCCCTCTTGCGCAACCTTGTCCACCGTCATAAGGCCTCCGCCCATCTCCGCCATGAGCTCGCCGAAGTCGCGAACTTCTTTGACCGGTGACTTGCGAAATAACGTCGATACTTCGCGCCAAGTTGCGGACTCGTCCGGGAAATCCTCCGCGAATTGATAGGCGCCGGGGCGGCGGTACGTTACGATCTGTTCGATAAGGCGAACGACCGGGACGACGCACTCGGCGGCTGCGATTTCTTCGTCTGTGATCTTGATAAAATGACCCCCTTTATAAAATAAAAGAGACGCCAATTGAGGCGCCCCTTTGCTTATGCTTGCTCACTTACCCATTCACCCACGCTAGAAATTTCTCTTTAAACCGCTTATACGCGCCCGCATCCTCCGGCGTCTTTGTGCGTTGCGCCTTATCGTAAAGTACCGCGAGATTGTCCGCGTTTAGCCGTAAGCGCGAAATATCTACCGACTTAAATGTCGCATGATCAGCGCCAACCAATCGATCCAATACGTCGTTATCCTCGTCAATTACCGTTACTCCGTCCGCTTTAATGATTCTCATTCAATCGCCCCCTCTTGTGCTTCAAATTTTCGTTTCAATGCCGAATACTCTGCAATATCGCGTGTCGCACTCGTTTTCTGCGCCTTTGTTAGCGCAGCCTCTACGTCTTCCGCCGTAACTTTCGGCGTCTCCGGCGGCGCTGGCGGCGTATACGTGCCGTCCTCCTGCGCCTGTTTGACCGTTTTCAGCCGCGCATATAGTACGCGGGATTCTGCTGATGGATTATGCCGGGCGACTCGCTCCGCTTCGCGAATGTCCTTGTCCGATATTTTCGCACCAATATCGATCAAACTGCGGAGACGTTCGCGGGATGTGCGCCAATCGACGTGCTTTGTTTTCTCTTTTTCGTAATGATTAAGTCGGTCGCGCATAATAATCGCCCGTGCCTTGTCGCCAGGATCGCCAGATTCTTCCGCTTTAGCTTCAATCTCTGCAACGTATGACTCCAACGGATGCGCAATAAACTTGACGCCGGATTCTTCGTTAAAGAACTCCGCAATCATTTCGTCGTATTGCTTTTTGGCCTGACTATATTTAGCGATTTTCTCCGGATGGCCGGCTGCCATTACTTTCATTTCTTCAAGCTGTGCGAATGTGGTTCCGAGTTTCACTATTGTTTACCTCCGGTATTCGGTAATTTTGTCGGACGCTCACCGCGCGCAAGCTGCGCCAAGTCATCTGGAGTAATGGCCGCTTTAGTTACCGGATTATCAACGTGCCGAACCTCTGCTTTTAAATTTCGCATCTTGTACTCGTAACCATGGCCAAGAGTGGTCTTTGCGTCGTAATATAACGCGTCCACTTCATCGATAATTGATAAGACACGCTGAAACTCGTCTGCATACGCACAGGCCGCGGCGTTCAACTTTGCTAGAGCGGGCTCTAGCGTCTCCTTCATTACAGTGTTCGGATAATAATCGGCGTTCCACGCGGTAACGACGCTATCTTGACCGCCTACCGCCCCGGAGATGTTCAGCCCTGCGGTAACCTCCGCGTCAACACGCCTGAAAGTGCGTTCGGCTTGCTCGACCTTTTTATCAATTTCTTCGATTTCCGAGGCATTATCCGCGCCTTCAAGTATCGATTTTTTCATGGCAGCAGTATACTCCGCCTTTAGCGCCTGAACTTCTTCGAGCGCTGATCTGCGGCGGTGCTCCAAATTCGCCCGACGTTGTCCGATTTCGGAACTCATTTTTTTATAGGTTTCGAGCGCTTCAAATTTCTTCATCCTTACATTCCCCCGTATTATCTAATTTTGAAATTAAGAATTGTAAATACCTAACAACCTTCGCGCGCCAACCGGTCAACTCCGGCTTTTTCTCTTCCGGCGGCTCCGGCACTTCTTCCGCCGGGTAAAAGTCGCGGTAAGCATCGACACCGTCCGCAACAATCCGATGGAGATGCGCGATATCTGACGGGTGCAAAATCGTCGTATTCAAGTCCGGCTCTGCCGTTGCCGCCGCAAATAGTCCGCGATCCGACGTTTGAAAGTCGATCAGCCCGTAATAGCCGGCAAACTCCACCATTTCGAGCGCGATTTGGACGGCTAAGACCGGGTCTACGCATGGACAAACGACGGAAGTTTGATAATCCCCGCGCTTATCGTAGAGTTGCACAGCTAGGAGCGGCTTAACACCTTCGAGGCGGATAAAATCCGCGACAATGATCGGTCTCATATCTTCACCGCATACCCGTCCGCCGTCAGTGCGTCGCAGAACTGCATTTTGCGGAAGATAATCGTACTATTCATGAGTGGTTGCGTGGCTCGGAACGATTCTAAACGCACGACAACGCCGGCCGACTCGTCAACGGCTTCGAGTGTAACCGTCGCATGGATATCCCCGACCGGCATCGTGACCTTATGACGGACCGTAATGGCCTGCGCTGGCTGTTTCGGCTGAGGCTGCGCTACTTGGCGCGTGATAACGCCGGACGTTTCGCCTTTCATTCCGCGAGCCGTAATCATAGCGGCACCACATTTCGCGCCATTAGTTGGCCTTTTTTATCCCGGCCTAATTCGAAAGAAACCGGATCACCTACGTAAAAATTTAGCGTGTCGGATGCGTCGCCCACTTCACTAATGTGAAAATAGATGTCCTTTTGGCCAGGTACGCTAATAAATCCGAAACCTCGATCCGTATAATACCGTTTTACAATGCCCTCCATAAAATTACTCCTCCGTTTCCTCTGCGTCTTTGTCGTCGTCCATATCGTCCGGGTCTTCCGGTAGAGGGTCCGTCCATTGCAGGCGCACTTTCTCGACATCCCCAAAACGCGGATGATATGTCATTTCACCGGTAAAGCCGCTCGCTTTCGGCGTATACTCGAACCGGCCGCGAACGTTACAATCGTAAATAACGCGATCCAGCGACATGCTGCGCTTGAGTACGCGGAGCATATATTGGGCGTGCTCGTCCGCAATCTGCTTGAGTGGATACGCATCATACATCGCGATATTCCTATCTAGTACCGCGCCAGCATCGTTTACGAGCGTTGTATGTACGCGCGTCTTATCCCGGTCCGTGAATACGTACTGATAAACGGTTACGTTCATTTCGTCATCCCCTCCGGCAAATTTGCGTATCCAAGTAGCGGCAGCGGATCGAATCGGCACCGCGCCAAACCTTGCAGCGGACATCCGCCTTATTCATCGCCTGCAAAAGAACGCAGCCATGATCCCCGCGAAAATATGGACAGTAACGTTTTGCGTCGTCTTGTTTCTCATTCATCCGGCAACCTCCCCTCCGTGAAATCAGCGCATATTCGGTACCCTTTTTTGCACAATTTCCGCGATTTCAAGCACGACAAAAAGCCCGGCTAGGGATTACATCCTCCGGGATTAAAAGGCGCTAAAACTGCGCAATTTCTACGATAAAGTTAAGCCGTTATTCACCGGCGTAGCCTCCATTTCGAACGAAGGTTGTGCGCGTGACCTCGTACGACTCCGGCCAAGTACCGGCAGCGACGGCGGCCCGCAACGTGAATAAGACAATGCCGCGGATTTCCGGTTTAGTGACGCCCCACTTCGTCATAGGCGAGAACTTGCGGCAGGCCAGCGTTGCCAGACGCTCAACCAGTGCGTAAAATTTCGCATCTTCCATTTTTGCGAGGTGGTGCGGCTCGTTCGACTCACGCTCGACAAAGGTGAGTATCTCCCATAATATGCCGCGATCCGCTGCGTTACGTGCAATGTACGGCGCGACTTTGAGCGGGCGTTTTCCTTCCGCGTAGTTGACGATTGTAACGTGTCCCTCTTGGCTAATTGATACAGCCATGAAATTCATCCTATCAGCGGCCTAGCAGTTTTGCCGTGAATTTTCCCTGCGTCTTGCCCGAGGATTTGCCGCCTCGTGCGGCTTAATATTCTTATACTGTGAGCTGATCGGACATCTTCGCACGACGAATCATCTCAACTGCATCATCATCGCCGTAAAGTTGACTGACCCGGATGCGGACTCTATCAGACACCGGCCGACGCTCTTTCTCTATCTCGCACAACCATGTAGGGCTGATGCCCAACGTCTTCGCAAATTCGGGCTGTGTCATCCCTTTGCTGATTCTAATCGCTCTGATCGCAAACCCGTTCATTCTGTTTCACTCTCCTTTTCTTTGTATTCTTCGCTTTGACCCCAAATAAAAAAGTTGTATTAGCCGACGGTATTAACCCGTCTATATAGTATTGGAATTTGGTTCGATTACGCGGCTACCTTTTTGTGCTTCCGGAGAACCGCCAGCACCCGATCCCGTTCTTTTTGGCAGAAGAACTTCGTTTTGTCTAACGGATGAACCATAATCTCGCACAGCTTGACGCGGCCCGGTTGCTTACTATGCGAATAGAAGGCATTGCCGCAAAACACACACGTCCGGACGCGGCGTAAATCAAGCATATCTATCGCCATTCTCACGTTATCCGGTGTCCGCCGCTTGACCGCATTTTCACGGTTCCAAGCGCTGCCATCCGCATACTTCTGAATAAACGCGTCCGGATTCCGTTTGATCCGCGTCAGACGTCCGATAAGTTCGTCGCCGGTCATCGTAACTGGCTCGTCAAATAACGCGGCTTCAACGGGCCTGTTTGTGATAAACGTATCTTCGTATATGCCGATTTCAATCGGATCGCCTTCGCCCGGCCGCTCCGTTAATAACTGCGATTCGAGTGCGCCACGCTTTAATGCTTCGCGTCGATTACGTTCGGGACCACTAACCGGATGCTCCGCCTTACGTTCGGGGATCTCGCGTACGTTCATTATGTAATCCGCGAGAATATCGCCGATTGTTTGGTGGGGCGCGCCTTTCCGGATTAGCGCCGGATGCGTCATTTTCCACGTCCAGAACGCCAGCCGCGGGCATCCTTTTTCGAATAGCTCGTCCGTAAATTGGCGGACAAGTTCGGCGCGCCAGGCCGTCGGTTTATCGCTGTTCTCAACGATGAACTCCCATACTGCTTTACGTGCTTCCTTTCGTGTCATAATTGGCACCCCCGTATAAGTTGATTCCCGCAAACGGATCGCGGGCTCCTTTATTATTGTTTATCTCTCTTTAACGCGAAGAAAATCTATTAATATCCTCCACTCTTATCCGCGTCAAATATCTTTATAATCAATAGTCCCGCAAGGTTCAGTGAACGTTAGTGAACTTAACCGAAGCGGTATATTTATTCTTGTTAATTCGTTCTTGTTAATTCGTTCTTATTACTTTCCCGTAAACGGATTGAGATGGTTCCCGTAAACGGATTAGGCCGCTCCGTCTGCGGGAATCGCTTCCTCAATCGGGTAGAATAACGGCAGATATACCTTCTTTACGTTCTTATCCCAGGAGATCATTTTCGTTATGAGAAGCCCTTCGGTTTCGAGAATTTTACATAACGGCTTAATCCGGTCCCCATGAATCCCGGTATCCTTGCGAATCTGCGCCACGGTCGGAAACGCCCACATATAGTAGTCGTTCGCCTCCGTCCCGTTCACATACGCGTGGAGATACAGAAGCAAGAATATCGCATCCCGCGCCGTCCCCTTATCGTACTTTGCGCCAAGCTCCCGCAACTGAACGCGGAATAGGTCGTGAAGAGACGGAGAGTATCCGCCCCTCCCCCGATCTAATACGGTTTCCTTCTGCTGGATCGCGATTTGCGCCAGCCGTTTCATTTCGCTCATGATTGCGCCTCCCTTTAGTGTTGTGTATGCGCAGCAGCCGGCGGAGCCCCCGCGCTTGTTTAGATTTCAATTCCTTCCTGCAGAAGCTCTCTTCGAACCTTTTTGTCTAATTTTTCAAATAAACTAACACCGTGATGCCTCATTTTACTGAAATCTCTTACGAGGGCTTCCATTATTCCGGGAAGCATCGTTGAATAAAGATTTTGATTGACTAAGCCAAGTTTAAAACTCACCTTTGACAGGAGTTTAATTAATTGATCATGTTTTGTCTTGTAACCATACGGCACCTCGATAGCCCCCAACGCTTCAAGTGTTTTCTTCACCTTTTGGTGATCCGCATTCATCAATCGAAACAGTCCCTCTTGCGTTAGATTAGATTCTTCCAAAAGCTTCGGAGCTGAAGTTAATTTCTCTATAGCGTCAAGAATTGTCGTCACCTCGCCCCCTAGAAGCAACGAATAACGCGCGTACTCAAGTCCATGCTGATTGATAAGGTCTAAACTGATAGCTCTACTTTCCATTTTTCATCGTCTCCCTTTGGTTAATTTATAGAGAGCGGAAATTCCGCCTTCACTGACTATGTTGCCGATGGTCGCCGTTTCGCACAGTTTCGGTCAACTATTTCGCGGCTGTCACTTATACCGACACTGCTCAACCGACTTTCGCACACTTTCCGCGTCACCTTTCACTTACTATGTTGCCGTTGTCGGCTGTTTTTCACATCCAGGACCAACTTTTTTGCGGCTCTTATATATCCGACGGGCTGCCCATTCCTCGCACAACGTTCGGAAAATTTCACCGGATATAGTATTATTGCCCCCTAACCATTCAGTTGGCACATGTTAGTCTCAACTTTTTTCATTTCCCCCCCCCTCTAATCTATATAAGGACAAAAATCTGTCGAATTGGGACATCTATAAACCATACGGACAGAAAAATTGAAAATTGGGACATCCCTTTACTATTAATAGGCACAAATACTCTCAAGTTTGGGACACTCTACTTCATATACGCACAATAAAATTCAAGATTGGGACAAATAATTGAAACCATCTTAAAACACGAACGTATATTCTCGTATAAAACAAAAACGGAAAAGGCGTGCCCGAGCGGAATCATCCGCCACCCTCTCCGTTCCTTATCAATAATCGCGGCTTTCACGTTCCGGAGTTGCCGCTCCGAGCCGCAGGAATTTACGTACCCGGTCGATAATTGGCGTTACCGACCGGATAGAGGTGTATACCCGGGTATACATTGCCGAGCATTTGGCGCTACCCAGCGCATGACAGTGTGGTACGTACCACGGTGTTCCGACGTCGGAACGTTTGAAGCGTCCCGCATGGCGATGTACTCACGTTTGGCGCCGCGAATACTACGGGATTGAAACAATGACCTGGCAGGGTCTAACGCGCGTCTCCTCCGCTTATCGGCCGGTTGCAGCCGGACGGCATCATCGGAGGCGCGAAATCAAACGTAAATGACGTGGTCGCCCGGCGTCCTTACTAACTCGCGCATGTAGTCGAGCGCGGACATACTCCGCAGCCTGCCGACGATCTCCGCGATTACAGCGACCGGTTCGCGTTCCTCATCGTGAATAAAATCGACACTGTTGGAGAGCGGATTGACTGCGTAAAGGGAGTCGAGCAGTCTGTTCGCAAGCGTGAAGTAAACCGCCTCCCCTTCCGCGTACATTACGTAGGCCGGACCGCTGTCAGACGGCCCATCGACCAGGTAGCCCGATGTTATTTCGTAGTCATACGAACTATCGTAGGGGCCGCGAACGAGCGCGACCTCCGTCATAACTGCAAAGGTGATATTACCCATTAATAACGCCCCTTTCCGCGAGTATCTGGCGAGCGACGGCCGCCTTGTAGTCGTAAAGCCGCTTATACCGGAGAGCCGGCGGCCTGGTAGCGGATTGGCCGCGGAGAAAGTCATACCGGGCCCGTCCGTATTGGTTCGCCTTACGCGTAAAATATGCGATACGATCCGGGACGGGCTTCATGACGCGACCTCCTTCACAAGCAGCGCGATAAACCAGGCAAGCGCGCGGATTAGCGTTTTAATTCTGCGTTTGCTTATCCGCGGATTAACGGATTTATGCCGGTAGTAGTTCGGCGTGTACGCAGCCATTGTCGACCCCTCCCTCCGCGATAATAAAGCCGAGTTCTCGCGCCTGGGCTGCCGTCAACGAAACGGAACCGAGGACTGCACGACTGGACACGCCGGTAACCTTGCAAAAATGACGCGGATTGGACGAAAGCTCTTGCGATGTGCCGAGAAGCCGCGCGACGATCCGGCCGGAACCGATGTGGGGTGCGTAGACATAACGGACCTGATGCGGCATGTCGGCGAGTTCAACCGTTTTGCGGCGCGGCTTTGGTCCGAGGCCGATGGCGTAAAGTTGGTCCGCGTTCGCTTCGACGGTACCGCCTGTCCAACGCCGATCCAATGCGGGGAATACGGTAAGGAATAGCGTCGGATGTACGGTGGTGCGTTTGGCGGTGCGGCCTGTTCCGAGAGTGACTTCGATAAGGTGCGTGCGGCAGTTGCGGTAGAATCCGACAGTTGCAGTTGGGATGATGATTGCGGTTGGCATATAACAGCCTCCTATATATTAGTTTTCGTAAACGATACAGCCATCAACGGTTGGGTCTGCGTAAACATTGCCGCCTTCATAGTTCTGCGTGCAAGCGCAAAGATACGAATCGATGAATTGAGACATTTCAGCGCGGTTCATTCCGGTTTGTTCAAAAGTAACGCGAGCCTGTCCGTTCGCCATAAGTTCTTCGGTAATTGCTGTGCTTAATTGCTCCCTAGTAGTTCGTTTCATAATTGAAACCTCCCGTAACGTTTAACGTATTATGTTTATCGTCTATCGTTAATTACATAATATAACGTCTAACGTTAAACGTCAATAGATTATTTAAAAATATTTATCGGGAGGGTATACTTAATTTGAGGTGGTGGTTGCGTGTCAATTAGATTAAAGTTAGAAGAGACGTTAAGTGACGCCGGCGTGACAAGAAATGCCCTTGCACGCGAGGCGAAGGTCCGGCCAAATTTGATATATGATATGTGCGAGGGGAAAACGAAAAGAATCGACCTCGAAACGCTAAGCACGATAATCGATACGTTAAATGCGATGACGGGGCGCAGCTACGCGCTGAACGATATTATCGAATACATACCGGCCGCCGACCGTTGAGTCCGCGGTCTTTTTCTATTATCGGAATTTCCGACAATAACCCGCGACCGACCTCACAACGCTTACCGCCGAAATTAACGCATATAAGCGCGTCGCAGGCGAAGCAATATTCGAAATTGGGCGCCGTCTCAAACACGTCAAGGAAAACGATTTGACCCACGGACAGTATGCGGAGTGGTTGCGTGACGTTGATATTGAACCGCGAACTGCTCAACGTTTTGTGGCGGCATATGATCAATTCGGAAAAGCGACGACGTCGTCGCATTTGCCAGTCGGAAAAATCTTCGAAATGCTCTCGCTCCCATCCGACATCGACCGCGCCGACTTCGTATCTAGGTCGCACACAATCCCGTCATCCGGCGCGATCAAAACGGTAGACGAAATGACCGTACGCGAGCTGCGCGAAGTCAAAGTGGCGCTAAAGGAAGAACGTGAGGCGCGAGAACAGGCGGAAGCACGCAAGTATTTACCGTGCTTTTACCGCGAAATTTACGGGGAAATAGCGATCCTGGGAGCGGAGGAGTATAAACGGATGAGTAGCGGAGTTGAAGGGCTATTTTTACGCAAATAAAAACGCCAGCTTACGGAGGGGTTCCGAAATAACTGACGTAACAAAACGCTGATTTTCTTTGCATAACGACTGGGTTAAGGAGCTACTTACAATAAAAATTTCTCTGAAAACAAATTATTCAAGCCGTCTATTAAAGTCAAGCGTAAATATGCGAAACTGGACTCGCGCGGGGATGCTGCGGAGGCCAGTGTTTGAGGGGTTTATCTTTTAGTGCCCCTGCCGCGCTTTGTTATCTCCCCATCAAGTAACTTTTCCGCAGTTAAGCCACTGGATATAAGTTTCTCAACCCTATCACTACTAAAAGCCTGATTAATCAGCTCTACTGATAGATTTAAATAGAAAGTGTTAATCTGATTCATTTGGTCCTCACTTAAGACGCAATCAAGTCTATCACTATGCTTCTCCCATTTAGAATCCTTTATCCCCGACTCAATTCCGCTGGCTTTTAGGTTAATAAAATCAATTTGGAGTTTTTCCATTACCTTTTCGACTTGGCCAATCATAACTATATTGCTTTCTATCTCATTTCTTACTGACTTGAGGGCAATCAGATTTGCATTATCTTCTTGAATTTGAAGAATTATTTTATTGTTTTCGTGTTGTCTATTGAGGGAACTGCGGGTAACAAAATAAGTTGCCGCCGCGCCAATTATGCTACCGACAAGCCCTGAAGCCGCGCTAATAAGTGAATCAACATTCATATAATCTATCACCCCGCATATTTAAACGTACACACCGCACGAAGATACCGCCCATCCCCGATCCTCCGTAATTTCCTTTTATTATGTATTTAGTTACTTTGAGACTTGTATAAAGATACCGTTAAGTAATCCGATATATTTGGCGGATAGTTCCCCGTCCGTCATGGTGAACGTTGAGAATAAAACGTAGTTACTTCGTTGAGTAGCAGCTTCTATGTATCCTCTTCCTAGCGTATTCACGATCCCCCTGGTCAAAACGTTGTCACTCTCGTCCGAAAACTTCTTTACCATGTGGTCGCTAAAGTCAGTCGTCGACGGATTTGTCACCGCAAAGAGTATAACAACTAATAATAGAACGACAAACGCGCCGATGCGCCCCTTACCACTTTTTCGCGCCGGTTGTGGTCCTGGCATCATATTACCCTCCAACTTTTTGCCCCCTCTTAATTATTGGTTATATTTTACTATACTTCCGCCGCGAATTAAACGAAAAAAGAACCCCTCAAAGCAGCCACTACGTTTGATACGCAATGACCCGTCGAGGGGTTCCGTTATTGACGCTTATTCAGTTTTATCTCCGCTGTCCGCAATCTCTCCGCTCTCCTTATTCGCTCCGTCCGCCAACCCTTCCGCAAGCATATACGCAACGCACGCACCGACCGCGCCGATCACGGCCGTCACCTGCAACGTTACGGACTCACCCGCGCCGGCTGCCGTTAGCACCGACGTAGCGAGCGCGGCGAGCAGCGCTTAATACGCTACAATAATTTCCGCGATATCGGTCGGTAGTATCGTCTCAAGCTCCCATTCGCCGTCATCGTAATATTCGATTTCATACGCCTCGTGTGCGCCATGAACTAATACAATCGTTCCCTTACGTCCCGTCCGTGTTAACACGTAATCAAGTTCCTCTGCAACCATCCGCTCACCGCCTTGTTTTAGTATACATTACGTGTACCTTTACTGCGCGTTTCATGTGAAAATAGCGTCCATATGGCCGGCCCTACCGGTAACCCTCGGACGCGATTAGCGCAGCTTATTTGACGTAGAACCGGCGAAACGCAGACGAAACATGCGCGTAATTTATGGAGGCGCAAGCGCAAAAATGCCGAAGAAAGTATTGATACCCTCGTCAACAAAGTGTAAAATGAAAATGACAAGACCGATAACGAAATTATCGCTACCGGCTTGTCCGCAAGGTAAGGGTATTGAATTTTAAACAAACTTAGACAGTAAGGCCAGTAGTAGTCGATCTCTGTGGTGGAGAAATCGGCTACTTTTTCTTTTCCAACATCTTAACTAAATCAAGGACAAACTTCGCGAATGCTAAAGTAAACATCATTGACGCGAATATTAATGTTATCACTTCATAAGTGCTTATATTTTTCACCGCCGGGCCGCTTACCTTGCCTATTCATATTATAACAGACAATATCTCGTTGTCGCATCATAATCACCCCCTATATCATAATTTTTCAAATTTTTTTATTCTTCAACCCCCCAGCCATTATATATCGGGCTTACTAGCTCGCACCCTACCGTTTCATAATTCTCGTAAGCGGTGAGTGCTTCCGGTGTTCATCCGCAATACTTTCCTCACTTATCTGAACGTACTTTCGTGTCGTGGCTATATCTGCGTGTCCCATTATCTTTTGAAGGTGAAATATGCTCATACCATTCTCCGCGGCCATTGTCGCAAAGTTATGGCGAAGTACGTGCGGCGATACATTCCGGCCAAGCTTAGCCTTTTCCGCATACTTATCGAATGACTTTTGAATCGTCTTTTCGCTCAACGGGTCACCATAATTGGTTGTAAATACGAATGTTGTTTCGAAATGCTGCTCCGACTCCGTAATTAGCTGTTTAAGCAGCCGCAGAGTCTCTGTAGATAGGGGTAATACTCGCGATTTCCGATTCTTGTTTTTCACGGCCGGTAGCATAATAAGTTTCCGGACAAAATCAATCTCGGATTTCTCTAATGCGCAGATTTCATTCAGACGCAGACCTGTGTCCAGAATTAGCGTCATAATTACCGCATCTCTCCACTGTGCCCATTGCCGCCGATCCGGAGCATTCATAAACCGCCGAAGTTCCTCCTCGGTCAATGGCGTAACTGTATCGATATCCTGGCGCATTAAGGACAGGTTAGCGACTGGATTCCGATCTATGACCTCCTCTGTATGGAGAACGTTAAAGAACGTCCTTAGAACGCGAATACGGACGTTTACGGATGCGGGTGATAGTCCGCGCTGCTCCTTCTTAAACTCCGACTTAAACGGATGCCCGGCGTAGTACTCCTTTTCATTAGCGCACCAAATAACATAATCGCGAAGCATGTCCGCGGTTACGTCTTGAATCGTAATGTCTTCGTACTGCTGATCCGCGACCCATTCCATAAAGTAACGCATGTTCTTAACGTAGTCCTCGATTGTTTTCTCTTTCAGGTTATTTGCACGTTTAATCTTCACTACGAAATCAACTGCCTCATTAAGCGTAAATGACGGCAGTCCTACCTCCGCAATGGGCGTCCGCTGGGTCAGCGTCTTCTTCCCCGTCCGTTTATCCATAATAAAAGACCTCCTACGCGTTATTAACGTAGAAGGTCGAATCATTCAGGTATGTACAAATCAGTTAGCGCTCACTTGCGTCCAGTTTCCGTACACATAACGTACTGAAAACGTGATAATGACGCGGTTTTTAATTAGTGGCGGAGAGGGTGGGATTCGAACCCACGCACGCCTTGCGACGCCTAATTGATTTCGAGTCAACCCCCTTGGGCCTCTTGGGTACCTCTCCACAGCAAGCAAGAATGATTGTAACATGATTTTTTGCCGATTGCAATACCCTAACTTTAAAAGCAAAAAAACAGCCGGTAGCGGGGCTTTTTTTCAGATTGAACTGAAGTGGGCGCCCCCTCTCCACCGGCTAGGCCAATTAATTATGTCTATCTTCCGTTCCGCCTGCTTGGTTTGGATCCTGAACCGCGGATCGCAGAACCTTGCGCATGTTTTTTTCAAACTTGGCCCGGGGAACGAGTACACTGTGTTTGCATCCCACGCATTTAATCCGGATATCCATGCCCATTCGGATGATTTCCATCTCATTGCTTCCGCATGGATGGTTTTTCTTCATTAATACAATATCGCCCAATTGAAATGATTTCCGCTCCATCTCTTCCCCTCCTTTAATTATCCCGGTTGCTGATCTTGCTGTTTCCCGACTTCCGCAGCCAGTCTGAGGTCTTCTTCCTCTTCCAGAGCCTCTTTAGCGTACAAATGGATCTGACGCTCCACGTTCGCCCTGACGCCCGGCAGACACTCCACAGCGATCCGTATGACGTACTCGCTCGCCGTAAGCGATTGTACACCCATCACACTCGGAACCTGGCTAATTTCCCCGTTGCTTTCCTTCAACTCCAACATGGCCTTTTTTAACAATTCCAGTGTATCCTCCAGCTTTCTTGTATTGCTGAATGGAAGGTCTACCACGGCTAAGGCATTGCCAATCGAGAAGTTGGTCACATTGGTAATCATCCCGTTCGGTATGATATGCACTTCGCCTGTCCAGCTGACAAGCCGTGTGGAACGGAGACCGATAATTTCAACCGTTCCTTTTAAGGTACCGGTTTGAATCACGTCGCCCACCGCAAATTGATCCTCCAGAATGATAAAAAAGCCGGTAATCACATCTTTTACCAAACTTTGTGCGCCAAACCCGATCGCCAATCCAAGTACGCCGGCCCCAGCCAATAATGGACCTAACTTAACCCCGACCTCGCCCAAAATTAGCATGATCATAATAAAGTTACTCGTAATCGAAGTTACATTTTTCAGCAATTCCCCTACCGTGACGAATCTGCGGGGATTCACTTGCAGACGCCCCTTTTCCCGTCGCTCCAGGGACCGGTCAATAATCCGGAAGACAACCTTTACAAATAATCTCGTCAACAAAAAAATAAGAATAATCCGAAGACCGGAGAACATCAACCGTTCCCACATATCCATATTCGTAAACCAGTCCCACATTTTATCTTTCCAGGTAATCGCAGCTTCAATAGCGTCCTCTGTGCCCTGCTCAATCAGCCAACCTCTCATCTCGTCTCCTCCTCCAACCCGATGCTATCATAGCCTCCGTCTACGCGGGAAAAAATACCCCGGATCTCCACGGTCTCACCGATAACAATCTCTCTTACTTGCTCAAGAGATTCCTGCGGAAATTGAATGGATAAGGCGCAACCTGCCGTAATTTCCTTGGGGGTCGGACACAAATCGATCTCCACTTCCGCATATTCCAGTAGCATTTCAGCTCTCAGCGCCTGTTGCGTCGAATCAAATGCCATGACCAGCCAATCGTCCAATCCGATTCCCCCCTTCTGTGCGACTTTAGTCCGAGTATATAAATTCATTAATTTCCATATACTAACTACTAGTATTTCAAAGTTTAACCCATCGACCCAAAATAATCACTTCTTCATTCAGGAAAGGAAGATTATATGTCGCAAATACAGCCTACAGTACCGGGACAACAAGATATCCCCTATTTGAAAATACCACATACCGAGCCAGGCATTCATTCTGCCATCATTCATCGCCTGCTCTTGCATTTTGCCAAGGTGTCCCCCGGCCAGGATATGGTGATCGTATGCATCGGTACCGACCGTTCCACCGGTGACTGCCTCGGCCCGCTTGTCGGAACGGCACTTTCCAAGCTGAATCATTTCGGGCATTTTCACCTCTACGGAACACTTGAAGAACCGGTTCATGCCATGAATTTAAAAGATACGCTGGAAAAAATCAATAACTCTTTCACGAATCCTTTCATTATAGGAATCGATGCTTGCCTTGGTCAAACTGCAAGCGTAGGTTCCATTCAGGTCGTGCAAGGGCCTCTTCGTCCGGGTGCGGGCGTAAATAAAGAACTACCGCCGGTCGGCGATATCCATGTCACTGGAATCGTCAATGTCGGCGGCTTTATGGAATACTTCGTACTGCAAAACACCAGGCTCAGTCTCGTCATGCGGTTATCGGAAATAATTTCCAGTAGCGTTCACACAGCGATCAAAGAGTGGAATAAAGGCTTTATTCCCCTAGTCCGGCGAGAGAAATAGCTTCGATCTCCTCCGGTGAAAGTGCATGCGTTGACTCACCTCTGGTCAGAGACTTGGCATAAACGTAGGATCCGTCGCGGCTGTATAATCCGGTTATGACGACGCCATCCTTCTGATCGTCCACGAAGGCCACGGAGAAACTCAGTTCATTTCCGCGTTCACCAAAAGCATTATATCGTTTAATTCCAACCTTCGCCTTTTGCTTGGGCATCAAGGCATTGATTTTAGCAATCTGCTGCTGTTGCTCGGACTGGATATCTTCTATTTTGCCTTGTCCGTTTTTCAAATCAATCAGCAAGCCTTCCAAATCATCAACGCCGGTTCCAGCCATCATCAATTCGTATTTTTTGCGCAATTTCCTCAATTTCCCACCCTGCACAAAATTCCAGATTAGCAGCCATAAAACAAGAACCGCCAATCCACCTATAATCCAGACCAACTGATCTAAGATGAGTTCATTCCACTCCTGCATGCCTGCTCTCCCCTATGTGTCACTTTGTGATGAATTGTATGGCCGAAACGAGTGCCTCGATGTCCCCCGTCGTCGTCGTAAATCCCACGCTTGCACGCACAGCTCCACCCGCTGTTGTTCCAGCCGTTATATGTCCCAGAGGGGTGCAGTGGTATCCCGCTCTCACGGCAATTCCAAATTTACGGTCCAACTGAAAGGCAACATCCGATGCATCAAAATTTTGAACGGTAAACGCAACGATTCCGGTTCTTGGATCGCCAAGCTCGGGGCCCAGTAGTGAAATTCCATTTATGTCTCCTAAACGAGCCATGATTTGTTGCGTCAACTGCCATTCATGATTATAAATTTGTTCTACGCCCAGTTCCAGTACATGTTTGACTCCTGCCCCCAAACCAGCTATGCCCACGGCATTTAACGTTCCAGCTTCATAGCGGTCAGGCCGTACTTGCGGCATTTCCAAGGCTTCAGACTGACTGCCTGTGCCTCCATGATGCAATGGATCCAAATCAACATTAGGATGAATGTATAAGCCACCGGTTCCTTGCGGGCCCAATAGCCCCTTATGACCGGGGAACGCCAGAAGATCAATCCCCATTGACTGGACATCAATAGGATATCCTCCTGCGGTTTGTGCCGCATCAACTAACAATAACGCCCCATGTTTATGCGCAATCCGGCTTATTTCATCAACGGCAAGTATGCTTCCAAGCAAATTTGAGCTGTGGGCACATACGACCAATTTTGTTTCCGGACGAAAATTCCTTCCAAGCTCCGCCAGGTCGATTTCGCCTTGCTGATTCAAGGTGAGATAATCTACGGCGATCCCCCGGGTTCTCTTCAAGTACTCTAGCGGGCGTCTAACGGAATTATGCTCCACCATTGTGGCAATTACATGATCTCCAGGTTTCAAGATGCCTTTGATTGCCAAATTGAGCGCTTCCGTCGTATTCGAAGTGAAGACAATATCGTTAGGATTTTCAATATGAAAAAGGCGAGCTAGCAACATTCGAGTTTGAAATATTTTCCTTCCGGCTTGTAATGCCATTCCATAGCTCCCTCGTCCCGAGTTAGCTGAAGGTCCATTTAGTATTTCCAACATGGCCTCTCCTACACTCCCCGGTTTTGGCCACGAAGTTGCGGCGTGATCCAAATAGATCGCTGACTGCTGTTTCATATTGATTACCCTCTTTCTCCTGCCGGCAACCTAAATTCCCCATCTAGACTACAATGACATACCCTTCTCCCTAATAAAAGGCACTAGCCTTTCATTGACTCCAGGAAAGCCGAGTATGTCACATGTCATTGTCAATTCAACAAATCGAGCAATCGTTGCAAATCCTGTTTACTATAAAAATTAATTTCGATTTTGCCTTTTTCTTTATTCGCCTTAATCTTGACCGTTGTCTTGTAACGTTCGCGCAAGTTTTCTTCAACTTCGTCCATATAAGGATCACGTTTCTTATTTACGGGTTTTACTTTGTCTTGCTTATTCCGATCCAGTTGTTGGACTGCATCCTCTAAATCCCGGACGCTCCATTCATGATCAATGCACTGCTTTGCCAATTGCTTAATCTTTCCAGCATCCTTGAGACCAACCAGTGCTCTTGCATGACCCATTGATAATGTTCCACGTGAAACATATTCTTTAACTTCTTCAGGGAGTGACAACAATCTTAAGAAGTTAGCAATATGGGATCTCGATTTTCCTACTTTCAGGGAAAGCTCTTCTTGGGTTAATTGGAATTGATCCATCAAGCCTTGATAAGCTACAGCGATTTCCATCGCATTCAAATTTTCCCGCTGCAAATTTTCAATGAGAGCAATTTCCATGACCTGCTGATCGGAGAATGATCTCACTACTGCAGGAATTGTGGAATTTCCGCAAAATTGTGAAGCACGGAAACGACGTTCCCCGGCGATAATTTCATATCCCTTTAAAACACTGCGTACAATAATCGGTTGAATGACTCCGTGCTGACGAATCGATTCCGCCAGTTCACGAATGGCATCTTCGTCAAATGTTTTTCTCGGCTGGTAAGGATTGGCACGAAGCTGCTTCAGAGGAATTTCAATGACCTTGTCGTCGTCTTGAACAGAAAGCGACGGAATCAAAGCATCCAAGCCCTTTCCCAAACGTTTATTCATAGGAAACCACTTCCTTTGCCAACTCTAAATACACTTCAGCGCCCTTCGATTTTGGATCATATGTAATGATCGACTGACCGTGAGACGGTGCTTCGCTAAGTCTGACATTCCGTGGAATAACGGTTTTATACACTTTTTGCTGGAAGTACTTCTTCACTTCCTCAATGACCTGAATCCCCAAATTTGTACGGGCATCAAACATGGTCAATAGTACCCCTTCGATTTGCAAAGAAGTATTGAGATGTTTTTGGACAAGGCGTACCGTATTGAGTAATTGACTCAAGCCCTCCAACGCATAATATTCGCACTGAATCGGAATAAGTACGGAATCCGCAGCCGTCAGGGAATTAATCGTTAATATTCCGAGCGACGGCGGGCAATCTATCAAAATATAATCATATAAGTGCTTAACTTGGTGCAAAGATTTCTTTAAACGGACTTCCCGTGAGATGGTCGGAACCAGTTCGATTTCCGCACCTGCCAGCTGGATGGTGGCCGGAATAATGTCCAAGCCCTCTATATCTGTTGGTGCAATCGCCTCTTTGGGATCCACTTCATTGATTAAAACATCATAAATACAGTTGGCTACATCAGCCTTGTTTATCCCTACCCCACTGGTTGTATTTCCTTGCGGATCAATGTCGATAAGAAGTACTCTCTTACCGATAGATGCAAGTCCAGCTCCCAAATTAACGGAAGTCGTCGTTTTGCCGACGCCCCCTTTTTGGTTAGCTATGGCAATTATTTTAGACAATCCATTTCACCTCAATATAATAGAAGAATCTTCTTGTAGATTTTAAATTATGCAAGCGTCCACCAAGTTGATGCTACAAAAAGACCACAACGTTCCTGGCGACTTATCATGAAGCACCCAAAAAGAAACTGACCTCGGCTGTTCCAGATATGGTCAGTGGCATGAAACTTCTTTATCTTTTTGGAATTTGGATAACGATTTCGTAATGATCCTCATGATCCTTTTCCGCAGTCTTGATCGCAAGGCCGGAACCCGAAACCATGTCTATCGATTGACGAATGGTATTTAAGGCAAGTCTAACATCTTTGGTGAAAGAGATCCGTTTGGATGCCTTTTTGTTTTTAGCTACTTCTTTGTAGAAAGCAATTCTCGCTTCCGTCTGTTTAACATTCAATTCCTTGGAGATGACTTCTTCCAATACTTTAAGTTGAAGCTCTTCGGAATCCAGAGAAAGTAATGCCCTAGCATGACGTTCCGTTATCTTCCGTTCCATGAGTGCCGTTTTTACAGTCTCAGGTAAATGCAAAAGTCTGATTTTGTTTGCAATCGTAGATTGGCTCTTCCCCAATCTTTGAGCCAGACTTTCTTGCGTCAACTGGTGCAAGTCGATGAGGTTTTGATAAGCCAACGCTTCCTCAATCGCCGTAAGGCCTTCACGCTGCAAGTTCTCGATTAAAGCAATCGAGGCAGCCTGGGAGTCGTTAAAATCCCGTAGAATAGCCGGAATGGTTTCCATGCCCAACTTTTTGACTGCCCGCCAGCGCCGTTCCCCGGCAATGATCTCATACTTCTCATTCCGGAAGCGGACTACAATCGGCTGAATGACGCCATGAGTACGTATCGTTTGGCATAGTTCATCGATTTTCTCATCATCAAATATAGTACGGGGCTGATAAGGGCTGCCGACAATATCCCCTACCGGGATTTGTTTCACTTCATCACCGTTCGATCGTTCGGTTAAACCAAACAATTTAGAAAATTGTTCTTTCATTCCGCAGATTACCACCTAATTTCATAGTGACATAGGGTATACCTTATAAACACATTTTCTTCCAAATAAAAAATGTGATGCACTCGGGCTGTAAAACCCCAGCTTAAGGCAAGACTCCCTATGTTTTAACCGTTATCATAAAGCAATAAAATCTCCAGACAGCGGTTGTGCAAAAGATTAACTCTCACCTTTAGGCTAGCAAATATTAGGATAAGCCATCGTTGAAGCGATTGCCCCGACATTTAATTAGCGATAACTCTATTCTACCACTTTTTCCTCCATAATCCTATTCTCTTAAATACGAATTTTGATATTATCTATTAAGGATTTGCAGATAAATAAAAAAAGCCCCTTAACAAAGTTGTTTCACGTGGAACAATTTGTTAAGGAACTTATTTGTAATAGCATGTTACAAAATAGGCGACTTTAGTGGTGTTCCCGCTTTACGCGGATATTTTTTTGGTGTTGGACCGGTCTTTTTCACCAGTATAATATGGCGATCCGAATTTTCCATCGGTAATGAAAAATGATGGATCTGATGAAGTTTTCCTTTAAGTTCTGTTAAGCTTTTAGAGGACTCAGATATTTCTTCCCCAGGATCGCTGCCTTTCATTGCGGCAAAAGTTCCACCTGGTTTGGTGAACGGAAGACAAAACTCATTCAGTACAGCCATCCGAGCAACAGCACGAGCCGTTACCAAATCATATGAATCGCGTAAGTTCTCATTTCGTGCCATATCCTCCGCACGCCCATGGAGCAAGTTCACTTGATCCAATCCCAACTTGTCTACTACATTCTGTAAGAAGTGAATTCGTTTATTCAAGGAGTCCACAATCGTCAGCTTCAAATGCGGGAAACAAATTTTAAGCGGAATACCGGGAAACCCTGCACCTGAACCAATATCGGCCAAGCTGTCAATCTCCTCTATATTAATATAGAAGGAAAGCGTTACGGAATCATAGAAATGTTTGATGTACACCTGTTCTCGTTCCGTAATTCCCGTTAGGTTCATTTTTTCATTCCACTCAACGAGTTCCTGGTAATATACTTCAAACTGTTGCAATTGCTCAGGAGTTAATTCAATTCCCCGTTCGCTTAACAATTCACGAAATTGAGTTTCTATCTGATCCAAGATCGATTACCCTCCCGCCGCAGTTACCCGGTTATAATGTTCAAGATATACCAATAAAATGGAAATATCAGCAGGAGTTACCCCGGAAATACGTGAAGCCTGGCCAATTGAAATCGGACGAATTTTTGTGAGCTTTTGACGAGCTTCAATGGCCAACCCCTGAATATCTTCATACTTAATATTTTCGGGAATTTTCTTCTTTTCCATTTTTTGTAAGCGTTCAACGTGCAGCAATTGCTTTTCGATATAGCCTGCATATTTGATTTGAATCTCGACCTGCTCCTTCATTTCGTCATCAAGTGCACGATCGGCCGGATACAAGTTACCCACATGTGCATAAGTTACTTCAGGACGCCGCAAAATTGTCAACAGGTTGCTTCCGTCTTGAATCGGTGCAGAACCGATCGATTCCAGCATGGTATTGATTTCGGTCGGACGCACTTTGGTTTCCCGAAGCCGTTGAATTTCAGACTCCACCTTCTCCTTTTTATCAAGGAAAGCTTCGTACCGCTCTTGAGGAATAAGCCCGATCTCATGCCCGATTGGCGTCAACCGCAAATCGGCATTGTCATGACGCAGAAGCAAACGATATTCCGCACGGGAAGTCAGCAGCCGGTACGGCTCATTCGTCCCTTTGGTCACCAAATCATCGATCAGAACGCCAATATAACCTTGGGAACGGTCGAGAATCACCGCTTCTTTACCTTGAACCTTGCGTGCCGCATTGATTCCGGCCATAATCCCTTGACCTGCCGCTTCCTCGTAACCGGAAGTTCCGTTGATTTGGCCGGCCGTAAACAGGCCCGGAAGCCGTTTTGTTTCCAGCGAAGGCCACAGCTGGGTCGGTACGACCGCGTCATATTCGATCGCATAGCCATTCCGCATCATTTCGGCATTTTGCAGGCCCGGGATGGAGCGCAGCATTTGCAATTGAACATCTTCCGGCATACTCGTGGAGAACCCTTGAACATAGTACTCCGCCGTGTTCTTGCCTTCCGGTTCAAGGAAAATCTGATGCTTCGGCTTGTCGGCAAAACGAACGATTTTGTCCTCGATAGAAGGACAGTAGCGCGGTCCGGTTCCCTCAATGACCCCCGAAAACATCGGTGCCCGATGCAAATTGGCATTGATGATATCATGAGTTTCAGTAGAAGTATAGGTCAACCAGCAAGGCAATTGCTCGTTGTCAGATCCCTTCGTCTCATAGGAGAAAAACTTCGGCTTCTCGTCCCCGGGTTGAATTTCCGTCTGAGAAAAATCAATGCTGTCCTTATGCACCCGAGGCGGCGTTCCCGTCTTGAACCGGACCAGATCAAACCCCAGCTCCTTCAGATTTTGCGACAGTTTTACCGCAGGCTGTTGATTGTTCGGGCCGCTTTCATACATCAGCTCACCCATGATGATCTTCCCGCGCAAATAAGTACCGGTCGTGAGCACGACCGCATTCGCCCGGTATTCCGCCCCAGTCTGAGTAATGACGCCGACGCATTTTCCGTCTTCGACGATCAATTCCTCCACCAGACCCTGACGCATCGTCAATTTCGGTTCCTTCTCCATCGTTTCCTTCATCGTATGCTGATAGGAGAATTTATCCGCTTGCGCCCGTAGCGCATGAACAGCCGGTCCTTTTCCGGTATTCAGCATCCGCATTTGGATGAACGTTTTATCGATATTACGGCCCATCTCGCCGCCCAGGGCGTCCACTTCGCGCACTACATGTCCTTTTGCCGGACCGCCGATCGACGGATTGCACGGCATAAAGGCAACCATATCCAGATTGATCGTAATCATCAGCGTGCTGCAGCCCATCCGGGCTGCGGCAAGCGCCGATTCACAACCCGCATGGCCTGCGCCGACGACGATAACGTCATAGTTTCCGGCAACATAACCCATCCGATTTCCCTCCTAAAAATGATTAGGCGATCCCACCTGAGTTTTTCTCAAACCCGTATCGGTGTAAATGCCAATAAAAGTGGTGAACTCTATGTGTAGTGTCCGCACACGTATAATTAAAATTTAAACCATGGTTCTGGTCTCCATCATAATACCATGATCTCCGGTCCGTGAGACTCTCAACCGCAATTTTTATTTCCCCAAGCAGAATTGGGAAAAGATTTGGTCAATCAACGCATCCGGCGCCGAATCTCCAATAACTTCACCTAGCTGTTCCCAGGCCAGCCTTACATCAATTTGCATGATATCAATTGGTATTCCGCTATCCGCAGCTTCATATGCTTCCGCCAAAGACTGCTTCGCCTTCTTAAGCAGGGCAATATGCCGCACATTGCTGACATACGTTAAATCGCCCGATTCCAGCTTCCCGCCAAAGAACAACCGGGATATTGCCTCTTCCAGATGATCTAAGCCCTCCTGGGTTTTCACGGACAGCTCAACTACGGCATTTTCCGGGAAATAATGACTTACCTTGGCTCTGTCCAATTGCTGTGGGAGATCGATTTTATTCAAAAGCACCAAGGTAGGCCGCCCGCTCAGTTGCTCCATCAATTTTAATTCATCTTCGTGTAGCGGCTCTGCGCTATTCAGCACCAACAAAATCAAATCCGCTTCCAATACGGCCGCTTTGGAACGTTCCACCCCGATCTGTTCGACGACATCCATCGTCTCTCGGATCCCGGCCGTATCCAGCAGCTTCAAAGGAATATTGTTAATCGTAACGTATTCCTCGATGACATCGCGAGTCGTCCCCGGAATATCGGTTACGATCGCTTTATTTTCACGGGCCAGCGCATTCAGCAGCGAGGATTTGCCGACATTTGGCCGCCCTACGATGGCTGTCGTAATCCCTTCGCGCAGGATCTTCCCCTGGTTGGCCGTTTTGAGCAATCCATCGATCCCTTCCGTCACTTCTGCGCATTTGGTTTTTATAAACTCCGTGGTCATCGACTCCACATCATGCTCCGGATAGTCGATATTTACCTCGATATGCGCCAACGTTTCTACTAAGGTATGACGCAGCACGTTAATTTTGCGCGACAACTCGCCTTCCACTTGCTTCAACGCCACCGAGAACGCCCGGTCCGATTTCGACCGGATCAAATCGATGACCGCTTCGGCCTGGGACAAGTCGATCCGCCCATTCAAAAAAGCGCGCTTCGTGAACTCCCCAGGCTCCGCCAGCCGGATATCCCGCTGTTGCAGCAGTAAATCCATCACGCGCTTCACCGAAATAATGCCCCCGTGGGTGCTGATTTCCACCACATCTTCCATGGTAAACGACCGGGGCGCCCGGAACAACGAGACGAGGACTTCCTCCAACTTCTCGCCCGATTGCGGGTCGATGATAAATCCGTAATGTACCGTGTGGCTCTCCGCCTCCGGCAAAGCCATCTTGGAGCGGAACAAGCGCCCCACTTCGGCAATTGCCTCGGGTCCGCTGACCCGGATGACGGCGATCCCACTCTCCCCTACCGCGGTTGAAATCGCGGCGATCGTGTCGCTAAGCATATATTGTCACCTCGAATATTAAAAGTTATAGGTGAATCTTCGGCCGCTCCGCAACCCGTTTGATTCTCCGATCGCTGTTGCAGCCGGATTATTTGATCTTATAAATTCTAAAATGGTCATAATCCGGCTGCAAAGGCGAACGCTAACGCTTCTCCGAATTCAAACGGCCTTGCTAAGCTAACGATTTCACCATGTGTAGAACCTAGCTAGCGCATCCTCGAAGGGGACTGCGCCCTCTTTGCGCCACCGTCCAGCGCATTCCCGAAGGGAACAGCGCCTCTTTAGCCCATGTAGCAGTCAAAAACCACAGAGGATCCCCCCGCTCCCATGCAGGCGCGCTTACGTATAGCGTGCCCCAAAGGGGCGACAAGCGACTCCTTCCGCCAAGCCGCCCGGGTGCGTCCGAAAGCAGCAGTGCCTCCACCAAGCCAGGTAGCCCGGGAGCGCCAAAAGTAAGACGTACCCGAAGGGGGAAAAGCGTGCCACGCGCCCAACAAAAGCGCATCCCCGAAGGGGACAGCGGCAAAGGAGTGCCTCTTGTTCTCCCACGTTCCCGCAGTTTGCGGGTGATCCCCTAGGGCAGCAGGCTCTCGGGGGGCCCTCCCTTACGGTAAGGGAGGGTTTGGGAGGGTTGAGTCACCGGTTTGGGAGGGATCCCAGTTGAGATCCCCAAGACAATAAAAGAAAAGCAATGACATTTGCCAAGGCAAAACGTCATTGCGTCTCATGCATCATTTGCTCTGCTTCAGTGTAATAATGACCCTCCGGTTAGGCTCTTCGCCTTTACTGTAGGTCTTGACCTCCGGATGATCCTGAAGTTTGGAATGAATCACTTTGCGCTCCTGCGGCGACATCGGTTCAAGAGCAACTTCCTTGCGGGTACGAATGACCCGTCCGGCTAATCTTACTGCCAGGTCTTCCAGCGTCTTTCTCCGCCGTTCCCGGAAATTCTCAGCATCCAGAATAATGCGGATAAAGTTCTCGGAATAACGGTTAGCGATAATGTTCGCCAAGTACTGAAGCGAGTCGAGGGTTTGTCCGCGACGGCCGATCAGTACGCCAAGATCACTGCCTGAAATGTTCAGTACGGTGTTGTCTTTCTGATGGACAATCTCCACGTCTACTTGGAGGCCCATATTCTCACCGACGTCCCTGATAAATGACGCCGCCACTTCATAAGGATCCTGTCCGGCATGAACATTACCCCCGTTCTCCTTCCGGATCACAGGCGTACGTTCTTCCGAAGAGATTCCTTGCGGCGGAGCGGATGGCTTGGATTCGGACAACAAAGTCAATTCGACTTTGGCCTCCTTCACCCCAATCAGCCCCAGGAATCCTTTTGATGGCTGCTCCAACACATTCACGGCGACTTGGTCCTCGGTGGTGCCGAGCTTGGCCAATCCTTGTTTTACAGCTTCTTCAACGGTTTTTCCTGACGTCACTATACTCTTCATTTCGATTTTTTGGCCTCCTTGGCACCTTTGCCGGGATGACCGGCTTTTAGATTCGAACCGCCCTTTTTCGATTTTCCGGAGGAGCCTGAGCTTGTTGCGATGGTATTAGTAACAAGGACGGGATCTTTTTTACGGTAAATAAAGTAGTTTTGCGCAATCGTGTACAAGTTACTGAAAATCCAGTACAACGGAAGCGCGGCGGCAAAATTCATCGCCATGACAAAAATCAGAATCGGGTAGACAAACATCATAAACTGCATCGGACCCTGCATGCTGCTTGGGTTCATGTTCGACATCATCTTCGTCTGAATGAACGTGGTCAATGCAGCGACAATCGGCAAGATGTACCATTTATCCGGTTCACCGAGCTGGAGCCATAAGAAGGAATGGTCCCGGATCGCCGAGTTGTGATAAATCGAATTATATAGAGCGATGAACACCGGCATCTGAATGATTAACGGGAAACAGCCGGCCATCGGATTTACCTTGTTTTCCTGGAACAGCTTCATTGTTTCTTGCTGTTGTTTCTCCGGGTTGTCCTTATACTGCTCACGAATTTTCTGAATTTCCGGCTGAATCGCCTGCATGGCCTTCGAACTCTTGACCTGCTTCAAGGTAAGCGGTAAAATCAACGTCCGAACGATCAGCACCATGACGAGAATGGCCAGTCCATATGCTCCGCCAAACCAGTCCGCAAACGTATCCAAAGCAAGCGAGAAATAATAAACGACGTTCGCCGTCCACCAGGAACCGCTCTTCGCCATGTCCTCGGTAGTGCTTGAAAAATTGGCGCTTTGCGTACCGCACCCGGCCAGCAAAGTCATCAGGCCGATTGCGAGGATGAGGAGAAGCCATTTCCTTTTGTTATTCGTAATACGCGACACTTCAAAACCCCTCTCTTAAACCTATCCATCATTGTAAATCATACCATATTTATATGGACAAAGAAACCAGCATGCTTACCGTCCGGAAGGCTTGAGCAGCGAGGCTTTGCGCAACACGTGGAGCACACTTTTCTCCAATTCCTTATACTCCATTCCAACCGCTCCGTTACGAACGATCAGAATCAAATCCAGATGATCCCGGATTTCGGATTCATGCAGACGAACGATCTCCTTCAGCATCCGGCGCATCCGGTTGCGGACGACGGCGTTGCCGATCTTTTTGCTGGCGGAAACACCGAGACGGAAACGCTCTATCTCGGGCTTGGCCGAATAGTAAACGACGAGTTGGCGGTTGGCGAAAGACTTCCCGTAGCGGTAAACCCGGCTGAAGTCTGCGCGATTTCTTAATCTAAGCTTTCTATGCACGAGCTTTTCTCCTCGATTTGAGCTCCTGAAGGGTAAAAGTACTATTGTAATTATAGACCAATCCCAAAAGGCATAAACGATGCAAAATAGCCCCACAAAGTCGGGCTTGTACACCCGTATTTCTTCCTTATACTTTGTGGGGACCGTGAAATATCATCTATAGGGTATCTTAATATAATGTAAAAAAAGACCACCGTAGTGGTCTTCATACAGTCATTAAGCACTCAATACTTTTCTACCTTTTTGACGGCGAGCAGCCAGAACCTTGCGGCCGTTTTTCGTGCTCATTCTTTTACGGAAACCATGAACCTTACTACGTTTGCTCACATTTGGTTTAAAAGTCGGTTTCAATTTATTGCACCCCCTTAACAGGAATCGATCACTGTATATTTACCATTTTCATATCCACAGAAAATGCCTTTTTACATTTAACCATAACCCCCATGAAAAGTCAACCGAGCCCGGCATTTCTTTTTTCACCCCCTCCCTCACTGTGTACAAAATTTCAAAAAAGTTTTCCACAGCCCGCTCTGTCTTTCCCGCCTCGCATAAAAGTTATACACATGTGGAAAAGTAAATTGAATCTGACAGTTTCCTTATGTTTTCAATTAGAAATCGCTTTCACTAAGGTTTACAGTGGCCGGACAACAGGGTAATATGAATAATGTAGAAGTTGTATACAAGTATACTTGTTTATGAAAGGGTGTTTTTTATGAAATTAGGCATGATCGGACTTGGTAAGATGGGTTACAACCTCGTGCACAATTTGCTCCAGCATCGCCATGAAGTGGTGGCCTTCGATATGAACAGCGAAGCCGTTCAGAATACCGCGAAAGAAGGGGCCATTCCTGCCTCCAGTCTGGAGCAGCTTGTCCACTCCCTGGAGACACCGCGCATTGTTTGGGTGATGGTTCCTGCCGGTCCCGCGGTTCAATCGGTAGTAGATACACTGCTTCCGCTACTTGCCCCAGGCGACATCATCATTGACGGCGGCAATTCGCACTATAAAGATTCGCTTGCCCTGGCCGAAAAATGTTCCGGCCACGACATTCATTTCTTCGATGTCGGTACTTCCGGAGGCGTTGAAGGCGCCAATCATGGCGGCTGCTTTATGATCGGCGGTAATGAAGAAGTATTCCGCGGAATCGAGCCGATTTTTAAAGATATCGCTGTCGACCGCGGATATTTGTACGCAGGGAAACACGGTAGCGGCCATTTTCTGAAAATGGTGCATAACGGGATTGAATACGGCATGATGCAAGCGATCGCGGAAGGTTTCGAATTGCTGGACAAAAGTCCGTTCGATTACAATTTCGAAGACGTGGCCCGCGTTTGGTCCAACGGTTCCGTAATTCGCGGCTGGCTGATGGAACTGACGGAGAATGCGTTCTCCAAAGACCCTAAACTGGAAGGAATTCGCGGCGTCATGAAATCTTCCGGCGAAGGAAAATGGACTGTCGAAACCGCACTGGATCTGCAAGCGAGCGCCCCGGTGATCGCATTGTCCCTGTTCATGCGCTACCGTTCCCTAGAATCCGATACATTCCACGGCAAGGTGGTTGCCGCCTTGCGCAACGAATTCGGCGGCCACGCGGTCGAATCCGCAAAATAAGATAGGAGAGTCAACTATATATGAAGTTTCCTGCTTCCTGGCTGAAGGGCAGTTCCTTGGGCGAATCCATCGCCTGCGAGCTGCGCCTTCAAATTATTAACGGCACCATCAAGCCGGGGGAAATTCTGTCCGAGAACCGCATTGCCGCGGATTTCGGAACGAGCCGTTCCCCGGTTCGCGAAGCGTTGAAAACGCTATCCGGCGAAGCTCTAATTACTTTGCAGCGGATGGGCGCCGTCGTAAACGGCCTTCAATTGAAAGAGATTGAAGAATTATATGATGTTCGCTATCTCATAGAGAGCTTTGCCTGGCAGCGTCTGGCCGAGAAAGATCCGGCTCCGTTGCTGTCTAGCCTTCAGCAAATCGTCGACAAGATGGAATTGGCCGCCAAGTACGGCGATGTCGTGGAATTTGCTTATCAAGACCTGTCTTTTCACGAGTTAATTATCACTTCCGCCAATCACACGCGCATTTTGCATTTATGGACCAGCATCCGGCAAATCGTAATGACCGTCATGCTGATTACTACGGAAGATGTTTTATCTCAAGGAGAAGACAAAATCAATTATGTGGTGGATAAACACCGCAAACTGCTTAAAGGGCTGGAGTCCAGAGAACCCGCCGTCATCTCGACAAGAATTGAAGAATATTTCGCGGATTCCCGCAATACGTTGCATACGAGTATGAAGGAATCCATCTAAAGCTCATTGACAACCGCATTCATGAATTTTCAATCCTTGCTTCATACTAAGGTTAAGTAGTCCAAGAAACCTTCATCTTCGCTTGCAGCCCTGTTACACGGGGTAAATAAAAGGAGGAGCACCATGAGCACGTTATTCAACATGAGCCACAACGCCACCTTGTTATTTTGGACCCTGGTGACCATCGTTTTTCTTATCGTTCTGATTTCCAAATATAAATGGAATCCGTTCGTTACCTTGTTAATATCCGCATTGCTTCTTGGCCTGCTGGCCGGCATGCAGCCGCTGGACGTGGTCAACTCGATCACGAGCGGACTGGGAGGAACCCTCGGCACGATAGCGATCGTCATCGGGCTGGGCACCATGCTCGGCAAGATGATGGCCGAATCCGGCGGCGCGGAGCAGATTGCCAACACGCTTGTCGATCGTTTTGGAGAAAAAAGGGTCCATTGGGCCATGATGATCGTCGGCTTTATCGTCGGGATTCCCGTCTTTTTTGAAGTCGGAGTGATTCTGCTCATCCCTATTGTCTTTACCGTCGCGAGAAAAACAAAAATGTCGCTGCTGCAAATCGGCATTCCGATTCTGGCCGGTTTGTCCACGGTGCACGGTCTTGTTCCGCCGCATCCGGCTCCGATGATCGCCATTGAAGCCTATGGGGCAAATCTGGGGCGAACGATTTTATATTCTCTTATAGTAGGAATTATTGTCGCCATCATCGCCGGTCCCCTCTTCGGCAAATTTATCGGCAAGCGCATCGTTCTGGAACCGCCGGCTGAACTTGCGGATCAATTTGCGGTAAAAGGTACGCGGAAGCTGCCGGGATTCGGGATTACGCTGTTTACGATTTTGCTGCCGGTCATTTTGATGCTGATCGGCTCGATCGCCGACATTATCGATCCGCAGGCTACCAGTAACGTTACGCTGTTCTGCGAATTTATCGGCCATGAAATTATGGCTTTGTTAATAGCCGTTGTCTTCTCTTTCTTCTCCCTCGGTTTCTCGAGAGGGTTTACGAAACATGAAATTTCCCGCTTTACGAGCGAATGTCTCGCACCGATCGCCACGATCGTTCTGATCATTGGAGCGGGCGGCGCCTTCAAACAAGTATTGATTAACAGCGGCGTAGGCGGCGCAATTGCGGAGATCGCCACTGGCGCCCATGTCAACGTCATCCTGTTTGCCTGGTTCGTCGCCGCCTTGATTCGGGTCGCCACCGGTTCGGCTACCGTCGCCATGACGACCGCTGCCGGCATCGTAGCGCCCGTGCTGGCCCTCACTCCCGGCGCCAACGTAGAGCTCGTCGTACTCGCTACCGGAGCGGGTTCCATTGTTTTGTCTCACGTGAACGATGCCGGGTTCTGGATGGTAAAAGAATTTTTCAATATGACGGTCCCGCAAACATTAAAGTCCTGGACGGTGATGGAAACGATCCTATCCGTCGTAGGCTTGGCGCTGATACTTCTCATCAGTGTCTTTTAATCAAACAGAAATTTTCAGGGAGAGAAGGTTAATCTGATGGAACAAATTTCTTATATGATCGGAATTGATATAGGAACGACCAGTACCAAGGCCGTATTGTTTGAAGAGAACGGCAACATTGTTGCGACGGCAAACGAGGGTTATCCGTTATATACCCCTACGGCTGATGTAGCTGAACAGGATCCGGAAGAGATTTTCGTCGCGATGCTGGCCGCCGTCCGCCACGTGATGGATCAGAGCAAGGTTGCTCCGGACCACATCATGCTCGTCTCCTTCAGTACGGCGATGCATAGCGTCATCCCCATCGACCGGGACGGGAAGCCTTTGATGCGGTGTCTTACCTGGGCGGACAATCGAAGCGTGGAATGGTCGGAAAAATTGAAAAATGAGCTGGGCGGACATGAAATTTATTTGCGCACCGGCACCCCGATCCACCCGATGTCCCCCCTGTCCAAGTTGCTTTGGCTACGCCATGATATGCCCGAAGTTTTTAATAAAGCGAGTAAGTTTATTTCTATTAAAGAATACGTCTTTGCCAAATTGTTCGGAGAATACGTCGTGGATCATTCCATCGCTTCTTGTACCGGCCTGATGAACCTGGAGAACCTCGACTGGGACGAAGATGCGCTGAAGATCGCCGGCATAACGCCGGACCAGTTATCCACCCTGGTGCCAACCACGCATATTATGAAGGGACTCTCCGGCAAATATGCGGATCAAATGGGGCTTCGTGCCTCCACCCCGTTCGTCATCGGCGCCAGCGACGGCGTACTTTCCAATCTTGGCGTCAACGCCATTGATCCGGGGGTCGTAGCGGTCACGATCGGAACGAGCGGAGCGATCCGCACGGTGGTCGACCGTCCGAAAACCGACCCGAAAGGCCGTATCTTCTGCTACGCGCTGACGGAGAAGCATTGGGTCATCGGCGGTCCGGTCAACAATGGCGGCGTTATTTTCCGTTGGGTACGCGACGAATTCGCCGCTTCGGAAGTCGAAACGGCTAAGCGCCTTGGGATTAGCCCCTACGACGTTTTGACCAAAATCGGTGAAAAGGTACGCCCCGGTTCGGATGGACTCTTATTTCACCCCTATTTGGCCGGAGAGCGGGCTCCCTTGTGGAATCCGAACGCCCGTGGCTCCTTTTTCGGCCTGACCCTGCATCACCAGAAGGAACACATGATACGCTCCGTGCTGGAAGGCGTCATTTATAACTTATATACCGTACTGCTTGCTATGGAAGAACAGATCGGCCGGCCCCAAAAAATCCAGGCCACAGGCGGATTCGCGCGTTCTCCGCTGTGGCGGCAGATGCTGGCGGACATTTTCGATCAAGAGGTCGTAATTCCCGAAAGTTTCGAGAGCTCCTGTCTCGGCGCCGTCGTACTCGGATTATATGCGCTCGGCAAAATCGACTCTTTTGACGTAGTTTCAAGCATGGTCGGCGGCACGTTTGAACACACCCCTATCAAAGAGCATGCTGCCATTTATAAAGAACTCCTCCCCATTTACATCCGCATTTCCCGCAAGCTGGAGGAAGACTATGAAGCGATTGCCAAATTCCAGCGGAATTTGCCCGCGGAGTAACCGCCACTGATTTTTCTATATGAAGAGGGCTGCCCATAAGCAATATTGTGTTGCTTAACCGGGCAGCCCTCTTTTTCGATATTCACAAATTCTTCGCAAGCCAACTTTTGGACATATAACATCCTGTGCATAATTTTTTCAATAAAATCTCGGATCCTGTCGAATTTTAAACATATTATAAACAATATGTAGTGGTGTGGGTTAAAATTATACACAAGTTATTGAATTTGTGGATAAAATCATGCAGTGCATTGAAAAATAAGGCTTCTTTTGCTATGATTATATTGCTTTTGTTGTGAATATCTAAGTTTAACATCAAAATTATTAACAGCCTGTGGATAACATTGTGAACAATTCGAATTTATTCTTGTTTATAATGATTCCACTTTTCTGACTTATGGGGATAATTTTCCCCATTATTTATGTTTTTTCGACCCCTTTCTGTATGGCTCATGCCACAATTGGAAGATTTAAAAGGAGTGACCGCTGTGGATAGCCATACCTCCGATATATGGCAGCATATTTTATCCATCATCAACACCAAACTCAGCAAACCCAGTTTCGATACCTGGTTTAAAGCGACCAAAATCGTTTCGCTAAGCGATCGCTCGATCGTCATTTCCGCACCGACCACGTTTGCCGTAGAATGGTTGGAAAGCCGTTATACGAAACTGGTAGCCACCACCGTTTATGAGTATCTGGGCAAACAAGTCGACGTTTCCTTCGTGATTGAGGAATCCTCCGTGCCTGAACAGACTCAGGTATATAAGGAGCCCCCTGCACCCGTCCAAGCAGAGGAAAGCGTTTCCAATATGCTTAACCCGAAATATACGTTCGATACGTTCGTCATCGGTTCAGGCAACCGGTTTGCTCACGCAGCCTCACTCGCTGTAGCTGAAGCACCGGCCCGGGCCTATAATCCGCTATTCCTGTACGGAGGCGTCGGTCTCGGCAAAACGCACTTGATGCACGCCATCGGCCATTACATCCTGGAACATAGCCCCAGCAGCAAGGTCGTCTACATTTCTTCCGAGAAATTCACGAACGAATTCATCAATTCGATCCGGGACAACCGGGCGGAAAGCTTCCGCAACAAATACCGGAACATCGACATCCTGCTGATTGACGACATTCAGTTTATCGCCGGCAAGGAGTCGACCCAGGAAGAATTTTTCCATACGTTTAACGCGCTTCATGAGGAACGCAAGCAAATCATCATTTCCAGTGACCGGCCGCCAAAAGAAATACCGACGCTGGAAGAACGGCTCAGGTCGCGGTTTGAGTGGGGCTTGATCACGGACATTCAACCTCCGGATCTGGAAACCCGGATCGCCATCCTCCGCAAGAAGGCCAAAGCGGAGAACCTGGACATCCCGAACGAAGCGATGATGTATATCGCCAACCAAATCGATACCAACATCCGGGAGCTTGAGGGCGCCCTTATCCGTGTCGTCGCTTATTCCTCCCTCATTAACCAGGATATTACGACGCATCTGGCCGCCGAAGCGCTGAAGGACATCATTCCTTCCAGCCGTCCCAAGATGATCACCATTCAGGACATCCAGCAAAAGGTCGGAGAGTACTATAATCTGAGGCTTGAGGATTTCAAAGCGCGCAAGCGCACGAAGGCCATCGCCTTCCCCCGCCAAATCGCCATGTATTTATCGCGGGAGCTGACCGATTTCTCGCTGCCCAAGATCGGGGATGCCTTCGGAGGCCGTGACCATACCACAGTCATTCATGCCCACGAAAAAATAACCCAGCAGCTCAAAGCCGACCAGGATCTCTATAAAGTTATCAACAATATCACGGAGAAAATTAAAAACTCATCCTGAATAAGCTATAAGCCTATGCACATTATATTCACATGTGGATAGGCTTCATTTCATATATTACGGTGCGTTATCCACATATTCAGGGCCCCTACTACTTCTTCTATATATTTTAAAGATATACATCATCCTAAATAGCGGCTATGCCGCCTTGGAAAAAAATCGAAATTCAGGGCATGCTTAACGGTTCATTTGCGGTTACAATAGATAGGTACGAGGAACGCCCGAATGCATTTGGTTGCTAAAATCAAGTTTATGCAGTTTGAGATGAATTATGACATTTTTCGAATTTCGAAGTGAGTTTATTTACGAAGAGATAACTAAGAAGCGAAGGCTTCATAACCAAGCATAGAGGCTATGCTTCATAAAACTTTTAGGAGTTGAATTTATGAAAATCCGCGTTTTAAAGCATGATTTGAACGAATCCATCCAATATGTGGCCAAGGCCATCTCCAGCCGGACTACCATCCCTATTTTGACGGGGATCAAGCTGGAAGTTAACTTTCAGGGGATGACGCTGACCGCAAGCGATACCGACATTTCCATTCAAGCGTTTATTCCTGCTGAGGATCAAGACAAACAAATCGTGCAAGTAGAACGCCCTGGTAGCGTTGTGCTCCCGGCGAAATTTTTTGTGGAAATTATCAAAAAGCTCCCTTCCAACGAAATCGAGATGGAGGTGCTGGACGGGTTCAAAACGCAAATCCGTTCCGGCTCTACCGATATCCAGATGGTCGGCTTGGATCCGGAGGAATTCCCGGTGCTTCCAAGCATTGAAGAGAACCAGGTCATTTCCATTCCAGGCGATCTGCTGAAAAATATGGTGAAACAAACGGCGTTCTCCATATCCTCCAATGAAAACTCGCCTATTTTAACGGGGGTATTATGGAATTTGAACGATAACCAATTCAAATTCGTCGCGACCGACCGCCATCGTCTGGCAAGCCGCATAGCTGAACTTGACGATGCCGAAGGCGTACGCTTTAGCAATATTGTTATTTCCGGCAAAACGCTGAACGAGCTTAGTAAAATCATTCCCGACCAAAACACGCGAGTGGATATTGTCGTGGCGGATAATCAGGTATTGTTTAAAATTGACCGGGTGTTGTTCTATTCCCGGATTTTGGACGGGACTTATCCGGATACTTCCAAGATTATTCCGACAAGCTACAAAACAGAACTTGTTTTGGACACGAAAAAATTAAGCGAATCGATTGACCGCGCTTATTTGCTGTCCCGTGAGGAAAAGACGAATATCGTGCGTTTGCAGACCATGGAAGACGGAACGATCGAAATTTCATCCAGTTCGTCCGAATTGGGAAAAGTTACCGAGCAACTGGAATTGGCTCAATTTACGGGCGATCCGCTGCGGATTTCGTTTAACTCAAAATATATGCTCGATGTATTAAAAGTGGTGGAGAGCGAGCAGTTACACATCGGCTTTACCGGAGCGATGAGCCCGATTATCATCAAGCCGATCGACGACACGCAAAGCCTCTACCTGATTCTGCCTTACAGAACAACTAACTAAGCGAGGTAGATTTATGAAAACCGTTAGAATTTCCAGTGAATATATTAAACTGGATCAATTTTTGAAGTTGGCCGATTGCGTTTCTACGGGAGGCATGGCCAAAGCTTTGCTGCAAGAGGGAGCCGTAAAGGTCAATCAGGAGCCGGAAGAACGCCGGGGACGGAAGCTGTATCCCGGGGACCTGATTGAAGTGGCCGATTGCGGTTCTTTTCAAGTAGAGCGCGGCGAGGAGTAAAGGCTCCCTGAACCTGGACGACGGGGGGAAACGAGGAGGGCCTGGGATAACGTGTTTGTTAAATCATTATCACTCATGAACTACCGGAATTATGAAACACTGTCGCTGGATTCCTTCGGGAGCGTTAATCTGATGATCGGGCGAAATGCTCAAGGCAAGACGAATCTGCTGGAGGCGTTGCTGGTGCTTGCGCTGACCAAGTCTCACCGTACGTCCAAGGATAAGGAATTGATTTCCTTCGGCAGCGATCATGCCACGGTGGCCGCAGAGGTGGAACGAAAGTACGGATCCGTCGGTCTTGAGCTGCGTTTTTCCCACCAAGGAAAGCGGGCGAAGTTGAACGGTCTGGAGCAGCGGAAGCTGAGCGATTTTGTCGGAGTGTTGAATGCCGTCATGTTCGCACCCGAGGATTTGGAGATCGTCAAAGGCACGCCGGGAGTCCGGCGGCGTTTTCTTGATATGGAAATCGGCCAGGTACAGCCAAGCTACCTGTTTCACCTTCAGCAGTATCAAAAGGTGTTGGTCCAGCGTAACAACCTGCTCAAACAAGCCTGGGGCACAAGCAAGGACAGCGGGACGATGCTGGAGGTCTGGAATGCGCAACTCGTAGAGCACGGTGTTAAAATCATCAAGAAAAGGAAACAATTTATAAGAAAACTGCAAAAATGGACCCAGCAGATTCATGAAGGCATCACCGGAGGCGGCGAAAACCTGAAATTATCCTATCTTCCGTCCTTCGGCGAGGCCGACGAAGAAGATGAAGCTGTCTTATTGGAGCAATTTATGATAAAGTTATCACAAACGAAAGATCAGGAAATCCGCCGCGGGATGACCCTTTCGGGCCCTCATCGCGATGATTTGGCTTTTCATATCAACGGGAATGAAGCGCAAAGTTTCGGTTCCCAGGGCCAACAGCGGACAACGGCGTTATCACTTAAACTGGCGGAAATCGAGCTGATCCACGAGGAGATCGGGGAATATCCCATTTTGCTTCTTGATGACGTATTGTCCGAATTGGATCCGTACCGCCAGACTCAATTGATCGAAACGTTTCAAAGCAAAGTGCAGACGTTCATCACGGCTACGGGGATTGAAAGTCTTAATGCCAGCCGTCTTCAGGACGCCAGCATTTTTCATGTTCAAGAAGGACGAGTCCAGAAGTAGAACGGGGGAAGGCGATGTACATTCATTTGGGCGGGGAGAAGGTGATTCTCTCTTCGGAACTTGTGGCGATTTTCGATATTTCGATTGAGAAATCGTCCAAAATTTCCAAGCAATTCGTAAGTCACGCTATCAAAGAAAAGCAAGTGATGCGGATCGGAGAAGAAGAGCCGAAATCGATTGTAGTGACCAAGAATACGGTGTACTATTCGCCGATTTCCTCCGCGACGCTGAAGAAGAAGACGAACATTCAATCTATGGTGTAATCCATTGTCATAGAATCTATAGAAGTAGGTGAAGGCATTGTCTATGAACGAGCAATCGTATGATGAGAGTCAGATACAGGTACTGGAAGGTTTAGAGGCGGTTCGCAAACGCCCCGGGATGTACATCGGTTCCACCAGTGCCCGTGGTCTGCACCATTTGGTCTGGGAAGTCGTCGACAACAGTATTGACGAAGCTTTGGCCGGCTATGCGAACAAAATTGATGTTACCGTCCACGAAGATAACAGTGTAACCGTCGTTGACAACGGACGCGGAATTCCGGTCGGCGAAAATACGAAACTAAAAAAATCGACCCTGGAAGTCGTTATGACCGTGCTTCATGCCGGGGGGAAATTCGGCGGTGGCGGATACAAAGTGTCCGGGGGTCTGCACGGGGTAGGCGTATCGGTTGTTAACGCCCTCTCCGAAAAAGTCGTCGTTCAGGTTAACCGGGATGGCCACACTTATCAGCAAGAGTACCATCGCGGGGCTCCGCAATATGACGTTAAGCAAGTAGGCGATTCCGACATCACCGGAACAAAGACAACATTTCATCCGGATCCGGAGATTTTTACGGAAACGACCGTTTTTGATTACAATATCCTGTTGACCCGGATTCGTGAGTTGGCGTTTTTGAACAAGGGGATCAATATATCTTTGACCGATGAACGGACAGGTGCCTCCGACTCGTTCCATTACGAGGGCGGCATCATGGAATACGTCAAATTCCTGAATCAGAACAAGGAAGTTCTTCATGAAACGCCGATCTATGTGGAAGGCGCACGCGAAATGATTCAGGTTGAAATTGCGCTGCAATACAACGACAGCTATACGGAAAACATTTTTTCGTTTGCCAATAACATCAACACGCATGAAGGCGGCTCTCATGAGTCCGGCTTCAAGAGCGCATTGACGCGGATTATTAACGATTATGCGCGCAAGAACGGCTTGATTAAAGAAAACGACTCCAATCTGACCGGAGATGATGTGCGTGAAGGCTTGACTGCGATCATTTCCGTCAAAATTCCTGAGCCGCAGTTTGAAGGACAAACGAAGACGAAGCTCGGCAACAGCGAAGTGCGCGGGATCGTGGAATCCTTATTCGCGGAGAAGCTCCAGGAATTCATGGAGGAAAATCCTTCGGTTGCCCGTCGGGTATTGGAGAAAGGGTTGCAAGCCTCCCGTGCACGGGAAGCGGCGCGTAAAGCACGCGAGTTGACCCGTCGTAAGAGTGCGCTGGAAGTCAGCGCCTTGCCGGGCAAGCTGGCGGATTGCTCCTCCAAGGATGCATCCATAAGTGAGCTGTACATCGTCGAAGGCGACTCCGCAGGCGGATCGGCCAAGCAGGGCCGGGATCGTCACTTCCAGGCGATTTTGCCGCTGCGGGGTAAAATCCTGAACGTGGAAAAGGCGCGCTTGGACCGGATTCTCGGCAACGCGGAAATCCGGGCGATCGTTACCGCGCTCGGCACCGGGATCGGTGAAGAGTTTGACATTGCCAAAGCCCGTTATCATAAGGTCATTATTATGACCGATGCCGACGTCGACGGCGCGCACATTCGTACTCTGTTGCTGACGTTCTTCTTCCGCTACATGCGGAAGATCATCGAAGCCGGATACATCTACATCGCTCAGCCGCCGCTCTTTAAAGTGGAGCGGAACAAGGTGGTTCGATACGCCGGTTCCGAGAAAGAGCGCGACGAAATTATCGCCGAATTCGGAGAAAACGCCAAATTCAACGTACAGCGGTATAAAGGTCTCGGGGAAATGAATCCCGATCAGCTATGGGAGACCACGATGGATCCCGAAAGCCGGACCATGCAGCAGGTATCGATTTCCGACGCCATTCAGGCGGATGCGATTTTCGATACGTTGATGGGTGATAATGTTGAGCCGCGGCGCGACTTTATTCACGAGCATGCCAGAACCGTAAAAAATTTGGATATCTAAATCAAAGACTATTAAGAAAACCTCGCCGAATGGCGGGGTTTTTTTGATCTGCGAATGATGCGGTCCTTCGTCTATTTCTTTAATCTGCCGTAGGCGACCGCGTAACGGTGGATTTTTTTATAAATATCCTTGTTTTGCAGTTTCTTAAAGGGAAAAAGCGCGGGAAGGGTGTTTACTTCCAAAATCCAGATATTAAACTGCTCGTCTATAGCGATATCAAGACCGATTTCTTTGAGGTTGGGAAACTTTCGGGTTAGCTGGGACGCTGCGAGAACGCCTACCTGCTTCATCTCTTTATACATCTGCAGATATTCTTTGGGTTCAAGATACGGGCTGAGCAAATCTTCGATGGGCATGACCGAGCCGCCGCCGTGATAGTTGGTAATGATTTTTTGCTGTGCGGCCACGCGACCGATAAAGCCTGTCGTTTCCCAAGTTTTTTGCGGCGTCTTCTGTACTAGTGCGCGAATATCGAATTTGCGGCGGCGAAAGGTCAGCAGATGGATTCCTTTTTGAATCAGGAAAAATTTCTTGCCGATCCTCTCCAATATGGCCGCGTGCAGGTCTTCTAGCGTAGAATACAGTTCACTTTGAATTCCGAAGCGGAGCTTATATTGAACTGGGCTTTCCGGTTCTAATTCATCGTTCCAAGGCTCAATGCTCATGACCCCGTTACCGTATGTTCCCCGGTCCGGTTTGACGTAGACCAGTCCGTGATTATCAATCATATCTTTCAAATGTTCGAACGTATATTTTCGCGTTTCGGGAATGTAGGTGCGGATCAGCTCCTTTTGTTTTAGAATGACCGTTTTTTCCCATTTGCTCGCAATGCGCTGAATCGCCAACTGAGAATCCTTCCTTTCCATCACCCCGGGCTGCTATTGTTTCAGGCATGAAAAACATAGGACAGAAGAGATAAACAATGGTATAATTATAAGATATGGGGATTTTATAAGTTTTTTGAATCTTTTTTGGAACAACCTCTCAAAATGCCTATATTTGTAGTGTATGAAGAGTGGATGCAATGGGAATGGACACATCCCCATTTTATTTTGTGCCTGCTGTAAATGGGGACCGAAACCCATATGTTTAATTGTGCATGATTTGTGAAAGTAATATAATGAATCATAGCGGTTTTTCGGGGAATCAACTTGGTTTTTTCAGAATTCTATCCCGTTTACATAGGCACTTGGATAGATTATTGAAGGAGGTCCAGCATGGCGGAAGAAAAATTTTCGCAAATTATAGACCGGGACATTAATGTGGAAATGCGCGAATCCTTTATGGATTACGCCATGAGTATTATTGTCAGCCGTGCTTTGCCAGACGTAAGGGATGGACTGAAGCCCGTGCATCGGCGTATTTTGTACGCTATGAACGAGCTTGGCATGCATCCTGATAAGCCGTTTAAGAAATCGGCGAGAATCGTCGGCGAAGTCATCGGTAAGTATCACCCTCATGGTGATTCTGCGGTTTATGAAACGATGGTGCGGATGGCACAGGATTTTTCCATGCGTTATATGCTTGTCGACGGTCATGGTAATTTCGGGTCGATTGACGGCGATTTCGCCGCAGCGATGCGTTATACGGAAGCACGCCTTTCCAAGATTGCTATGGAAATGCTGCGCGATATCAATAAAGAAACGGTAGATTTCATGCCGAACTACGACGGCGAAGAGAAGGAACCTATTGTACTTCCGGCACGTTATCCAAATCTGCTGGTCAACGGGGTTTCAGGGATCGCGGTCGGGATGGCGACCAATATTCCGCCGCATAATTTGGGCGAAGTCATTGACGGGGTTCAGGCTTTGATTGCCAATCCTGATCTGGATTCGCTGGATTTGATGGAATATATCAAAGGCCCGGATTTCCCTACGGCGGGTTACATCATCGGGCGTTCGGGAATACGTCAAGCTTATACGACAGGGCGCGGCTCCATTACAATGCGTGCTAAAACGACGATCGAGGAGAATAACAACAAGGCCCGGATTATTGTGGACGAGCTCCCTTATCAGGTCAACAAAGCGCGTTTGGTGGAAAAGATCGCCGAACTGGTCCGCGAGAAAAGAATCGACGGCATTACGGATTTGCGGGACGAATCCGACCGGAACGGTATGCGCGTAGTGATCGAACTGCGCCGGGACGTGAACCCTAACATCGTGCTGAACAATTTGTTTAAGCATACGGCGCTGCAAAGCACGTTCGGCATCAATATGCTGGCGATCGTTAATAATGAGCCGAAGATTCTGACGATCAAGGAAGTTCTTCATCATTATTTGCAGCACCAGATTGAAGTTATTCGTCGCCGGACGGAATTTGAATTGAAAAAAGCGGAAGCCCGCGCACATATCCTGGAAGGATTGCGTATTGCGCTCGATCATCTGGACGAAGTAATCGCGCTTATTCGCGGATCGCAAACGACGGACAGCGCCCGGACCGGGTTGATGGAACGCTTCGGGCTGAGCCAAGAGCAAGCCCAGGCGATTCTGGACATGCGTCTGCAACGTCTGACCGGTTTGGAACGCGAGAAGATTGAGAACGAGTACCAGGAGCTGATGCAAAAGATCGCGGAATACCGTGAGATTTTGGCTAATGAAGCACTCGTTCTGCAAATCATCAGCGAGGAGCTTCAAGAGATCCGTGACCGGTTCTCCGATGAGCGTCGGACCGAAATTATGGTCGGAGAAGAAGCCATTCTGGACGAAGACTTGATTCCGCAGGAAGAGGTCGTTATTACGATCACTCATACCGGATACATCAAGCGCTTGCCTTTGACCACTTACCGCAGCCAAAAACGCGGGGGACGGGGCGTTGTCGGGATGGATACCAAGGACAATGATTTCGTGGAGCATCTGTTCGTAACGAACTCGCACCACTACCTCATGTTCTTTACCGACCGCGGTAAAGCCTACCGGCTTAAAGCTTATGAGATTCCTGAGCTTGGCCGGACAGCGCGGGGGACTCCGATTATCAATCTGATTCAGATTGAGCAAGGGGAAACCGTCAATGCGGTCATTCCGGTCGAGCGTTTCGATGAAGATAAGTATCTGTTCTTTGCTACCCGTTCAGGGGTCGTGAAGAAAACGCCGATCGAAGACTACATCAATATCCGTAAGGGTGGGCTGATCGCCGTAAATCTGCGCGAGGATGATATCCTGATCGATGTCAAACTCACGGATGGCCATCAAGAGGTCATTATGGGGACGGCCCAAGGCATGTCCATCCGCTTCCCTGAGAGCGACGTACGTTCCATGGGTAGAGCGGCTACCGGGGTCAAAGGCATTACGCTGGACGATGAGGATCAATTGATCGGTATGGATGTCATTGTACCTGAACAGGATATTCTCATTGTTACGACCAACGGTTACGGCAAACGGACACCGGCCTCGGAATACCGGATCCAAAGCCGGGGCGGTAAAGGGATTAAGACGATCAATGTAACGGAAAAGAACGGCCCTGTAGTCGGTCTGAAAGTCGTTAAAGACGAAGAGGATCTTATGATCATTACTTCTAGCGGTACCCTGATCCGGACGAGCATGGAGGGTATTTCGACCATGGGCCGGAATACGCAGGGCGTAAAACTGATTAATATCCGTGAGGATGATTCTGTAGCTACGGTTTGCCGCTCGGATAAGACGGAGGAAGAACCGGAAGAAGAATCACTGGATGGAGACGGAGAGGTAGTACAAGCCTCCTCCGAGGGCAGTGATACGAATGCGCAAGAAGTGGCAGAACAAGGACCTGAGGGTTTAGAAGAATAAGAAAACACGATTAAACCGGACTTCCTTTTTAGGAGGTCCGGTTTTTTTAAAATTCAATATATTATGGGTTGCAAAAAGGATTGTTGGGCAGGTGGTCTCGTAATATAATGACATTATGTAGTACTATTTCACTAGATAGGGCACCTACCCTAAACATTGGAAGATTGAGGAGCGAGAGTGAATTATGGCTAGTGTCCCTGTATTGGAACTTAAACCCGGGTTGAAAATTGTCAATCATGTACATACTCCCTTGGGCAGTCTTTTGCTGCATAAAGGAAAAGTGTTGCTGCCCAGAGATTTAGATATATTACGCGCATTTATGGTCCAACAGGTAGAAATCGAGGAGACGCAATCCAAAGGGCGGGAGGAATCCGTAGATGCCCTCGAATCTGCCGGAAAGTCGGGACGGGGCGTTAATGCGGCTGCTGCAGTAGTGATTCAATATGAAAGCGAACAATCGCCTGCCGGCCCTCTTTACAAAGAGTATGACCGGATGCTGCATTTGACGAAAAGCGCATTCCAATCGGTTCTGGCTTCCGAACTCCCGATCTATGAACTGCGCCATCAATTAGAAGCATTGATCAAGCAGTTGAAACACTTTAATATACTCACTTTCGTTCCCCGTAATATGAATGAATATGATTATTTGTTCCATAATGCTATTTTGTCTTCACTAACTTCCTATCAGATTGCAAAGTGGTACGGCCTGCCGCAAAAAGACTGGATGCAGGTGGCGTTTGCGGGCTTGCTTCACGATATCGGCAATACAAAAATAGATCCGGGAATCCTCTACAAACCGGGCCTTTTGACGGATGATGAGTCGGAAGAAATGCGGATGCATACCACTTACGGTTATCAGCAACTCCGTAAAACTTCAGCCATTAATGAGGGTGTAAGACTTACGGCACTGCAGCATCATGAAAAAATGGACGGTACAGGCTATCCATTCCGCCTAAGCGGAGACAAAATTCATGTCTATGCTAAAATTGTAGCTGTTGCCGATATTTTTCATGCAATGACTTTAAACCGGAGATATCGCAAGGCACAGTCTCCTTATCTGGTTCTTGAGCAAATCAAATCGGAAGCCTTCGGCAAGCTTGATCCGGGGATTGTCCAAACGTTTGTGGAAAAAGTGACCCAGTTTCACAATGGCATGCGGGTACGTCTCAGCAACGATAGCGTGGGAGAAATCGTCTTTTCCGACCGTCAGTATCCAACGCGTCCCATGGTTTCAGTACAGGGTGAAATCGTCAATCTCGTGCAGGCAAGACATCTGCATATTGAGGAAGTTCTTTCCTAGGGTTGCTTTTTAGGTTGGTTATGGGGTATATTAATATTCGCTGCTGCGGAAGGCAGTTCGAGATTTAAAATCTTGATGAAAAAGTTTTTTGAAAAAAGACTTGCAAGATTCCGCAGTAAGTGATATATTATAAGAGTTGCCGCTGAAACAACGGCAACCCGAAAATGAAGTTGATCTTTGAAAACTGAACAACGAGTGAGTATTAAAATGAGAATTAATTTTCTCGTCAGTTTCAAAATGAGCAAGTCAAACACTTTGATGGAAAGCCACTCCCTTTCAGGAGAGTAGATCCTTCCATCTTTATTGGAGAGTTTGATCCTGGCTCAGGACGAACGCTGGCGGCGTGCCTAATACATGCAAGTCGAGCGGACTAACGGATTCCTTCGGGAATCCGTTGGTTAGCGGCGGACGGGTGAGTAACACGTAGGCAACCTGCCCGTAAGACTGGGATAACTACCGGAAACGGTAGCTAATACCGGATAATTTATTTTGCCGCATGGCGGGATAATGAAAGGCGGAGCAATCTGTCACTTACGGATGGGCCTGCGGCGCATTAGCTAGTTGGTGGGGTAACGGCTCACCAAGGCGACGATGCGTAGCCGACCTGAGAGGGTGAACGGCCACACTGGG